>NZ_JBJXVU010000027.1:0-645 GCF_046159675.1 Cellulosimicrobium sp. RS | reverse complement strand
CCCGAGCTGTCCTACGACTACGGTGCGCTCGAGCCGCACATCTCCGGGCGGATCATGGAGCTGCACCACTCCAAGCACCACCAGGCCTACGTCACCGGCGCGAACACCGCCCTGGAGAAGCTCGCCGAGGCCCGCGAGTCCGGCGACTTCGCCGCGATCAACCTCCACGAGAAGAACCTCGCGTTCAACCTCGGCGGCCACGTCAACCACTCCGCCTTCTGGACCAACCTCTCCCCCGAGGGCGGCGGCGAGCCCACCGGCGAGATCGGCGCCGCGATCGACGAGCACTTCGGCTCCTTCGACGCCTTCAAGAAGCAGTTCGCCGCCGTCGCCGCCGGCGTCCAGGGCTCCGGCTGGGCCATCCTCGCCTGGGACTCCATCGGCCAGAAGCTCATCACCGTCCAGCTCTACGACCAGCAGGGCAACCTCACCCTCGGCCTGACCCCCATCGTCCTGCTCGACGTCTGGGAGCACGCCTACTACCTCGACTACCAGAACGTGCGCGCCGACTACGTCACCGCCTGGTGGAACCTCGTCAACTGGTCCGACGCCGAGGCCCGCCTCCAGCGCGCCAAGACCCAGACCGCCGGGCTCATCGTCCCCTGACGACCCCGCCGCACGACACCCGGTCGGCGAGCACGACCC
>NZ_JBJXVU010000026.1:0-923 GCF_046159675.1 Cellulosimicrobium sp. RS | reverse complement strand
GAGCGCACGTCGTCGCCCGCGACCGTCGCGGCCGCCGACGCGAGGTACAGGTCGTCGCCGTCCGGGTCCTTGAAGAAGGGCAGCACCTTGATCGTCGCGGCGCCGCCCTGGGCGACGCGCAGGACCGGGTCGCCGGTCTGCTCGGGGGGAGCGTTCTCGCCCCAGGGGGACACCTTGAGGGTGACGCCCGCCTCGGCGACGCCGCCGCGGCCGTCGGACACGGAGTACCGGAACGACCCCGTGCCCTCGGCGTCCTCGGGGACCACGGCCTGGAGCGCGGCGCCGCCCATGATGGTCTGCACGGTCGCGTTCGACGGCGAGTCCCCGACGAGCGACGCCGTCATCACGTCCCCGTCCGGGTCCACGTCGTTGCCCAGCACCGGCAGGATCGTCGTGCGCCCCGGACGCACCCCGAACGCGTCGTCCTTCGGCTGCGGCGGCCGGTTCGGCTGGGACCGGTCCGCGATGAACTGGTCCACCTGCTCGGGATTCGTCAGCTCCGCGTCGGCCTCCTCGCCCTCGGCCTCCTCCGGCATCTGGACGTCCCAGTCGTCGACCTTCTGGTACTCGTCCGCCGCCATCCACAACGTCCCCGCCGACAGGTCGTTGAGCACGATCACCTGCCGGTTCACCCGGTACTCCAGGCGGGTCTGGGGATCGAGCCCCTCGAGGCGCTCGTCGACGTCGCGGTCGGTGCCCTCGCAGTCGCGGATCACCTGGCCGGTCGAGGCCCACGCCCCGTACGTGCACGACCCGAGGCGCACCGGGGCGGCCGGGACGCCCTGGGCGGCGCGGCGCTGGGCGTCGCCGCCCTTCAGGGGCTGGGTCACGAGCGCGTCGGTCGTCGCGACGACGACGTCGCCCGACCCGGCGGACGGCTGCTGGAGCCGCGCCTGCTCCGCGCCCTCGACCGCGACGGTCCG
>NZ_JBJXVU010000025.1:0-931 GCF_046159675.1 Cellulosimicrobium sp. RS | reverse complement strand
CGTACGGAAAACGGTCAGTTTTGCGGTGTCTGACAACCTTGTAGGAAGTCGCCAAGTTCGTGCGAGAAGCGGCGGGGGTGCGGCGGGCCGGTCGGTGAGACGCTGAGATCGGATGCTCGGGCGTCGGAGGCGACCATGATCGACATCCCGGGGTTGCCGGAGCCGGACGCGGGTCCGGTGTTCGACCTCGCTCTGCTGGTGCACATCGCCGCGGGCGTCACGGCGGTGCTCGCGGGGCTGGTCGCGATGCTCGCGCGCAAGGGCGGTCGGTGGCACGTCGGGGCTGGTCGCGTGTTCCTCGGTGGGATCGCCGCTCTCTTCGGGTCGATGGTCGTCATGGTGGTGATCCGTTGGCCGGCAACCGTCCACCTGGCCGCGCTCGGGGGGATCGCGTTGGCCGCCGTGCTCCTCGGGTGGCGCAACCGGCGCCGCGGTGAGAGCGACGGGGCGCACATCGCGTGGATGGGTCTGGCGTACATCGCGATGCTGACCGCGTTCTACGTCGACAACGGCCCGCACCTGCCGATCTGGGAACGGCTGCCGGACTGGTCGTTCTGGGTCCTGCCGACGGTGGTCGGGGCACCGCTCACGGGCTGGGCGGTCCACCGGCACCGACCGCGTCGCCCGGCACAGGCGCGGGGGCCGGCGCCGTAGGTCGCGGCGGTGGACGAGCGCGGGTCAGCGCCCGACGCGGTCCATGAGGGCGGCGGTCAGAGAGTGGTCGTCGGGCACGCCGCGCAGTCCCGCTGTCGTGGGGTAGACGCGGCACGCAACGCCAGGGCGCACCGTGGGCACAGGGAACAGGTCGCGTCCGTCGACGTGGAACGAGGGCGATCCGTGGAAGCCATGGGCCTGGGCCTGGTCGTCGTCGGTGATGACCACGGTGGCGATCGCCGCGTCGATCCCGGTCTTGTCCAGGACCCGGCGCAGT
>NZ_JBJXVU010000024.1:0-1086 GCF_046159675.1 Cellulosimicrobium sp. RS | reverse complement strand
TGGTTCTTCGCCGAGCTGGTCCGGGAGAACGCGGACGGACTCTCGACGCCGGCGTTGCTGTGGGGCGCGTTCGTGGACGTATTCGTACCGGGCGGCTACTCCTCGGGCACGGGGCAGATCGCGATCCTGATCGGGCTGTTGGCGCTGTACCTGTCGATCCCGCTCGGCCTGGCGTTCTACGCGCGCCGGTGGATGGGCCCGCGCGTGTGGCAGGCGCTACACGCCTCGATCATCCTCGTGTACGTGCTGAGCGTGTGGCACACCCTGCTGTACGGGACGAACGTCTGGTACGACGGGGCGTTCCGCACCACGATCTGGCTGCTGCAGCTGCCCGTCGCCGGGCTGCTCCTGGTGCGGCTGCTCGCGCCGGCCCGCACGCCCGGGCGGTCCGCGCTGGACACGGCCGGACGCTGGGTCGGTCGCCTCGCGGTCTCGGCGACGATCGTCGTCGTCCTGCTCGTCACCGCGACGGGCCGTGACGGCGGGCGCACGCCGGGCTCGGACGGGGCGGGGCTCAACGTCACCCAGGTGATGGTCTGGGTGGGGTTCGTCCTGTTCGTGGTCGCCGTCGCCATCACGGTGGTGCGCGCGCACCGTCGCCCCCGCGCGACGCCCGAGCGCGAGAAGCCTGCTGTGCCTGCGCTCGAGACCACCCGGTAGACGGCGCCGCCCTGACCGCGGACCACCGGTGCGGGTACCTGTTCTTCTGGGTCGTCCCCGGGATCGACCCCGGCCCCACCCGCGCCGCCTACCCCATCCGCCCGCTCATCCTGCTCATCGCCATGGCGTTCCACGCGTTCTTCGGCGTCGCCGTCATAGCCGACCAGCAGATCCTCGCCGCCGACTGGTGGGCATCCATCGGATACACCGCCACCACCACCTTGCTCGACGACCAAGCCGACGGCAGCTCCATCGCCTGGGGAGCCGGCGAGCCCCCGACCTGATCGCGCGATCGTCGTCGCCGTCCAATGGACCCGCGGACGACGAATCGCACCGTCCACCGCCCAGGCCGCCAAGCCGACCGCGACGGCGACGCCGATCGCACCGCCCTCAACGCCCACCTCGCGAAGAGGGACTCGTAGCAAC
>NZ_JBJXVU010000023.1:0-5356 GCF_046159675.1 Cellulosimicrobium sp. RS | reverse complement strand
GGGGTGTGGTGTTGGTGGTTCGGGAACCGCACAGTGGACGCGTAGCACAAGAGTGTTTGGTGTTGAAGTTGTCGGCTGATTAGTACCGGTCAGCTGCACGGGTCTTTCGTCCCCGCTTCCACGTCCGGCCTATCGACCCAGTGTTCTGCTGGGTGCCTCTCACCCCGTAGGGTATGGAAACCTCATCTTGAAGCAGGCTTCCCGCTTAGATGCTTTCAGCGGTTATCCCTTCCGAACGTAGCCAACCAGCGGTGCTCCTGGCGGAACAACTGGCACACCAGAGGTTCGTCCGTCCCGGTCCTCTCGTACTAGGGACAGCCCTTCTCAAGTTTCCTGCGCGCGCAGCGGATAGGGACCGAACTGTCTCACGACGTTCTAAACCCAGCTCGCGTACCGCTTTAATGGGCGAACAGCCCAACCCTTGGGACCTACTCCAGCCCCAGGATGCGACGAGCCGACATCGAGGTGCCAAACCATGCCGTCGATATGGACTCTTGGGCAAGATCAGCCTGTTATCCCCGGGGTACCTTTTATCCGTTGAGCGACGGCGCTTCCACAAGCCACCGCCGGATCACTAGTTCCGACTTTCGTCCCTGCTCGACCTGTCAGTCTCACAGTCAAGCTCCCTTGTGCACTTGCACTCGACACCTGATTGCCAACCAGGCTGAGGGAACCTTTGAGCGCCTCCGTTACATTTTAGGAGGCAACCGCCCCAGTTAAACTACCCACCAGGCACTGTCCCTGGTCCGGATCACGGACCGAGGTTAGACATCCGAAGCGGCCAGAGTGGTATTTCAACGTTGACTCCACCCGCACTGGCGTACGGGCTTCACAGTCTCCCACCTATCCTACACAAGCCGCACCGAACACCAATACCAAGCTATAGTAAAGGTCCCGGGGTCTTTCCGTCCTGCTGCGCGTAACGAGCATCTTTACTCGTAGTGCAATTTCGCCGAGTTCGCGGTTGAGACAGCGGAGAAGTCGTTACGCCATTCGTGCAGGTCGGAACTTACCCGACAAGGAATTTCGCTACCTTAGGATGGTTATAGTTACCACCGCCGTTTACTGGGGCTTAAATTCTGAGCTTCACCCCGAAGGGTTGACCCGTCCTCTTAACCTTCCAGCACCGGGCAGGCGTCAGTCCGTATACATCGTCTTGCGACTTCGCACGGACCTGTGTTTTTAGTAAACAGTCGCTTCTCCCTGGTCTCTGCGGCCGTCCACGCTCCCACCGCGAGGGTGTTCACGCTTCGGGCCCCCCTTCTCCCGAAGTTACGGGGGCATTTTGCCGAGTTCCTTAACCACGATTCTCTCGATCGCCTTAGTATTCTCTACCTGACCACCTGAGTCGGTTTGGGGTACGGGCGGCTAGAACCTCGCGTCGAGGCTTTTCTTGGCAGCATAGGATCACCCAGTTCGCGCTTGTGCGCTCACCGTCAGCTCTCAGCCTGTGTGCCGGGCGGATTTGCCTACCCGACGGCCTACAGCCTTGGACGTGGTCTACCATCGCCACGCCGGGCTACCTTCCTGCGTCACCCCTGTTAATACGCTTACCTACTACCGGATTGGGTCCCGCGCGCCCCTGCCCGGTGACCCCGAAGGGTCGATGGGCAGGTTTGGGCGGTCAGCATCACCGGGCTCGGTATGGGCGGTTCTTCGCCGGTAGGAGAATATCAACTCCTTGTCCATCGACTACGCCTGTCGGCCTCGCCTTAGGTCCCGACTTACCCAGGGCGGATTAACCTGGCCCTGGAACCCTTGGTCATTCGGCGGACGGGTTTCTCACCCGTCTTTCGCTACTCATGCCTGCATTCTCACTCGTGTGGGCTCCACCGCTGGGTTCCCCCGCGGCTTCACCGCCCACACGACGCTCCCCTACCCACCTGCGCCTCTGGACCACGAAGGCCTGAGTTGAGCGCAGATGCCACGGCTTCGGCGGTGTACTTGAGCCCCGCTACATTGTCGGCGCGGAATCACTTGACCAGTGAGCTATTACGCACTCTTTCAAGGGTGGCTGCTTCTAAGCCAACCTCCTGGTTGTCTGTGCAACTCCACATCCTTTCCCACTTAGCACACGCTTAGGGGCCTTAGCCGGTGGTCTGGGCTGTTTCCCTCTCGACTACGGAGCTTATCCCCCGCAGTCTCACTGCCACGCTTTCACTTACCGGCATTCGGAGTTTGGCTGACGTCAGTAACCTTGTAGGGCCCATCGGCCATCCAGTAGCTCTACCTCCGGCAAGAAACACGTGACGCTGCACCTAAATGCATTTCGGGGAGAACCAGCTATCACGAAGTTTGATTGGCCTTTCACCCCTAACCACAGGTCATCCCCCAGGTTTTCAACCCTGGTGGGTTCGGTCCTCCACGCGGTCTTACCCGCGCTTCAACCTGCCCATGGCTAGATCACTTCGCTTCGGGTCTAGACCCAGCGACTATGGGCGCCCTGTTCGGACTCGCTTTCGCTACGGCTTCCCCACACGGGTTAACCTCGCCACTGAGCACTAACTCGCAGGCTCATTCTTCAAAAGGCACGCTGTCACCCCAGCCAAGGAGGCTCCAACGGATTGTAGGCACACGGTTTCAGGTACTATTTCACTCCCCTCCCGGGGTACTTTTCACCTTTCCCTCACGGTACTGGTCCGCTATCGGTCACTAGGTAGTATTTAGGCTTAGCAAGTGGTCTTGCCAGATTCACACGAGATTTCTCGGGCCCCGTGCTACTTGGGATCCCCTTCGGGAGGCCGCACCATTTCGTCTACCGGACTCGCACCGTCTGTGGTCCGCCTTTCAATGCGGTTCGACTATGACACGGCTTTCTTACTCCCCGGTGGACTGTCAGATCCACCAGAAGGGTCCCACAACCCCGAACACGCAACGCCTGACAGCTTGAACACGCGCCCGGTTTGGCCTCATCCGCTTTCGCTCGCCACTACTCACGGAATATCTCTTCCTGTCGGTACTGAGATGTTTCACTTCCCGACGTTCCCTCCACACACCCTATATATTCAGGTGCGGGTCACACGACATGACTCGTGCGGGGTTCCCCCATTCGGAAACCCTCGGATCACAGCTCGTTTGCCAGCTCCCCGAGGCTTATCGCAGGCTACCACGTCCTTCTTCGGCTCCTAGTGCCAAGGCATCCACCCTGTGCCCTTAAAAACTTCAACAAAAACAACAAAACTGCAGAGAACCAAGAACCACACCCCCGAAAGGGTGCGTCTTGATCTTTACAAAGATGCTCGCGTCCACTGTGCAGTTCTCAAACAACCAACGACCCCGACCCCACCAGACCCGCCTACCACCCGACCCCTCTCCCGAAGAAGAAGACCCGCGCAGCGGTTCGTGGTCCAAGGACCGGCCCGTACCAGGCACCCCACCAACCGGTGGCCGGTGACCTGAGGACCCAACAGTGTGCTCGACAAGCCCCCCAACCTCACCCGTGATGTTCCACCACCACCCGCACGCACCCCGAAGAGACACGTGCGAGCCGGCAGGTACTGACACCAGCAAGACCGAAGAAGCTCTTTCGTCAATGTTCCACCCATGAGCAACCACCCACCACACGGACGGCGATGGCGTGGCACCTGAACCACCCACCCACCAGCAAACACCGGCAAGGGCGAGGGTTGGTAGCTCCTTAGAAAGGAGGTGATCCAGCCGCACCTTCCGGTACGGCTACCTTGTTACGACTTAGTCCCAATCGCCAGTCCCACCTTCGACCACTCCCCCCGCGAACGGTTGGGCCATGGGCTTCGGGTGTTACCGACTTTCGTGACTTGACGGGCGGTGTGTACAAGGCCCGGGAACGTATTCACCGCAGCGTTGCTGATCTGCGATTACTAGCGACTCCGACTTCATGGGGTCGAGTTGCAGACCCCAATCCGAACTGAGACCGGCTTTTTGGGATTCGCTCCACCTTACGGTATCGCAGCCCTTTGTACCGGCCATTGTAGCATGCGTGAAGCCCAAGACATAAGGGGCATGATGATTTGACGTCATCCCCACCTTCCTCCGAGTTGACCCCGGCAGTCTCCCATGAGTCCCCGGCATAACCCGCTGGCAACATGGGACGAGGGTTGCGCTCGTTGCGGGACTTAACCCAACATCTCACGACACGAGCTGACGACAACCATGCACCACCTGTGCACGAGTGTCCAAAGAGACCACCATCTCTGGTGGCTTCTCGTGCATGTCAAGCCTTGGTAAGGTTCTTCGCGTTGCATCGAATTAATCCGCATGCTCCGCCGCTTGTGCGGGCCCCCGTCAATTCCTTTGAGTTTTAGCCTTGCGGCCGTACTCCCCAGGCGGGGCACTTAATGCGTTTGCTGCGGCACGGAACTCGTGGAATGAGCCCCACACCTAGTGCCCAACGTTTACGGCATGGACTACCAGGGTATCTAATCCTGTTCGCTCCCCATGCTTTCGCTCCTCAGCGTCAGTTGCGGCCCAGAGACCTGCCTTCGCCATCGGTGTTCCTCCTGATATCTGCGCATTCCACCGCTACACCAGGAATTCCAGTCTCCCCTACCGCACTCTAGTCTGCCCGTACCCGATGCAAGCTCGAGGTTGAGCCTCGAGTTTTCACACCAGACGCGACAAACCGCCTACGAGCTCTTTACGCCCAATAATTCCGGACAACGCTTGCGCCCTACGTATTACCGCGGCTGCTGGCACGTAGTTAGCCGGCGCTTCTTCTGCAGGTACCGTCACTTGCGCTTCTTCCCTGCTGAAAGAGGTTTACAACCCGAAGGCCTTCATCCCTCACGCGGCGTCGCTGCATCAGGCTTTCGCCCATTGTGCAATATTCCCCACTGCTGCCTCCCGTAGGAGTCTGGGCCGTGTCTCAGTCCCAGTGTGGCCGGTCGCCCTCTCAGGCCGGCTACCCGTCGTCGCCTTGGTAGGCCATCACCCCACCAACAAGCTGATAGGCCGCGAGCCCATCCCTGACCGAAAAACTTTCCAACCACCCCCATGCGAGGACGGCTCATATCCGGTATTAGCCCCGGTTTCCCGGAGTTATCCCGAAGTCAAGGGCAGGTTACTCACGTGTTACTCACCCGTTCGCCACTAATCCGCCCAGCAAGCTGGGCATCATCGTTCGACTTGCATGTGTTAAGCACGCCGCCAGCGTTCGTCCTGAGCCAGGATCAAACTCTCCGTAAATGAACAACGCCCACCACCAGGACAAACCCCGGCAGTGAACAATCCATACGAAGCGAACCCCAACAGGGTTCACAAAACTGGCATCAACACGAAAGATGACATCATCTTCCGAAATCAACCAAAGGAATCCCAGACACAACCAACCCAACCACCCGGACGGGCAACCAGGCCAGCCATGCCACAGGGACAAAAA
>NZ_JBJXVU010000022.1:0-6110 GCF_046159675.1 Cellulosimicrobium sp. RS | reverse complement strand
GCCGGGGCGGACGGCGCGGCCGGGGCGGCCGGGGCGGACGGCGCCGCCGCCGGCGTCCCCGCAGCGGGCGGTGCGACCCGCTCCCGGGCCGCGCTCTCGCGCGCGCTCGCGGCCTGCGCGTCGAGCGCGTCCTGGCGCTCCCGCTCGACGTCGACGCTCGTGGCCCGGGCCTGCGCGAGCTCGGCGAGCAGCGTCTCCCGGCGTGCCGCCGACTCCTGCACGGCCTCGTCGAGCGCCCCGGAGGAGACCTGGGCGGCGGCGAGCGCGTCGCGCGCGCGGTCCTCGACCTCGGCCTGGTGCGCGAGCGCCGCGTCGGCCCGCGCGCGGGCCGTGCCGGCGACGGCGCGCGCCGTCGCGTGCGTCTCGACCGCACGTCCGGCGGTGCGGCCCGCGACGCGCTCGGCGTTCTCGCGCGCGACGACCTGCTCGACGCCGTCCGCGTCCAGGACCGTCCGCAGGGCGTCGAGCTCCGTCGAGCCCTGGCGTGACGCGCGGAAGAGGGCACCGACGGAGGCCCGCGCGTCGGACTCGCCCGACCGGGCCGTCGCGAGCGCCGCCTGGGCGTCGCGCACCTCGGCGTCGGCGGCCTCGAGCTCGCCCTGCGCCGCGGCGTACTCCTCCGCCGCCGTCTCGACGGCCGCGACCGCGGACGCGTGCCGGTCGCGCAAGGCCGCGAGCTCGCGCTCGACCGTCGCGACGTCCCGCGACGCGCCGTCGGCGGCCTCGCGCGCGGCACGCACGTCGTCGTCCGGCGGCGCGGACGACGCGGTGGGCGCGAGGCCCACGCCGAGCGCGAGCACGAGCGCTCCGGCGGCCCCCGCCGCGGCGACGCGACGGCGCGGCGCGCTCCGGGTCACGCGGTTCATCAACCCTCCTCGGCGTGTCTCGTTGACAGCACTCGCACGAGTCTGCCCGGAAGGTCCGCTCCGCGCGATCCGAGCGGCCGGGGCCTTCTCACAATGTGGTCTCGCATGTTGAGAAGGGCCTACCGGGTCGCCGACGACGCGCCTAGCCTCGGCCTCATGTCCCGTCGAATGTGTCGCTGACCCGAGCGCACGTTCGCCTGCCCGCGAGCCGTCGTCGACGACGTCCTCGCCGCGGCATCCCGTCCCGCGTGCGCCTCTCGCCGCGGTCGACGACCCCGTCCCCGCCGCACCCGCCCCGGTGCACCCGCACGCCGCCGTCCCACCCCACCCGCAGGAGAGCAACCATGAGCACCGACACCGCCCCCGCCTGGTCCTTCGAGACGCGCCAGGTCCACGCCGGCCAGACCGCCGACCCGACGACCGGCGCCCGCGCGCTCCCGATCTACCAGACCACGTCGTTCGTCTTCCCGGACGCCTCGGTCGCGGCCGACCGGTTCGCGCTCAAGGACCTCGGCCCGATCTACACGCGCATCGGCAACCCGACGCAGGAGGTCGTGGAGAACCGCATCGCCTCGCTCGAGGGCGGCGTCGGCGCGCTGCTCCTCGCGTCCGGGCAGGCCGCGACGACGTTCGCGATCCTCAACGTCGCCGAGGCGGGCGACCACGTCGTCGCCTCCCCGAGCCTGTACGGCGGCACCTACAACCTCCTGCAGTACTCGCTCGCCAAGCTCGGGGTCGAGACGACGTTCGTCGCCGACCCGCACGACCCGCAGGCCTGGCGCGACGCCGTGCGCCCGAACACCAAGCTGTTCTTCGGCGAGACGATCCCGAACCCGCAGGCCGACGTCCTCGACATCGAGGCCGTCGCGGCGGTCGCGCACGAGGTCGGCGTCCCGCTGATCGTGGACAACACGGTCGCCACGCCGTACCTGCTGCGCCCGCTCGAGCACGGGGCGGACGTCGTCGTGCACTCCGCGACGAAGTACCTCGGCGGCCACGGCTCCGCGATCGGCGGCGTGATCGTCGACGGCGGCACGTTCGACTACGCGGCGCACCCGGAGCGGTTCCCGAACTACAACACGCCCGACCCCTCGTACAACGGCCTCGTCTACGCGCGCGACCTCGGCGTGGGCGGCATCCTCGGCGCCAACCTCGCGTACGTGCTCAAGGCGCGCGTCCAGCTCCTGCGTGACCTGGGCTCGGCCATCTCGCCGTTCAACGCGTTCCTCATCGCACAGGGCATCGAGACGCTGTCCCTGCGCGTCGAGCGCCACGTCGCCAACGCGCAGAAGGTCGCCGAGTGGCTCGAGGCGCGCGACGACGTCCGTACCGTCCACTACGCGGGCCTGCCCTCGAGCCCGTGGCACGCGAACGCGCAGAAGTACCTGCCACGCGGCGCGGGCGCGGTCCTCGCGTTCGAGCTCGACGGCGGCAGCGAGGCCGGGCAGGCGTTCGTCTCCGCGCTGCAGCTCCACTCGAACGTGGCGAACATCGGCGACGTCCGGTCGCTCGTCATCCACCCGGCGTCGACGACGCACGCCCAGCTCAGCCCCGAGGAGCAGGCGAAGTCCGGCGTGACGCCGGGCCTGGTCCGCCTCGCGGTGGGCATCGAGCACGTCGACGACATCCTCGCCGACCTCGAGCTCGGGTTCACCGCCGCCAAGTCCGCGCTGGGCTCCTGACCGGCCGACGACGGGCGCGACGATGACGGATCTGGACAGCCGGGGCGCCCTGGGCGCCCCGGCCGTACAGTGGCCGACGGTGACCCCGGTGAACGACGAGCTCCTCTCCCCCGCCCCCGACGCCCGCTCCGGCGCGCGGCCGGGCGACTCGTCGACGCACGGCGTGGCGCCGTCGCGCGCGCGGGTCAAGGCCCCGGTCCCGGCGACCGGGGCGTGGCGCGAGGGCGACCCGGCGGGCCGGCGACGCTTCGCCGACGTCGGCACGTTCGACCTCGAGTCCGGCGCCCGCCTGCCCGACGTCCGGGTCGCGTACGAGACGTGGGGCACGCTCGCGCCCGACGGGTCGAACGCCGTCCTCGTGCTGCACGCCCTCACCGGCGACTCGCACGTGAGCGGCCCCGCCGGCCCGGGGCACGTCACCGCGGGCTGGTGGGAGTCGCTCGTGGGGCCCGGCGCCCCGATCGACACCGACCGCTGGTTCGTCGTCGCGCCCAACGTGCTCGGCGGCTGCCAGGGCACCACCGGACCGGCGTCGACCGCGCCCGACGGCCGCCCGTGGGGCAGCCGGTTCCCGCGCGTCACGACGCGCGACCAGGTCGCGGTCGAGATCGAGCTCGCCCGGACGCTCGGCGTCACGTCGTGGGCGTTCGTCGTCGGCGCCTCGATGGGTGGGCACCGCGTGCTGGAGTGGGCGCTCCTCGGGCCCGAGGCCGGGGTCGACGTCGTCTCGCTCGCCGCGATCGCGACCGCCGCCCAGACCACGGGCGACCAGATCGCCTGGGCCCACCCGCAGCTCGGCGCCGTCCGCGCGGACCCGGGCTTCCGCGGCGGCGACTACTACGACGCCGCGGACGGCGACGGTCCGCACGTCGGGCTCGGCATCGCCCGACAGATCGCGCACGCGACCTACCGGTCCGCGCGCGAGCTCGACGACCGCTTCGGCCGGCTGCCGCAGGGCGGCGAGGACCCGTTCACCGACGGCCGCTACGCCGTGCAGTCCTACCTCGACCACCACGGGGACAAGCTCGCGCGCCGGTTCGACGCGAACTCGTACGTCGTGCTCACCGAGTCGATGCTCACGCACGACCTCGGGCGCGACCGCGGTGGTGTCGAGGCGGCGCTCGCGCAGATCACCGCGCACGCGCTCGTCGTCGCCGTCGACACCGACCGGCTGTTCCTCCCCGCCGACTGCGCGCGCATCGCCGCCGGCATCCCCGGCGCCGAGCCCCTGCGGACGCTCACGAGCGACTTCGGGCACGACGGCTTCCTCATCGAGTTCGACCAGCTCGGACCGATCGTCGCCGACTTCCTCGGCGAGCGGGCGCGCGTGCGCGACTGACCCGCTCGTCGTCGGGGCAGGCCCCCGGGGCTCCCCCGGGCGGGCCCCGTGGTCGGAGCACGGGCCGGACCGTAGGTTGGTCCCATGCTCGCCGCCTACGCCGACCGCACCGATCCCGACGACCCCCTGGCCGGCCTCGTCGTCGGGGACCGCCCCGAGCCCGCGTCCCGCGAGCACTGGACCACGGTCGACGTGCGCGCCGCGTCGCTCAACCACCACGACCTCTGGTCGCTGCGCGGCGTCGGGCTGCCCGCCGACCGCCTGCCCATGATCCTCGGGACCGACGCCGCGGGCGTCGCCCCCGACGGCTCCGAGGTCGTCGTGCACGCGGTCGTCGGCGCGGACGGGCACGGCGTCGGGCCAGCCGAGCGTCGTTCCCTGCTGTCCGAGCGGTACCCGGGCACGCTCGCGGAGCGCGTCGCCGTCCCGACCCACAACCTCGTCCCCAAGCCGCCCGAGCTGACCTTCGTCGAGGCCGCGTGCGTCCCGACGGCGTGGCTCACCGCCTATCGCATGCTGTTCACCGCCGGTGGCGCCGCCCCCGGCGACCGTGTCCTCGTGCAGGGCGCGGGCGGCGGGGTCGCGACGGCGGCCGTCGCCCTCGGCGCCGCCGCGGGGCTCGAGACCTGGGTGACGTCTCGCTCCGCGGCGAAGCGCGCCGGAGCGGCCCGCCTCGGGGCGGCGGCGACGTTCGAACCCGGCGCCCGCCTGCCCGCGCCCGTCGACGTCGTCGTCGAGACGGTCGGGCAGGCCACGTGGAACCACTCGCTGCGGTCCGTGCGGCCGGGCGGCACCGTCGTCGTGGCGGGTGCGACGAGCGGCGACGCGTCGCCCGCCGAGCTCACGCGCGTGTTCTTCCACGAGATCCGCGTGCAGGGCGTGACCATGGGCTCGCGCGACGACCTCGCCGCGCTCCTGCGGTTCCTCGCGCGGAGCGAGGTGCGCCCCGTCGTCGACCAGGTGCTCCCCCTCGCCCGCGCGGGCGACGGCCTCGCGCGGCTCGCGGCCGGCGACCACTTCGGCAAGGTGGTGCTCACGCCGTGACGTCCCCGGCCTGGGCCCCCGACGTGCTCGGGGCAGGGTTCGAGCAGCGCACCGTCGAGCTGGAGCCCGACGACGAGGGCGACGTCGTCGTCACGGTCGTCCGGCACGTCCCGCCGACGGACGAGCCCCTCCGCCCCGCGCGCGCGGTGCTCTACCTCCACGGCTGGAGCGACTACTTCTTCCAGACCGAGCTCGCCCAGACCTGGCACGGCCTCGGCGCGGCGTTCTACGCCGTCGACCTGCGCAAGTACGGTCGCAGCCTGCGCCCGCACCAGACCCCCGGGTACGCGGACCACCTCGAGGAGTACGACGCCGACATCGCCGCCGCGCTGGACGTCGTGCGGGAGGACCTCGGGGCGCACGTCGCGATCATGCTCATGGGGCACTCGACCGGGGGTCTCGTCGCGGCGCTGTGGGCGCACCGGCACCCCGGCGTCGTGCGTGGCCTGGTGCTCAACAGCCCGTGGCTGGAGCTGCAGGGCTCGTCGGTGGCGCGGACCGTCTCCGGCCCCGCGATCCGCCAACTCGCCCGCTTCCAGCCCCGCGCCCCGCTCCCCAACGTCGATCCCGGCTACTACGCCCGGACGCTGCGGGACCGGGAGGACGGTACGTGGACCATCGACGACGCATGGCGTCCCGTTCCGTCGTTCCCCGTCCGCGCGGGATGGCTGCGCGCGATCATCTCAGGTCACGCGCGCGTCGCCGCCGGCCTGGCGATCGACTGCCCCGTGCTGGTGCTCCTCGCCGAGAGGTCGCTGTTCAGCACGCGGTGGACGGAGGACATGCGCGCCGCAGACATCGTGCTCGACGTCGAGCCGCTCGCCCGCCGGGCCTCGCACCTGGGGCGCGTCGTCACCCTGGTCCGCATCCCCGGCGGCATCCACGACCTGTCGCTCTCGGCGCCGGAGCCCCGGGCACGCTTCTTCGCGGAGATCGTCCGCTGGTCGGCGGCGTACGGCTGGTCCTGAGGGCTCCTCGGCCGCTCTCGCGTCCCGGTGCGACCGTCCGTGGGGCCGACGACGGCCCCGGACGTGCCGGCGCTAGCGCGTCCCTCGCGTGGTGTGGGGGTATGCGGATATGCCGAAGGCCCACCCCGTGTGGGGTGGGCCTTCGGTGAAGGGTTGTCCGGCGGCGTCCTACTCTCCCACCCCGTCTCCAGGGCAGTACCATCGGCGCTGA
>NZ_JBJXVU010000021.1:9341-12781 GCF_046159675.1 Cellulosimicrobium sp. RS | reverse complement strand
CTTCCAGGGCGGGAACTTCGTTCGGGCACTCGTCGATGACTAGGAGCTCAACCTTCATGTGCCTGCCCTCGCTCACTTGCCGCGACGCCGTGCGCGTCGCCAGTCCACCGACCGGCGGCGGTCTCGCGCTGGGAGGACGAACGCGGGACCTGACGGTTTGAAAGGGAGAGTAGGAGGCTCAGGGCAACCCCGGCGCCGAGGACGACGTCAGCGAGGTTGCCGATGAAGAGGTTCCCGTAGGCGAGGAAGTCGGTGACATGGCCTCGCCCAAAGCCGGGCGGGGCCAGGAGGCGGTCCAGCAGATTTCCGACCGCGCCTCCCCACAGGAGTCCGATCGCTACCGCCCATCCGACCGTGTGGGCACGGCTTGCAGCGACGAGTAGAGCGACGGATGCGGCGGTGGCGACGACGGTAAGCACCCAGGTTGCGTCGGCTCCGAATGACATGACAGTGCCGGGGTTGAACGCGAGCTGAAGGCCGAGCGCGTCGCCAAGCAGCGGGATGCGCTCGTGCTCGCTGAGGTATGTGAGGGCGAGGGTTTTGGTCCCCTGGTCGATCAGCACGGCGCTGGCTGCGACGGCGAATGCGAGCAGGAACCGCCGCAGTTGCGCCGGGGAATCCACGAGGGTGCGTGGCGTCTCGGTGGTTCCCTGTTCCACCCACGCGGACACGGCGGCAGCGCGGCGACGGCGAGGCTGAGTGGTCATGTCAGGCTGGCAATGTGGGCGAGGGTGCCGGACTCGATCAGGATGAAGATGCCGAGGCCGATGAACACGACGGGCACGAGCCAGTGCTCGACCTTCTCGAGCGCTTCGGTGACCTTCTCGTTGGTGCCGATCGCGCGTGCGAGCAGGCACCAGAGGGCGAGGAGCACGAGGAACACGGTGATCGTGACTAGGGTGTCGGTGGTCGAGATGGTGCGGAACACCGGGGTGTAGATCGCGATGTTGTCGCCGCCGTTGGCGATCGTGATGCCGGCGACGCCGAGGAGCCCGACGGCCTTGAGCGCGGACTCTGCCTCGTCGTCGTCCTTGCCGCGCAGGGTGCGCACCAGTGCCAGGACGCCGATCGCGAGCGGGATCAGGCCGAGCAGGCCCACCCACTCGTCCGGGACGATCGTCAGGCCGAGGGCGGCGAGGAAGCTGACCGCGATCAGGGTGATGAGCCCGAGGTACTGCCCGGCGACTATCTGCCAGCCGCGCAGTCGTGAGGTCCCGCGTGCGGCGACGGCGAACAGGACGGTCAGGACCACGATGTCGTCGATGTTGGTCGCGACGAACAGCCCGGCCGCGGCCGCGATCGTGCTCAGCATGCCGAGTCCTGCCCGTCCACGCCGTAGGTCGGGCACAGGGCGACGGCGCTACCGGTGGCGGCGAGCAGCGTCTCGGCCGCTCCCAGCAGGTCCAGCAGCTCGGGGCGGGCCAGGGAGTAGAAGACCCGTCGACCCTCCATGCGGCCGGAGACCAGACCGCAGTCCTTGAGACAGGCCACGTGCGAGGACACTGTCGACTGTGCCAAGCCGAGGTCGCGCGTCAGCTCCGCGACCCGCGCCTCACCCACAGCCAGTCGGCGCACGATCGCCAGTCGCGCGGGATCTCCCAGCGACCGGAACAACGCGACCGCCGGCTCGACGTCCGCCGTACTCGCCACACATACTTCGGTATCTATGATCGACACAGACCGATAATAACTGACACTTGTCGATGGGATCGGATCGCAGGTTCACGCTGCACTGTATAGTTCAGCACATGCTGAACACTGGTGATCGTGTAGAAGTCATGGGTCGCCTGGGGAGGGCGATGAGTGACCCGACGCGCGCGCGCATCCTCGAACGTCTCCTCGTCGGCCCGGCGTACCCGGCCGACCTCGCCGACGCCCTGGGGTTGAGCCGGCAGAACGTGTCCAACCATCTGGCGTGTCTGCGTGGGTGCGGTTTGGTGCTTGCGGAGCCCGACGGGCGCCGCACCCAGTACACGATCGCGGACCCGCACCTGTCCGCGGCGCTGGACGAGCTGATGCGCGTGGTCCTGGACGTCCGCGAAGGCCGCGAGTGCTCGAACCCGGTGTGCGACGTCCCGGGCTGCACCGCGTGCGAGGACGAGCAGTGAGCCGCGAGTGCTGCGGGGGCGACGACGAGCTCGAGGACCGTCCCGCGCTGGTGACCGGCTTGGGCCTGACGCCTGCTTCGCCGCGCACGCCCGACGGCGCGCCCGCCGACAGCCACGACGAGCACGACGGCGAGGACGAGGAGCTCGCGCCGTGGTGGCGTGATCGTGCGCTGCTGCTGCCCGCGCTCTCGGGTGTGCTGCTCGCCGTCGGGTACGCCCTGGAGTGGTCGGACCTGGCCACGCCCGCGCTGGTGGTGCAGAGCGCGAGCCTGCTGGCCGGCGCGTGGACGTTCGTGCCCGGTGCGGTGCGGCGCCTGGCGCGCGGCAAGCTCGGGGTCGGGCTGCTCATGACGATCGCCGCGGTCGGGGCCGTCGCGCTCGGCCACGTCGGGGAGGCCGCGGCGCTGGCGTTCTTGTTCTCCATCGCCGAGGCCCTCGAGGACCGTGCGATGGACCGGGCCAAGCACGGCCTGCGCGCCCTGCTCGACCTCATGCCCACCACGGCACGGGTCTCGCGCCTGTCCGGGGACGTGGAGATCCCCGCCGCGGACGTGCGCGAGCTCGACCTGCTGGTCGTGCGGGCCGGGGAACGCCTGGCGACCGACGGCGTCGTGACGTCCGGGCGCAGCTCGCTGGACACCTCCGCCATCACCGGGGAGTCCATCCCGGTCGAGGTCGGCCCGGGCGACGCCGTGCCCGCCGGCGCGATCAACGGCGGCGGGGCCCTGCTGGTCGAGGCGAGCGCGGACGGGCGCGACAACTCCCTGACCACGATCGTGCACCTCGTCGAGCAGGCCCAGGCGCGCAAGGGCGAGCGAGCGCGCCTGGCGGACCGGATCGCGAAGCCGCTCGTGCCGATCGTGCTCGTCGCCGCGGCGCTGGTCGTGGTGTGGGGCTTCGTCGTCGGCGACCCGGGCTTGTGGACCGAGCGGGCCCTGGTCGTGCTCGTCGCCGCGTCTCCGTGCGCGCTGGCGATCGCCGTGCCCGTCACCGTCATCTCCGCGATCGGCGCCGCGAGCCGGTTCGGGATGATCGTCAAGTCCGGGGCGGCGTTCGAAGAGCTCGGCACCGTGCGCGCCGTCGCGATCGACAAGACCGGCACCCTGACCCGCAACCGGCCCGAGGTCGTGCAGGTGAGGACCCGCCCCGGCACCACCCGCGAGCAGGCTCTGGCCTGGGCCGGCGCGCTCGAGGCGCGCAGCACCCACCCCCTGGCCGCGGCGATCCTCGCCGCCGCATCCGCGCCGGTGCGCCCGGCGGGCGACGTCCAGGAGCTGCCCGGTCGCGGGCTGCACGGCACCGTCGACGGCGTGCAGGTCCGCGTGGGCACGA
>NZ_JBJXVU010000021.1:0-9257 GCF_046159675.1 Cellulosimicrobium sp. RS | reverse complement strand
CGGTCCGTTCGAGCCCGACGCGGCGACCCTGGAGGGGCAGGGCATGACCGTCGTCGTGGTCGCCGCCGGCGACGAGCCGGTCGCGCTCGTCGGGATCCGCGACGAGCTGCGCCCCGAGGCCGCCCACGCCGTGCGCCAGCTCGCCCTGGACGGTGTCACGGTCACCATGCTCACCGGGGACAACGAGCGCACCGCCCGCGCGCTGGCCGCCCAGGCCGGCATCAGCGAGGTCCGTGCCGCCCAGATGCCCCAGGACAAGGAGCAGGCCGTGCGCGCCTCGGCCGAACACGTGCCCACCGCGATGATCGGCGACGGCGTGAACGACGCCCCCGCCCTCGCCGCGGCGAACGTCGGGATCGCGATGGGCGTCGGTGGGTCGGCCGCCGCGATCGAGTCCGCCGACGTCGCGTTCACGGGCAACGACCTGCGCCTGGTCCCCCAGGGTCTGGCCCACGCCCGGCGCGGGCGGCGCATCATGACCGGCAACATCGTGCTCGCCCTGGCGATCATCATCGTGCTGTTCCCGCTCGCGCTGTTCGGCGTGCTGGGCCTGGCCGGCGTCGTGCTCGTCCACGAGATCGCCGAGGTCGTCGTCATCCTCAACGGCGTCCGCGCCGCACGCGGGACCGCCACCCTTACCGCGCTGCCGACGGTGCCTGCACCGACACGACCCGCGCCGACACCGACTTCCACGATCTAGAGGAAGGAACGCAACGAGGCCGACAGAGAGTTCGGGAACACGAAGAGTATAGTTCGGCTACATGGATCTTGCAGTCGGGCAGGACTCGAGGCGGGCGGCGCCGCGGACCGAGCGGCTCGGTTTGCTTCGCCTTCTGGGGCCCGCGTTCGTCGCGTCGGTCGCTTACGTCGACCCGGGCAATGTCGCGGCGAACGTCTCCGCCGGGGCGCAGTTCGGGTTCCTGCTCGTGTGGGTTCTGGTCGGGGCGAATGCGATGGCCGTGGTGGTGCAGTATCTGTCCGCGAAGCTGGGGATCGTCACGGGTCGCTCACTTCCTGAGGTGCTAGGGCAGCGGTTTACTCGGCCCGCCCGTCTCGCCTATTGGGGCCAGGCCGAGCTCGTCGCGGCGGCCACTGATCTTGCTGAGGTGATCGGCGGGGCCATCGCCCTGAACCTCCTATTCGATCTGCCGCTCGTGCTGGGCGGCGTGATCACGGGCGTGGTCTCCCTGGCGCTTCTCGTGCTTCAGCACCGACGGCGCCAGCGTCATTTCGAGTTCGTCATCACCGGTCTGCTTGTCGTGCTCACCGTCGGCTTCACGGCTGGCCTTTTTGTCACCCCACCGCCGTGGGCACAGGCCGCGGCCGGGCTCGTTCCTCGCTTCGATGGCCCGCAGTCCGTCCTGCTCGCGGCGTCAATGCTCGGCGCGACCGTCATGCCCCACGTGATCTACCTGCACTCCTCCCTCGCGCGCGATCGGCACGGCCGATCGCGTACGGACCTGGAGACTGCGCATCTTCTGCGTGCGACACGCTGGGACGTCGTCATCGCGCTGGCAATCGCCGGTGGGGTGAACATTGCGATGCTCCTTCTGGCGGCGACCAACCTTGCTGGGCGGGACGGAACCGACACGATCAGCGGGGCCCACACAGCAATCGCAGCAGCACTCGGACCCACAATCGCGGTGCTCTTTGCCGTCGGTCTGCTCGCGTCAGGACTCGCTTCGACCTCAGTCGGGGCGTACGCCGGGGCGGAGATCATGCGCGGCCTTCTGCGGACACGCATCCCTCTTCTAGTCCGACGCTTGGTCACGCTCACCCCGGCGCTCCTACTGCTTGCTACCGACGTTCCGCCGACGAGCATGCTCGTCATCAGCCAGGTCGTACTCAGTTTCGGTATCCCGTTCGCACTGATTCCCTTGGTATTGGTTACCCGCGACGCGGGGATGATGGGTGCGCGGCGCAACGGCGCCCTGCTGCACCTATCGGCGTGCGCCATCGCTGCGGTCATCGTCGTGCTCAACATCACCCTGCTGACCCTGACGATCGTGGGATGAGCGTCGAGACGACCAGGTGCCCGGATAGGCATCGCGCGATGCAGCTTCAGCCCACCTCCGGACGTTGCCGCGGATCTCGCGCGAGCCGCGATCGTGCTGCCGCTCTCCTCGGTGCACACCTGACAGGCGGAAGTGGCGCGGTAGGCCGCGTGCGAGGCCTAGCAACGGCTGGGTGGTGGCAACACCGCGTTCCAGTGGCAGCTCGGCATGAACATGCTCTTCCATCTGACGACCTGGAACGCCTCGGCGAGTAGTCGCTGGGTGCGGTCACCGGTGTCGTGGTCTCCATCCCGGCGACGGTCGTCTTTCTCCTGTGAATCCGACGCCAGCACTGGCCGCCAGGGCGCAAGGTGTGGTTGGCGATCGATATCGGCCTTGCCATCGCCGCGGCTGCTGTCGGGTTCCTGTTCCTCTGGGCGACAGCCTGCGTGGTGGCGTGCGCCGTCGTGGGTCCATGTGGCTTTCGTCCCGCCACGCACCACCCCCGGTCTGGTCGCGCCATTGGGATCGGGCGATGGTGCTTGTTGCCGACTAGATCGGCGTGACGAAACCACCGACCCAACCCTGCATCGTCGTCATCAGGACGGTCCACAGTCCGGTGACCATGGCCAGGCCGATGAGGACGAGCACGGCGCCGCCGGCGATGTTGATTGCGCGCAGGTGTTCGCGGAGGAACGTGGTGGAACGCTTCGCCCACCCGAAGCCCCACGCGACCAGGCCAAACGGGACTCCCAGGCCGAAGCAGTACGCGAGAGCGAGTAGCGCCCCGCGTCCGGCCGTACCGGCGTCCACGCTGAGCGCGGAGATGGCCACGAGCGTCGGGCCCAGGCACGGGGTCCAGCCGAGACCGAACACCACCCCCAAGACCGGGGCTCCGACGGTCCCGACCCGCGGCGTCCAGGACGGGCGCACCACGCGCTGCAGCGGCCCGACCTGCCCGACGAACACCAGGCCCATGAGGACCACCAGGACCCCGAAGACGCGGATCATGAGGTCCTGGCGCTGCACGAGCCAGGACCCGAGCGCGCCGAACAGGGCGCCGTAGGCGACGAACACGACGGTGAACCCGGCAATGAACAGCCCGACCCCGAGCATGAGGCGCCGCCGCGAGACCTCGCGCCCCATCCCGCCCACGTACCCCAGGTAGCCCGGCACGAGCGGCAGGATGCACGGCGAGGCGAACGAGACCAGCCCGGCGACCATGGCGAGTGGGAGGGCCAGGAGCAGGCCGCCGGAGAAGACGGTCTCGGTGACACTCACTGGCCGAGCGCGCCCTCGACGGCCCGAATCAGGTCTTCGGGCGTCTGCACGGTCAGCTTCTCGCCGTCGAGGAAGAACGTGGGGGTGCCTTGCACTCCCAGGCGTACGCCTTCGTCGAAGTCGGACTGGACGCGGGCTGCGACGTCGGGGTCGGCCACGTCGGCGTCATACTGCTCAATGTCCAGGCCGATGTCCTGGGCGAAGCCGCGGAACACTTCGGCCTTGGACTCGCGTGCCTCGCCCCACTCGGCCTGCGTGGCGTACATCTGCTGGTACATCGCCTCGATCTGGTCCTGGCGGGCGGCGGCCTCGACCGCGATCGCGGCGTTGTTCGCGTTGGCGTGCGAGGGGATCGGGAAGTAGCGGATCACCAGGGTGAGCTCGTCGGCATTGCGCTCGCGCAGCTGCTCGACGGTCGGGTAGTAGGCGCGGCAGACCTCGCACTCGAAGTCGAGGAACTCGACCAGAACGGCCTTCTCCTCGGGTGCCTGGTTTAGGACGTGGCTGTTGTCTCGCACGACCTGAGGGTCACCGCTAGGCGCGGCTGCGCCGTCATCGGTCCCCGAGGACAAGATGAACCAGACCAGGATGGCGACCAGTCCGATCACGCCAACCAGGAGAAGGGACTGCAGGACTCGTCGGGTCGTCATGGGTTCCTCGGCGGTTGGGTAGTGGGTTGCGAGACGGCGGCGCCGCTCGGGTCGTCGGGTGCCCCCGGAGCAGGCTCGGCACGGTCGATGCCGTTGCCTTCAGATGAAGTCGCCGTAGCGGGGTCGGGGTGCCGGGTGCCGTCGGCCGCGGCCTGCTGGCGCTCGAGCTCGGCGAGGGCGTTGCGTTCGTTGCGGTCGGCGTGAATGATCGCGCGCATCGCGAGCCAGAACAGCAGTCCGACGCCGATGGAGGGCACGACCCCCGCGATGATGGCGGTCCACGGGATGGTCACGGGTGGTCCTCTTCCAGGGCGACGGGGTTGCGGTGATCGGTCGCGGGACGATCGTTGAGGATGCTGCCGACCATGCGGCGTGCGTCATCGCCGACGAAGCCGAGCAGTGCTGAACCGCGGGTGCGCTGCCACGGCCGCCCGATGACGTGCAGGCCCGCGATCCGGGTGCGGTGGTCGTCGTGGACTAGGGCGCCGTGCGGGTTCAGCGCCCGGGAAACGGCGATCCAGGAGTCGTCGTGGCGGTACCCGGTCGCCCACACGATCGTGTCCGGCCGGCAGGTCGTGTCATCCGCGAGCACCGCGTCCGGGCCGGTCACCTGCCGCACCCGCTCGCGAACGCGCACGCCCAGCGCCCACAGGTCGGCGTCGGAGATCCCGATCACGGGGTCGGTCATCCGCAGCCGACGACCGAGAACGCCGCCAGAGGCGCGCAGGGTGGCGGTGCGCGTCATCCACCACAGCGCGGGCCCGGCAGCGAACGCCTGCCGCACGCTGCGCAGCCTGCCCGCACAGGCGAGGTGGACCTCGCGGTCGTCGCGGGCGAGCTCGAGCGCGATCTGTGCGCCGGAGTTGCCGCCACCCACGACCAGGACCCGTCTCCCCGGTGTCGCCTGCGGACCGCGGTAGTCGTGCGAGTGCAGCTGCACGATGTGCTCGGCGGTCCCGTGGGCGAGGTCGGGAACGAACGGCGTGTGGAACGCGCCGGTCGCCACGACCACGCGCCGCGCCGTGGTCGCCCCGTGCGTCCCCGAGGCGACGAACACCCCGGCGTTGTCGACGCTGAGCTGGTCGACACGCACGCCGTGACGCACGATCAGGTCGTGGTGGCGCGCATAGTCGGCGAGGTAGGCCGCGACCTCGTCCTTCGTCGGGTAGTAGGCGCCGGGCCACGGGTTGGGGAAGTCGGGCAAGGCCGTGTAGCGGCCCGGAGTGACCAGCCGCAGCGAGTCCCAGCGCCGGGCCCAGCTGGCTCCGGGGCGTTCGCCCGCGTCGAGCACGACGTAGTCCACGCCGGCGCGGGCGAGCAGGGCCGCGGTGACGAGCCCCGCCTGGCCACCTCCGACGACCAGGACGTCGTGCCGTGTCGCGCCGTTCATCCGGCGGTCAGCCCGGAGTAGGAGTGCTTGCCGTTGATGAGCAGGTTCACCACCGTGAAGTTGAACAGCACGCAGCTATATCCGACCAGGACGAGGTAGGCGGCGCGGCGACCTGTCCAGCCGCGTGTGGTGCGCGCGTGCAGGTAGGCGGCGTAGACGATCCAGATGATGAACGTCCACACCTCCTTCGGGTCCCATCCCCAGTAGCGACCCCACGCGCTCTCGGCCCAGATCGCCCCACCGATCAGCGTGAAGGTCCAGGCGACGAACCCCACCGCGTTGAGCCGGAAAGACGTCGACTCGAGCGCGGCCGGCTCCGGCATCACGTCCAGCCACCGCCACCAGCGCCGCCCCAGCACGACCCCGCCCTCGTCGCGGTGGTCACGCAGCAGCTGCAGCGCGGACAGGATCGCGCTGACGGTGAAGATCCCGGTTGCGCCGATCGCGACGCCGACGTGGATCACGAGCCAGTACGACTGCAGCGCGGGGAACAAGCCCGTGGCCGGGGTGTAGAACGCGTTCAGCGCCAGGACCAGGAACAGCGCAGCGACGCCGGTGACGAACGTGCCGGCGAACCGCAGGTCCCGGCGTGCATTCAGCACGAGGAACGCGAGCAGGGCCGCGCACGTACCCACCAGGGTGAACTCGTACATGTTCGCCCACGGGGTGCGCCCTGCCGCCATGCCACGCAGCACGATCGCAACGACGAGCAGCCCCGTGGCGAGCCAGGTGGTGGCCATCGCGATCCCGGCCGCGCGACGCGGCATGGTGACCGCCGTCGCCGCTGGGTTCACGCGCTGGCCGCCGCGCGGGTCGGCACGTTGAGCGAGGTCGACCGCGAACGCGATCAAGGCGATGACCAGGGCGGTGGCGCTGGACCACACGAGCAGCACGCTCAAAGCAGAGATCTCCATCGTCGGGTCTCCTCCGAAGACGGCCCATGCCGCGCCAAGAATGCGCAGCAAGGGTGCACAGGAACAAGGGTGCGCTCAACTCGTGTCGAACATCCGGGGGCGAAGCGTCGACGAGGGCCCAGCGTGGTGGTGCGGGGGGAGGTGAGCGAGGCGGTCAGCGACCGCAGGCCAGGCGGTGCTGGCGCGTCGTGGCGGCCGGACGACTACGTCCGGCTGACCCCCCAGACCCATGGATCGGCGACAACGGGTCTCCGTGCGGCTCGCAAGACACCCACGAGGGTACGAAGACCGGGCAGGCGTCTCGTGGAGCGGTGCAGCATCGCGCCCCGGGCTGCGATGACGACACCGGCGATCAGCAGCGCGCACAGGCACAGCAAAGTCAGCACCTCACCGTGCGGCACCTCGCTGCCACCGAGCTGCGCAGCAGCCTCTTCGGCGGACGGGTCCTGGGTGACGTGCTCGGCAGCCACCACACCGGCGGCGGCCGGCGCGGTCGAGTCGACGGTGGTGAGGGCGAACAGTCCGGTCAACGCGAGCAGCGCGAAGACGAGCACGAGCCGCGTTGCGGCCGCGCCCACGCGAGGTCGAGTCGAGGTGCCCATGACGAGGGTGATGATAGAGGTACGACCTGAACCCGAGCCGAGGGCGCTCCCGGCCAGGTCTGCTAGCGTCCGGACCCGTCCCGGCGGCAGGAACGGAGGTGCAGGTGCGCATGGGCCCTCTGCTCCCAACGCAGTTCGACGGCCCCGTGTGGCTGCCGACCGAGCCCCCGTCATGGGAGACGTTCCTCGCCCCGACGCTGCAGCCCATCCCGGTCATCCCCGTGCTCGGGCTCCTCGCCGCCGCGGCGTACCTGGCCGGCGCGATCCGCGTCTGGGCCAGCGGGCGGCGCTGGTCGCCGTGGGCGACGCTGTCCTTCCTCACCGGGTGCGCCGTCCTGGTCGTGGTGATGGGCGCCGGCGTGGAGGGCTACGGCCTGGAGATGTACTCGGTGTTCATGTTCCAGCAGCTCACCCTCATGATGGCCGTCCCGCCGCTGCTGGTCCTGGGCCGCCCCGGCACGCTGCTTCTGCGCGCCACCCCTCATACCCGGATGGGGCGGCCCGTGCTCATCGCCGCCCGGTGGGGCCTGCGATCAGGGGCCGGTCAGGTCGTGCTGCACCCAGCCCTGATGATCCCGCTGTTCCTGCTGTGCTTCTACGCCCTGTACCTCAGCCCGCTCGCCGGCAACCTCCTGGGCACATGGACCGGACACCTCTCCCTCGAGCTGCTGTTCCTGCTGGCGGGGATCCTGTTCACCATCCCCGTGCTTTCCCGCGACCCGCTACCCCGACCCCAGGGACACCTCGGGCGGGCGGCGGACATGTTCATCGAGATGCCCACCCACGCGTTCTTCGGCGTCATCGTCATGATGGCTAGCGCCCCCCTGGTCTCCGCATTCACCCACCCACCCGCGACCTGGGGAGTGGACGTGCTCGCCGACCAGGGCGTCGCCGGGGCGCTGGCCTGGTCCTATGGCGAGCTGCCCTCGCTGATCATGCTGCTGATCATCTTCGTGCGCTGGAACAAGGACGAGACCCGCCGCACCCGGGCGGCCGACCGTCGCATCGACCAGTACGGCGACCCCGAGCTCGACGCCTACAACGACTACCTGCGCCGACTCGGCGACGGCAATACTTGAACCCCGCCCCGACCTTGCCGCGGCTACTCAGGCGTGCCGGGTATCAGCGGGCTCGTGCTCGCGCAGGCGCTCGGTCTCGAGCTGGAACGTCGAGTGCTCCAGCGAGACCGGGAAGTGCTCTGCGACGCATTCGCGGATGTCATGCAGGATCGTCGGGGCGTGCCCGTCGGTGAAGCACTCGTCGTCGACGACCACGTGCGCGGAGATCGTCGGCAGCCCCGTCGCCACGGTCGAGGCGTGCAGATCGTGGACGTCACGCACGTGCGCCAGACCGAGGATGTGCGCCCGGACCTGGTCCAGGTCCAGACCCTTCGGCGTGAACTCCATCAGCACGCTCGTCGTCTCTCGCAGGATCGTCACCGCGCGCGGCACGATCAGCGCCGCGATGAACAGGCCCGCGATCGCGTCCGCCCGCTGGAACCCCGTGGTCGTAATTACGATCGCCGCCACGATCACGCCCAGCGAGCCGAGCGCGTCGTTGAGGACCTCCAAGAACGCGGCCCGCATGTTGAAGTTCGCGCCCCGGCTGGAGGACAGGATCACGATCCCCGTGATGTTCGCGACCAGGCCCACGATGCCGAACACCAGCAGCTCGGACGACTGCACCTCGGGCGGCTCCACCAGGCGCCGCACCCCCTCGACCGCTGCGTACACCCCGACCACAATCAACAACGTCGCCTGCGCGAGCGCGGCGATCACCTCGATCCGCCGGAATCCCCACGTGCGGTGCTTGTTCGCCGGCCTGAGCATCAACGTGGCGGCGATCAACGCGACCAGCAAACCCGTGGCGTCCGTCAACGCGTGCGCCGTGTCGGTCAACAGCGCCAGGCTTCCCGTGACCCACGACCCGATCGCCTGCGCCACCACGACCGTCGACGTCAGCCCGAACACGATCGCGAGCCGGCGACGAAGGTCCGGAGCCGCCCCACCGGTCGCATCGGCCGGACCGTGACTGTGCCCCGCGCCCATCAGGCCCCCTCCCCCGACGTCTCCGGATGCACCAGGTGAGTGCACAGCCGCACCTTCTCACCCGTCGCGCCCAGCAACCGCTCGGCACCCACCAACAGGCCCGCCAACAGCTCGGGCTCGGACAAAGAGAACCACGACGACCGTCCCTCTACGCGCACCGTGACCAGCCCGCACTCACGCAGGCACCCCAGGTGCCCACTCACCGTCGACTGCGCCAACCCCATGTGCTCCACCAGATCCCGCACCCGGTGCTCACCGATCGCCAGGTGCTGCACGATCGCCAACCGCGTCGGCTCGGACAGCGCATGGAACAGCTCCGCGTACACCGCCGTGGCCACGACATCGATCTGCCGATCCACCGGTCGCGGCACAACCCCA
>NZ_JBJXVU010000020.1:0-18240 GCF_046159675.1 Cellulosimicrobium sp. RS | reverse complement strand
CGCCTGGTGGAACCTCGTCAACTGGTCCGACGCCGAGGCCCGCCTCCAGCGCGCCAAGACCCAGACCGCCGGGCTCATCGTCCCCTGACGACCCCGCCGCACGACACCCGGTCGGCGAGCACGACCCCTGCTCCCCCACCACAACGAGGTTGGTCCCGCTATCCACCGGATAGCGGGACCAACCTCGTTCTCGGCGGCCGCCCAGGGCCACGACCCGGTCAGTCCGCGGTCGCCGACAGGTGGCGCGTCATGTCGCTGGGCGCAGAGCGTCACCGACGCCGTCCCAGGCCGTCACGATGCTCCGGCGCGCTCCAGCGGCTGCCCGACCCCGCCCACCACGCACCACGCACCACGCACCGTCCCGCGCTGAATGTCTGGACGAACATGCCCCAGCCACGCGGAGAGCGACCCGGTCCGTGCCCGGAGCGCCGTCGTGACGGCTTCCCACCTGCGCCCGGCGGGAGGCCACCCTGGCGCGAGGCCACCCCGGCACGGGCGCTCCCGCACCGGCGTAGTCGCTCCCGCCCTGCGTGGGCGCTCCCGCCCCGGCGTGGACGCTCCCGCCCCGGCGTGGACGCTCCCGCCCCGACGTGCACGCTGCCAGCCTGACTTGGGTGCTTCTGCGCCGCCCTGCGCGGCTCCAGCCCAGGCGTGGGTGCTCCTGCGCCGCCCTGCGCCGCTCCAGCCCCGGCGTGGGCACCAGCCCGGCGTAGAACGCCACCACGCTGCCGGAGCGCGCCACAAGGAACGGCTCCGGCACTCACACACACGTGCCTTCGACCCCATGGGCGCGCCCCACGACCCTCCGCAGACAGCAGGACGGCCCGACCCCCGCGAGGGGATCGGGCCGTCCGGAAGAGGTGCGTCAGTGCGCGTGCTGGCCGCGGGAGAACTCGAAGACCCAGCCGACGAGGGCGACCGCGCTCATCGCGATCCCCACGTAGACCAGCCACCAGCCGACCGCGAGGCCCAGGAAGACGATCGCAGCCGACGCCGCGATCGCGAGCGGCCACCAGCTCCACGGGGCGTACACGCCCTGGTCGCCGGCACCCTGCTCGATGAGGCCGTCCGGGTCGTCCTCGGGCCGCGCGTCGATCCGCTTGGCGGTGAGCGCCAGGTAGGCGCCGATCATGCCCGACAGACCTGCGGTCAGGAGGAGCGCGGCGCTGCCGACGGGCTCCCAGCCGCTCCAGAGCCCGTACACCACGCCGATGAGCGCGAAGAAGGGGGTCAGGAAGATGAACAGCTTGTACTCGACCTTCACTTGCCGGCCTCCTCGTCCGTGTCACCCGTGCGCGGCTCGTCGATGATGATCGTCGACGTCGAGTCGCTGCCTGCCTGCTTGTCGCCGAGGCGGTCGAGCGCGACGCTCTTCTCACCGCGGCGGTCGGCCTCCCCGTAGACCTTCTCCAGGACGTTGGGGTTCGGCTCCGCGTGGTCCATCGCCGCGACCTCGGGGTGGTGCAGGTCGAACGCGGGCGACTCGGAGCGGATGCGCGGCAGCGACGTGAAGTTGTGCCGCGGCGGCGGGCAGGACGTGGCCCACTCGAGCGAGCGGCCGTAGCCCCACGGGTCGTCGACCTGGACCTTGGGCGCGTTGCGCCAGGTCGTGTAGACGTTCCAGAGGAACGGCAGCGTCGACGCGGCGAGGATGAACGCCCCGACCGTCGAGACCTGGTTCTCCCACGTGAAGCCGTCGGACGGCGCGTAGTCCGCGTAGCGGCGCGGCATGCCTTCGACGCCCAGCCAGTGCTGGATGAGGAACGTCATGTGGAAGCCGATGAAGAGCAGCCAGAAGTGGACCTTGCCGAGGCGCTCGTTGAGCATGCGCCCGGTGAACTTGGGCCACCAGAAGTAGAAGCCGGCGAACATCGCGAACACCACGGTGCCGAACACGACGTAGTGGAAGTGCGCCACCACGAAGTACGAGTCGGACAGGTGGAAGTCGAGCGCCGGGCTGGACAGGATGACGCCCGTGAGACCGCCGAAGAGGAAGGTCACGAGGAACCCGATCGACCACAGCATCGGTGTCTCGAACGTCAGCTTCCCTCGCCAGAGGGTCCCGATCCAGTTGAAGAACTTCACGCCGGTCGGCACGGCGATGAGCATCGTCATGAAGGCGAAGAACGGCAGGAGGACCGCGCCGGTCACGTACATGTGGTGGGCCCACACGGTGACGGACAGCGCCGCGATCGCGATCGTCGCGTAGACGAGGCCCTTGTAGCCGAAGATCGGCTTGCGGGCGAAGACCGGGAAGATCTCGGACACGATGCCGAAGAACGGCAGCGCGATGATGTAGACCTCCGGGTGCCCGAAGAACCAGAACAGGTGCTGCCACAGGATGGCGCCCCCGTTCTCGGGGTTGAAGATCTGGGCGCCGAGGCGCCGGTCGGCACCGAGTGCGAAGAGCGCGGCGGCCAGGGGCGGGAACGCCATGAGCACGAGGAGGCTCGTGATGAGCGTGTTCCACGTGAAGATCGGCATGCGGAACATCGTCATGCCGGGCGCGCGCATCGTGATGATCGTCGTGATGAAGTTGACCGCACCGAGGATCGTGCCGAAGCCGGCGAGCGCGAGCCCGAACACCCAGAGGTCTCCCCCGAGCCCTGGACTGAACGTCGTGTTCGACAACGGCGCGTACGCGAACCAACCGAACGAGGCGGCGCCCTGCGGCGTGAAGAAGCCGGCCGAGGCGATGAGACCGCCGAAGAGGTAGAGCCAGTACGCGAACATGTTCAGTCGCGGGAACGCGACGTCCGGCGCACCGATCTGCAGCGGCATGATCACGTTCGCGAACCCGGCGAAGAGCGGGGTCGCGAACAGCAGCAGCATGATCGTGCCGTGCATCGTGAAGAGCTGGTTGTACTGCTCCTTGCTCTGCACGATCTGGATGCCGGGCTCGAAGAGCTCCGCACGGATCACGAGGGCCATGAGGCCGCCGATGCAGAAGAAGATGAACGACGTGATCAGGTACATGTACCCGATCGTCTTGTGGTCGGTGGACGTGACCCACTTGATCACGGTCCGCCCGAGGGTCTGACGCCGCGGCGCGAGACCGGGGATGACTTCGGCCTGCGCGACCATCAGTTCTCACCCTCCGTGGTAGCGGTGACAGGGTTCGGGTCCTGGAGACGGCTGAAGCCCTCCACCGGGATCTGACCCTCCTGGCCCTTCTCGCGGAGCGCCTCCATCTGCGCGTCGTACTCCGCGCGGTCGACGACCTCGACGTTGAACAGCATGCCGGAGTGGTGCTCGCCGCAGAGCTCGGCGCACTTGCCGGCGTAGACGCCCTCGCGCTCCGGGGTGACCACGAACTCGTTCGTCCGGTGCGGGATCATGTCGAGCTTGTAGAGGAACGCGGGGATCCAGAAGGAGTGGATGACGTCGCGCGACTGCAGCTCGAACCGCACCGACTCACCGACGGGCAGGTAGAGCGTCGGCAGCGCCGCCGCCGTGCCCGGGGCTCCGTCGATCGTCGCGTCGTCGGTCATGGTGTCGCCGACGTCCGCCAGGTGCTGGCCCGTCTCGTAGACGTCGTCGTCCACGTAGTTGAAGTCCCAGCTCCACTGCTTGCCGATGACCTGGACCGTGAGGTCGGACTCGACGTCCTTGTCCACGATCGCGCTCATGTCGCGGTCCGTGTAGAAGAAGAGGACGAGGACCATGAGGATCGGCACGGCCGTGTACATGATCTCGAGCGGCAGGTGGTAGCGCGTCTGCACGGGGAGCTGGTGGTCGTCCTTGCGCTTGCGGTACGCGGCGACGCACCACAGCATCAGGCCCCACGTGATCACGCCGACGATGAGGGCCGCGATCCAGGAGCCGGTCCACAGCGACGTGATCCGGGCGGTCTGGTTGGTCACCTCCCCGTCCTCGTAACCGGGCAGGAACCCGCGCTGGACGGTGTCGGTGGCGCAGCCGGACGCCACCGCGGCGACGGCGACGGCGAGGGCCGTCGCCCGCAGGATGGTGCGCCGTGTGCGGCTAGGGGGTTGCGAGTGCAAGGGGGGCCTTTCACGTCACGTCCTGCCCGTGCCCGTCTTTACGAGCCCAGCACAGGACCTTCGTCCTCGACACACGAAGCCTAGCGCGGGATTCCGCCCTTCGTGGCCCGGAACGCGCTGCGGACGGGCGAGATGCGGCACACGTCGTGGCCGGTCAGGGGTGGGTTCGCCACACCCGTCCCGAGTCTGTCAGATCCTTGCCACACCGTCGGCCCACCGAGCAGCACGGTAGCGTGCCGGTAGGACCTTCGGACTCCCGGAGGCACCTCGTCGCGGGGCGCGCGAGCGCAACGATCCGACGCCGTGCGCCGGACCCCGACCGGCGCCCCGCGCCCGCTCGGGCCGTCTCAGCCCGGCCGTCCTTCGCTCCACGACGGCCCCGCCCGCGCCCTGGAGGCCATGTGACACACACCACCCCCGATCGCCGAGTCCTGCTCGACAACGGGGGGCACGCCCCCTGGCACCCGCTCGCGCGCGAGGCCTTCGACCGCGCGCTCGACGACGGCTGGGCCGACCCCCGACGTCTGCACGCGGAGGGCAGGCGTGCCGAGGCCCTGCTCGACGGCGCCCGCGAGGCCGTCGCCGCCGCGCTCGGCGCGCGCACGGAGGAGGTCGTCTTCACCGCCAACCACACCGCGTCCCTCCACACGGCCGTCGCCGCGCTCGCCGGCGCGCGTCACCGCGCGGGGCGACGGGTCGTCGTCGGCGCCGTCGAGCGTGCCGCCGTCCTGCACGCCGCCGAGCACGGTGGCCTGGAGCGGGAAGTCGTCGGGGTGGACGGGTCCGGCCGCGTCGACGCCGCGGAGATGACCGACGCCGTCGGTCGCCCGGGCGTGGCGCTCGCCGCGCTCCAGGCCGCCAACGGCGAGGTGGGGACGCGTCAGCCGGTCGCGGCCGTGCACGAGGCGGCGCGGCGGGCGGGGGTCCCGCTGCTCGTGGACGCGGGGGCCGCGCTCGGGCACGACGTCGTCCCCGAGACCTGGGACGCGCTCGCCGCCGACCCGGCGGACTGGGGCGGCGGGCCCGGCATCGGTGTCCTCGCGGTGCGTTCCCGCGTCCGACGGCGCAGCCCGTTCCCGGAGGACGCGGACCCGTGGGCACCCGGCGGGGTGTCCGTCCCGGCGGCGTTCGCCGCGGCCGTGTCGCTGCAGGCGGTGCTGGCCGACCGGGACGCGCAGGACGCGCGGCGTCGGGCGCTCGTCGACCGCGTGCGGGCACGGGTCGCGCAGATCCCCGACGTCGAGGTGGTCGGCGACCCGGTCGACCGGCTCCCCCACGTCGCGACCTTCTCGTTCCTCTACGTGGACGGCGAGGCGCTGCTCACGGACCTGGACCGCGAGGGCGTCGCCGTCGGGTCCGGGTCGGCGTGCACGTCGAGCTCGCTCGAGCCCTCGCACGTCCTCGCGGCGATGGGCGTGCTCACGCACGGCAACGTGCGTGTCGCCCTGGACCGCTCGACGACGGAGGACGACGTCGAGCGGCTGCTCGCCGCCCTGCCGGACGCCGTCGCCCGCGTGCGCGCGGCGCTGGGGGTGCAGGGCCTGTGACCGGCGCTCCCCCGCCCGGGGCGTCGTCCGGCACGTCCGGCGACGCGGGCGCGGCCGGCGACGTGGTCGACGCGCGCGGGCTGCGCTGCCCGCTCCCCGTGATCCGGCTCGCCGCGGCGGCGCGCAACCTCGCACCGGGCGCCCGGCTCACCGTGTGGTCGACCGACCCGGCCGCGCGCCTCGACGTCCCCGCGTGGGCGCGGATGCGCGGGCACACGGTCGTGGGCGAGGAGCAGCTCCCCGGTCAGGGAGAGGCCGAGGCCTGGGCGATCACCGTCGAGATCGGCGGCTGACCCCGCCCGAGCTGGGCGGCCCGACCCGCGGACGACGCGAGCCCGGCCACCCGCGGACGGGTGACCGGGCTCGTGCGGTCCGGTGGCGTGCGCGCGGCACGCCGGACGGCTCAGCTGAAGGAGCCGCCGCAGGCGCAGGCGCTGCCCGCGTTGGGGTTGTCGATCGTGAAGCCCTGCTTCTCGATCGTGTCGGCGAAGTCGATCGTCGCACCCTCGAGGTACGGGACGCTCATCTTGTCGACCACGACCTCGACGCCGTCGTAGTCGCGCAGCGCGTCGCCGTCGAGCACGCGCTCGTCGAAGTAGAGCTGGTAGATCAGGCCGGAGCAGCCGCCGGGCTGCACCGCGACCCGCAGGCGCAGGTCGTCGCGACCCTCCTGCTCGAGGAGCGTGCGGACCTTGTCCGCGGCCTCGTCGGTCAGGTTGACGCCGTGCGTGGCAATGTCGGTGGTCTCGCTCATCTCGTCTCCGCGCTGTCGGGGGCAGTGCTGCCCCGGTGGTGGCCGGCTTCTCGGATCTCTCGAGAGAGATCCCGTCAGGTCCTCAACACCACACGTGCCGGTGGTGTTCCCGAGTCTACGACCCCGCGCGGGACTAGGGTCGAACGGGCCTCGCCGCACGGGGCGCGAGGGTGACGACGGAGGACCCATGGACCAGGCGGTGCACTTCGTGACGGTCGCGACGCGAGACCTCGGCGCGGCCCGACGCTTCTACGGCGCGCTCGGCTGGGAGCCTCGGCTCGACGTGCCGGGCGAGATCGTGTTCTACCGGTCCGCGGCCGGCCAGCTCCTCGGCTTCTTCGACGCGGCGAGCTTCGCGCGCGACGCCGGTTCGGTCGGGGCGCCGGCCGCGACCACGGGTGTGACCCTGTCGCACAACGTCGGGTCGCGCGACGCCGTCGTCGAGCTGGTGGACGCGATGGTCGCCGCGGGCGGGACCGTCCGCAAGGAGCCGCAGGAGGGTGAGTTCGGGGGCGTCTTCCACGCCCACGTCGCCGACCCGAACGACCTCGTGTGGGAGATCGCGCACAACCCCGCGTGGTCCGTGCGCGCGGACGGCGACGTGGAGCTCGGCTGACTCAGCCGCGCGACCACGTGCGCGCGACGCGCTCCACGAGGTCGCGCGGGTCGCCGTCGCCCCACGCGTACGCGCCGCTGAGCCCGGCGGCCGCCTGCTCGCGGCGGCCCGCGACGACCGCGCGCGCGACGACCACCACCGGGAGCGCGTGCCGCGCCGCCCGGCCGGCCACCTCGCGGACGGTCCCCTCGCCGAGCTCGTGCGCCCCGAGCTCGTCCGCGAGCACGACGACGACGTCCGCGGCCGCGAGCCGCGCGTCGAGCCCGACGTCGTCCGCCACGACCCGCAGCGCGGGGACGAGCCTGCCGCCCAGCGCCGCGACGGCGAAGCCCAGCCCTCCCCCGCTGCCCGCCCCCGGCAGCCCGGCGAGGCGGCGGCCTGCCGTCGCGCCCGCGAGCAGGTCGCGCCCGACGATCCCGTGCTCCCCCGGCCCGGCCGCGTCCGCGCGGTCGACGGCGGCGGCGACGTCGTGCGCGACCGCGCCGAGCGCGCGCTCGAGGTGCTGGGCCACCAGCGGGTCGACACCGCGCGCGTCGAGGGTCGCGCTCGCGCCGTGCAGACCGAGGAGCGGGACGTCGGACGCGACGGCCGCCACGAGGTGCGAGCCGCCCAGCGCGGCGCGCGCGGCGCGCACGACGTCGACCAGCCCGGCGGGCGTGACGTCCGGCGCGCCCCCGGACGCCGGCGGCTCGCCCGCGAGCGCGAGGAGCGCCCCGAGGCCCCCGTCGTGGCTCGTGCTGCCCCCGGTCGCGAGCACGACCCGGCCGGGATCCGTCCCCGCCCGAGCGGCGTCGACCGCGAGCGCGAGCAGGTGCCCGACGGCGGTCGACGAGCGGGCGGGCACCGTCGTCGGCGTCCCGTCGGCATCGACGACGACGGCCTCCCCGGTGGCCGGGACCTGGGACACGTCGACGACGACGGTCCGGGCCTGCGCGCCCTCGCGCGAGGAGGACGCGCGCCGTCGGACGGCGACCGGGACCTCCGCGCCGCCCGGGCCCGGCACGACGCCCGCGAGGACCTCGGGCGCGACGGGAGCGAGGGCGTCGAGGAGCGCGGGCCCCGACGCGGCGAGGGGCACGGTGTCCACGGCGCCGTGCGCGGACCACCACGAGGCGACGTCGGCGAGGCTCGGTCCGGCGGCAGTCGGCACGACGTCGCGGCCCGGCCACGCGCCGTCGGGCGGGGGCGGGACGGCGGACCCGGTGAGCAGCACGCGCATGCCCGGATTGTGCCAGCCCGGGCGCGGTCCGGCGGGTCGCGCCCGGCGCGCCGATCCGCGGTGGGAGGACCCTCTCCGTCTCCGCGTCGCTGTGCGACGATGGTCCCGTGAGCACCGGGAGCACCTTGTTGTCGTCCGTGGGCGGTCCGAGCACCGCACGCCCGGGCGGTTTCGTCGAGCCCAGCCCGTCGGCCCTGCTCCTGCTGGGGCAGGGCCGCGACCTCGCGTCCGAGCGGGGCGTCGAGTGCGTGGGCGACCTGCCCGCGCCGAGCGACCCCGACCTGGTCGAGCGCGCCCGCGCGGCGCGCGCCGCGCTGGGCGAGCGGGCGTTCGTCCTGGGCCACCACTACCAGCGCGACGAGGTCATCGACTTCGCCGACGTCACGGGCGACTCCTTCAAGCTCGCGCGCGAGGCGGCCGCCCGCCCCGAGGCGGAGTTCATCCTGTTCTGCGGCGTGCACTTCATGGCCGAGAGCGCGGACATCCTCACCTCCGACGCGCAGCAGGTCGTGCTGCCGGACCTCGCGGCGGGCTGCTCGATGGCGGACATGGCCGCCATCGACCAGGTCGAGGACGCGTGGGACGTGCTGCAGGAGGTCGGCATCGCCGACTCGACGATCCCCGTGACCTACATGAACTCCTCAGCCGCGATCAAGGCCTTCACGGGGCGCCACGGCGGCACGGTGTGCACGTCGTCGAACGCGGAGGTCGCGCTGCGCTGGGCGTTCGACCAGGTGGGCGGCGTGGACGGCACGGGCAAGGTCCTGTTCCTCCCCGACCAGCACCTGGGGCGCAACACCGCGGTGCTGAAGCTGGCGATGTCGCTCGACGACTGCGTCGTGTTCGACCCGCGCAAGCCGAACGGCGGCCTCACCGACGCCGAGCTGCGCGACGCGCGCATGATCCTGTGGCGCGGGCACTGCTCGGTCCACGGGCGGTTCTCGGCGAAGAACGTCGACGACGTCCGCGCGGCCGTCCCGGACGTCAACGTGCTCGTGCACCCCGAGTGCAAGCACGAGGTCGTCACGGCGGCGGACTTCGTCGGGTCGACGGAGTACATCATCAAGATGCTCGACGCCGCCGAGCCGGGCTCGGCATGGGCGATCGGGACCGAGCTCAACCTCGTGCGCCGCGTCGCGCGGGCGCACCCGGACAAGCAGGTGCACTACCTCGACTCGACGGTGTGCTTCTGCTCGACGATGAACCGGATCGACCTGCCGCACCTCGTGTGGGCGATGGAGTCGCTCGTCGCCGGTCGCGTGGTGAACCGGATCGTCGTGGACGCCGACGACGCGCACTGGGCGCGCGTCGCGCTCGACCAGATGCTCGCCCTGCCCGGCCTCTAGGCGCGCGGGCAGGAGCGGTCGAGGCCCTCGGGACGCGGGGGCGCGCGGAGGTGGCCATGGGAACGGGTAACGGGACGAACGTCGGGATCTTCGTCTTCGACGAGGCCGAGGAGCTCGACGTCGCCGGGCCGTTCGAGGTGCTGTCGGCATGGGCCGAGCACTCCGCGCTCAAGCCCCAGGTGTCGACGTTCTCGTGGGACGGCGGCGGCGTGCGGCTGGCGAAGGGCCTCCGGCTGCTCCCCGACCGCTCGGCGGACGACGTCGGCCCCCTCCACCTGCTCGTGTACCCCGGCGGTCGCGGGACGCGCCCGCTGCTCGCCGACCGCGTGCACCTCGAGTGGCTGCGCGCGATGCGGTCGCGCACCCCGGTGATCGCGAGCGTCTGCACGGGTTCGCTCGTCCTCGCTGCGGCGGGGCTCCTCGCGGGCCGGCCCGCGACGACGCACTGGGCGCACTACGACGAGCTCGCGCGGATCGACCCGAGCGTCGTGGTCGACACGGAGGCGCGCTACGTCGACGACGGCGACGTCGTCACGTCCGCCGGCGTGTCCGCGGGGATCGACATGGCGCTGCACCTCGTCGCGCGCCTGGAGAGCGCCGACGTCGCACGCGCCGTGCGGCGCGGGATCCAGTACGACCCCGACCCGCCGGTTTGAGCGGTCAGCCGGTCTGGGGTCAGCCGACCCGAGCGGTCAGCGGCGCGCGTAGCGGCCGGTGCGGTGCGCCCGGATGTCGAAGAGGACGGTGCAGAACGGCGGGACGGTCGCGGCGAGCGCGAGGAAGGTCGTCCAGAGCGACCAGCGGACGCGCACGGCGACGAGCACGGCGAGCGCGACGTACGCGAGCACGAGCGCCCCGTGGACGGGCCCGAAGATCTCCACGCCGCGCTCGGTCGTCCCCGCGACCCACTTGAGGTACATGCCGACGAGCAGGCCGGCCCAGGAGAACGCCTCGGCGATCGCGACCGCGCGGAACGCGCGGACCTGCCACGGGTGCGGGGCGGGCGACCCGGTGTCGGCGGTGGCGGTGGGGCGAGGGGCGGGGCTCGTCGTCGTCACGGCGCGCATCCTCGCACACCGACCTGGAGGGGCGTCCCCCGCCGTCGGTGCCGGATACCCGATACCGCTGGTGCGGGGTAGTAGCCTGCCCCGGTGACCCGCCAGATCCAGCTCCTCGTCGCCAGCACGATGCCGCGCAAGGCCGTGCCGGGCCGCGGCGTCCTCGAGCCGTCCGTCACCCGCATGCGCGTGCGCCCGGGCGACCTCGACTTCTACCTGCACGTGAACAACGGCGTGTACCTGCAGATGATGGACGTCGCGCGCAGCAACTTCATCGCCGACCTCGGCGGGTTCCCCCTGCTCAAGGACAAGGGCTGGTACCCCGTCGTCGCGGCGTCGACCATGAAGTACCGCCGCTCCCTGCAGCTCGGGGACCGCTTCGAGATCACGACGCGCGTGCTCGGGTGGGACGAGCGCGTCGTGTACCTCGAGCAGGTGTTCACGCGCCGCGGTGACCTCTGCGCGCGCGGGCTCGTCGCCGGGCGCTTCCTCGCGCGCGGGTCCGGCGACCGGATCGCCGCGCCCGACGTCGTCGGGCTCCTGGGCGGCGACGTCACCTCCCCCGAGCTCCCGGACGACGTCGCGCGGTGGGCCCGGGCGGTCGACGTCGCGCACCGTGCCTGACGCCTGACGCCGCACGGCGGCGCTCCCCGGCCGACCGGGGAGCGTCGCCGCGTGCGGTCCGGCGGGCGCGGGTCAGGCGACCGCGCCGCCGAGCCGGGCGAGCAGGAGCGCCTCGGCGAGCACGACCTTCTCCAGCTCGCCGAGGTGGACCGACTCGTTCGCGCCGTGCGCGCGCGAGTCCGGGTCCTCGACGCCCGTGACGAGGATCGCCGCGTCCGGGAAGACCTCGAGCAGGTCGGCGATGAACGGGATCGACCCGCCGATGCCGATGTCGACGGGGTCCGTGCCCCACGACGTCGCAAACGCCCACCGTGCGGCCCGCATCGCGTCGGAGTCGCCGGGGGCGAGGAACGGCTTGCCCTGCTCGCCGTCGCGCACGGTCACGCGCGCGCCGAACGGCGCGTGCGACTCGAGGTGCGTGCGCAGCGCCGCCATCGCGGCCGCCGGGTCCTGGCCGGGCGCGAGCCGCACCGAGAGCTTCGCGGTCGCGCGGGGCGTGAGGGTGTTCGACGCGTGCGCGACGCTCGGCGCGTCGAGCCCGATCACGGCGATCGCCGGCTTGGTCCACAGCCGCCCGGCGATGCTGCCCTCGCCCGCGAGGACCGTGCCGTCGAGGAGCGAGGAGTCGGCGCGGAAGTCGGCCTCGGCGTAGTCCACGGTCGGCTCGTCCGCGGTGGCGAGCCCGGGCACGGCGACGTTGCCCGCGTCGTCGTGCAGCGTCGTGATCAGCCGCGCGAGCAGCGTCACGGCGTCGAGCACGGGGCCGCCGAACATGCCCGAGTGCACCGCGTGGTCGAGCACCGCGACCTCGACCTCGCAGTCCACGAGCCCGCGCAGCGACGTCGTGAGCGCAGGCACGCCGATCTTCCAGTTCGAGGAGTCGGCGACGACGATGACGTCGGCCGCGAGCAGGTCGCGGTGCTGCGTGAGGAACGACAGGAACGTCGGCGAGCCGATCTCCTCCTCGCCCTCGACGAACACCGTCACCCCGACGGGGAGGTCGCCGATCTCCAGGAGGGCGCGCAGCGCGCCGAGGTGGGCCACGACGCCCGCCTTGTCGTCGGCCGCGCCGCGGCCGTAGAGACGGCCGTCGCGCTCGGTCGGCTCGAACGGGTCGGTCTCCCACGTGCCGGCGTCGCCCGGGGGCTGGACGTCGTGGTGCGCGTACAGCAGCACGGTCGGGGCGCCGTCGGGCGCCGGGCGGCGCGCGACGACGGCGGGCGCGCCCTCGGTGCCGTCCTCGGCCCGGGCGCGCAGCACCTGGACCTCGGGCAGTCCGGCGTCGCGCAGGAGCGCGGCCACGGCGTCGGCGCTGGCGGCGACGTGCGCCTGGTCGAACGCGGCGTTCGAGACGCTCGGCACGCGCACGAGCGACTCCAGGTCGGCGCGCAGCGCCGGGAAGAGCCGGGCGACGGTCTCGCGGAGCGTGGTCGCCAGGGCGGTGCCGGGCGCGGGGGCGGTGGGTTCGGGTGAGTTCGTCACGACCAGCACGGTACGACACCGTGCGGCCCCGGACCCGCGTCCAGGCACCCCGTCGGCTCGACTACCCTGGAGGGGTGTTCTCCCGCAACAAGGCCGCCGCGACCCCCGCCGCCCCCGACCCCGTCGAGGAGGCGGCCGAGATCGAGCGCGCCGGCAAGGGCCGCCCGACCCCCAAGCGCAAGGTCTCCGAGGCCGCGAACAAGCGTCCCCTCGTGCCGAACGACCGCCGCGCCGCCGCGAAGTCCGCGCGGGAGAAGCAGCGCGAGATGCGCGACCGTCAGTACCAGGCCATGCAGACCGGCGACGAGCGCTACCTGCCGCCGCGCGACAAGGGCCCGGTCAAGCGCTACGTGCGCGAGTACGTCGACGCCCGCTGGAACCTCGGCGAGTTCTTCCTGCCCGTCGCCCTCGTCTTCATCGTGTTCTCGTTCCTCACGGCGCGGAACCAGGAGCTCGCGTTCCTCACGGTCATGACGCTGTACGTCATCGTCCTGCTCACCGTCGTCGACGGCTTCATCATGTGGCGGCGCCTGCGCAAGCGCCTCCTCGCGAAGTTCGGCGACATCCCCAAGGGCACGGTCATGTACGCGGTCATGCGGGCGTTCCAGCTCCGCCGCGCGCGCCTGCCCAAGCCCACGCACAAGAAGCACGGCGTCTACCCCGAGTGACGACGGCGCCCGGCCCCGCGAGCGGCCGGGCCCGCGGCTAGGTTGGGTCCATGCCCACCTACCGCTACCTCGGCAACTCGGGTCTCAAGATCTCCGAGATCACCTACGGCAACTGGCTGACCCACGGCTCCCAGGTCGAGAACGACGTCGCGACCGCGTGCGTGCACGCAGCCCTCGACGCCGGCATCTCGACGTTCGACACCGCGGACGTCTACGCCAACACGAAGGCCGAGCAGGTGCTCGGCGACGCCCTCAAGGGCCAGCGGCGCGAGTCGCTCGAGATCTTCACGAAGGTCTACTGGCCGACCGGCCCCGGCGGCCCCAACGACACCGGCCTGTCGCGCAAGCACGTCATGGAGTCGATCAACGGCTCCCTGAAGCGGCTCGGCACCGACTACGTCGACCTCTACCAGGCGCACCGGTACGACACCGAGACGCCGCTCGAGGAGACGATGCAGGCGTTCGCCGACATCGTGCGCCAGGGCAAGGCCCTGTACATCGGCGTCTCCGAGTGGACGGCGGACCAGATCCGCGCGGGCCACGCGCTCGCGCAGGACCTCGGGTTCCAGCTCATCTCCTCCCAGCCGCAGTACTCCATGCTCTGGCGCGTCATCGAGGACGAGGTCGTGCCGACGTCGCGCGAGCTCGGGCTCTCGCAGATCGTCTGGTCGCCCATGGCGCAGGGCGTGCTGTCCGGCAAGTACCGCCCTGGCGAGCCGCTGCCGGCGGGGTCGCGTGCGACCGACGACAAGGGCGGCGCGCGCATGATCCAGCGCTTCCTCACCGACGACGTGCTCACGCGCGTGCAGAACCTCCGGCCCGTCGCGGACGAGCTGGGCCTGAGCATGGCGCAGCTCGCGATCGCGTGGGTGCTGCAGAACGACAATGTCGCCGCGGCGCTCGTCGGGGCGTCGCGCCCCGAACAGGTCGCGGAGAACGTCAAGGCGTCGGGCGTGACGATCCCGGCCGAGCTCATGACCCGCATCGACGAGATCCTCGGGGGCGCCGTCGAGCGCGACCCGGGCAAGACGGCGGAGAACGCCCCGCAGGGCCGCGTCGCCTGACGCACGCCACCGCACGCGACGACGGCCCCGGCAGCACGCCGGGGCCGTCGTCGTCTCCTCACCGGCCGGACGCGGGCATGCCTCCCTCGTCCGGCCGGGGGCCTGCGGTCGCGGGGACGGGCTCCCGTGACGCGGTCTCGATGTCCGACGCGGGCTCGCCGTCCGACGCCCCCTCGACGTCCGCCGCCGCCTCGGAGGCCGCGGCGGCGACGAGCCCGCGCGGCGCGAACCACCGCGCCGTGAGCTGGACGATCGGCCCGACGGCGAGCGCGTAGGCGACCGTCGCCCAGCCGAGCGTGCCGCCGAGCGCCCAGCCCAGCGTCACGACGACGACCTCGAGGAGGGTCCGCACGAGCCGCACCGACCAGCCCGTGCGCGCCACCAGGCCGGTCATGAGCCCGTCGCGCGGTCCCGGGCCGAGCCGCACGCCCAGGTAGGCCGCCGTCGCGAGGCCGTTGAGCACGATGCCCCCGACGGCCAGGGCCACGCTCGCGGCGACGCCCGGGTCGGGGACGAGGCGCGTGACGAGAGCGATGGCCGGGTCGATCGTCAGCGTGATGACGACGACGTTCGCGACCGTGCCGATCCCGGGCCGCTGCCGGAGCGGGATCCAGGCGAGCAGGGCCAGCACGCTGAGCGACCCGACGACGACGCCGAACGGCAGCCCCGTGCGGCGGACGACGCCCTGGTGCAGCACGTCCCACGGCATCCCGCCCTGGCCCGCGTGGATCAGCATCGCCATGGACAGCGCGTAGCCGAGCAGGCCGAGGAGGAGCTGGGCGGTGCGACGGGTGGGGCTCATGGGTGTCATCCTGACCGCCGAGTGGCATCGACATCCATAGCCAATCGCGAGAGAGTGGCCCCATGAGCCTCGCCCCGGCCGGGACGGTCGACGTCCACCGCCACCTGTCCCCCGCTGCCGCCGCCCGGCTGCTCGGCCGGTGGCACGCGGGCGGCCCCGCGTACACCGCCCTCGCCGACGCGCTGCGGGCCGCCGTCCTCGCGGGAACCCTCGCGCCCCACACGCGCCTGCCGTCCGAGCGCGACCTCGCCGTCGCGCTCGGCGTCTCGCGCACCACGACCGCCGCCGCGTACGGGCGGCTGCGCGAGCTCGGGTTCGCACGCTCGCGCACCGGCTCGGGGACCGTCGTCGTGCTTCCCCGCCCGAGCGCGCGCCGGCCCGCGGACCGCGCGGCCGGCGGCGACGCCCCGCCCGGGCCCGCGCCGCGCACCGCGCCGATCGACCTCGCCGACCTGTCGCAGGCGACCTCCGCCGCCCCGAGCGGCCTGCACGCCGCCTACTCGCGCGCGCTGGAGCGGCTGCCCGAGTACCTGTCCGGCGGCGGCTACGAGCCGTACGGCCTCGGCGTGCTCCGCGAGGCCCTCGCCGACCACCACACGCGCCGCGGCACGCCCACCACGCCCGACGAGGTGCTCGTCACCACGGGTGCCCAGCACGCCATCACCACGCTCGCCGACACCCTCCTCGGGGCGGGTGACCGCGCCGTCGTGCAGTCGCCCACGTACTACCACGCGATGGAGTCGCTGCGACGGGCGGGCGCGCGGCTGGTGCCCGTCCCCGTGGGCCGGGGCGACAGCGGGGCGCGGGGCGGCCACGACCACGACGCGCCGGGGTTCGACGTCGACCTGTTCGACTCGACGCTGCGCCAGGTCGCGCCGCGCCTCGTCTACCTCGTGCCCGACTTCCACAACCCGACCGCCTACACCCTCACGCCCGAGGAGCGGGCGGGCGTGCGCGACGCCGCGGCGCGCCACCGCGTGACCGTGGTCGGCGACGAGACGCTCACCGACCTCGACCTCGACGGCGACCCGGACGCCACCGGTCCGGTCGTGGAGCCGCTCGCGGGCGACGGCACCTCGCCGTACGTCGTCACGGTCGGCTCGGCGTCCAAGTCGTTCTGGGGCGGGCTGCGGGTCGGCTGGGTCCGCGCCCACCCGGACCTCGTCGCGCGTCTCGCGCGCACGCGCCAGTCGGCGGACATCGCCACCGCGGTGCTGGAGCAGCTCACCGTCGTCGAGCTGCTCGACGACGCCCCCGCGGTGCTCGCCGAGCGCCGTCGGAGGCTCCGCGCGCAGCGCGACCTCCTGTGCGGGCTGCTCGCCCGGGCGCTGCCGCAGTGGCGCGTGGACGTGCCCGAGGGCGGTCTCTCGCTGTGGGTCGACCTGGGCGCCCCGGTCGCGCAGGCCCTCGCCGCCGCCGCGGCGGCCGAGGGCGTGCTCGTCAACGCCGGCCCGACCTTCACGCCCGACGGCAGCGCGGCCGACCGGCTACGCCTGACGTTCTCCCGACCGCCCGAGCAGCTCGAGCACGCCGTGGCACGGCTCGCCGCCGCGTGGGCCCGGGTCGCGGGCTGACGGTACCCCCGGGACGACGGCGCGCGACAGGCTCGCGCGCCCGCGTCGCCCGCGTCGCCAGGGGCGGACCCGCCGGCCGTGCGTCCGGGTCAGGAGGCGGGCGACCCGGTCAGGGGACGCGCAGCTCCACCGTCGCCGTCGCCTGGCTGCCGTCGTGCAGGAGCCGGGCGGCGGCAGCGCCCTCCGCGGCGAGGCTCCGCCAGGTCTCGCCGAGCCACTGCTCGGCGTCGTACTGCGTCGTGAAGACGGGGCTCACCGGCGAGGCGAGCGCGCGCCCCTCGGCGTCGTCGAGCTCCCAGACCCACTGCGGCCGGATCATCGTGCCTCCTTCGCGTCGGCGCCCCGCACGTGCGCGCCGGGCTCGGGGTGCCGCGCGAGCGAGCGGTTGATCCGCGCCGCCCACAGCGGTCCCTGGTAGAGGAACCCGGTGTACCCCTGCACGAGGTCCGCGCCCGCGTGCAGGTAGTCGCGCGCGTCGTGCGCGGTGGTGATCCCCCCGACGCCGATGATCGCGCGCTGCGGCCCGAGCCGCTCGCGCAGGCGCGCGACGACGGCCAGGCCCCGCGCGCGGACGGGCGGGCCCGAGAGGCCGCCTGGCCCGCGGTCGTGCCCGATCGTCGTGTTCACGGCGACGACGCCGTCGAGGTCGAGCTCGTCCACGAGGTCGGCGACGGCGTCGACGTCCTCGTCCGCGAGGTCCGGGGCGATCTTGACGAGCAGCGGCACCCGGCCGACGCCCGCGTCCGCCGTGGCCGCGTCGGCCGCCTCGCGCACGGCCACGAGGATCGGCCGCAGCGACTCGACCTCCTGGAGGTCGCGCAGGCCCGGGGTGTTCGGCGACGACACGTTCACCACGAGGTAGTCCGCGTACGGCGCGAGCAGGCCCGCGCTCGTCGCGTAGTCCGCGGCCGCCTCCTCGGCGGGCGTGACCTTCGTCTTGCCGATGTTCGCCCCGACGAGCACGGCACGCCCGCCCCGCGTCGAGCGCAGGGCCGCGAGCCGGCGCGCGGCCGCCGCGGCGCCCTCGTTGTTGAACCCCATGCGGTTGCGCACGCCCTGGACGTCGAGCTCGCGCCACAGGCGCGGCCGCTCGTTGCCGGGCTGGGCGTGCGCCGTCACGGTGCCGATCTCGACGAACGCGAAGCCGAGCATCGTCAGCCCGCGCACCGCCCGGGCGTCCTTGTCGAAGCCGCCCGCGAGCCCGAACGGCGCCGGGAAGACCTTGCCGAGCACCTCGACGCTCCCCCGGCCCCCCGCCGCGCGGCCCAGGTAGGGCGCGAGCGCCCCCTGGACGACGTCGCGCAGCACGGGCACGCGCCCGGCGAACCCGATGAGGTCGAACGCCACGTGGTGCGCCCGCTCGGGGTCCATCCGGCGGAACACGGTGTCGAAGAGGAGGCCGTAGAGGAGCGGTCGGCGGCGGGTCATGCGGCGTCCTCCGGGGCGTCGGTGGCGGGGGTGGTGGGGGGCGGGGTGGTCGCG
>NZ_JBJXVU010000019.1:0-22984 GCF_046159675.1 Cellulosimicrobium sp. RS | reverse complement strand
GCCCGCCGCCCGCTCCCGCACGACCGGCGCCCGCTCCCCCACGGCCCGCGCCACCGCGCGCGTCGCGGTCGCGGCGCTCGCGGGCGGGCGCGGCGTCCTCCGCGGGCGCCGTCGCGCGACGCCCGCGCGAGCTGTTGGCCGTGCGGCCCCGCACGATCCCGACCATCTCCTCGACGAGGTCGTCGTCGCGGTCCGCGACCCACGCGAGCGCGACGGGGGCCGACGGCGCCCCCTCCAGGCGGCGGTAGGTGACGTCCTTGCGGTGGTGCAGGCGCGCGAGCGACTGCGGCACGACGGCCACCCCGACGTTCGCGGCGACCAGCACGACCGCGTCGCCGGTCGTCGCGGGCCGCTCGTCGGCGGGCCGCCCCGGTGGCTGCGGCGCGTCGCCCTCAGCCCCGGCCTCGCCCGCCCACGGCACGACGTCGTCGAGCGGCCGCAGCAGCACGTCGTCGGCGAGGTCGTCGAGCGCGACCGGCTCCTCGGGCTCCAGGGCGGCGAGCAGGTGGTCGCGCGACACGAGCACGACCGGCGCCTCCTCGTAGAGGCGGATCGCGCTCAGCACGTCGCGGTCGACGGGCAGGCGCAGGATCGCGGCGTCGGCCTCGTCGTCGCGCAGCGCCCGCTCCGCGTCGCCGGGCTCGACGGCGACGAGCTCGAGCGGCACGTCGGGGAGGCGCTCGCGCCACGTGCGCACCCACTTGGCCGGGGTCGCGCCGGGGACGTACGCGAGCCGGAACCGGCGGCCGGCCCCGTCGTCCCCGCCGCCGTCGGTCGTTGCCTCGGGAGCCGTGCCCGCGTCGTCGTCCACCCGGACAGCCTAGGCGCGCGGTCCCGCGCGCTCCCGCGCGACGTGCACCGGGCCCGGCTCCGGTCCGTCGCAGGCCCGCCGGACGCCCGCCGCGCGCCCGACCGCGGGCCGCCGGCACCCGACCGGCCGACTACCCTGGAGCCCATGACCCCCAAGCAGTCCGCGCAGACCATGAAGCCCGCCACCGCGGCGAAGAAGCTCGGGGTGTACCTGCCCGCCACGCCGCAGGAGTTCCAGGAGGGCACCATCACCCGGGCGCAGCTCGAGGAGATGGAGAAGAACCCGCCCCAGTGGCTCGCGGACCTGCGCCGCAACGGCCCCCACCCGCGGCCCGTCGTCGCGGGCCGGCTCGGCGTCTCCATCTCTGGCCTCACGCGCGGCGGCCTCACCGAGCCGCTGACCACCGACGAGATCGACGCGCTGCGCCAGGACCCGCCGGAGTGGCTGACGGCCGAGCGCGAGGTGCAGAAGAAGGTCCGCGCCGAGGAGGAGCGGCTCGCCGCCGCGCGCGCGAAGAAGGGCTGAGCCGCGTCCTGCGGGACCGCGTCTGCCGGGCGGCCCGACCGGCCTCAGTCCGTGCGCGGCGCGTCCGTCGCGGCGTCCGTCGCAGCGTCCGTCGCGGTGGCCGCGCGGTCGGTGTGGCCGAGCGACAGGTCGGGCGCGACGGCGTCGCGCACCCGGCGCTTGAGGTCCGGGATCTCGGGGAACCCGCCGTCGAAGCGGCGGTCCCACAGCAGCACCGGCCCGTCCCCGGCGTCGAGCGTGACGCGGAAGACGCCGTCCGTGCCGGGCACGAGGGCCACCTCGCCCAGGCGCGTGCGGAACGTCTGCAGGAGCTCCTGCGCGACCCACGCCGCGCGCAGCAGCCAGCGGCACTGCGTGCAGTACTCGACCGCCACGCGCGCGGTCCCGCGCGCCTCGGCGGGCGCGGTCGGAGCCTCTGCCCGCGCGGAGGACTCCGCGGGCGCCTCGGCGGGCGCGGGGGCGTGCGGGCCGGGCTGACCGGCGTCGTCCGTCATGGCGCCCAGCGTACGGGCGACGGCCGGGCGCGCGGGTGGCCGTCCACCGCCGTCGGACCGGCTCAGACGCCCCGCTCGGCCGGGAGGCGGCCGCTCGTCACGGCGGCCTCGAGCGCGGCGTAGTCCCCCTCGACGACGTCCGCGTACGCGCGCGACCACCGCGCGAGGGACTCGTCGAACACGTCGGAGCGGCCGAGGTAGCCGTGCGCCACGCGCGCGCCCGGCGACTGGCTGTGCGCGCGGGCGAGCACGCGCCCGCACAGCTCCCCGTACCGCACGAACTGCGAGGCCGAGAGCCGGCCGAGCTCGACGGACCCCTTCATGTCGCGGAACTGGCGCCAGTAGAAGTCGACGCGCGGGCGGCCCGTGCGGTCGGGCGCCTCGACGGTCGTCCACCCCAGGAACGGGTCGGACTGCGCCTGCAGGATGCGCTGGGCGGCGACCACCCGGCGGCCCTGCGCGGGCAGGGCCCCGGCGGGCACGAGCCCGGACGGCAGCGCGTCGACCATCCCGCCGTACGTCGCGAGGACCGACGACGTCGCCTCCTTCACCTGCAGCACGAGCGGCTCCCCCGCGGGCCCCTCGAGGAGCACGATGTAGCAGCGCGTCCCGACGCTCCCGACGCCCACGACGCGCAGCACGAAGTCCACGACCGTGAACTGGCTCAGCAGGAGCCGGGCGTCGGCGCGCAGCGGCTCGCGGTACGCCTCGAACAGCGTCGTGAGCTCGTCGACGCTCGCCGTGTCCACGTGCTGGGTGACCGGTGGCTGGTCGACGATCCGGGTGCGGCCGTCGGCGGTCCGGCTCGTGATCTTCCGCACCACCTGCTCCGACGTGCGCCGCCGCGCCTTGCGCACGGTCCGCTCGAGCTCCTCGCGCCCGCCGTCGAGCAGCAGGGGCTCGATGACCGCGGTGTCGACGAGGAACGCGTAGCGCGCGAGGGCGTCGCGCGCGAACGCCTCGGCGAGCGTCTCGCGGTACCCGCGCACCGCGCCGCGCGCGGCGTCCGCGCAGTCGTGCTCGGCCAGGCCCTTGTCCCGCCCGCCCACGTACATGCTCGCCGCGAGGCGCTTGACGTCCCACTCCCACGGGGCGTCCGACGCCTCGTCGAAGTCGTTGAGGTCGAACAGGACCCGCCGCTCGGGCGACGCGAAGAGCCCGAAGTTGGAGACGTGCGCGTCCCCGCACGCGACGACCTGGACGCCGGTCCGGGGGCCGTCGCGCAGGTCGTGGGCCATGGTCGCGGCGGTGCCGCGGTAGAACGCGAAGGGCGACTCGAGCATCCGGCCGATCCGCAGCGGGACCAGGTCCTGGAGCCGGTCGCGGTTCTGCTCCTCGACGATCGCCACCGGGTCGCGCTCCGGCAGCAGCAGCGCGCCCTGCGTGCGGCGCGGCACCCGGTCGCGCAGCGCGCGCCCGACGGCACGGGACTCGACCAGGGTTCGCGGGACGTCCACGGGTGCCTCCTCGCTCTCCGCAGTCGCACAGTAGCGCTCCGCCGGGCGCGCGGCGCGGCGACCACCGGGCGTCGGGGAGACTGGGGCGGTGACGACCTCGCCCGACCTCGCCGCCCTCCTGGAGCGCCTGCGCACCCACGACGTCGGCCCGGACCGGGAGGACGCACCGGTCGCCGTCGACCCGGCCGACCGCCTGCTGCTCGACGAGGCGTCGCCCCTGCTCGCCGGCGTCGCGCCGGGGGCCGTGGCCGTCGTCGACGACCGGTACGGCGCCCTCACCCTCGGCGCGGCGCTGCTCACCGGGGCAGGACCCGCCGCGGGGCGCGTGCGCGTCCACCAGGACGCGTGCACCGCGGAGGCGGCGCTCGACGCGAACGCGCGCGCGGCGGGGATGACGACGGCGTACGACCGCCGCGGACTCGACGCGGGGCTCCTGGCCGGGGCGCGGGTCGTGCTGCTGCGGCTCCCCCGCGGCCTCGCGGCGCTGCGCGACGTCGCGGAGCACGTCGCGCGCGAGGCCGGTCCGGACGTCGTGCTCCTCGGGAGCGCGCGCGTCAAGCACATGACGCGCGCGATGAACGACGTCCTCGCCGAGTCGTTCGGCGAGGTGCGCGCGAGCCTCGCCCGGGGCAAGTCCCGCGTGCTCGTCGCGTCGGCGCCCCGGCCGGCGCGCCCGCTGACCTACCCGGTCGTCACCGACCTGGCCGAGGTCGGCCTGCGGGTCGCGGCGTTCGGCGCCGCCTTCGCGGGCGCGGGCCTGGACCTCGGCACGCGGTTCCTGCTCGACCGGCTCGGCGCCGACGACGCGCCGACCCCCGGCGCGGAAGGGGCGGCGCCGCGCGACGTCGTCGACCTCGGGTGCGGGACGGGCCTGCTCGCCGCGTGGGCGGCCCGGCGCTGGCCCAACGCGCGGGTGGTCGCCGCCGACCGCTCGGACGCCGCCGTCCGCTCGACGGCGCTCACGGCGCGCGAGAACGGCGTCGCCGACCGTGTGCGGACGGTGCGCGACGACGCGGGCGCGACCCTCGCGGACGCGAGCGCCGACGTCGTGCTGCTCAACCCGCCGTTCCACGACGGCGCGGCGGTGCGCACCGACGCGGCGCACCGCATGTTCGCGACCGCGGGGCGCGTGCTGCGACCGGGCGGGGAGCTGTGGTGCGTGTGGAACTCGCACCTGCGGTACCGCCCCGCGCTCGAGCGCGCGGTCGGGCCCACGACGCAGGTCGCGCGCGACCCGCGCTTCACGGTGACGCGGTCCGTGCGGCGCTGAGCGGCGGGCGCCCGTCGTGGGTGATCACCGCGACGACGGGCACCCCGCGCTCAGGAGGTCACTGGACGTCGACGACGTCCACGACGAAGACGAGCGTGTCCGTGCCGCCGATGCCGGCCTGCGGCACGCCGCGCTGGCCGTAGCCGTGCTCCGGCGGGATCGAGAGCAGCACGCGGGAGCCGACGTTCTGGCCCACGAGGCCCTTGTCCCAGCCGCCGATGACGGCGCCGACGCCGATGGGGAAGGCGATGGTGTCGCCGCGGTCGTAGGAGTTGTCGAAGACGTGCCCGCCCCAGGTCTGGCCGAGGTAGTGCACGACGATGTTGCGCCCCGACGTGACGGCCGGGCCGTCGCCCTCGGTGAGCACGACCACCTGCAGACCGCTGGGCGCGTCCGTCTCGGGGAAGGTGAGCGTCGGCTTCTCGCCGAAGGATCCCGAGGCGGTGGGGAGGGTGGGCTGGTCGGTCACGAGGTTGCCTCTCGTCGGGTGCAGGAAGGCCCGCGCGGGCGCGGGTCTCCTTACCCTACGCGGGTCGCCCCGACCCGGCCGGGCGCGATCGCCGGAACTCTTGCCCTCGTTGGCTAATGTCAATAGCCTGACAGCTATGACCACGAGCCAGCACCCGACCGTGCGCCACCTCGCCCGCGCCGAGGGACGCCTCGCCTACACCGACCAGGGCTCCGGCCCGCTCGTCGTCGCCGCCCCCGGCATGGGCGACCTCCGCGCCACCTACGACGACGTCGTCCCCGACCTCCTCGCCGCGGGCCACCGCGTCGTCGTCATGGACCTGCGCGGCCACGGCGACAGCGACACGACCTTCGCGACGCACGGCGACGAGGCGACCGCGTCCGACTACGTCGCGCTCGTCGAGCACCTGGGCGCCGGCCCGGCCGTCCTGCTGGGCAGCTCCATGGCGGCGTCGGCCGCCGTGGTCGCCGCGGCCCAGCGCCCCGACCTCGTGCGCGGGCTCGTCCTGCTCGACGGGTTCCTGCGCGAGCCGTTGTCCCCCGCGAGGCTCCGCGCGATGCGCGTGCTCTACCGCGTCGCGCTCGCGCGGCCGTGGGGCGCGGCGTTCTGGGCCGCGTTCTACGGCTCGCTGAACAAGGGCCGCACCCCCGCGCGCCTCGCCTCGCACCAGGCCGCGATCCGCGCCAACCTCTCCGAGCCGGGGCGCCTGCGCTCCTTCCGGGACCTCACCCTCCAGCTCGACCACCGCGTCGTCGAGCCGCGCGTCGCGCAGGTCGAGGCGCCCGTGCTCGCGGTCTACGGCGCGCTCGACCCCGACTACGCCGACCCGGCCGCCGAGGCCGCATGGGCCGAGCAGGCGCTCGGCGCGACCACGCTCCTGCTGCCCGACGTCGGCCACTACCCCCAGCTCCAGGCCCCCGAGGAGGTCGTGGCCGCGACCCTCGACTTCCTCTCCGGTCTGCCCGACGCCGACGCGCGCCCGGACGCCGAGCGGTCGGAGGACGCGCGTGGCTAGGGCCGGGCTGTCCCACGACGCCGTCGTCCGGATCGCGCTCGACCTCGTCGACGCCGGCGGCCCGACGGGCTTCGCCGACCTCACGCTCGCCAAGGTCGCCGCGCAGGCAGGCGTCGCGACGCCGAGCCTCTACAAGCACGTCGGCTCGCTCGCCGCGCTGCGCCGCGAGGTCGCCGTCGTCGCCGTCGGGGACTACACGCGCGCCCTCACCGACGCGACGGTCGGTCTCGCCGGGCCCGACGCCGTCGCCGCCCTCGCGCACGCGACCCGGCGGTACGCCCGAGCGCACCCCGGCCGGTACGCGGCCGTGCAGGTCGCCCCCGACCCGGACGACCCCGCGGACGCCGCGCTGTCGGCGGCCGCGGGGCGCAGCGTCCAGGTCGTCGCCGCCGTGCTGCGCGGGTTCGACCTCCCCGAGGACCGCACGGTCGACGCCGTCCGGTCCGTGCGTGCGAGCCTGCACGGCTTCGTCGCGCTCGAGGTCGGCGGCGGCTACCGCCTGCCCGACGACCTCGACCGCAGCTTCGACCTGCACGTCCGCGCGCTCCTCGCGGGCCTGGCGTCCCTCGCGCGCCCGCCGGCCGGAGCCTGAGGCGCGCGCCGGGCCCGGCGGGGTCAGCGCGCGGCGACGAACCCCAGGAGGTCGTGCCGCGTGAGGACCCCGACCGGGTCGCCGTCCTCGACGACGAGCAGCGCGTCGGCGTCGTGCAGCGCGGTGCGCACGGCCTCGACGCCCTCGCCCGCGCCGATGAGCGGGAAGCGGGGCTCCATGTGCTGGTCCACGCGGTCGGCGAGCGACGCGCGGCCGGAGAAGACGGCGTCGAGCAGCGCGCGCTCGCTCACCGACCCGGCCACCTCCCCGCTCTTCACGGGCGGCTCGGCGCCGACGACGGGCATCTGCGACACCCCGTACTCGCGCAGGATCTCGATGGCGTCGCGGACCGTCTCGCTCGGGTGCGTGTGCACGAGGTCGGGCAGGCGACCGTCCTTCGCGCGCAGCACGTCGCCCGCGGTCACGCCCTCCTCGTCGGGCAGGAACCCGTAGGACCGCATCCACGCGTCGTTGAAGATCTTGGAGAGGTAGCCGCGCCCGCTGTCCGGCAGCAGGACGACGATGACGGCCCGCGCGGCCGCCTCCGGGTCCTCCTCCTCGAGCCGGCGCGCGAGCCGCAGCGTCGCCTCGACCGCCATGCCGCACGACCCGCCGACGAGCAGGCCCTCCTCGCGCGCGAGGCGCCGGGTCATCGCGAACGAGTCGGCGTCGCTGACCGGGATGACCTCGTCGGGGACCGCCGGGTCGTAGGCGTCGGGCCAGAAGTCCTCGCCCACGCCCTCGACGAGGTACGGGCGCCCGTCGCCACCGGAGTAGACCGAGCCCGCCGGGTCCGCGCCGACGACGCGCACGCGACCGCCGTCGGAGTCCGCGCGGTCCGCGGAGACCTCCTTGAGGTAGCGGCCGGTGCCCGTGATGGTGCCGCCCGTGCCGACCCCGGCGACGAAGTGCGTCACGCGACCGTCGGTGTCGGCCCAGACCTCGGGGCCGGTGGACTCGTAGTGCGACGCCGGGCCGTTCGGGTTCGCGTACTGGTTCGGCTTCCAGGCGCCCGGGATCTCGCGGACCAGCCGGTCGGAGACCGAGTAGTAGGAGTCCGGGTGGTCGGGGGCCACGGCGGTCGGCGTGACGACGACGCGCGCGCCGTACGCGCGCAGCACGTCGCGCTTGTCCTGGCTCACCTTGTCCGGGCAGACGAAGACGCAGTCGTACCCCTTGCGCTGCGCCACGAGCGCGAGGCCGACGCCCGTGTTGCCCGACGTGGGCTCCACGATCGTGCCGCCGGGCCGGAGCTCGCCCGACGCCTCCGCGGCCTCGACCATCTTCAGCGCGATGCGGTCCTTGACGGAGCCGCCGGGGTTCACGTACTCGACCTTGGCGAGGATCGTCGCGCTGAGGCCTGCGGTGACACGGGACAGCCGGACGAGCGGGGTACCGCCGACGAGCTCGGACACGTGCTCTGCGTATCTCATGCCCCGATCATCCCCGATCCGGCGCCGCGCGCGTGCTCGACCGGGCACCGTCCCGACCGACGCCGGGCGTGAGGGCGGCTCGCGACGGGAATTCCCGTACGGTGTAGAACGTTGAGGACGCCGACATCCCCGACCGAGAGGTGACCCGTGCCCGAGCCCACGACCGCCGCCACCCGTCCCGCGTCCCCCGCGGCGGCCTCCGCGCCGCCCGCGCTCCCCCCGCTGCCCGACGTCGTCGCCCAGGCCGAGCGCCTCGTCGCGCTCGGCGTCCACGACATCGCCGGCCTCACCGCGGAGGCGTTCCGCGCCGCCGCGTCCGACCTCGCGGCGACCGCCCCCGCGGGCGCGCTGCTCGTCGTCGACCCGGCGCTCGCGCCGCCGTCGGTCCTCGCACCCCTGCTGCGGCTCCCGGCGAAGGACGGCGAGAAGGAGGGCTTCGTCGTCGTCGACATGACGGACGTGGACCGCTTCACCCCGATCGAGGGGATCGTCGTCCCGCCGGGGCCGCTCTCGCTCGTGACGGACGTCGACCGCGGCGACGACCTGGCGAGCTGGTCCCCGGACGAGGCGCTGCCGGAGCTCACGGCGCGCGGCCGGACGCCGCTCCTGCTGCACGAGGGGATCCACTGGGCGCTCCAGGCGCCGGACGTCCTCGCGCGCAACCACTGCTACATGACGGTCGGCTCACGGCTGCGCAAGCCCGACGGCCGCCTCGACACCCGCACCCCCGCGCTCTGGATCTCGAACGGCACGGGACGCGACGGGCGCGAGCGCCGCGGCGCCCCGAAGGTCGGGTGGTGCTGGGCCGGGAACCGCCACACGTGGCTCGGCTTCGCCTCGGCCGCCGGCCGCCTTCCCGCCTGACCCCACCCGTTGAGTGCGGAAAGAGCCGCGGCGGAGACGTCCGACCGCGACTCTCTCCCGCGCTCACGGGGTGGGCCGTCAGCCGACGAGACCCAGGATCGCCACAAGGACCACGACGACGCCGAGCACGACGACGAGCAGCGGGCGGTCGGAGGCCTCGGGCGCCACGAGCCGGCCGAGACCCGCGCCGACCGCGGCGGTGACCCCGACGACGGCGGCCGCACCCGCCACGAGCGCGCCCCCGCCGCCCACGCCCGCATCGGCGAGCTGGCGGGCGATCCCGCCCGCGAGCAACGACCCCCAGAGCGCTCCGGCCACGAGGCCGAGCGCCGCGAACACGAGCGCGGCCCGGCGCTCCGTGGCGTCGCGCGTGATCCGGGTGCCCAGCCAGGCGACGGCGGCACCCGCCGTCGGGACGCTGAGCAGGATGAGGAGCGCCGCGAACGACAGCCACGCGGGCGGCGCGCCCGAGACGACCATGTAGAGGACCTGGACGCCGAGCATCGCGGCCGCCGCGACGACGAGCCCGGCCAGAAACACCGGCACCCGCGGCGGGAGGTCCGCCGCGGGTGCCGGTTCACGGGTGCTGCGCGCCACCGTCAGTCGCTGCTCTGCAGGATCGCGAAGAGGCGCAGGAACTCGAGGTAGAGCCAGATCAGCGTGACCATGAGGCCGAACGCGGCCGACCACGCGAACTTGGCGGGGACGCCGGCCTCGACGCCACGCTTGATCGAGTCGAAGTCGACGATGAGCGACGCGGCGGCCAGGCCGACCGCGATGAGCCCCACGACGATGCCGATCGTGCCGCCGCGCATGCCCCAGCCGTCGAGGACGCCGAAGAGCACGAGGACGACGTTGACGAGCGAGAACGCGAGGTACCCGACCATCGCGATGAGCAGCCAGCGCGTGAACTTCGGGGTGACGCGCACCTTGCCGGAGCGGAACAGGAACAGCGCGGCCGCGAACGTCGCGACGGTCGCGAGGACCGCCTGGAAGACGATGTCCGTGAGGTTCCCGCCGTTGCCGACGGTCATGGTGCCGAACGCGAGGCTGATGCCACCGAGGAACAGGCCCTGGGCCACGGTGTAGGCGATGATCAGGGCCGGGCTGGGGTTCCGCTTGAACGCGTTGACCAGGCCGAGCACCAGGCCGGCGATCGCACCCAGCAGGTAGAGGAACGGCATCTGCGGCGTGAGGTACCACGACGCCGCCCCGACGACGACGAGCAGCGCGAGCAGACCGCCCGTCTTCATGATCACGTCGTCGTACGTGAGGCGCTTGGTGTCCGCCGTGGTCGCCGACGGCGCGCTGTACATCGCGTCGAGCTGCGCCGCGTCCGCGGTCTGGGCGCCGTACGCACCCCACTGCGCGCCCTGCGGGGGCGTGCCGTACGCGGGGCCCTGGCCCTGTGCGGGCGGGCTCCCGTAGGCGGGCGCGGCCTGCGTGGCCGCCCCACCGCGCCGGTTCTTCGGCTCGCCGAAGACCGCGCTGTTGTTGAAGACGGGGTTGCTCATGAGCTCCTCCTGGTCGCGGCGTCCACTACCTCTCAGCGGGCCTCGTCATCGGCGTCTCGCCTCGAGTCGGGTGTCGCTGGCCTGTGTTCATCCTAGGGAACGTGCGAGTCCCGGCCACTGTTCCCGCGGGTTTTCCGCGCCTCGCGGGCGAAGTCCCGACCAGCGGACCACGCGCCGGGACGTCGTGTACGCCGCGCGGCGTACGCGCCCCGGGTCACGACGGCGGCAAGATACGTCGCAAGGTGGCTGCCCGACGCCGAGCCCGTCCGTAGGCTCGAGACGTACCTCGCGGTGAGGGGCCCGGCCGGACCGGAGCGACCTTCCCGCGGTGCACCAGGACCATCCCGGACGAACGACCCTCGGAGGGGCGAAGTCATGATCGAAGCACGCGGCCTGACCAAGAGGTACGGGCCCAAGACCGCGGTGGACGGCGTCTCGTTCACCGTGCGTCCCGGGACCGTGACCGGCTTCCTGGGCCCCAACGGCGCGGGCAAGTCCACGACCATGCGCATGATCATGGGCCTGGACCGCCCCACCGCCGGGACCGTCACCGTCAACGGGCGCCCCTACGCCCAGCACCGCTCACCGCTGACCGAGGTCGGCGCGCTGCTGGACGCCAAGGCCGTGCACACCGGCCGCTCGGCCTACAACCACCTGCTCGCGATGGCCGCCACCCACGGCATCCCGACGAAGCGCGTGGACGAGGTCATCGAGATGACCGGCCTGCAGCCGGTCGCCAAGAAGCGCGTGGGCGGCTTCTCCCTCGGCATGGGCCAGCGCCTGGGCATCGCGTCCGCGCTGCTGGGCGACCCCAAGACCCTCATCCTGGACGAGCCCGTCAACGGCCTGGACCCCGAAGGCGTGCTGTGGGTGCGCAACCTCGCGCGCTACCTCGCCTCCGAGGGCCGCACCGTCTTCCTGTCGAGCCACCTCATGAGCGAGGTCGCCCTCACCGCCGACCACATCATCGTCATCGGCAAGGGCCGCATCATCGCGGACGCCCCGGTGAGCGACATCGTCAACGGCTCGCAGCAGCGCACGGTGCGCGTGCGCACCCCGCACGCCACGCAGCTCGCGGAGCTCCTCACGAGCGACGGCGCGACCGTCACGAGCGACGAGCCGAGCCTGCTCGTCGTCACGGGCGCGGACGCCCCCGGGATCGGCGAGCTCGCCGCGGCCAAGGGGTTCGTGCTGCACGAGCTCACGCCGGTCACGTCCACGCTCGAGGACGCCTACATGGCCCTCACGGCGGACGCGGTCGAGTACCAGACCGACTCCGCGCAGAACCACATCGGCCACGGTGCCGCGGGCGCGACCGCGGGCGCACCTGCCCCCACCGACTCCCTCGAAGGAGCGCAGCGATGAGCGCCACGACCCTCGCCACCGGCGCCGGCCCGACGGCGTCCCGCACCTCCCCCTACCGCCTCTCGTTCGGCCACGTGCTGCGCTCGGAGTGGATCAAGTTCCGCACCCTGCGCTCCACCTGGTGGACGCTCGGCATCACCGTCGTCGTCATGGTGGGCTTCTCGCTCATGTTCGCGGCCGTCATGTCCTCCATGCAGTCCGCGGGTGTCTCGGCCGAGGAGGCCGGCATGGGGTCGACCGACGGGGTCGGCATCACCGTGATCACCGTCGGCTACACGTTCGCGCAGCTGGCCGTGGCCGTGCTCGGGGCGCTCACCGTGACGGGCGAGTACTCGACCGGCATGATCCGCTCCACGCTCTCCGCCGTGCCGAGCCGTCTCCCCGCGCTCGCGGCGAAGATGATCGTCGTCGGCGTGGTGACCGCGGTGACGACCGTCGTGGCCGTCGGGCTGTCGTGGCTGGTGACGTACCCGATCCTGTCGGGCAAGGACATGACCGTCGACTTCTCGTCGGCGGACGACCAGCGCGCCCTGATCGGCGTCGTGCTCTACCTCACGACCGTCGCGCTCTTCTCCGTCGCGGTCGGCGTGCTGCTCCGCAGCTCCGCGGGGGCGATCTTCACGCTCGTCGCCGTGTTCTTCGTCCTGTCGATGGTCCTCGGGATCGTCATGGGCGTGACCGGTGCCGACTGGGTCCAGACGCTCTACAACTCCCTGCCCGCGTCCGCCGGCGAGCAGATCGTGCTCGGCGGCAACATGTCGGGCAGCGACACGATCGCGCCGTGGCCCGGCTACGCCGTGCTCCTCGGCTGGACCGCCGCGCTGGTCGCCGCGGCCGCGGTCGTCCTCAAGCGCCGGGACGCGTGACCACCCGGCCCACCACCCCGCCGACGCCGGACGAGCAGACCGCTCGTCCGGCGTCGGCCGTGGCGCGCCCGGAGCCGGTGGAGCCCGCCGCCCCGGGGAGCCCGGGCTCGTCGACCCACCCCCTGCGCCCCGCGCCCGCTCCCTTCACCGAGCTCGACGCGCGCCGGCTCGGCCCCGTCCGCCGGTACTTCGCGCGGCACCCGGTCGTCATGGACTGGGTCGTCGTGGCCGTCTTCGTCGTGCCCGGCGTGCTGTACGCGCTCACCGCGTCGCAGCCCCGCGGGACGACGGCGCTGTCGCTCGTGTTCTTCCTCGTCGGCGGCGTGCTCCTGTACTGGCGCCGCCGTCGGCCCGTCACGGTCGCGCTCGCGCTCACCGTGGTCGGGGTCGTCGCCATCGGCGTCACCGGCGACACGGCCGGGTTCGAGGTCGCGGCCATGTTCGCCGTCTACGCCGTCGCGGCGTCGCGGCCCTCGCGCATCGCGTGGCCCGTGCTCGCGATCACCGTCCTCGCGCTCTCCGGCGCGACCCTGCTCTGGTACGACGTGGTCACCACCCCGGAGGGGGAGGTCCTGCGCCAGAGCGTCGAGCCGGGCCGCGCGACCGTCGACCGCATCGTCGGCATGCTCGTGACCACCATCCTCTGCCTCGTCGCGCTCGCGATCGGCACGAACGTGCGCGCGCGCCGCCAGCACGTGTCCGACCTCGTCGAGCGCGCCAACTCCATCGCGCGCGACCGCGACCAGCAGGCGCAGCTCGCCGCCGCCGCCGAGCGCACGCGCATCGCGCGCGAGATGCACGACGTCGTCGCGCACTCCCTCACCGTGATGGTCGCCCTCGCGGACGGCGCCAAGGCGTCGGGCGCCAAGAACCCCGAGCTCGCGGGCCACGCGCTCGACGAGCTCACCGCGACCGGCCGCGCCGCGCTCGCCGACATGCGGCGCGTCCTCGGCGTGCTGCGCGAGCCGGGCGGTGAGCAGACCGTGCCCCTCGCGCCCGCGCACGAGACGCCCGAGCTCGAGGAGATCGTCGAGCGGTTCCGTACCGCCGGGCTGCCCGTCCGGCTCGTGCGCTCCGGCCCGCAGCCGACGCCCGGCCCCGCCCTGCGCCAGACCGCGCACCGCATCGTCCAGGAGGCCCTGACGAACGTGCTGCGCTACGCGCCCCTGTCCCCCGTGGTCCTCGTCGAGGTGTCGCGCCGCGCCGAGCCCGGCGCCGACTGGCTCGAGCTGCGCGTCGTCAACCAGGCGGGCCGTCGTCCCGGGGAGGGCGCGAGCGCCGACGAGCGCGGGCTCCCGCCGTCCGTCGCGGAGCAGCACCCGCCCGGCGTCCCCGTCGGCACCGGGCGCGGGATCATCGGGATGCGGGAGAGGGCCGCGGTCTACGGCGGTACCGTGTCCGCGGGGCCGAGCGGGACGGGCTGGGAGGTGCGGGCGAGCCTGCGCCTCGACCTCGACCCCGGCCGCCAGGCCGGCGCACGCGACGACGGACGGGAACGCACATGACGGGAACGGGGGCACCGATCCGGGTGCTGCTCGTCGACGACCAGGCCCTGCTGCGCATGGGCTTCCGCATGATCCTCGCCGCCGAGGACGACATCGAGGTCGTCGGGGAGGCCGGGGACGGCGAGACGGGCGTCGCGCAGGCCTCCGCGCTCGCGCCGGACGTCGTGCTCATGGACGTGCGCATGCCCGGCACGAACGGCATCGAGGCGACGGAGCGGATCGTCGCCGCCCAGCCCGGGTCGCGCGTCATCATCCTCACGACGTTCGACCTCGACGAGTACGCGTTCGCCGCCCTGCGCGCCGGGGCGAGCGGCTTCCTTCTCAAGGACGCCAAGCCCGGCGAGCTCGTCGGGGCGATCCGCGCCGTCGCGAGCGGCGATGCCGCCGTCTCCCCGCGCATCACGCGCCGCATGCTCGAGATGTTCTCCGGCCAGCTCCCGCAGGACGGCACCGCCGCCCCGGCCCAGGCACCGACCGGCCGGGACGACCCGCGCCTCGCCGACCTCACCGCGCGCGAGCTCGAGGTCTTCGAGGCCCTCGGTGAGGGGCTGACGAACGCCGAGATCGCCGAGCGCTTCGTGCTCTCGGAGGCGACGGTCAAGACCCATGTCGGGCGCGTCCTCGGCAAGCTCGGCCTGCGCGACCGCGTCCAGGCCGTCGTGCTCGCCTACGAGACGGGCGTCGCCCGCCCCTCCTGACTGACCCGCCCCCGGCGCCGAGCAGGTGGTTCCGGCGCGTCCCGAACTCCTGACGCGCCAGGACCACCTGCTCGGCCCGCCGGGGTCGCCTGGTCGGCGGGGGCCCGGCGGGTCCGGCGGGTCCGGCGGGTCGAGGACGGTCGGGCGGTTCAGGCGTTCGCCGTCGTCTCCTCGGCGGCGGCCTTGTCGGCCTCGGCCTGGGCCGCGGCCTCTTCCTTGGCCGCCTTCCTCGCCGCGCGCTTCTCGCCGCGGCGCTCGGCGAGCGTGTAGAGCACCGGCACGACGACGAGCGTGAGCAGCGTCGAGCTCAGCAGGCCGCCGATGACGACGAGCGCGAGCGGCTGGGAGATGAACGCGCCGCCGCCCGTGATCCCGATGGCCATGGGCGTGAGCGCGAAGATCGTCGCGGCGGCGGTCATGACGATGGGGCGCAGCCGCTTGCGCGACCCCTCCAGGACGGCGTCGTCGAGCGCCCGCCCGCGCTCGCGGTACTGGTTGATGAGGTCGATGAGCACGATCGCGTTCGACACCACGATGCCGACGAGCATGAGCAGGCCGATGAGGGCCGGCACGCCCAGCGGCGTCCCCGTGGCGAGCAGCAGGAGCAGCGCGCCCGTCGCGGCGAACGGGATCGACACGAGCAGGATGAACGGCTGCAGGAGGCTGCGGAACGTCGCGACCATGACGAGGTAGACGATGAGGATCGCGACGAGCAGCGCGAGGCCGAGGTCGGCGAAGGCGTCGGCCTGGTCGGCGGCGACGCCCCCGACCTCGACCGTCGCACCGCCCTCGAGCTCGAGCCCGTCGATCGCGGTCGTCAGCTCGGTGGTCAGCGCGCCGAGGTCCTGCCCCGCGGGGGTGACGGCGATCGTCGCGCTGCGCTCGCCGTCGACGCGCGTGATCGAGGTGGGGACCTCGACCTCCGCGACCTCGGCGACCTGCGTGAGCGGCACGGGACCCGCGGCGGTGGGCAGCACGACCTGCTCGAGCTCGGCGACCGTCGCCGGCGCCTCGCCCGCGACCACGCGCACCTGCACCGGGCCGTCGCCGAGGTTCACCGTGCCGACCGGGGCCGGGGACATGACCCCCGCGACCGTCCCGGCCACCTGCGTCTCCGTGAGCCCGACGGCGGCCGCCGCCTCGCGGTCGACGGTCACCTGGACGGTGGCCTGGGCGGCGGCGAGGTTGTTCGTCACCTGCGCGGCCCCGTCGGTCCCCTCCGCGAGCTCCTGCACCTCGGCGGCGGCCGCGGCGAGGGTGTCGGTGTCGGGGGCGCGGACCACGAGGTCGACCGTGGAGCTGCCGAACGCGGCGTCAGCACCCGCGACCTCGATGCCCTCGCTCGCGTCGCCGCCCAGCCCGGAGACGGCGTCGCGCACGTCCTCCTGGGCCGCCACGGCGTCGGCGTCCACGTCGAGCGTGACGGCGAACGTCGCCGTCGGCGACCCGCCGCCGCCGAAGAACGCGGCCTCCGGGCCACCCGCGGTGCCGACGGTCGTCTGGACCGTGGCGACGCCGTCGACGTCGAGGAGCGCCTGCTCGACGTCGCGCGCGGCGGCGTCCTGCGCGTCGAGCGACGTGCCCGGCGCGAACGACTCGGTGACGGTGAGCGTGTCCTGGCCGGTGTCGCCGAGGAAGTTGGTCTCGAGCCGCGGCACGAGCGCGAGCGTCCCGGCGAGGATCGCGACCGACACACCGAGCGTGATCGCGGGGTGGCGCAGGGCCCCCCGCAGCGTCGGGAGGTACGCGCGCTGCCACAGCCCGCGACGCTCCTTGGCCTCCGCGGCGGCGCGGGCGCGCTCGCCCGCGAGGCGCGCGGCCTCCGGGTCGGCCGGGACGGGCGGCGACGTGATGAACCAGTACGCGAGGACCGGGACGATCGTCAGCGCGACGAAGAGCGAGGCCAGCATCGCGATGGCGACGGTGAGCGCGAACGGCCGGAAGAGCTCGCCGACCATGCCGCCCACGAGCGCGATCGGCAGGAACACGGCGACGGTCGCGACGGTCGAGGCGGTGATCGCGCCCGCGACCTCCTTGACCGCACCGATGATGGCGCCGACCTTCTCCTCGCCGTACGACAGGTGCCGCTTGATGTTCTCGATGACGACGATCGAGTCGTCGACCACGCGGCCGATCGCGACCGTCATCGCCCCGAGCGTGAGGATGTTGAGCGTGTAGCCCGTGGCGTTCATGACGATGAAGGTCACGAGCAGCGACAGCGGGATCGACACGGCGGAGACGAGCGTCGAGCGCAGCGACGCGAGGAACAGCAGGATCACGACGACCGCGAAGAGGAGCCCGAGCAGGCCCTCGGTCGCGAGGCCCTCGATGGACTCCTCGATGAACGGGGCCTGGTCGAACACGACCCCGACGCGCACGTCCTGGGCGTCGAGCACGCCGGAGAGGTCGTCGACCGCGTCCTGGACCGCGTGCGACACCTCGACCGTGTTGCCGGCGGGCGTCTTGGTGATGGCGACGGCGAGCGCGGGCTCGCCGTCGAGCCGGGAGAACGACGTCGCGGGCTCGGGGCCCGCGGTGACGGCCGCGACGTCGCCGAGCGCGACGGGCGGGGTGCCGGGCGCCGCGGTCGGGGACACGAGGGGCAGCGCGGCGAGCTCGTCGACGGTCGTGACGGCCGTGCCGACCTGCACGCTGAGGGTGCGGTCGCCCTCCGCGACGGTGCCCGCGGGCACCACGACACCGTTGTCCTGGAGGATCGTGGAGACCTGCTGCGGGCTGAGCCCGGCGGCGGCGAGCGCGGCGGGGTCGAGGGCGATCGTCACCTGCTGGTCGGCGACGCCGCTCACCGCGACGCTGCGGACCCCCTCGACGTCCTCGAGCGCGGGGACGAGGCTCGACGTCACGGTGTCCGCGAGCGCCGCCTCGTCCGCGCCGCCCGACACGGCGAGCTGGATGACCGGGAGGTCGTCCACGGAGCCGGTCACGACCTGCGGCTCGACGTCCTCCGGGAGCTGAGACTGCAGCCGCGTGACGGCCGTCTGGAGCTGCGAGGCCGCAGCGTCCATGTCCGTGCCGTACGCGAACTGGACGGTCGTCACCGAGAGGCCGGTCGACGACGTCGACGTGACGTCCTCGACCCCCTTGACCCCGCGCGCGGCCGTCTCGACGGGGACGGTGACCTGCTGCTCGACGATCGCCGGGGCCGAGCCCGGGTACGCGCCGACGACGGCGGCCGTGGGGATCTGCAGGCTCGGGATGAGCTCCTGCTTGAGCGATCCCATGCTGAGGACGCCGAAGATCGCGATCGCGACGGTGGCGAGCGCGACGAGCGCGCGGTTGGCCAGCGACAGCCGGGCGAGACGGGACACGGAGCCTCCAGGGGTTCCAGGTCGGGCGGGAGACGACGTCGGCGTCGCGATTTCGTTAGCGTAACGCGAAGCATCTCGGGATGGTTCCCGCGCCCACCGATAGAGTCGGCGCCGTGACCCACCCCGCCGACGACGAGCGCGCGGCGCTCGCCCGGCGCCTCGAGGACGCCCAGCGCCGGCTCGCCGACCTGCTGCTCGCGCAGCGCCTCGAGCCGCTGCTCCGCACGACCCTGACGGTCCCCCAGCTCCGCGCGCTCGCCGTGCTGCAGCTCGACGGGGAGACGAGCTCGCACCGGCTCGCGGACGTGCTCGGCATCTCCCCCGCGACGCTCTCGGGGATCGTGGACCGGCTCGAGGCGGCGGGCATGGCGTCGCGCCGCCCCGACCCGCAGGACGGTCGCGTGCGCCTCGTCGCCGCGACCCCGCGCGGCGCCGCGGCGGTGCGCCGGCTCGTCGCGCAGGAGGACGAGCCCCTCACGGACCTCCTCGACCGGCTCGACGTCGCCGACCTGCGCGCGCTGACGGCCGGGATCGAGGCCCTCACGCGGGCCGCGGAGTCGGCCGCGGCCGACCCCGACCCGGCGACCAGCGCGCCGTCGGGCACCTCGGGCGACGGCTCGGCCGACGCCGGGACCGACCCGGAGGGCTGAGGGTCCCGGGCCGCGCGGCCCAGGACCCTCTCCCCCCGTCGGTGCCGCCGGCGGCTCAGACCTCGCCGAGCGCCTCCTCGGGCGTCCCCTCGACGGTCCGGGCCGTGCGGTTCCACCGGGACCACAGGACGCGCTCGCCGAGCTCGCCCGCCATCCGGTGCCCGTACGCCACGAACACGACGACGCCGAGCACGAGGATCCCCGCCCCGAGCCAGAACGGCGCGGTCGCGGACACCGGGTGCAGGAGCCCCGCGATGACCGGGGCGGGGGCGGCGAAGCCCCAGCGCACCAGGTTGAACGCGCCGGTGGTCACGCGGCGGTCCGGGTCGCCGAGCGCGAGCGAGAGGTCCGTGAGGTTGGCGTTCGCGATGCCCATGAACACGCCGGCACCGACGAGCACGACGACGGACCAGGCCGTCCCGAGGTCGAGCGCGAGGAGCACGAGCGCGACGAGGACGCCCACGACGGCCACGCCCAGCGTCTGGACGGCGCCGACGCGGTGCGCGAGCCGGTGCCCGACGACGAGGATCCCGACCGCGAGCCCCACGCCCCACGCGGTGAAGACGAGACCGAGCGGCACGACGTCGAGCCCGAGGAACACGGGGGTGTACCCGAGCACGACGAAGAAGCAGAAGTTGTACGCGGCGGTGACCGCGGCGAGCGCGAGGAAGCCGGGCTTGCGGAACAGGCGGAAGACCTGGCCGACGCGCAGCGGCGCGGGCTTCTCGGCGGGGTCCTTGAGGCGCGTCACGGACACGAGCAGCGCCACGAGCATGAAGACGCCGCACACGAAGAAGGGCACGCGCCACGAGATGCCGCCGAGCAGCCCGCCGAGGAGCGGCCCGACGGCGAAGCCGAGGCCGACGCACGTCTCGAAGAGCTCGACGACCCACTCGCGGTCGTTCGCCAGGGAGACGAGGAGGACCATCGCCGTCGCGAAGAACATCGCGTTGCCGAGGCCCCACAGGCCGCGGAGCGCGGCGAGCTGGCCGATGCTCGTGCTCAGCGCCGCGAGCACGGCCGCGACGGCCACCAGGCTGACGCCCGTGGCGAGGATCTTCTTGTAGCCGAAGCGCCCGGTCGCCATGACGGCGGGGATCATGCCGAGCGCCATGACGGCGATGTAGGCGGTGAAGAGGAGCTCGATCTGCCAGGTCGACGCCCCGATCTCCTCGCCGATCACGGGGAGGATCGGGTCGACGACGGCGATGCCGGCGATCGCGAAGAACGCGGTGAGGGCGGTCGCGTAGATGGCGGTGCGGTTCGGTTCGTTGCGTGTGGAGGCCACTCGGTCGCACTTCCTGGTGAGGGAGGCCGCCGCACGAGGGGCGGCGGCGGGAGAAGTACCTGTATCTAGCAGGTAACTATCTGTAGAATACACCCATGACGGTTGCCGAGGGAAACGATCAGCCGCAGGCGGAGGCGCGCGGGGACGCGAGCGCGCAGGACGTGCTGGGCGCGATCGAGCTCGAGGTCGCCCAGCTCCTGCGTCGCGCGGAGCGCACGCGCGCCTCGGGGAGCCCCGGGACGTCGCGCCGGGGCGGCACGCTCGACCGGTCGGGCTACCTGCTGCTCCACACGCTCGGCACCCACGGCCCGCTCCACGTCAACGCGCTCGCCGAGCGCCTCGGCCTCGACGCCTCCACCGTCACCCGCCAGGTGGTCGCGCTCGAACGGGCCGGGCACGTACGCCGGGCCCGGGACCCGCACGACGGCCGGGCGGTCGTCGTCGAGCCCACGGGCGCGGGGCTCGACGAGCTCGCCGCCCACCGCGCGGCGCGCACCGCGCTCTACGCGGACGTGCTCGGGGACTGGTCGCGCCTCGACCGGGCCCTCCTCGCCGAGCTCCTCGGCCGGCTCAACGACGACCTCGACGCCTACCGTCGCCGCCGCGACGACGCCTGACCCGCCGGGTGCGCCTCGCCGTCAGGCCCCGGGGAGCGCCCACCGCAGCAGCCTCGTGACCGCCTCCCCCGCCGGGTGCGCCCACCGCTGGGGCAGTCCTCGCACGCGCGGCATGCCCGCGCGCGCCCAGTCCGGCAGGGACGCCCGCGCGGCCACCGCGAGCCCCGCGTACACCCGACGCACCGCCCACGGCAGCGGCGGCTCGACGAGGAGGAACCGCGCGGCGTCGAGCGCTGCCGGGGTGAGGCCGAGCACCGGCCGGTACCCGGCGACGGCGTCGTCCACCTCGCGCACCGTGACCGGCACGTCCTCGACGCCCAGGGCGCGGCCGACCACGGCCGCCTGCGCGACGTACTCGTCGCACCCGGCGGCGTCGAGCGGGCGGTGCCCGAGCTCCTGGTGCGCCACGAGGAAGCTCTGCGTCTCCGCGACGTGGACCCAGCGCAGCAGGTCCGGGTCGCTCGCGCGGTAGGGGCGGCCGTCGGGCGCGACGCCACGGACCCGCTCGTGGACCGCCCGGACCGTCGCCACGGCGCCGGCGGCGTCGTCGGCCGTGCCGAAGGTCGTCGTGGCGATGAAGGTCGAGGTCCGCTGGAGGCGCCCCCAGGGGTCGCCCCGGTAGCCCGAGTGCGCGGCGACCCCGGCCATCGCGAGCGGGTGCAGGCTCTGCAGGAGCAGCGCGCGCAGCCCGCCGACGAACATCGACGCGTCGCCGTGCACGCGCTGGACCGCGGACCCCGCCGGGAACCAGCGCGGGCCGGGCGTCTCGTGGATGCGCGCCCGCGTCGCCGTGGCGTCCGGGCCCGCGACCCGCAGGAAGATGGCGCGCTCCGCCGCGCCGCGCACCCGCTCCGCCACCTGCGTCATGCGCTCGATGCTCGCACCTCGCGCACGCTCCCGCTCCCCGCGCGGGCCGTCCGACACGTGCCAACATCTCGCTGCAAAGAAACTCTTGCAAAGAGTCGTTTGCATCGCTACGGTCGTCGTATGCCCACCGACAGCGCACCAGCACCCGTCCCGGCCGAACGCCACCCCGCGCTCGGCCCGGCGCAGCTCAAGGCGCTCGCGCACCCGCTGCGGGTGCAGATCCTCGACCTGCTCTCGACGCACGGCGCGCTCACCGCGAGCCGCCTCGCCGACCTCGTGGGCGAGTCCAGCGGGTCCACGAGCTACCACCTGCGCCAGCTCGCGCGGCACGGCTTCGTCCGGGAGGTCGCGGGCCGCGGGACGGCGCGCGAGCGCTGGTGGGAGCGCCCTCCGGGCGGGTTCACGGTCGACGTCCCGCACGACGAGGAGGACGCCGCCGCCACGCTCGCGGGCGCGATGGTGAGCCGCGAGTTCGAGTCCGCGAGGGCGCGCAAGATCCAGGCGTTCCTCGAGCGCTCCCCCGAGCTGCCGACGCGGTGGCTCGACGGCAGCCGTCTGACGACGACGAGCATGTGGCTCACCGCCGACCAGATGGTCGAGGTCGCGGAGGCGTGGGACGCGTTCGACGCGACGCTCCAGCGGTTCCAGGGCCAGGAGCAGGCGCCCGGCGCGCGGCCCGTGCAGATCCACTTCAACGTCTTCCCGACGATCGACGGCAAGGAGAACCCCTCATGAGCGCGTACTCCCCCACCCTGCCCCGCACGGCCGAGCCCCGTGGCACGGACCGTCTGCTCGTCCTCGTGGGCTGCGCCCTGGCCGACCTCGGCCGCCGCCGCGCGGCCGCCCGGTCCCGGGTGTCGACCGCCCCGCGCGCCGCGGCGGCCGCCGTCCGCCCGGACGACGCGTCGCTGCGCGCGGCCGAGGACCGCACGCGCGACCGGGCCGCGCTGTCCCGTGCGTCCCTTCTGCCCTGATCAGGGGAATATTCCACCCTCCATGGGGACTGCTCCCCATGCCCTGAGCGACCCTGCCTCGGTTACCCTCGTCGGGGCGTTCTGCGGGCAGTCTGCGGGCACCGGAGCACCCGTTCCCCTCGTCACCGCCGCTCGGCGGGACCGGGCGGACGTGTGCCCCGCCCAGGCACAGAGGAGCACAGGTGGGTCTTCTCACGACCATCCGCGAGCATCGTCGTACCGTCGCGTCGGTGAGCACCGTGTCGGTGTTCTCGACGGCGCTGGTGGGACTCGCGCTGTTCACCGAGGGCGAGGCCACGGCGGACGTGGACCTCAACGACTCGGGCGTGTGGGTGACGAAGACGTCGGCCGGCCTGGTGGGGCGGTTCAACTACGAGTCCC
>NZ_JBJXVU010000018.1:0-36936 GCF_046159675.1 Cellulosimicrobium sp. RS | reverse complement strand
GGTTCACAAAACTGGCATCAACACGAAAGATGACATCATCTTCCGAAATCAACCAAAGGAATCCCAGACACAACCAACCCAACCACCCGGACGGGCAACCAGGCCAGCCATGCCACAGGGACAAAAAATTTGGCATTGACTAACAAGCACACTGTTGAGTTCTCAAACAACCGACACACACCGCCTCCGACCTCGTTCCCGAGGCCCTTGCGCGGGGCGCTTCCTTCGTTCTGAATCCTACCAGACCCGGCCGTTCGTCCCGGACCGGTGAAAACCGGATTTCCGTTCAGAAATGTACCTGATCCAGACACCCTCACCGCACTCACGGGGCAGCACTGTGCTCCGAGAAAACTGGTGGGAGTTTCGCCCGGGGGACCAGCCACTTCGCATCTGCTCCGAAGAGCTGTGCCGTGGTGTCTGTTCCTCCCTGCCGGGCGACCTCGAGAACATTACGGCGTCGTGGGCCAGGAGGTCAACTCGCTCCCTCGTGACCCGGCTCACCCCTCGCCGCCGCTCGCGCGCGCTCCCCCAGCACGCGTACGGCGTCGCGCAGCTCGGGCGGCCCGACGACGTCGAACGGCACGTCGAACATCGCGCACCGGGCCGCGAGCCCGCCCCAGGACCAGGAGCCCGTCGTCAGGCGGCACCGCCCCTCCCCCGCCGGCTCGACGACCGCGTCCGCGCCTGCCCAGCGCGCCACCGTCGCGGCGTCCGCGTGGAGCTCGACGGTGCCGCGTACCGGGTAGCTGGTGGTGGCGAACCGCTCCGCAACGAACGTCGCGACGTCGGGCGCCGGCAGCGCGCGCGGCGCGAACCGTGCCCCCGTGCCCTCGCGCGGGACCATCCGGTCGACGCGGAACGTGCGCCAGTCCTCCCTGTCGAGGTCCCACGCGACGAGGTACCACCGGCCGCCCCACGTCGCGAGGTGATGGGGCTCCGCGCGCCGCGGGGCGCGGAACCCCGCGCCCTCCGGAGCCCCCGGCGCGCGCAGCACCTCGCCGGTGCCGCCGTCGTAGTCGAACCGGAGCACGCGTCTTTCGGTCGCCGCCGTCCCGACGGCGACGAGCACGTCGGGACGCACGGTGGGGAGCTCCTGCTCCCGGCGCCCCGGCACGGCGGTCACCTCCAGAGCGTCGATGCGCGCCCGCAGCCGCGCGGGCATCACCTGCCGGATGGTCGCGAGGGCCCGGGCCGCGGCGTCCTCGACCCCGGGCAGCGCACCCGTGCGCAGGGCGACCGCGACGGCGACGGCCTGCTCGTCGTCGAACAGGAGCGGCGGCACGTCCGCCCCGGCGTCGAGCCGGTACCCGCCGTCGGGGCCCTTGGTCGCGCGCACCGGGTAGCCCAGCGTGCGCAGCCGGTCCACGTCGCGCCGCACGGTGCGCGGGCTCACCTCCAGCTGCTCCGCCAGCGTGGCCCCCGGCCAGTCGCGGCGCGCCTGGAGCAGCGAGAGGAGCCGCAGCAGTCGTCCCGAGGTCTCGAGCATGGCTCCAGCGTCGCACGAGGTAGAGGACCGGACCTGTCCGCTACCCGGAGCAGAGTCGTTCCCGACGCACGCACCGCACCCAGGAGGAGCACCGTGATCCGGACCAGAGCACTGACCAAGGACTTCGCCGTCGGGCGGGACGAGAGCCGCACCGTGCACGCCGTGCGGGGCATCGACCTCGACGTCGCGCCGGGCGAGCTCGTCGCCGTCCTCGGCCCCAACGGGGCCGGCAAGACGACCACCCTGCGCATGCTCACCACGCTGACCCGGCCGACGTCGGGCACCGCCACCGTCGCGGGACACGACGTCGTCGCCGAGCCCGACGCCGTCCGCCACCGCATCGGGTACGTCGGGCAGGGCAACGGGGCCGGGCACGCGCAGCGGGCCGTCGACGAGCTCGCGAGCCAGGGCCGCATCCACGGCCTGGACCGCCGGACCGCCCGGCGACGCGCCGACGAGCTGCTCGACTCCCTCGAGCTCACGGCGCACGGCACCCGCAAGGTGTCCGACCTCTCCGGCGGGCAGCGCCGTCGGCTCGACGTCGCCATGGGTCTCGTGCACGCGCCGTCGCTCCTCTTCCTCGACGAGCCGTCCACGGGTCTCGACCCGCACAACCGCGCGAACCTGTGGGAGCACGTCCTGCGCATGCGCGACGACGCCCGCGCGACGACGGGCGAGCCCATGACGATCGTCCTCACGACGCACTACCTCGACGAGGCCGACACCATGGCCGAGCGGGTCGTCGTCGTCGACCACGGGCGCGTCATCGCCGACGACACGGCCGCGAACCTCAAGGCCGAGCTCGCCGGGGACCGCGTCCTCGTGACGCTCGCGCCGTCGGGCGGTCGCGCGCACGACGACGCCGCCCACCTCACCGCGCTGGCCCGCCGCGTCGAGGGCTTCCGCGAGGTGGCCCGCACGCCCGAGGGCGCGGACGCCGTCGGGCCTGACGCCGAGCCCGACACCGGGCCGGAAGCCCGGCCCGGCAGCGCACCCGCGCTCGAGATCCGCGCCGAGCGGGGCGACGCCTACCTGCCCCGGCTGCTGCGCGCGGCGGACGCCGCAGGGATCGCCGTCGACACCGCCCAGGTGCGCCGGCCCACGCTCGACGACGTCTTCCTCGCCCTCACCGGGCGCAGCCTGCGCGAGGCGGGCGCCACCACGGGCGCCGACGCCCACCCCACCGAGAGGACCGCAGCATGAGCACCGTCACCACGACCCCGACCACCCCGCGCACGGCACCGAGCCACGCGTACGCCCCGCGCCGCGGCCTCGCCGCCTTCGCGCGCGACACCGGCATCGTGCTCGTGCGCGAGCTGCGGCCCGTGCTGCACGACCCGTTCTCCGTGCTCTTCGGGCTCGTCCAGCCGATCGTCTTCCTCGCGCTGTTCGGACCGCTCCTCGTCGGGTCGCTCGGCGGCACGACGACCGGCCAGGAGGTCCTGGGCGGCAACGTCTGGCAGTGGTTCGTGCCGTCGATCCTCGTCATGACGACGCTGTTCGGGACGTCCACGACGGGCGCGAACCTCCTCGTCGAGCTGCAGACGGGGGCACACGAGCGGATGCTCGTCGCGCCGCTCTCGCGCGAGTCGCTCCTCGTCGGGCGCGCGCTTAAGGAGATGGTCCCGATCGTCGCGCAGTCCGTCGTCGTGGTGCTCGTCATGCTGCCGTTCGGCTTCGAGCTGCACCCCGCCGGCGCCGTCGTGGGGCTGGTGCTGCTCGCCGTCTTCGGCGTGGGGATCGGCTCCCTCAGCTACGCGCTCGCGCTCGCCGTCCGCAAGCAGGACTGGATGTTCTGGGTCGTGCAACAGACGCTCGTCTTCCCGCTCATGATCCTGTCCGGCATGCTCCTGCCGCTCGAGACCGGACCCCGCTGGATGCAGGTCGCGTCCGACGTCAACCCGCTGCGCTACGTGGTCGACGCCGAGCGGGCGCTCTTCGCGGGCGACCTCACGGCGTCCGCCGTCGCGTGGGGGTGGGTCGCCGCCGTCGTGACGGCCGCCGTCGGGCTCGCCGTCGGGATCCGGACCATGGTGCGGACGACCGACTGAGCACGGGAGCGCTTCGGCCCGGCCCTCCAGCCCCGGGTCACCCGGGGGACGGTGTCGTCGCCGGGGCGAGATGCGAGAAGTGGCCCCTGCGGCGAGTCCGTCAGGGGCCACTTCTCCCGTCTCACGCCGGGAGCGGTCCCGGCCGGCGGGCTCAGGCGGTGTGCTCGCGGAAGGCGTCGGTGAGCGTGGGGCCGTCGTCGGTGCCCAGGCGCCAGACGCTCCAGCCGTCGGCGGTGTGGGTGCCGGAGACCGCGACCGCGGCGAGGTCCGGGTGGCGGAACCGGGCGCCGTCGGACAGCTCGATGAAGCCGTCGGGCTGGAGCACCGCCTCGAAGCGCTGCCCGCGCCGGGGCCGCGACCAGACGAGCTGGCGCGGGGCGCCGAACGCGCGGGCGAGCGCGACGAGGTCCGGGTCGTCCTCGGGGCCGAGCGGCAGGTCGGCCGCGGGCGGGGACGGCACCGGCGCGACGTCGCGGCTCCTCGACGGGAGGTCCGGCCCCGTGCCGAGGTCGACGGGCGGGTGGTACGACAGCGGGTCGTACGGGCGCTCCTGCGCCGGGCTGCGCTGGTCGCCGTACTCGTGCGTGAGGTACGACTCGCGCGTCCGGATCGACTCCCGGGTACGGATCGACTCGCGCGTGAGGATCGAGGTGCGCGGGGCCGGCGCCTCGTCGGCGCCCTCGACCGGGCGGCGGTCGGCCCAGGCCGTCGGCGCGGGCTCGGGCGCCGTGCGCGCGGTGAGCGGGTCGTCCAGGGGCACGAAGTCGAGCACGGGCGGCTCGGCGCGGCGCGGCTCGTCCGTCGCGGCGAGGGGGGCGAGCTGGCCCGTCTCGTCGGCCGACGTCGGCGCGACGCCGTAGGTGGTGCGGGGCTCGAGCTCGGCGGCCCGGCGGCGCTCCGCCCGGGACCTCGCGGCCTGACGCGTCACCACGGGAAACTTGCCGGTCAGGGCTCGGCCCACGGCGACGCCGTCCGCGAAGTCGGAACCGGGGGCGACGGCACGGCCCCGCGGGGGCTCGGGTGCCGCGGGTGGCGCGGGGTTGTCGCGCGTCATCGCGAGCGGGGACACGTCGACGAAGCGGCGGCCGTCGGCCCCGTGGACCACGCCGAGGCGCAGCACCGCGACCGGCGAGCCGGGCTGGCGCAGGAAGTCGAGCGCGTCCTGGATGCCGGGCGCGGCGCTCGAGCAGATGACGATGAGGCGCGCGCCCGTGGCGCGCGCGGTCGCCTGCGAGCGCGTGAGGGGCACGTTGTCGTAGAACGCGGCGACGTCCTGCTGGAAGCGCGACGCGCCGCCCGTGTAGCGCGCGGCGAGCTCGGCGCGCGTGAGGCGACCGGCGCGGCCCGCGTGGTTGAGCGCCGCAGTCAGGGCCTCCTCGGTGAGCTCGGCCGTGACCTCGATGACGACCGGGAGCCCCGCCGCGTCGAGCGCGAGGAGGTGCGGCTCGTCGTCGGACGTGCCCTGCGCGACCGGGAAGATCTGCTCGCCCAGCAGTCCTTCGAGGTTGCCGTCCACCACCCGCTGCGCGTCCGTCCCGAATGCTCCTGCCTGCTGGGGCGGCTGGACCAGTACGGGACGCTCGGCGTCCACCTCGAAGAGGGGCATCGGGGGTTCTCCTGCAGCAGCGGAAACGCGACCTGGGCGGGGGCGTATGCGCCATAGCCTACGGGGGCGGGTCAAGTCCCTCGAAGCGGGCGAACCGGTGTGCAAGGGCCGTCCGGCCCCGGTCTCCGGCCCGCGCGTCACCCGCCCGGTCAGGCGTGCCCGGTGTCCTCCGACTCGGCCGCGAGCCGCTCCTCGACGCGCTCGACCTTGCCCGTGAGCTCGCCCGTGCGACCCGGGCGGATGTCGGCCTTGAGGACCAGCGACACGCGGTGACCGCCCGCGCCGACGGCCTCGGTCGCACGCTGGATCACGGGCATGACGACGTCCCAGTCACCCTCGATCTCGGTGAACATCGACGTGGTGCGGTTCGGCAGGCCCGACTCGCGGACGATGCGGACGGCCTCGGCGACGGAGTCCGCGACGGACTCGCCGGCACCGAGCGGGGCGACGGAGAAGGCGAAGACGGCCATGGGTCCATCGTGGCACGGCGCCGCACCAAGGGCCGGGGCACCGGGACTCCCCGAGGGGACCGAGCTCCGACGTAGGCTCGTCGTCGTGACAGCAGAACACCGCACCGACCGCGTCACCGTGCTCGCGGGCGGGGTCGGCGGGGCCCGCCTCGCGCACGGTCTGGACCTCGCGGGGACGGACCTCACGGTCGTCGTCAACGTCGCCGACGACGTCGAGCTGCACGGGCTGTGGATCTCGCCCGACCTCGACACCGTGACGTACACGCTCGCCGGGCTCGCGGACGAGGAGCGCGGCTGGGGCGTCGTGGGGGAGACGTACGCGGCCCTGGAGGCGATGGGCCGGCTCGGCGAGGACACGTGGTTCACGCTCGGCGACCGCGACCTCGCGACGCACGTCGTGCGGACGGCCCGGCTGCGCACCGGCGCGCCGCTGTCCGACGTCACCGCGCAGCTCACGTCCGCGCTCCGCGTCCGGGCGCGCGTGCTGCCCGTGACCGACGACCGCGTCGCGACGCTCGTCGACACGCCCGCCGGGCGCCTCGGGTTCCAGGAGTACTTCGTGGGCCGTCGGCACGCGGACGACGTGCTCGGTCTCGTCTACGACGGCATCGACGCCGCGCGCCCGGCGCCCGGCGTGCTCGACGCGGTGACCGGCGCCGACGTCGTCGTGGTCGCGCCGTCCAACCCGTTCCTGTCGGTGGAGCCGGTGCTGGGCGTCGCGGGCGTGCGGGAGGCGCTCGCCGGGACGTCGGCGCGACGGGTCGCGGTGAGCCCGATCGTGGGCGGTCGCGCGCTCAAGGGCCCGGCGGCGCAGATCCTCACGACGCTCGGGCACGAGGTCTCCGCGCTCGGCGTCGCGCGCCTGTACGTGGGCCTGGTGGACGTCATGGTGATCGACGACCACGACGCGCACCTCGCGGACGACGTCCGCGCGCTCGGGATGGACGTCGTCGTGACGGACACGGTCATGGGCGGCGCCGCGGGCCGCGAGCGCCTGGCACGCACGCTCCTGTCGGGCCCCGCACGTGGCTGAGCCGCCCGACGCCGGCGCCCGCCCGGGTGCGGATGCCCGCCCGGGGCGCGTGGTCGCCGTCGTGCCGCTGCGCGACGGCTCGTCGGGGAAGTCGCGCCTCGCGCACGTGCTCGACCCCGCGTCGCGCAGCAGGCTGATCGGCGTGCTCGCGCGGCACGTCGTGGGCACGCTGCTCGCGAGCGAGGACGTGGAGCGCGTGGTCGTCGTGACGTCGGACCCGCGGTTCACGTGGCGGGCGCTGCGGGACGTCGTGGTGGACGGCGCCGCCGCGGCGACGGACGACGGCGAGGGTCTGCCCCTCCTCACCGCCGACGCCGACCGGCTGCGCATCGTGCTCCAGCCCGCGGACCGGCCCGGTCTGGACGCGGCGGTGGAGCTGGGCCGGGAGCTCGCGGCGGAGGACGCGGCGGCCCGGGGCCCGGTGCGGCTCCTCGTGGCGCACGCCGACCTCCCGGCGCTCACGACCGCGGACGTCGCGGCGCTGCTCGCCGAGGACGCCCCGGTCGTCGTCGCGACGGACCGGGTCGGGGCGGGCACGAACCTGCTCGTCCTCGACTACCCGGCCACCGCGCCGTCGAGCACGACCCTGCTGTCGGGAAGCGGCGCAGAACGCCAGGAACCTCGTGCTCGGCCCGACGGCGGTTCCGGCGGCGAGGGGTTCCGTTTTCAGTTCGGGACGGGCAGCCGCGCGGCGCACGTCGCGGAGGCCGAGCGGCTCGGGCTGCGGGCCGTCGTCGTGCAGCGGCCCGGGACCGCCGTGGACCTGGACACGCTGGACGACTGGGGCGAGCTGCCCCCGCCCGTGCGGGGCGCCGTCGGGCTGCACGTCCCGGCGCTGCGCGACCACGACGCCTGACCCGGCACCCGCCCGCCCCGCTACGACGGCCAGGTACCGAGCTCCTCGGCGGGCGCCGCGAGGCCGGCCCGCACGTCGGCGAGGAGGCGCTGCCACGCGCCCTCGTCGAGCGGCCCGGCGCAGTCCAGCGCGAGGACCACGGACTGCGTCGACGCGTCGCCCTCGAACGTCGGCACGCGCACGACGCGCGCCGCCCCGCGCACCCGCACCTCGCCGCGTGGGGTCGTCACCGTCCAGTCCTGGGCCGCGGCGTTCACCCCCTGGCGGGTCACGCCGTCGGCGAGGAGGGGCAGCAGGACGTCGCGGGGAGCCGTGAGGTCGCCGCCGTCCGCGGCGACCGTCTCCGCGAGGAGGGCGGCGGACGCGTCGCGCGGGCCCGCCGTCGGTGCCGCCGGGTCCGCCGTGGCACGTGACGACAGCACGCACGCGCCGCTCGCGCCGACGACCTGCCACCCGGACCGCGCGACGAGCGGTGTCGCGCCGGCCGCGCCGCCGAGGCTCGTGACCTCGGGGGGAGCGGCCGCGGCCGTGGCCGCCTCCCCCGGCTCGGCGGAGGTGCCCGCCGTCGGCTCGTCGGAGCCACCCGGAGGCCGCCCCGGGTCGCCCGAGGCGGTCGGGTCGTCGGCCGGGACCTCGGCGGGCGGCCGGTCCGTCCGCGTCGCGGACGCCGCGCCCGTCGGGTCCTCGGGCGTCGCGCTCCCCGTGCACGCTCCCGCGCCGAGGACGGCGAGCGCGAGCCCGACGGCGAGCGCCCCCGCCCGCGAGCGCGTCACGACCGGCCTCCCCAGCGGCCGCGGTGCACGACGTCGTCGAGCGGCTTGCGCGCGCGACGGCGCGGCGAGCCCGTGGCCGCCCGGTCGGCGGGGTGCCCGACGGCGACGACCCCCGTCGGCGCGTACGCGTCGGGGATGCCGAACGCCGCGCGCAGGCGCCCGACCTCGCCCGGCGCGACGCCGAAGAAGCACGCGCCGAGCCTTTCGTCGACGGCGGTCTGGAGCATGAGCAGCGCCGCCATCCCGGCGTCGACGTGCCAGTACGGCACGGCCCAGCGGTTCTCGTCGCGGTCCGCCCAGCCCTTGTCGTCCTCGGCGTACCGGTCGAGGTAGACGTCCTTCGACGTGAGGACCACGACGAGCACGGGCGCGGTGCGCATCCCGGCGAGCCACGTGCTCATGCTCCGCTCGGGCTGCTCGGGCGAGGTCGCGGACCAGAAGCGCGCGACGTCGTCGGGCTCCGTGAGCACGAGGAACGACCACCCCTGAGCGAACCCCGCGCTCGGCGCGCGGACGGCGTTGCGCACCAGGCGGTCGACGGCGTGCGGGTCGACCGGCTCGTCGGTGAACCGGCGCACCATGCGCCGGCGTCGGACGACGTCCTGGAACTCCACGCGGCCCCCTCGGCACGGTCCGGGATCAGGTCCCCGCACCCTATCCGGCGACGCGCCGCGTCATCCGCAGCTCGAGGAGGCGGGGGTCGCTCGGGAGGGGCTGGGTCTCGCCGGTCGGCGCGAAGCCTGCGCGCTCGTAGAGGCGGAGCGCGGGAGCGTTGGTCGCGGTGACCCAGAGCGCGAGCGTGCGCGCGCCGAGCCCGGCCGCGAGGTCGTCGGCGCGCGCCAGGAGCGACGCCGCCACACCGCTCCCCCGCGCGCCGGGCTCGACCCACACGGACACGAGCTCGGCCACGGTCGGGTCGTCGGGCGAGGGAACGACGGCCGCGACCCCGACCACGGGACCGGGCGACCGGCCGCTCCCGGGCGGGGCGCCGTCGTCGGACTTGCCGCGGTCGCCAGGCGGGCCGCCGTCGAACGTCGTCCGCGCCAGGAGCGTGCCCCCCTGCGCCGCGCGCTCTCGCCACACGTCGTCGGGGAAAGCGACCTCGCGCGCGAGGGTCGAGCCGAACGCGGACGGCGCGTCCGCGAGCGCCCGCAGGCGGACGTCCCGCAGGTCGCGCCAGTCGTCCGGCCGGGTGCGCTCGACGAGCGTGGTGGGCATCGGCCCATCGTGGCAGCCCGGCCCGACGTCGGTGCGCCGGACCGGGCCGCTCGCGCGGCTCAGGCCGCGTCGAGGCGTGCGCGCAGCTCGGGGTCGAGCTCGAGGTCGGCCGCGCCGAGGAGGTCGTCGAGCTGCTCGACCGTGCTGGGCCCGACGACCGGGATCACCGCGTGCTCGCCCCCGAGGAGCCACGCGAGCGCGACCTGGTTCGGCGTCGCGCCGAGCTCGCCCGCGACCTCGTGCAGGAGGCGGATCCGCTCGCGCGTGGTCGGGTGGTCGAACCCGTCCCAGAGCGGCTTGTCCCGGCGCACGTACGCGCCCTGGAGGATCGGCGAGTAGGCGGTGACGGCGAGCGGCGGGCGGCCCTCGACGCCCGTGGACGCCGCGTAGTCGAGCAGCTCGTACGACGCCCAGTTGTGCCGTCCCGGCTCGGGCGTCGGGTAGGCGTAGGTGTAGTTCTGCTGGACGAGCCCGTAGGGCGCGACGCCCTGGCGCAGCGCCTCCTCGCGCGCCTCGACGACGCGCCACAGCGCGACGTTCGAGATGCCCGTGATGCCGACGACGCCCTCCGCCTGGAGCTTGCCGAACGCGCCGACGGTCTCGGCGAGCGGCGTCCCGTGGTCGTCGACGTGCCCGTACAGGACGTCCAGGTGGTCGACGCCGAGGTGGCGCAGGCCCTCGTGCGCCTCGTCCGCGACGACGTCGGCGCCGAGCCCCTGGAAGTTCGTCGGCTCGACGTTCTGCAGCGGCAGGGCCGGGTCCTTCTTGGCCGCGCCCAGCTTCGTCGCGATCCGGACCTCGTCGCGGGCGCCGCGGCTCGCGAGCCAGCGGCCGAGCAGGTCCTCGCTGTCGCGGCCGTGGCCACCGGCCCAGAAGCTGTAGTTGTTCGCGGTGTCGAGGAACGTGCCGCCCGCCTCGCGGTAGCGGTCGAGGATCGCGAACGACGTGTCCTCGTCGACGAGCGTGCCCATGTTCATCGTGCCGAGGCACAGGGTCGACACCTCGAAGGAGGTGCGCCCGTCGCCGATGGTGCGGTACCGCATGGTGGTCTCCCTGGGTCTGTCGGTGGTCCGAGCGGTCCGTGGTGGACCCGTGGTCTCGGTGACGTGCTCCACGCTAGGGAGGCATCGGCACGGGTGTACGGTCCGATGCCATGGCCGTCGACCAGACCAATCTGCCGTCCGAGCGCCCCGGGCCGACGGCGGCGCTCGCCTGGGAGGCCCTGCTCGACCTGGGCGCGGGGGCGGGGTCCCGCGTCGAGCGGCTCGAGCGCGCGGTCCGCGACGCCGTGCACGCCGGCCGCGTCCCCGTCGGCGCGGCGCTCCCGCCGAGCCGACAGCTCGCCGAGTCGCTCGGGGTGTCGCGGTGGGTCGTCACCGAGGCGTACGGCCAGCTCGTCGCCGAGGGCTCCCTCGAGGCGCGCACCGGCTCCGCGACCCGCGTCTCCGCCGCAGCCGGGGCACGATCGACGAGCCCGAGGGGAACGAGCGCGCTGGGCGAGCGGCCCACGAGCCCGGCGGGAACGACGGTGCGCGCGGGTCGTGGCGGGCCTGGCGGGAGCCGCGAGGAACGAGCGGCGGACGGTAGACCCGCGCGCGCCGTCGTTCCCGCCGGGCGGACCGACACCGGCAGGATCCACGCCGCGCGCGCCCGGTTCGACCTCGCACCGGGCGTCCCCGATCTCCGGCACGTCCCGCGCGACGCGTGGCTCCGCGCGGCACGCGAGGCGCTCGGCACGTCCGGCGGGACGGCGTCGAACGACGACCTCGGGCAGCCCGCCCCCGCCGGGCACCCGCACGCGCGCGCCGTCGTCGCCGGCCACCTGCGCCGGGCGCGCGTCGTCACGGGGCCGGACGACGCCGTCGTGCTGACGCGCGGCGCGACGGACGGCATGGCGCGCGTCGCCGCCGTGCTCGTCGAGGCGGGCCACACGCACCTGCTCGTCGAGGACCCGAGCTGGTCGGTGCTGCGCGACGTCGCGGCGCGCGCCGGTCTCACCCCCGTCCCGGTCCCCGTGGACGCCGAGGGCGCGGACGTCGGCGCGCTCGTCGACGCGTCCCGGCGGACGGGCGCGCGGGCCGCGCTCCTCACGCCCGCGCACCAGTTCCCCACCGGCTCCGCGCTCGCGCCCGAGCGGCGCGAGGCCGTCCTCGCCTGGGCGCGGGACGTCGACGGCGTCGTCGTCGAGGACGACTACGACGCCGAGTTCCGCTACGACCGCCGACCCGTCGCCGCGCTCCAGCAGCTCGACCCCGACCGGGTCGTGCTGCTCGGCTCGGTGAGCAAGACGATGAGCCCCGCGTTCGGCGTCGGGTGGATGGTCGTGCCCGCCCGCTGGCGCGAGTCCGTCGCGCGCGCGGCCGCCCCGCACGGCCCGACGGCGGCCCCGTCCACCGTCGACCAGCTCACGTTCGCGCGGCTCGTCGCGTCCGGCGGCTACGACCGTCACCTGCGCGCCGCGCGCGGGCGCTACCGCCGCCGTCGCGACGCCGTGCTCGACGCCCTCGCCCGCGAGCTGCCCGGCGCCGCGGTGCGCGGCATCGCGGCGGGGATGCACGCGCTGCTGTCCCTGCCGGGCTCGCCGGACGGTCCCGCGCCCGACGCCGCGCACGTCGTGCGCGAGGCCGCGCGGCGCGAGGTGACCGTCGTCGACCTGCGCCGCTACCAGGTGCGCCCCGCCGAACAGTCGACGACCCTCGTGCTCGGGTACGGCAACCTCGCCGACGCCCGCGTCGACGACGCCGTCGCCCGGCTCGCCGACGCGGTGCGGAGCGCCCGCGGTAGCCTCGTCAGCCCTTCAGGACGGTGACGAGCGCGGGGAGCGGATCCGGGAGGTCGCGCGCCCGGCGCTCCTCCACCCACGCCCCCCGCACGACCTCGCTCCAGGTCGGCTCCGCCCGGCATCGCGCGGCGATGCGACCAGCCAGGTCGGGCCGGCCCACGATCGCCTCCTCGACGATCCCTGCCCCGAGCCGCGTGACGAGGCGCTCGTCCCCGCTCGCGACGGCCTGCGCGACGAGCGCGTCGAGCAGCGGCAACGGGTCGGCGTCGTGCTCCACAACGCTCCGTACCTCTCCCGCGACCCCGACCTCCGCCTCCGCCCGCAGACGCTCGGCCCGCGCGCCCTCGGTCAGCAGGAGCCAGCCGAGGTAGCGGCGTGCGAGGTCCTCCGGAGTCGACATGCGCCCGATGCTGCCACGCCGGGCCGCGAGGTCACTCGTCGTGGGACAGGAGGCTGAACTCGGCGAGGAGCTCGCCGATCTCGGTGGCGTCCACCTTCTTCTGGAGCCGGTCGCGCAGGATCCGCGGCCCGGGGATGTCGAGCTCCTCGCCGTCGCGCAGGGCGCTCACCGCGGCGAGCAGCTTGCGGACGTCGTACGTGCTGTTGAAGACCTCGGGCACGCCGCGCTCCAGGTCGAGCAGCTGGTAGGCCGCCTCCATGCCGGTGCGCACGGAGTACTCGGTGGTGAAGATCGTGTCCCGCGTCGTCTCGGCGAACTGGCCGATGAACGCGAAGTTGCGTGCGCCGTCGGGCACGACCTGGGGCCGGTCGCCCGCGTGCCGGGGCATGAAGAACGCCGTGACGTACGGCATCATCACGGGCACGCAGCTCGCGGCCTCGGCGGCGAGGGTCGGGATGTCGGCCTCCGGCACGCCGAGGTGGTAGAGCCACTCCTGCGTGATCTCCTCGCCCGTGCACTCCTGGAGCGACTTCTTCACGTAGTCGCCCGGGGTGTCCACGAACAGGCCGTAGACCCACACGACGATCTCGTCGGGCGACTGCGCCTTGAAGTGCGGCTGCCGGTTGACGGTCCAGCTCATCAGCCACGCCGAGTCGCGCGCGGTGACGATCCCGCCCGTGACGACCTTGCCGCTGAACGGGTCGCGCTTGCAGATGCGCTCGATGTGCTCGGGGATGCGTCGGTCGAGCGTCGTGACGGTCGCGGACTGCCACTTGGTGAGCGGGATGTCGGTGCTGAACACGTCGGGCCGGCCGAACGACGGGTCCTTGGCCGCGACGCGCCGCCACAGGTCCCACGCGGGCGCAGGCCCCGTGTCGAGGCGCGCGGGCGTGTGCTGGTCGCCGTTGTCGGAGTTCTCCGTGAGCGAGCCGATGGTCGCGATGACGAGGTCGTCCTCGCCGAGGTCGATCGTCCGCTCGACGGCGGCCCCGCCGGACTGGTGGGCCGCCGCGTGGTCCAGCAGGTGCAGCCGCGTGGCGACCTTGCGGTCCGGGGCGAGGTCGAAGTCGACGTCGGTGACCTCGACGTGGAACCGGAACGTCACGCCCCGGTCCATGAGCCAGCGCGTGAGCGGCAGCACCATCGACTCGTACTGGTTGTACTTGGTGAACTTGAGCGCCGAGAGGTCGGGCAGGCCGCCGACGTGGTGGATGAACCGGTGCAGGTAGAGCTTGAACTCGAGCGCGCTGTGCCACTCCTGGAACGCGAACATCGTGCGCCAGTAGAGCCAGAACTGGCTGTCGAGGAAGTGCCGCGACATGACGTCCTCGATCGACTTGCCCTCCATGTCCTCGCGGCGCGCGAGGAAGATCTTCGTGATCTCCTTCTGCGCCTTCTCGTCGAGGCGGAACAGGTTGTCGAAGTGCGCGTCCTTCCCGCGGTCCTCGGTGACGCGCTGGAGCGAGAAGTTCGGGTCGTCCTTGTTGAGCCAGTAGAACTCGTCGAGGACCGAGACGCCCTCGGTCTCGATCGACGGGACGGAGCGGAACAGGTCCCACAGGCACTCCATGTGGTCCTCGAGCTCGCGCCCGCCACGGATCACGAACCCGCGCCGCGGCTCCTTGATGCCGTCGAGCGCGCCGCCGGGGAGCCGGAGCCGCTCGTAGACGGTGATCTTCTCCCCCGGCACCTGGCCGTCGCGGACGAGGAAGCCCGCCGCGGAGAGCGACGCGAGGCCCGCTCCCACCAGGTGCACGGACCCGAGCCGGTCCGTCCGCTCCGGCCTGCGCGGCCGCGCGAACGCCTCGTAGTTGCCGCTGGAGTAGTACATGGCCTGCCCCTCACCGCCGACGACGTGGACGGAGCACCGCCCGCGGTGGTGCTCCCCTGCCATGCTCGCGCCGGGATCGACGGACCGCACCTCGGTGCCTGGACGCACCCCCCGGGGACGCGCGCCCGTGCGGGGCCGGGGCGGCCGTGCGCCGTCGGGCGGTCGGCCGCCCGACGGGCTCAGAGCCGCTCGGCAAGCAGCTCGACGAGCGCCTTGCCCTGCACGCCGGCGAGGTCGTCGGCCTGCGTGCGGCACGAGAAGCCGTCCGCGAGGTACACGTCGCCGGGGGCGGCGTCGCGCAGCGCGGGCAGCAGCGCGTTCTCCGCGACGGCGACCGACGTCTCGTAGTGGCCCTTCTGCATGCCGAAGTTCCCCGCGAGCCCGCAGCAGCCGGCGAGCACCTTGATCGTCGCGCCCGCGTCGCGCAGCAGCCGCTCGTCCGCGGCGAAGCCCATCACCGAGTGCTGGTGGCAGTGCGGCTGCACGACGGCCGTCACGTCCGACAGGTCGGGCACGCGCCACCCGGACTCGCGCCCGGGCGCGGTGTCGACCGACGTGAGGAGCTCGGCGAGCGTGCGCGTCGCGGCGGAGACCGCCTGGGCGCGCGGGTCGTCGGGGAACAGGTCCACGAGGTCGGAGCGCAGCACGGCCGTGCACGACGGCTCGAGGCCCATGATCGGGATGCCGTTCACGGCGTACGGGCCGAGCACGGACAGCAGGTTCTCCAGGCGCTTGCGCGCGCCGTCGAGCTGGCCCGTGCTGATCCACGTGAGGCCGCAGCACGCCTGCTCGTCGGGCACGACGACGTCGTACCCGGCCGCCGTGAGCACCTTGACGGCCGCCTGCGGCACCCCCGGCGACATGTTGTCGCTGAACGAGTCGGTCCACAGGACGACCTTCGGGCGCTCGTCGCGCACGGGGCGGCCGGGCCGCTGCCCGATGCGCAGGCCGGGCACGCCCTGGGTCGCGCCGCCGCGCCTCCACCACGTGCGGAACGGCACCTCGGCGAACTCTGTCATGGAGCGGCGCGTGTCCATGCCGCCCGCCCACAGGACCGCCTTCGCGAGCGGCCGGAACCCGAGCAGCTTGTTGGCCAGGCGCGGCATGCCCGTCGCGAGGCGCGCCCAGACCGGGAGCCAGCCCAGCGAGTAGTGGTCGACGGGGCGCAGCCTGCCGCGGTACGTCCGGTACAGCACCTCGGACTTGTACTGCGCCATGTCGACGCCCGCGGGGCAGTCGCTCGAGCACGCCTTGCAGGACAGGCACAGGTCGAGCGACTCGCGCACCTCGGGCGCCGCGAGACCGCCGACGAGCGTGCCGTTCACCGCCTCCTGGAGCACGCGGGCGCGGGCGCGCGTGACGTCCTTCTCGTCCTTCGTTGCCTGGTACGACGGGCACATGAAGCCGCCCGCGGCGCTGGTGTCGGCGCGGCACTTGCCGACGCCGACGCACCGGTGCACGGCCTGGGTCATGTCGCCGTGGTCGTGCGCGAACGAGAAGCCCTGGTAGCCGGCGCGACGCGAGATCTTCGTGACCTTCGCGGGCGCGGCCGTGCTCGTCCCGGGTGTCCCCGGCGCGCCGACCTTCGACAGCAGCGGGTGCGCGTGCGGGCGGCGCAGGTCGTCGTCGACGGCGCTCGGGCGCACCACGACGCCCGGGTTCATGACGTCCTGCGGGTCGAACAGTGCCTTGAACCGCTCCATGAGCGCGATCGCCTCGGGGCTGTACATGACCGGCAGCAGCTCCGAGCGCGCGCGGCCGTCGCCGTGCTCTCCCGAGAGCGAGCCGCCGTACTTCGCGACGAGCTCGGCCGCCTCCAGCATGAACGTGCGCAGCACCGACCCCGACGCCTCGAGCGGGATGTCGATGCGCAGGTGCACGCACCCGTCGCCGAAGTGCCCGTACGGCAGGCCGTCGACGCCGTAGCGCGCCATGAGCGCGTCGAGGTCGCGCAGGTAGTCGCCCAGCTTCTCCGGCGGGACGGCGGAGTCCTCCCAGCCCGGCCACGCCTGCTCGCCCGCGGGCGTGCGCCCGGCGAGCCCCGCGCCGTCGGCCCGGATCTGCCACATCTTGGTCGCCTCGGGGCCCGCGGGCAGGATCATCGTGGCCTCGCTGCCCGACGCCGCGACGATCGCCTCCGCGTTCGCCATCGCCTCCTCGGGGGTCGCGCCGCCGACCTCGACCATGAGCCAGCCGGCGCCCGGGGGCAGCGGCGGCACGGACGCGTCGCCCTTGGCGCGGCGCACGACGTCGACGAGCCGCGCGTCGAGACCCTCGACCGCGAGGGGGCTGAGGCCGAGGAAGGTCGGGACGTCGTCGGCCGCCGACGGCATGTCCGGGTAGCCCAGCACGACGAGGGTCGGCTTGGACGGCACCGGCACCAGGCGCACCGTGGCCTCGAGGATCGTCACGAGCGTGCCCTCGGTGCCGACGAGCGCCTTCGCGAGGTCCGACCCGTTCTCCGGCAGCAGGTGCTCGAGCGAGTAGCCCGACACCTGGCGCCCGAACCGCCCGAACTCCGTGCGGATGAGCGCGAGGTTCTCGCGGACGAGCTCCGCCAGTCCGGGGACCGCCGCGAACGTCGGGTCGCCCTTGCCGGCCGTGAAGCGGCGCCCGCGGCCGTCGACGACGTCGAGCGCGACGACGTTGTCGACCGTGCGCCCGTACGCGACGGCGTGCGGCCCGCACGCGTTGTTGCCGATCATGCCGCCGAGCGTCGCGCGGTTCTGCGTCGAGGGGTCCGGGCCGAACCGCAGCCCGTGCGGCGCCGCCTCCTGCTGGAGCGTCGACATGACGACGCCCGGCTCGATGCGCGCCGTGCGCGCCTCCGGGTCGACGTCGAGCACGCGGTTCACGTGCCGCGTGAAGTCCAGGACCACGCCCGGCCCGATCGAGTTCCCCGCGACCGACGTCCCCGCCCCGCGCGCCGTGACCGGCACCTCGAGCTCGCGCAGCACGTCCAGCGCGGCGACGACGTCGTCCGCGTCCTGCGGGTAGACCACGGCCTCGGGCACCACGCGGTAGTTCGACGCGTCGGTCGAGTACTCCGCGCGGCGTCGCGTCGCGGTGTCGACCGTGCCGCGCACGACCGTCCGCAGCGCGTCCGCGAGCGCCGTGCGCGCGGCGTCGGCCGCCCGTTCCGCCTCGCGGACGGCAGCGGCGCGCTCAGCCTCCGGCGACGTCGTCGCGCGGGAGCCGGACCGCCGCGAGCCGTTCCCGTGCTGCGAGGCGGGGGTCGTGGTGGCGTCGATCTCAGCGGACACGTCGCGATTGTCGCACTCCCTGCCCCCGACCCTCCGCCCCGTCCGCCCCCTGACCCCCGATCTGCCGAGGTAGAGCCCTGGTCTGCCGAGGTAGAGGCGTGGTCCGTCGAGGTAGAAGGGTGGTCCGCCGACGTAGAGGCCTGGTCATGCCAGACGGCGCGGGGTCACCGATCACGGCCGAGGTTGCGGCCGGCATGGGCACCTGATGCCCGACGGCGGCCGGTCGCCCACGGCGGGCGGGTCGCCGCTGCCCGACGTGAGCGAACGACGCCGCGGGTGGTTCGCCCAGGTGAGCGAAGACCACGGCGAGACGACGCCGGGCGGGGTGGGTGGTGGTGCCGCGTCGTGGCGGCCCTGGAACGAGGGATCGTCCGGAGTGAGCTTGCGAACGCAGGACGATCCCGACCGAGAAGGCGGGAGCGACGCGAGGAACGAGCGGCGCGGATGGTAGACGCGGCACCACCACCCACCCCGACCACCCGACGCAACCACACGCCGTCGGGCACGAGAACCACGGCTCTACCTCGGCAAACCACAGCTCTACCTCGGCAGACCACAGCTCTACCTCGGCAGACCACGGCTCTACCTCGGCAGACCAGGGCTCTATCTCGGCAGACCTGGGCTCTATCCCGTGAGTCAGAGGACGAGCTCCGGCTGGAGCTTCTTGATGGTCCAGACGCGCTGCTTGCGGGCGGCGACCGTCGTCAGGGCGAGGGCGGCGACCAGCACGACGACGAGCACCGTGACGTCGCGCGTGACCGTCGCCATGTTGCCGCCGTAGAGGAGCTGGCGCAGGCCCTCGACCGCGTACGTCATGGGCAGGAACCGGTGCATGGAGCGCAGCGGCTCGGGGATCGTCTGCCAGGGGAACGTGCCGCCCGCGGTGACGAGCTGGACGAGCATGAGCACGAGCCCGAGGAACTGGCCCGCGGCGCCGAGCCAGACGTTGAGCGCCTGGAGGATCGCGACGAACGTCGCCGACACCAGCACGAGGAACAGCGCGGTCCCGACGCCGTGGACCGGATCGATGTCGAGCGCGAACTTCGTCACGGTGAACATCGCGGCGACCTGCACGACGCCGATCGCGGCCGGGGTGAGCCACCCGCCCAGGGCGGTGGCCAGGCCCGACCTCCCGGCGGCGAGGGCCCGCGACGACAGCGGGCGCACGAGCAGGAAGAGCACGTAGGCGCCGATCCACGTCGCGAGCGACAGGAAGAACGGCGCGAGGCCGCCGCCGTACGTGCCCGCGGACGACAGCGCGTCGCTCTTCACGGACACGGGGTTGCCGATGGTCTCGGCGGTGTCCTGGCGGGTCTGCTCGTCGAGGTCCGGCACCTGGCCGAGACCCTCGGCGAGCCCGTCGCGGAGCTGCGTGACGCCGTCGACGAGCTCGCCCGAGCCGTCGCGCAGCTGCGACGTACCGTCCGCGAGCGAGGTCGCGCCGTCGGACACCTGGCGCGTGCCGTCAGCGAGCTGCGAGACGCCGTCCACGAGCTGCGGGGTCGCGGCGGCGAGCTGTCCGGTGCCGTCGGCGAGGCGGTCCGCGCCGTCGGCGGCGCTCGCGATGCCGGAGGTCAGCTGCGGCGTCGCGCCCGCGAGCCGGGCCGCGCCGTCGGACACCTGGCGCGACCCGTCGGCGAGCTGGTCGAGCTTCCCGGACGCGGCGGTCACCTGGTCGACGGCGCCCTGCACCTGCTCGCGCTGCTGGTCGAGCACGGGCCCGACCTGCGCCCGCACCTGGTCCGCGGTCGCCCGGTCGATGACGCCGTCGGCGACGAGCTGGTCGAGCCGGGCGTCGACGTCGCCGCGGATCGTGTCGAGCGTCGGGAGCACCTCGCCCGCGGCTGCGGCCGCCTGCTGCCCGTACTGCGCGACCTGCGCGTTCCCGTCCGCGACCTGCGCGGCGCCGTCGGCGAGCTGCTGGGTCTGGGCCGGCAGGGACGCCGTCGCGCCCCGGAGCGTGCCGAGCCCGGACGCGAGCGCCTCCGCGCCGTCGTCGAGCTGCCCGACGGCGTCCGCGAGCGTCCCGGTGCTCGCGTCGAGACGCTCGGCGCCGTCGGCGGCCTGGCCCGCGCCCTCGGCGAGGGTGTGCGCGCCGTCGTCCGCGGTGACGAGGCCGTCGCGGAGCTGCGTCGACCCGTCGAGGAGCTGGTCCGCGCCGTCCACGGCGTCGGCGAGGTTGGTGTGGATGGACGCGAAGCCGCGCAGGAACGTGTCCGCCGCCTCCGTGCCCACCTGCTCGGCGATCGAGTCGCGCACCTTGCCGACGATCTGGTCCGCGATCGTGCGCGCGAGGTAGTTGTTCGCGTCGTTGGTGATGAGCGTGAGGCTCGCCTGCTGCGGCTCGAACTCGCCCGCGGACGCGAGGTCCGCCGAGAAGGTCGGGCCGATGACGAGCGCGGCGTCGTACCGCCCGGACCGGACCCCGTACTCGGCGTCGACCTGACTGGTCTCGACCCAGCCGAAGCCGCCGTCGTCGAGCAGCTGGTCGGCGACGTCGCGCCCGAAGTCGCGCCGCGTCGTCGCGCCCGTCTGGGCGTCGGTGGTCGTCGTGCCCTCGTCGAGCACGACGAGCGCGGCGGGGATCTCGTCGAGCTTGTCGTACGGGTCGTGGTTCGCGAACAGGTAGAGGCCCGCGTAGAGCGTGGGGATGAGCGCCATCGCGAGGATCGCGAGGCGGGGCAGCGTGCCCGCGGCGAGGCGGCGTAGCTCGGACAGCCCGAGGCGGATCGCGGTCATCGGTCCTCCTCGGGGTCGTGCGGGGCGGCGGGCTCGTCGGTCGTGGTGGGCGCGGCGGCGGGGACGGGCTGCTCGGGAGCCGGGTCCGGCTCAGGCGCGGGGTCCGGTCCCGGCGCGGGATCGGGGTCCGACGCGAGGTCCGGGTCCGGGTCCGGCGCGGGGTCCGGGTCGCGCGGCGGCTCGGGGCGCGTGCGCAGCACGACGGCCGGCGGCTGGTGGATCGACGCGCCGCGCGCGGGCGGGAGGTCCACGCCGAGGTCGCGGGCCGAGGCGCGCGTGCACTGCACGAGCACGCCGTACCCGGCGCCGGCGAGGCTCTGCGCGACCTCCCACCAGCCCGACGGCTCTCCCCCGTGCCGGTCGGGGAGCGTGAGCACGAGGAACCGGACGTCCGGGTCCTCGGCCGCGAGCGCCGCGAGCAGCGCGGTGCGCACGACCCCCGGCACCTGGTCGAGGCGCCGCGCCCGGTCGGTGGTGAGGGAGTGGTCGGCGAGCCAGCGGGTCACGTCGGTGGGCAGCGAGCGGCGGCCGGCGAGCGCGAGGCCCTCGGCGACGACGTCGGCCACGGTGAGCGCGTCGTCGGGCTCGCTGATGCCGGGCACGTCGACGACGGCGGTCACGTCCCGCAGGGTCGCGGCGGCGCCGCGCGCGGGGCGGCCGGAGCGGTGCGACGGCGTGCTCGCCGGGGTGAGGCGGACCTCCCCCGCGGACGGGTCGAAGCGGCCTGTCGCGACGAGGGCGAGCGCGGTGTGCCCGTGCCCGGGCTCCCCGGCGACGAGCACGCACTCGCCCGTGGACCAGGCGAGGTCCATCGGCTCGAGCATGGGCTCGCGCCGCCCGTCGACGCGCACATCCGTCAGCGTGATCTGCATCCGGTTCTTCCCCTCCGTGGCGTCCCGGGCCTGCCCCGGGGCACCGTTGACTCACGGTCAACAACGCTACGCCTCTTGTTGACTGGCGGTCAACAACAGCGTAGAACGGTGTCATGCCTCGCACGCCCACCCCCGCCGGACCCCTCGGCGCCGACGGCTCCGTGCGCGCCCGGCCGGGCGGCGCCCGCCGGCGGCGCGAGCCCGCCGACCGACGGCGCGAGCTGCTCGACACGGCCGCGCGCCACGCCGACGAGCACGGCCTCGACGCCCTGACCCCGGCGGCCGTCGCGGCCCGCTCGGGGGCGTCGAAGGCGCTCGTCTTCCACTACTTCGCGTCCACGGCCGGGCTGCGCCGGGCCGTCGCGCTGGAGGCCGTGGCGGAGCTCGAGGCGGCGACGGTCGCACCGGACGATCGTCCCCTCGTCGAGCGCCCGGCGCTCGCCGTCGCCTCCTACCTCGACGCCGTCGAGGCGCGCCGGCTCGTCTGGCAGGACCTCTGGCGCGGGGTGCTCGCCGAGGACGACGCCACCCAGGAGGCGCTCGCGCGCGTCCGCGACAGCCTCGTCGCGCGCCTGACCTCGACCGTGAGCGCCACCACGACGGACGCGCTGCCCACGACGCCCCGCCTCCGGCTGCTCGCCGCGGGCTGGGTCGCGCTCGTGGAGAACGTCACGGCCGCGTGGCTCGGCGGCGGGGACCTGAGCCGCGCGGACATCGAGAGCCTCGTGCTCGCGAGCGCCGTCGTGCTCGTGCCCGAGCTCCCCGAGCCCGCGCGCGGCGCCGTCCTGGCCATCGCCCGGGCGAACTCGCCCGCGGCGGGCTAGCGTCGGGGCGACGGGCAGCGGACGAGGTCGGGAGGCAGCGCATGCGCGTGGTGGTCGTCGGAGCGAGCGGGAACGTCGGCACGGCGGTCCTGCGCCGGCTCGCGGAGGAGCCGGTCGTGACGTCCGTCGTGGCGGTCGCTCGGCGCGTGCCGCGCGCCGACGGGTCGAGCACCGTGCGCTTCCCGCACGACGTCGCGACCTGGCGGTACGCGGACGTCGCGGCCTCCGACGCGGACCAGCGGCTCGACGCCGCGTTCGCCGGGGCGGACGTCGTCGTGCACCTCGCGTGGGCGATCCAGCCGAGCCACGACCGCGAGCGGCTGCGGCGCGTCAACGTCGAGGGCACGCGCCGCGTCGTCGAGGCGGCGCAGCGGGCGGGCGTCGCGCACGTCGTCGTGGCGTCGTCCGTCGGCGCCTACTCCCCCGCCCCGTACGCGGGCGACGCGCGCGACACCCCGGTAAACGAGGGCTGGCCCGTCGAGGGCGTCCCGGGCTCGTCCTACTCGGAGGACAAGGCGGCCGTCGAGACGCTGCTCGACGACCTCGACCGGGAGACGGGGATCGTCGTCTCGCGCGTCCGCTCGGCGCTCGTGTTCCAGCGCGACGCGGGCTCCGAGATCGCGCGGTACTTCCTCGGCCCGCTCGGCACGCGCGTGCTGCGTCGCGACCCGCTCCCGGCGGTCCCGCTGCCCGACGGCCTGCGGCTCCAGGTCGTGCACGCCGACGACCTCGCGGACGCGTACGCCCGGATCGTCGTGGGCCGGCACCCCGGGCCGTTCAACGTCGCCCACCCCACGGTGCTCACGGCGCAGGACGTGGCCGACGTCGTCGCGGACGGCAAGCTGCGCACCGTGCCCTACGCGACCGCGCGGACCGCCGTCGCCGTCGCGTGGCGCGCGCGCCTCGCGCCCGTCGGCGAGGGCTGGCTCGACATGGCGATGCGCGTGCCCGTGCTCGACACCGAGATGGCGACGGAGCTGCTGCGCTGGCGCCCCGTGCACGGCGCGAAGGACACGCTCGTCGAGCTCGTCGACGGCATCCGGGCGGGCGCCGGGACGTCCTCGCCCCCGCTCCTCCCCCGCTGAGCGGACCCGCTCGGGGCCTCCCGACACGACGGACCCCGGGTCGCGCGCCGTCCGGCGGTGCGCGGCCCGGGGTCCGTCGTCGGTGCCGGGGTCAGCTCTCGAGCGTGGCGTCCAGCGTGATCGTCGGCACGCCCGCGAGCGCCTTCGAGACGGGGCACGTGGCCTTGGCCGCCTCCGCCGCCTGCTGGAAGCCGGCGGCGTCGATGCCCTCGACCTCGCCGCGGACGGTCAGCGCGATCTCCGGGATCTGGAAGCCGCCTGCCGGGTCCGGCGCGAGGGTGACCTCCGCCGTGACCTCGAGCGAGACGGGCGTCGCGCCGGCCTCGCCGAGCAGCGCGGAGAACTGCATCGCGTAGCAGGACGAGTGCGCGGCGGCGATGAGCTCCTCGGGGCTCGTGACCCCGCCCGCGTCGTCGGCGGCGCGACGCGGGAAGGACACGTCGTACGTCCCGACCTTCGAGCTCGTGAGCTCGACCTGGCCCTGGCCGTCCTGGAGGCCGCCGTTCCAGGCGGTGCGTGCGATACGGGTGGGCATGCGAGATCTCCTTCGACGTCGTGGGTCCCGGGCAGGACCCGGTGCCCCGACCGTAACCCGCCGCGCCGCGCCCCGCCGGGACGGGGTGCGTGAGGTCTGCGTCACGCGGCGCGCTCAGCCGAGCGTGCCCGCCGGGCGGTAGACGACCGACGACGCGCGGTCGTCGAACGAGCCCAGGGTCGCGCAGTGCGGCGTGCAGTTCTTCTTCGTGCCCGCGTACGAGTAGGAGTCGTAGAGCGTCACCCAGCACCCGGCGTACGTCGACGCCGAGGAGACGACGTTGTTCATGAGAAGGTTCGCGAGGTTCGGGAACCCGTACGTCGAGCCGGTGTGGCACCCGTTCGTACCCGACCCGTAGAGCACCTTCGACGCGCCCTTGTAGCTCGGGTCCCGCCACAGCACGCCGAGCACGATCGACCCGGCCGCGGCCGTCGTCGCCCGCTCCGCCGCGGCCCGCGGGCCCGCCGTCGTCGTCGCATTGAGCTCGCCGACGAGGCCGTCGACGTCGGCCCGCGTGGCGCGACCGAGGCGCGACGGCGCCACCTCGTCCCCGGACACGAACTCGAGCGCCTCCTCCAACGAGCCGAAGCACACCTCGGGTGCGGCGGGCAGCGCGGCAGGGTCCTCGCCGGGGAGGAGAGGCTGGGCCTCGACGGCGCAGCTCTCGCCGGTCGCGACGGGCTGGTCGGCGAGCGGGACCGCAGCGAGGTCGTCCCCCGGGGCGGCCCGGACGCCCGACGGCGAGGCGAGCGCCGGGCCGGCGACGGCGCCCACCAGCACGAGACCGGCGACGAGGCCTGCGGACAGGGCGCGGAGCGGAGTGCTGGTCATGGTTCTCCTTCTGCGTGGGCCACGCCCCCGGGTTCGCACCCCGTGGACCTGACGCGGGAAGGGGACTCCCACAGGACGGCCACGTCCCGTGACCCCGCCCGCATCCTAGGGCGGACGGTCCCCCGGGGCCCGGCAGAGGTCCCCTGCCGCTGGGCAGGTCGGGCGGTCGTTGGTTACCGTGCTCGGGTGGCCTCGGTCCCACCCGGGCGAGACCGCTGGGAAGGACCCATCCACGAACCCTTCGCCGAACCGGCACTGCCGGGGAGATGAGTGTCGATGAAGCACCGTTCTCTACCCGTGTCACTGACGGCCGCCGCCGCGAGCCTCGCGGTCGTCGCGGCCGCCGCCGCGCCCGCCGCCGCGGACCCGCCGCCCGACCCCGGCAACGCCTTCGGCGTGCAGTCGGGCGCGTCCCTCGAGCCGACCGAGAAGGTCGCGCCGTCGCTCGCCAAGGCGACCGGCACGGTCACCGCGTTCGTCGAGCTCGACGCGCCGTCGGCGGTCGACCTCACGGCGCAGGGCGCGAGCCCCGACGAGGTCGAGGCCAACGCGCAGGAGGTCGCGCAGCTCGCGGACGACGTCGTCCCGCAGCAGGCGACCGCCCGCAGCGCGGGCGCGCGCAACCCGCAGCAGGTGTCGGTCACGAGCACGCTCGTCGCGGGCGTCGTCGTCACGGGCGACGCGGCCCGCGTGCGCGACCTCGCGCGCGACGCCTCGGTCCGCACGGTCTACCGGATCATCCCCAAGAAGCCCGCGAACAAGGGCACGGACGTGTTCACGCGCGCGCTCGAGACGTGGCAGAGCACCGGCCTCACCGGCGAGGGCGTGCGCATCGGCATCATCGACACTGGCGTCGACTACACCCACAAGGCGTTCGGCGGCCCCGGCACGCAGGAGGCGTTCGACGAGGCCTACGGCGACCGCGGTACCGGCCCGGTCCCCGAGGGCACGTACGACGAGCTGAAGTTCCTCGGCGGCCACGACTTCGCCGGGTACGACTACGACGCGAGCGGCACCGTCCCCGGCACGACGCTCGTGCCGACGCCCGACGAGAACCCCATCGACTCGCTCGACTCGGTCGGCTCGGGCCACGGCTCGCACGTGGCCGGCACGACGGCGGCGTACGGCGTCACGGCCGACGGCGAGACGTTCGACGGCGACTACTCGACGCTCACGGACATCTCCGACTGGCAGGTCGGCCCGGGCTCCGCGCCCGAGGCGGGCATCTACGCGCTCAAGGTGTTCGGCGACCTCGGCGGCTCGACGGGCGTCGTCGTCGACGCGCTCGAGTGGGCGGCCGACCCGAACGGCGACGGCGACCTGTCCGACCGCCTCGACATCGTCAACCTCTCCCTCGGCTCCGACGGCTCGCCCGCGGACGACCCGGAGAACCTCTTCATCGACCAGCTCTCGCGCCTGGGCACGCTGTCCGTCATCGCGTCGGGCAACGCGGGCGACGTGACCGACGTCGGCGGCTCGCCCGGCAACGCGCGCACCGCGCTGACGGTCGCGAACTCGGTCGGCGACACGCAGACGTTCGACGCGGTCCGCGTCGAGGCGCCGGAGTCCCTCGTCGGCACGTACCCGGCGCAGAACTCCCAGGCGTACGCGGGCACCGCGGACGTCACGGCCCCGGTCGCGTTCGTCGCGGACGACTTCTCCGGCTGCGACCCGTTCACGCCCGAGCAGGCGGCGGCCGTCGCGGGCAAGATCGCGTTCCTCTACTGGGACGACGACGACGCGACCCGTGCGTGCGGCAGCGCCGCACGCTTCAACAACGCGGAGGCCGCGGGCGCCGTCGGCGTGCTGCTGTCCTCCGAGCTGTCGTCGTTCGTCGCGGGCATCGCGGGCAACCCCGGCATCCCCGGCGCGCAGCTCACGGGCCCGAGCCACGCCGCGCTGCGCCCGGCGATCGAGGCCGGCGAGGTCACGCTGACCGTCGGCCCGTCGCTCGCGCTGTCGTCGTTCGTCTCGATCCCGGAGATCGGCGACACGCTGAACAGCGGCTCGTCGCGCGGCGTGCACGGCTCGCTCGGCGTCGCCAAGCCCGACGTCGCGGCACCCGGCACCGGCATCGCGTCCGTCGCGTCCGGCCGCCTGGTCGGCGCGAGCATCAAGTCCGGCACCTCGATGGCCACCCCGCACGTCGCGGGCATCGCGGCCCTCGTCAAGCAGGCCCACCCGGGCTGGGCTCCGGCCGAGGTCAAGGCGTCGGTCATGAACACCGCGACGCACGACGTCTTCACCGGCCCGTCGGGCACGGGCACCGCGTACGGCCCCGAGCGCGTGGGCTCCGGCCGGGTCGACGCCGTCGACGCCGCCACGAACACGACCCTCGCCTACGCGTCGCAGGACTCCGACCAGGTGTCCGTCGCGTTCGGCGTCGTGCCCGTGGGCGCGGACCCGGTCACGGTCCGCAAGACCGTGACGGTGCAGAACACCGGCGACACCCCGAAGACGTACTCGACCGGCTTCACGCAGTCGAGCACGGCCGGCGGCGCCACCGTCTCTGTCGCGCCCGCGTCGATCACCGTCCCCGCCGGCCAGCGCACCGTCGTCACCGTGACCCTCACGGCGGACCCGGCGACGCTCGCCAAGGAGCTCGACCCGACGTCGTCGGCCGACTCCGGGGTCGGCGTGCCGCGCGACTTCGTGTCCTCGGTGAGCGGCCGCGTGGTCCTCACCCCGACGGACGGCGGCAGCGAGCTGCGCGTCCCCGTGCAGGCGTCGCCGCGGCTCGTGAGCGACCTGTCCGGCAAGCCCGTCGCCTTCCCGGGCACCGCGACGACCGCCGAGCTCGACCTCGACGGCCGCGGCGTCGACTCCGGCGGCTGGACGTCGCTCGTCGCGCCGTTCGAGCTCAAGACGACGAGCCCCCGCCTCGAGGCGGACGCGGCGGTGGGCGCCTCGGCGTCGGCCATCGCGGCGGCCGACGTGCGCGCGGTCGGCTTCGCGTCCACGGCGCCGCAGGAGGCCGCAGCCGGGGGCGACCCGGCCGACGGCTTCATGGGCATCGGCGTCGCGATGGACGGGGAGTGGGCGAGCCTCGGCTCCGTCTCGATCCCCGCGGTCGAGGTCGACGTCGACTCCGACGGCTCGGCCGACTTCGAGGTCGCGGTGGTGAAGTTCGACACCGAGATCGACGTCACGCTGGCCGTGACGTACACGCTCAAGGACTGGACCGGCCCCGACGGCAAGGAGCGCAAGGCCGGAGCCGTCATCGACCAGCAGCCGGTCAACACCGTCTGGGGCGACGTCGACACCTCGGTGTTCGACAACAACGTCGTCGTCATCCCGGTCGGCATCGGGTCGCTCGGCATCGAGGAGGGCGACGTGCCGACCTTCCAGGTCCTCACGTACTCGCCGTACTCGCAGGCCGCCGACCAGCTCGTCGACGCGAGCGAGACGTTCACGGCCGACCCGTACGACCCGGCCTACTGGTTCGGGGGCGAGGGCGAGCTCGTGTACGCCGGGGCCGACGACGCGCCGATCACCGTGCACCGCTCGGAGTCGGCGGTCGAGGCCGGCAGCGGGAAGCTCCTGCTGCTGCACCTGCACAACGCGACCCCGACCTCGCGCTGGCAGACCGTGGACGTCACGACGTCCGCCGTCGTCGACGCGACCGTCACGGTCGAGGCCCGCTGCCTCGGCGGGAAGGCCCACGTCGCGGTGCGCGTGCTCAACGAGTCGGGCGCGACGGCCGACGTCGTCGTGACCACGCCGTACGGCGAGAAGACGTTCCCGAACGTCAAGGACGGCAAGAACGCCTACCGGTCGTTCTCGTCGCGCGCCGCGTCGTTCGACGCGGGCTCGGTGACGGCCACGCTCACCGCCGAGATCGACGGCGAAGAGGTCACCACGACCTACGACGCCGACTACGAGGCGCTGAGCTGCTCGTGACGCCCGCCTGAGCGCCCCTCGCGGACGCTCGTGCGACACGGCCCGACGGCGCCCGGTCCCCACGGACCGGGCGCCGTCGGCGTGTCCGGGGCCGCGTCGTGGTTCCCGCCGCCGCCGGGGTATGCCGGCCGCCGCGCGGTGGCCCCGCCGTCCGCGTGGGCGCGGCCCGCTACGCTCGCGGGCGTGAGCGAATTCCCCTCCCCCGACACGTTCTTCGCCCTGCGCCCCGGCCCCGCCGTCGGCACGGGCGCAGCCGACGGCCCCGACTACACCCTCACGGTCCATGACCTGGGCGAGCTCGTGCTCCCCAGCGGGCGCCTGGAGGCGTCCGACCCGTTCACGCTGCTCGGCCACGGGCTCGTCGTGCCGGTCGAGCCGGGGCGGTACCCGGTGCGCGTCACCGTCGCCGACGTCTCCGACGAGCAGGACGGCTCCCACCTGCGCGAGGCGTACCTGAGCGTCGTGCTCGCCGAGGGCGAGGTCGCCGCCGTCGAGCCCGTGGTCCCCGAGGGTGCGGACGGCCCGCCGGAGGCCGGCGCCGCCTACGGCGTGCCGGTGGACGCCGGGACGGTCGCGTTCGCCGACGCCGACGCCGTCGCCCGGCTCATGCCGGAGGGCGACTGGTACGACGAGGTGTTCGACGACGGCACCGACACGAGCTGGTTCGCGCTCACGGACTCCCCCGACCACCTGCGCGAGGGGTCGGCGAACATCCTGCTGCCCGGCGCGCAGGACGGCGAGAACGTCGTGCTCGCACACTCCGGCTGGGGCGACGGCTTCTACCCGCTCGTGCGGACCGTCGCCGCGGACGGCACGGTGCTCGGGCTGCACCTCGACCTGCTCGTCGCGCTGCCCGACGACGAGGACGACGACTAGGCGGGCACCGCTCCCCATGGAGCGGTGGCGCGCGGGCGGCTAGCGTTCCGGGGCAGGTGACGACCCGCGACGAAGGAGGGGCCGAATGGCCTGGTGGGAAGACGAGAAGCCGTCCGCGAGCCGGCTCGCGGACCAGCTCGCGGACTCGAGCCGTCCGGCGCAGCCCGCCTCGCCGTACGCCGACGACCGCTCGGGCTCGTGGGCCGTCCTGCCCCTGTGGCTGCTCCTCGGGGCGGCGCTCACCGCCGGCGGGGTGGCCCTGCTGGTGTCGATGCGGTCCGCGACGGGGGTCTGCCTCGGGACGACGGTGCTCGCGCTGGGCCTGTTCTACCTCAGCCAGTACGGCGTCCTCGCCGGGTACGTGCTGCAGGTCGGTCGCCTGCGCCGCCGTCGCGTGGAGGCGGCGCTCGCGCACCAGCCCCCGCCGGCCCTGACCGACCACGACGTCCGCCAGTTCCACGTGCCGATCCGGCCCGCGTACATCGGTACCGCGCGCATCGGGTTCCTCGACCCGGGCGACGCGCCGGCCCCCGCCGGGCTGCGTGCCGCGCGGGCCGTGGGCGGCGTGTGCTCCGCCGTCTTCGTGGTGGGCGTCGTCGCGACGCTCGTCGTGGGCGCCGTCACCCGAGCCTGACCGACCGCCCGCGCGACTCGCCGACGGCGCACGGGCGTGCGCACCCCTCGCTCGCCGCGCGCCCGTGCGCCGACGCTCCTAGCCTGGAGAGCGTTCCGTACCTCCCAGGACGGCAGGGGCACCCCATGACCGGGCACGGCTCGCACCGGAGCAGCCTTTCCGGACGCTTCTCCCACGACCCCGACCTCGACTTCGAGATCCGCACGGTCCTCGGCGGAGCGTTCAGCGGCGCCGCCGACGCCGGCGAGGTGCTCGCGGCCGTGGCCGACGTCGGCACGGACCACCGTGCGTGGTTCCGCGCCTGGGACGCGCTCGGCGACCGCCTGGCCGCGACCGGCGAGTCGTGCGCGGCGCGCGGGCACCGCGTGAGCGCCGCCTCCGCGTACCTGCGTGCGGCGACCTACCTCGGCGTCGCGGTGAACGCGGTGGCCGGGCTCGAGGACGACGCGCCGCTGCTGCCGACATTCCGCAAGCACCGTGCGGCGTGGGACCGCTGGGTCGACCTCGTGGACCTCGACGTCGAGCGCCTCCCGATCCCCTACGAGGGCACGACGCTCCCGGGGTACTTGTTCCGCGCCCCGGGCGTCGACCCCGGGGTGCGCGGGCCCGTCGTCGTCGCGGTGAACGGCTCGGACGGCTCGCTGCCGTCGCTGTGGTCGGCCGTCGTGTCCGGGGCGGTGCGCCGCGGGTACCACGCGCTCGTGTTCGACGGCCCGGGCCAGCAGTCGGTGCTCTTCGAGCACGGGGTCCCGTTCCGTCCCGACTTCGAGGCGGTCCTCACGCCCGTGCTCGACGCGGTCGTCGCGCGGGCCGACGTCGACCCCGGCCGCGTCGCGGTCTACGGGATCAGCCAGGGCGGCTACTGGGTCACGCGCGCGCTCGCGTTCGAGCACCGCCCGGCCGCGGCCGTCGTCGACCCAGGGGTGGTCGACGTGGCCACCTCGTGGGAGCGCGAGGTGCCGAAGAGCCTCCTCAAGCTCCTGGACAAGGGCGACGACCACGCGTTCGACCGCGACATGGCGCTCGGCCTGCGCCTGTCGAGGGGCGCCGCCCGCACGTGGCGCTTCCGCGCGCGCCCGTACGGCGAGCAGGGGTATGCCGCGACGCTGCGCGAGGTCCGCCGGTACGACGCCTCCGACGTCGCCGCTCAGGTCACGACGCCGCTGCTCGTCACGAGCCCGGAGGACGAGCAGTTCTGGCCCGGCCAGCCGGAGCGGCTGGCCGGGCTCGTCCCCGGGGCGACGCTCGTCACCTTCAGCGACGACGAGGGGGCGAGCGGGCACTGCGAGCCCCTCGGGCGGGCGCTCGTCGAGCAGCGCGTTCTCGACTGGCTCGACGAGCGCCTCGCCCGGTAGCGATCGCTCGTCAGACCCGGACGCCGAGGCCCTGCAGCTCGAGCACCAGGCCCTTGATCGCGGCGGCCGGGACCTGCCCGGACCCGCTCTCCACCACACCCGCGACCGACGCCGGCACCTCCGCGTCCGAGCAGATCACGAGCGGCGTGTCGGCGGAGGAGTCGGGGAGCCGCCCGTGCGAGCCCTTGACGTACGACGCGTCGAGCGGCACGGTGCTCATCGCGTACCGCAGGCCCACCTTCTTCTTCACGAGGTTGAGGCCGGCCTTCGCCTTCGCCAGCCGGTCCGCCGGGTCGAAGAACAGCTCGGCGGGGTCGTAGCCGGGCTTGCGGTGGATGTCGACGCCGCGCGCGTACTCGGGCGCGCGGGCGTCGTCGAGCCAGAAGTAGTACGTGAACCACGCGCCGGGCTCCGCGACGACGACGAGGTCGCCCGACCGCTCGTGGTCGAGCCCGTACCGCGCCTGCGCCTCGCGGTCGAGCACCTCGTCGACGCCGGGGACGCCGCGCAGCAGGTCCGTGACCCGCCGCCGGAGCGCCGGGTCCTGCTGGTCGCCGAGGTACACGTGCGCGACCTGGTGGTCCGCGACGGCGAACGCGCGCGACGTCCACGGGTCGAGCTGCTCCTTGCCGTCCTGCACGTAGACCTCGAGGAGGCCCTCCCGGCGCAGGATGCGGTTGAGGTGCACGGGCCGGTCGGCGTCCGCGATCCCGTACTCGGAGACGACGAGCACGGTGACGCCCTGGTTCGCGGCGTCGTCGAGCAGCGGCGCGAGCGTCGCGTCGAGCTCGGCCGCCGCGGCGTCGGCCTGCGGCGACGTGGGCCCGAACCGCTGCAGGTCGTAGTCGAGGTGCGGGACGTACGCCATCGTGAGGTCGGGCGCGTGCGTGCGCAGCACGTGCCGCGTCGCGTCGACGATCCACCGCGACGAGGTGATGTCCGCCGTCGGGCCCCAGTAGGTGAACAGCGGGAACTCGCCGAACCGGCCGACGAGATCGTCGTGGAGCGCCGCCGGGCGCACGTAGGCGTCCGGGGACTTGCGGCCGTCCGCGTGGTAGATCGGGCGCGGCGTGACGGTGACGTCCGTCGTCATGCCCATCGCGTACCACCAGCAGACGTTCGCCGACGAGTACTCGCCGTGCGCCCGGCGCGCGGCCTCCCAGAGCTTCTCCCCCTCGACGAGGCGGTTGTGCTGGCGCCACAGGTAGACGTCGCCGAGCTCGCGGAAGTACCAGCCGTTGCCCACGATCCCGTGCTCGGCAGGGCTGAGCCCCGTGAGCATCGTCGACTGGACGCTGCACGTCACGGCGGGCAGCACCGTCGCGAGCTCGGACTGCCAGCCGCTCGCGGCGAGCTGGCGCAGTCGCGGCATGTGGGCGAGCGCGGTCGAGGTAAGCCCGACGACGTCGAGCAGCAGCACGGGCTTCATGCGGTCCTCCTGGTCATTCCCGGGTCGGCCGCGGCGTCGTCCGCGGTCGGCCCCGAGGGCGGTTCGGTGCGCGCCGTCCCGGCGGCAGCGACGTCGTGCGCCGCGACGAGGTGGGTCGCGGCGAGGTGGGTCGTCGCCCAGCGCAGCTCTGCCGCGATGCCGGCGACGAGCGAGTCGGTCGCGGCCCCCTCGGGCAGCACGGCCCACGTGTACGTCTCGACGTCGAGGTGGGCCTCGTCGCCATGCGGCGCCGCGCGGACGGCGTCGACCGCCGCGCGCAGCACGTCGGTCGTCGCGGCGAGCGGAGCGGCAGGCTCGTGGTGCAGGGGCACGTGGAAGTGCACGCGCCACGGTCCCTCCGCGGGCAGCGCGCCGCCCAGGGCGTCGGGCAGGTCGTCGGCGGCGAGGACGTCGCCCGCCGCGGTGAGCTCGCGCACCTGGTGGATGTACCGCTGCTCGGCGAACGCACCGACGGCGGCGCGCGCCGCGTCGTCGGCCGGGTCCGCGACGTGCAGTGCGGCCGACGCCTGGACCTTGACGACCCGCAGGCCCGCGTCGGTGATGCGGCGCACCGTCGCGGCCGTCCCCGCGCGGCGGTCCGCGAAGGACACCGCGAGGTGGCACGTGTCGAGGCACACGCCCACGTGCTCGGGGTCGATGCGCCGGTCCGCCGGCACGTCCGGCCCCGTGCGCGCCGCGAGCCAGGCCACGACGTCGTCCACCGTGTCGAGCACGCAGCCCGGCTCGGGCTCGACCGCGACGCGCACGACCTTGCCCGTGCGCTCGCGCAGGTCGCGCAGGCCCTCCCCGAGCGCGGCGAACGCGCGCGTCGCGGCGTCGTCGTCGGCGTCCGTCCACGGCTCGCGCCAGGCGAGCGGGAGGGTCGAGATCGACCCGGCGACGCCGTCGGGCAGGAGCTCGGCCAGCACCTCGGCGCACTCGAGCGTGTACGCGAGCCGCTCCGGGTCGGCCCACGTGGGCGTGTAGACGTCGAGCTTGACGACGTCGGCGTGGAAGCCGCCGTACGGGAACGCGTTGAGCGTGTGGACCTGGAGGCCGTGCTCGTCGAGCACGGACCGCAGGCGCACGCGGTCGTCGGGCGAGCCCGCGAGACGGTGCGCGAGCACGGCCGGCATCCACAGCCCGACGCCGAGCACGTCGAGCCCCGCGGCCTCGCGCACGGGCGCGGCGTAGCGCACGAGCTGGTCGAGCACCCCGTCGAGGTGCTCGGCCGGGTGGACGTTGGTGCAGTACGACAGCAGCATGGTCGTGCCCTCCCGCGCTACGCCCGCGCGCCGCGCAGCACGGAGGAGCCCTCGAACTCCACGCCCGGGGTGGGGAGGTCGCCCTCGACGAACCCGGGGACCGGGTCCAGCACGAGGTTGCCCGACTGCCCGTAGAACTCGACCGGGTTGCGCCACAGCACCCGGTCGACGTCGTCCTCGGTGAAGCCCGCGGCGAGCATCGCCAGCCCCGTCTTGAGCGTCTTGAGCGGGTCGGAGCGGCCCCAGTCGGCGGCGGAGTTCACGATCATCCGCTCGGTGCCGTGCTCCTGGAGGATCGCGACCATGCGGTCCTCGTCCATCTTCGTGTCCGGGTAGATCGAGAACCCGGCCCACGCGCCCGCGTCGAGCACGAGCGCGACGTTGGTCTCGTTGAGGTGGTCCACGAGCACGTGCTCGGGCGCGATCCCCGACTCGCGCACGACGTCCAGCGTGCGCCGCGTCCCCGACAGCTTGTCGCGGTGCGGCGTGTGCACGAGCACGGGCAGCGCCGCGTCGCGGGCCATCTGGAGCTGGCGCGAGAAGACCTCGTCCTCCTCGGGCGTCATCGAGTCGTACCCGACCTCGCCGACGGCGACGACGCCGTCCTTGAGCAGGTAGCGCGGGATCTCGTCGAGCACCTCGCGGCACCGGGCGTCGTTCGCCTCCTTGGGATTGAGGGCGATCGTCGCGTGGTGCCGGATGCCGAACTGCGCGGCCCGGAACCGCTCCCAGCCCAGGAGCGCGTCGAAGTAGTCGAGGAACGACCCCACGTTCGTGCGCGGCTGGCCCAGCCAGAACGCCGGCTCGACGAGCGCGCGCACACCCGCGGCGTACAGGGCCTCGTAGTCGTCGGTCGTGCGGCTGGTCATGTGGATGTGGGGGTCGAAGATGCGCATCAGGCGGTCCTCCCGGTGGTGACGTCAGGGGCGAGGCGGGCGACGTCGTCGGGCACGACGCGGCCCGCGGCGCGACGCTCGGCGGCGAAGTCGCGGGCCATGCGGGCGAGCTCGTCGTCCGCGCGGTCGTCGAGACCGGCGACGGCGTCGAGGCTCACGCCCATGAACACGAGCTTGAGCACGGCGTGGCGCCACGCGTGCGGGTCGAGGTGCGCGGCCGCGAACGGCCCGACGGCCGCCGCGACGAGGCTCTGGTCGTTCGTGCGGAGCGCGTCCGCGGCGAGGTCCCGGCCCACCGCGACGACCGACGGCGCGGCGTCCTCCGCGAGCGCACCGCGCGCCGTGAGGGCGTCGAGACCACGCAGGACCCCGCGCCGCTCGGCGGTGTCGCCGTGCTGGTAGAGGTCCGCGAGCCGCGCCGCGAGGGCTGCCTCGCCGTCGGCCCCGCCGCGGCCCGCCCCCTCGGCGAGCGCGACCACGAGGTCGGCGCGGGCGGCGTCGTCGACCGTCCCGTGCACGACCCCCGCGGGGTCGGTGTCCGGGCGGACGGGCGCGCGACCCACCTGGCGGCCCGCGAGCGCGAACGCGCGCGTCACGGCCGCGGGGTCCTGCACGACGGCGGCGCGCGCCTCGGCGAGCCAGCGCTCGCCCGGGGCGGTCCCGTCCGCCGTGCGGGCGTCGGGGCGGGTGGTCTCGGTCATGGCACCTCCTGGGGGTGGTGGGGGCGGTCGTCCCACGCGCGGTGCAGCGCTGTCATGCTGCGGTGCGCGAGGCCGGGGGCGTCGTACGAGTGGCGGGGCAGCTCGACCGCCGCGACGCCCGCGTACCCGACGTCGGCGAGCGTGCCGAGCACGAGCGGGAGGTCGACCTCGCCCTCGCCGAACGGGCGGTGCTCGTGGTGGGTGCGCGGCATGTCGTCGAGCTGCACGTTGGCGAGGTACGGCGCGGCCGCGCGCAGCGCGCCCACCACGCCGTCGGGCTCGACGACGAGGCAGTGCCCGACGTCGACCGTGACCCCGAGGTCCGCGAGGTCGCCGCCGTCGCCGCCCAGCTCGTCGCGCAGCCGCAGCGCGTCACCCACCGTCTCCACGAGCATCCCGGGCTCGGGCTCGAGCGAGAGCCGGACGCCGTGGTCGCGCGCGTGCTCGACGAGCGCGGGCAGGCGCTCGCGCAGGAGCGTCCAGCCCTCGGCGGGGGTCACGTCGTCGGGCAGGACCCCCGAGAAGAAGGACACGCACTCCGCGTCCAGCACGGCGGCGATCTCGACCGCGCGGCGCAGGAACCGCAGCCGCGCGTCGGCCCCGACGTCCACGAGCGTGGGGCGGTGCTTGCGGAACGGGTCCAGGAGGAAGCGCGTGCCCGTCTCGACGACGACGCGCATCCCCGCACCGTCGCGCGCCGCGGCGAGCCGTGCGCGCAGCGCCGCGGCCTCGTCCTCCCAGCCGTCCGCGAAGGGATCGAGGTGCGGGAAGCCGAGCGTGAGCGCGACGGCGCCGTACCCCTCGTGGGCGAGCACGTCGAGCGCGACGTCGAGCGGGTGGTCGGTGAAGCCGTTGGTGCCGTACCCGAGCGTGAAGGGCATCGTGCCCCCGGCGGTGCCGGGCGCGCTCACGTCTCGCTCATCTCGGCACGGCCCGGGGCCCGCCCCGCGCGGCGCAGCAGCCGGCCCGCGACCTCGACGCCCGCGAGCACCCCCACCGACGCCAGGCTCCCCCCGCGCGCCGACCACGCCGCCTGCAGCGGCAGCATCGCGCGGATCCCGGCCTTGGTCGCGGCGAACGCGTTCTGGGCGGACGGCGTGATCGCGGCGTCGACCTGCCGGGGCAGGCACGTCGCGAGGTAGGCGCCCGCGGCCGCGACCCCGGCGACCGCCGTCGCGACGCGCGCCCGGCCGCTCGCGCCGCCGTCGGCCGCCCGCGCGCGGCG
>NZ_JBJXVU010000017.1:0-38816 GCF_046159675.1 Cellulosimicrobium sp. RS | reverse complement strand
CCTCCCGCCCCCTTCCACCCCCCGCCCGGTGCCGAACAGGTGATCGTGGCGCGTCCCGGGCAGCTGACGCGCCACGACCGCCTGCTCGGCTCGCAGGGGTGGCCTGGTCGGCGGCGGCGGCGTCGTCGGTAGCGGCGGTAGAGGGCCGGCTTCTGTGGTCGGGGAGGGAAGAGGCATACCTGTCTGGGATCCCAGACTGAACCCGTCCCAGCGGGCTCCCGGCGCTGGGGCGCACGGTGTGTCCTGGGGGCATGACAGCGACGACGCACTCCCCGGCCGTCTCCGACCCGGCCCGCGCCGCGCGCGTCGTCGTGGGCGACGGCCCGCTGACGATCGACGACGTGGTCGACGTCGCGCGGCACGGCGCGCGCGTCCGGCTCGCGGACGCGGCGGTCGAGGCGATGGCGGCGAGCCGCGCCGTCGTCGAGGGGCTCGCCGACGACGACCGCCCGCACTACGGCGTCTCGACCGGGTTCGGTGCGCTCGCGCGGCGCCACATCCCGGTCGAGCGGCGCGCGCAGCTCCAGCTCAGCCTCGTGCGGTCGCACGCGGCGGGGTCGGGGCCGGAGGTCGAGCGCGAGGTCGTGCGGGCGCTGCAGCTCCTGCGGCTCGCGACCCTGGCGACCGGGCGGACCGGGGCGCGCCCCGTCGTCGCGCAGACGTACGCCGCGATGCTCGACGCCGGGATCACCCCGGTGGTGCGGGAGTTCGGCTCGCTCGGGTGCTCGGGCGACCTCGCGCCGCTGGCCCACGTGGCGCTCGCGGCGCTCGGCGAGGGCGAGGTCCGGGACTCGACGGAAGCCGTCGTGCCCGCTGCCGACGCGCTCGCCGCGGCCGGGATCCCGCCGCTCGCGCTGCGGGAGAAGGAGGGCCTCGCGCTCATCAACGGCACGGACGGCATGCTCGGCATGCTGGCGCTCGCGCTGCACGACCTGCGGTCCCTGCTCACGACGGCCGACGTCGCGGCCGCGGCGAGCGTCGAGGCGCTGCTCGGCTCGGACGCGCCGTTCGCGGCCGACCTCGTGGCGATGCGGCCGCACCCCGGCCAGGCGGCGTCGGCCGCGAACCTGCGCGCGCTGCTCGACGGCTCGCCCGTCGTGGCGAGCCACCGCACGCTCGACGCCGACGGCCGGCCCGAGTGCACGCGCGTTCAGGACGCGTACTCGCTGCGGTGCGCGCCCCAGGTGCACGGCGCCGCGCGCGACACGCTCGACCACGCGACCGCCGTCGCGCGCCGGGAGCTCGCGGCGGCGATCGACAACCCGGTCGTCACGGTGGACGGGCGCGTCGAGTCGAACGGCAACTTCCACGGGGCCCCGGTCGCGTACGTGCTCGACTTCCTCGCGATCGCCGCGGCCGACGTCGCGAGCATGAGCGAGCGCCGCACGGACCGGTTCCTCGACAAGGCCCGCAACGAGGGCCTGCCGCCGTTCCTCGCCGACGACCCGGGCGTCGACTCCGGGCTGATGATCGCGCAGTACACGGCGGCGGGGATCGTCTCGGAGCTCAAGCGGCTCGCGGTGCCGTCGAGCGTCGACTCGATCCCGTCGTCGGCCATGCAGGAGGACCACGTGTCCATGGGCTGGGCCGGGGCGCGCAAGCTCCGCCGTGCCGTCGACGGGCTGGGCCGCGTCCTCGCGATCGAGCTGCTCGCCGCGACGCGCGCCCTCGACCTCCGCTGCGACGCCGGGTCCCTGCACCCCGCGCGGGGGACCGGCGCCGTCCGCGACCTCGTGCGCACGGCCGCCGCGGGACCCGGACCGGACCGCTACCTCGCGCCCGAGATCGAGGCCGTGACCCACCTCGTCGCGACGGGTGCCGTGACCACGGCGGCGAGCGCCGCCGTCGGGCACCTGGCCTGACCTCCCGCCCGCCCGACCCCGAAGGAGCGAGACGACCATGGCCCACGAGCCGACCCACCGCCTCGGCACGCCCGTCCCGGTCCGCGCCCCGCGCGGCACGACCCTCACCGCGCGGTCGTGGCAGACGGAGGCGCCGCTGCGGATGCTCATGAACAACCTCGACCCCGAGGTCGCGGAGCGGCCCGACGACCTCGTCGTCTACGGCGGCACGGGGCGGGCGGCGCGCGACTGGCCGAGCTACCACGCGATCGTCCGCACGCTCACGACGCTCGCGGACGACGAGACGCTCCTCGTGCAGTCGGGCAAGCCGGTCGGGGTGCTGCGGACGCACGAGTGGGCGCCGCGCGTGCTGCTCGCGAACTCGAACCTCGTGGGGGACTGGGCGACGTGGCCCGAGTTCCGGCGGCTCGAGGCGACGGGCCTGACGATGTACGGGCAGATGACGGCGGGCTCGTGGATCTACATCGGCGCGCAGGGCATCCTCCAGGGCACGTACGAGACGCTCGCCGCGGTCGCCGCGAAGCGATTCGGGGGCTCGCTCGCCGGCACGCTGACCCTCACCGGCGGGTGCGGCGGGATGGGCGGCGCGCAGCCGCTCGCGGTGACGCTCAATGGCGGCGCGTGCCTCGTGGTCGACGTCGACCGGTCGCGCCTCGACCGGCGCGTGCGCGAGCGGTACCTCGACGTCGTCGCCGACGACCTCGACGCCGCGGTCCGGCTCGTGGAGGGCGCGCGGCGCGAGCGCCGGGCGCTGTCGGTGGGGGTCGAGGGGAACAGCGCGACGGTCGTGCCGGAGCTGCTGCGACGCGGGGTCGAGGTCGACGTCGTCACGGACCAGACGTCGGCGCACGACCCGTTGTCGTACCTGCCGGTCGGGGTGGACCTCGCGGACTGGGCCGACTACGCCGCCGCGAAGCCCGACGAGCTCACCGACCGCGCGCGCGAGTCCATGGCCCGGCACGTCGAGGGCATGGTCGGGTTCCTCGACGCGGGCGCCGAGGTGTTCGACTACGGCAACTCGATCCGCGACGAGGCGCGCCGCGGCGGGTACGACCGCGCGTTCGACTTCCCGGGGTTCGTGCCCGCGTACATCCGGCCGCTGTTCGCGCAGGGCAAGGGCCCGTTCCGGTGGGCCGCGCTCTCGGGCGACCCGCGCGACATCGCCGCGACCGACGCCGCCGTGCTCGACCTGTTCGACGACGACCACCTCCACCGCTGGATCCGCGCCGCCCAGGAGCGCGTCGCGTTCCAGGGCCTGCCCGCGCGCATCTGCTGGCTCGGGCACGGCGAGCGCGACCGCGCCGGACTGGCGTTCAACGACCTCGTCGCGTCGGGCGCGGTGCGCGCGCCGGTCGTCATCGGCCGCGACCACCTCGACGCCGGGTCGGTCGCGTCCCCGTACCGCGAGACGGAGGCCATGGCCGACGGCTCCGACGCGATCGCCGACTGGCCCCTGCTCAACGCGCTCACGGCCGCGTCGTCGGGCGCGACGTGGGTCTCGATCCACCAGGGCGGCGGCGTCGGCATGGGCCGCTCGATCCACGCGGGCCAGGTGTCCGTCGCCGACGGCACGCCGCTCGCCGCGGCCAAGCTCGCGCGCGTGCTCTCGAACGACCCGGGCCTCGGGGTGCTGCGCCACGTCGACGCCGGGTACGACGACGCGATCGCCGCCGCCGAGCGCGGCGGGCTCCGCGTCCCCGCGCGGGAGACGCCGTGACGGGTCGCCGCGCGGCGGGCACGTCCTCGGGGCCCGGGTCGACCCTCGTCACCGGCATCGGGGAGCTGACGACCAACGCCCCGGGCGGTCCCGGCACGCGCGACGGCGACCCGACCGGTCTCGTGACCGACGCCGTCCTGCTGCTCGACGGCGGCCGGGTCGCCTGGGCGGGCCCGGCCCGGGAGGCGCGGGACGCCGTCGGGCACGCGCTGGACGGACGGGAGCCGGACGTGACCGTCGACGCGGGCGGGCGCGCGGTGCTCCCCGGGTTCGTCGACTCGCACACCCACCTCGTGTTCGCGGGCGACCGCGCCGCCGAGTTCGAGGCGCGCATGGCCGGTCGTCCGTACGAGGCGGGCGGCATCCGGTCGACCGTCGCCGCGACGCGCGCCGCGTCCGACGACGTGCTCCGCGCCGGGCTGGCCCGGCACCTCGACGAGGCGGCCCGCCAGGGCACGACGACGGTCGAGGTGAAGGGCGGCTACGGCCTCACCGTCGCGGACGAGGAGCGGTCCGTGCGGCTCGCGCGCGAGGTGACGCCCGAGGTGACGTTCCTCGGGGCGCACGTCGTGCCGGTGGAGTTCGCCGGCCGGGCCGACGCGTACGTCGACCTCGTGTGCGGGGAGATGCTCGCCGCGTGCGCGCCGCACGCCCGGTGGGTCGACGTGTTCTGCGAGACCGGCGCGTTCACGCCCGAGCAGTCCCGCCGCGTGCTCGAGGCCGGGGCCGCCGCCGGGCTCGGCGTGCGCGTGCACGCGAACCAGCTCGGGCCGGGGGCGGGGGTGCGCCTCGCCGTCGGGCTGGGCGCCGCCGCGGTGGACCACTGCACGTACCTCACCGACGACGACGTCGCGGCGCTCGCCGGCTCGTGGGCCGGCGGCGGGGCGCGGCCGGACGGGCCGTCGGGCACGGTCGCCGGGACCGTCGCGACCCTGCTCCCGGGCGTCGAGTTCTCCACGCGCCAGCCCTACCCCGACGCGCGGCGCCTCCTCGACGCGGGGGCCGTCGTCGCGCTCGCGAGCGACTGCAACCCCGGGTCGAGCTACACGTCGTCGATGCCGCTGTGCGTGGCGCTCGCGGTCCGCGAGATGCGGATGACCGTCGCCGAGGCCGTGTGGTCCGCCACCGCGGGCGGCGCGCTCGCGCTGCGGCGGGACGACGTCGGCCACCTCGCCCCCGGCGCCCGGGCCGACGTCGTGCTGCTCGACGCCCCGAGCCGCACCCACCTCGCCTACCGCCCCGGCGTCCCGCTGATCGCGAAGACGTGGAGGTCCGGCCACCCCCACCCCTGACCCACCCCCACCCCTGACTCACCCGGCGTCGAACAGGTGGTCCTGGTGCGTCCAGGGCCCGTGTCGTGCCAGGACCACCTGGTGGGCCGACCGGTACCGCCTGCTCGGCGGGGGGGGCCTACGTCAGCGCCGGTTCCGGGGTCGGCGGGTGGAGGGCTCGGCCTGCCGCGAGCTCCAGGACGCAGAGGGCGGCGAGGCGGACCGTGCGGCCGTCGGGGGCGTCGGCCGTCGCGTCGACCTCGACGACGTCGGCGGAGCGGAGCCGGTCGTCGCGCGCCGCGGCCCGGACGAGGGCGCGCAGCTCCCACGCCGCGATCCCGCCGGGGACGCTCGCAGGGCAGCCCGGGGCGACGGAGCGGTCGCACACGTCGACGTCCACGTCGAGGTGCACCGGCCCGCCCGCGGCGCCCGCGACCTCCATGGCCGCCCGCATGACGTCCTCGGGCCCGCGCCGGCGCAGCTGGTCGACGTGCACGACGGTGATCCCCAGCTCGACGGCGCGGCGCGCGTACTCGGCGGAGTTCGCGAAGTCCGCGATGCCGACCTGCACGACCCGCCGCGGGTCGAGCCCCGCCTCGATGAGCCGCCGCACCGGCGACCCGTTGGACACGCCGTCGCGAAGGTCGTGGTGGGCGTCGAGCGTGACGAGGCCCGCGGTGGCGAGGTCGTCGCCCCACGCACCGAGCGCGGTCGCGACGGTCACGGAGTTGTCGCCGCCCAGCGCGACGAGCAGCCGTGCGCGCTCCAGCGCCGCGCGGGCCGCCGCGCGCGTCCGGGCCTCGCCCTCCGCGCCGTCGGGCTCGTCGACGTCGCCGAGGTCGGCGAACGTGAGCTCGGCGAGGTCGACGGGGCCGGTCCGCTCCGCGGGACCGCCCGAGGCGACGGGTCGGACGCGGGCGGTGGGGCCGCCGTCGGGCAGCGGGCGGTCAGGGACGAGCGCGGGGCTGTACCGGCGCAGCGCGGCGCGCACCGCTGCGGGCGTCGCGTGCGCGCCGGTCGGCGAGAGCGACGTGCGCCAGGCCGGGACGCCGAGCAGCGCGACGTCGACGGCGTCCCCCGTCGGCCCGGGCCAGTCGCCCGCCCGGGGCCACGAGGGGTCGTGCGGGAGGGCCTGCGCGTCGTCGCTCACGGTCTCGACGCTAGCGGCCCGACGGCGGCCCCGCCCCGCGCGGACGGCACCCTAGTCGCGCGCCGCGTGCACGACGGCGACGGGGTGCGTCGCGTGGTGCAGCACCTCCTGGCTCACGGAGCCGAGGAGCATGCCGCGCAGGTCCCCGCGGCCGCGCGACCCGACGACGGTCAGCGCGGCGCCCGCCGCGGCCTCCCGGAGGGCGACCGACGGCTCGCGGTCGACGACGAACGTCTCCACGAGGACGTCGTCGTGCTCCGCGGTGCGCACGCGCGCGAGCGCGGCCTCCACGGTGCGCGACGCCTCGGCGCGCGCGTCCCGCTCGGCGGCGGTGTAGAACGCGGGGTTCTCTTCCCACAGCGGACCGGCGGGCAGCCGCCAGGCGCACACCGCGACGACGCGCGAGCGGGTGCGCGCGGCCTCGTCGAGCGCGAACCGGAGCGCGGCGTCGCCGTGCACGGACCCGTCGACGCCGACCACGACGTCGGTCGTGCGCTCCACGTGGTCCACGGACGGCGGCACCACGACGACCGGCACCGGTGCGCGGGCGGCCAGCCGGGTCCCCACGGACCCGAAGAACATCGACCCGACGGATCCGAGCCCGCGCGACCCCACGACGACGAGGTCGGCGTCCTTGGCCTCGTCGAGCAGCGCCTCCGAGGGCGGGCCGGAGCGCAGCAGCGTCCGCACGGGCACCGACGCGTCCACGCGCGCCGCGCGCTCGGCGGCGGCCGAGAGGATGGGGCCGGCGATCTCGCCGAGCTCCTCGACGCTCGGGTAGTAGGCGCCGCCGACGAACGGCGTCGCGACGACGGGCACGTACGCGACGTGCAGCACGCGCAGCTCCGCGCCCCGACGTGCCGCCTCGTGCACCGCCCAGTCCAGGGCCTTGCCGCTCGTCGTGCTGCCGTCCACACCGACCAGCACGACCTGCTGCGTCGATCCGCTCACCATGACCACCTCGGTCCGTCGTCCCCTTCGTGGCGGTCGTCCCGCCACCTGCCACACCTCCTGGATACCCCGCGCGGGCGGTCCGCCGCACCCGGCGACCGCCCCCGACGCGCGGGACGCTCGGCACGACCCACCGGGACGAAGGTCCCGCACCCGCGGCGCCACGGGCGGGCGCGCGCGAGAATCCCCCTCCGACCGGCTACGTTGAGGGCATGGGCTCTCCCCACCCGATCCGCGTGTTCCTGCTCGACGACCACGAGGTGGTCCGCCGCGGCGTCGCCGCTCTGCTCGAGGCCGCCGGTGACATCACCGTCGTCGGCGAGGCCGGCACCGCCGCCTCCGCGCTCGCCCGCATCAAGGCGACGCGCCCCGACGTCGCGATCCTCGACGTGCGCCTGCCCGACGGCTCGGGCGTCGAGGTGTGCCGCGAGGTGCGCTCCGAGCTGCCCGAGGTCGGCTGCCTCATGCTCACGTCCTTCGCCGACGACGAGGCGCTGTTCCAGGCAGTCCTCGCCGGGGCGTCGGGGTACGTCCTCAAGCAGATCCACGGGTCCGACCTCGTCGGCGCGGTCCGCACGGTCGCGGCGGGCGGGTCGCTGCTCGACCCGGCGAGCACCGCGCGCGTGCTGGAGCGCCTGCGCCACGCCGCGGACGAGACGCCGGACCGCCTCGAGGGCCTGTCCCAGCAGGAGCGCCAGATCGTCGCGCTCATCGGCGAGGGCCTGACGAACCGCGAGATCGGCAAGCGCCTCTACCTCGCGGAGAAGACGGTCAAGAACTACGTCTCCCACGTCCTCGCGACGCTCGGCCTGCAGCGCCGCACCCAGGTCGCGGTCCTCGCGACCGAGATGCGCCAGGAGGAGGCGTCCCGCCAGGGCGCCCCCGGCGCGGGCGGTCCCACGGGGGACCGGCAGCACGGTGGCCCGGCGCAGCGTCCCTGACGGCGGGCCCGACCCGCAGGGCGGGACGGGGCCCGAGGGCTCGCCCGCGCACGGTCCGGGGACCGACGCCCACGGACCGGGCGACCGCGCGGCGTCGGGACCTTCGGCACTCCCGGATCTGACACCGCGGCGCGACGATGTGGAGATGGACACAGTCGAGCGGACCGGGACAGGGGCACCGGTGGGGAGCGGGGGGCTCGCGACGGCCGAGCGCCCGCGCGCCTCGGCAGGGCTCGCGGAGCTCACGCCGGAGGAGAGCTACGCGCTCCTCGCGACCGTCCCCGTGGGCAGGATCGTCTACACCGACCACGCGCTGCCGGCGATCCAGCCGGTAAACTTCGTGCTCGACGGCCCGGACGTCGTGTTCCGGACCGCGGAGGGCTCGAAGCTCGCGGTGGCCGCCAGCCGCGCCGTCGTCGCGTTCGAGGTCGACTCGTTCGACGCCGACGCCCGCTCCGGGTGGTCCGTCGTGCTCGTCGGCCGCACGTTCGAGGTGACGGAGCCGGTGGAGCGCGCGCGGCTGCTCGCGCTCCCGCTCGTGACGTTCGTGCCGGGCACGCGCGACCGCGTCATCAAGGTCGTGCCGCGCATCGTCACGGGGCGGCGGATACTGCGCTGACCCTCAGCCGAGCGGCACCCACCACTCGAGGCGCGTGCCGCCGTCGGGCTGGGCGGTCGCGGTGCTCGACCCGCCGAGCGCGGCGGCGCGCGCCTGCATGTTCCGCAGGCCGGAGCGCCGGCCGCCGGGCTGGATGCCCACGCCGTCGTCGGTGACCGTGAGGCGCGCCTCGTGCGCGGTCACGGCCAGGTGCACGACGACGCGGCTCGCCTGCGCGTGCCGGGCGACGTTGGTCAGGGCCTCGCCGAGCACGACGACGAGCTGGTCGGCGACCTCGGCCGGCAGGCTCGGACCGCCGTCGCTCACGCCGGCGCCGGACCCCTCGGCCGCCACCTCGACGTCGACCTCGGGCGCGAACCCGAGGACGGTCGTCGCCGCCTCGGCCTGCGCCCGGAACCGGTCCTCGATCGAGGGCGCGTCCGGGTCCGTGGCCGTGTGCAGCGCGAAGATGGTGGAGCGGATCTGCCGGATCGTCTCGTCGAGGTCGGAGACGGTCTCCTCGATGCGCGTGCGCGCGTCCGGGTCGCTGACGAGCGGCTGCACGCTCATGAGCGTCATCGCCGACGCGAAGAGGCGCTGGATGACGACGTCGTGCAGGTCGCGCGCGATGCGGTCGCGGTCCTCCAGGACGCCCACCTGCTTCGCGCGGCCGTAGAGCCGCGCGTTCTCGATCGCGACGCCCGCGGCGGCGGCGAGCGCGATCACGGCCGCCTCGTCCTCCGGGGAGAACTCCTCGCACCCGCCCCCGGGGACCTGCTTGTCGGTGAGGTAGAGGTTGCCGAACACCGTGTCGCGCACGCGGACCGGGACGCCGAGGAACGTGTGCATGGGCGGGTGGCCCTCGGGGAACCCCGCCGAGCGGACGTCGTCGGCGATCTCCGGGACGCGGATGGGCGCCGGGTGGTCGATGAGCTCGCCCAGTAGCCCTTCGCCGTGCGGCCAGTGGTCGATCGCGGCGACCTCGTCGTCCGAGAGGCCCAGGGGGATGAACTGCGCGAGGCGCTCGCGCCCCGACGCGTCGAGCACCCCGAGCGCGCCGTACCGCGCGCCCGTGAGCTCCATCGCCGCGTCGACGATGCGCCGCAGCACCTGCGGCAGGTCGAGGTCGCTCGTCACCGCCACGACGGCGTCCAGCACACGTTGCCCGGCGCTGCCCGGCAGGTCGGTCGTTCCGCTCACCTGATGCAGTCTCCCAGACGCCGGCGGTCGGGGGGCACCCGGTCCGCCCCGGGGGTGTGACGTGGGCGACACCGCCGCGCTACTGTGCGTCCACATCTCGGGACGTCCGACGCCGTCCTGCCGCCGGCCGCACGTCGCCGTCGCGCAGGTCCGGACCACCGGGCCGTCGACGCAGGGGGCCGAAGGGACGCGGTGCCGCATGCCGACCACCGACCAGGGCGCGGGTGTCGCCCCGCGCTCCGGAGCGCCCGCCGAGGCCGCGGCGCTCGCCGACCTGCGGTCCGCCGTCGGGCACCTGCACCCCGACGACCCGGCCGAGCTCGTCGCGATCGCGGACGACCTGCGCGCGCTCGGCAGCCCGGCTGCCGCGGTCCCGTTCTACGAGGCGGCCGTCGAGCAGGGCGTGCCCGGGGCGGTGTACCGGCTGGGCGTCGCGCACCACGAGGCGGGCGACGCCGCGGAGGCGTTCCGCTGCTTCGAGCTCGCCGGTCTCGCGGGCGACGCGCTCGGGGCGTTCATGGCGGCGCAGGTCGCCACGGAACGCGGGGACCTGCACGCGGCCCGCCGCTGGTACGAGCTGGCGCAGGGCGTCGAGGGCGCGGCCGTGCGGCTCGCGCAGGTGCTCGCCGAGCTGGGGGAGCGTGACGCCGCTGACGGCCTCCTCGCGGCGACGTCGGGCGAGAGCTGGGAGGCGGCGGTCGAGCTCGTGCGCAGCGGCGCCCTGACCCCGGACGACGCCGTCGCGCTGCTCGAGGGGTGGGCCGGGACGGGCGAGGCGCGCGTCGCGGCGACCCTCGCGGACCTCTACGTGCGCGCGGGCCGCGGGCCGGACGCCGAGGACCTGCTCGAGCAGGCGGCGCTCGCCGGCGAGCCGACGGCGCGCACGAGCCTCGGGGTGCTCCGCCTCCGGGCGGGACGCGTCGCCGAGGCGATGGCCCTGTGGCACGAGGCCGCCGCCCAGGGCGACGCCCAGGCGGCGGAGCTGCTGGCCCGCTTCGGCTGACGCCGGGCCGCACGCAGAAAGGCGCCCGGCGGGCGACCGGCTCCGTCGAGCTGTCGGTCGCCCTGCCGGGCGCAGAGGGCGGGACGTGCGGGTGGTCTCCCCACCGCCCGCACGCCCCTCTTCCCCCGGGAGCGACTCCCTGCAGCGACGGCCTCAGAATCGTCGCGCGGTATCGGTCGCCCCGTGGCCCGCCGCACACGGCGGGCGGTCGAACCGTCAGACCAGCCAGGCGTTGCGCTGGACGAACGGGATCTTCTTCCACGTCTTGCCGAGCCCGAGCACGCTGCCCGCCCCGAGGAGGGTGAGAGCGATGATCGTGAGCGACATGGTGATGTGGTCGTCGATGATCGGGTTGGTCACGAGCGGGAGCTCGGCCAGGTACATGAGCAGGAGCAGGAGCGTGCCGCTCACCGCGGCGATCCGCATCCCGATGCCCAGGATCAGGGCGAGCCCGATGCCGAGCAGGCCGACCATGAAGAGCACGTCGATGAACGCGTTCCCCGCGAGGCCGCTGAAGAAGCCCGAGAACGTGCCCTCGAGGTTCGACAGGAAGCCGGTGGTCGGGCTGTTCCCGTTAAGCCACGACCGCTCGGCGGGGGTGGCGAACCCGAGCCCGAACGTCTTGTCGAGGAAGGCCCAGAGGAAGTAGAACCCGATCGTGATCCGCAGGACGCCGAGGACCACCTGGGTGGGCCGCGTGGCGCGCTCCGCGAGGCTGAGGGTCTCCGGCTCGGTGCCTTCGACCGTAGGGAGCGGCGCGTTGGCGTTCCGCTCGATCGTCCCCTTCATCACTGTCCCCTCTCATCGACCCGTCCGGTGCGGTCGGGCTCCTGAGACCAAGCAAACCCCTGTGAAGGAAGGGTGGACGTCAGGCAAAAGTCGCCGGGCCCGGGGACCTAGGTCCCCGGTGCGGACGAGGGCCCGGGGATACCGGCCACGGGCCGCGCTGGGCCCGCCCGGTCAGGAGCCCGAGGCGTCCTCGAGGTCGGTGCGGAGCTCGTCGACCCGGGTGCGCAGGCTCTCGATCCCGTCGCGCACCGCGGCGTCGGCACCGGAGAGGGAGCCCGCGACGTCGCCCAGCTCGGTGGACGCGTCCTCGAGCGCGGCCTCGGCGTCGGCCAGGCGCTGCTCGGCCTGGGCGCGCGTCTCGTCCGTGGCGGACGCCGCCTCGTCCGCCGCGGCGCGGGCCTCGTCGGCGGCCTCCTGCGCGGACGCGACGGCCTCCTCGGCGCGGGTGCGCGTGTCGTCCGGGAGGGTGCCCAGGTCGTCGGTGAGCGACCGGACGTCCTCGCCGATCGTCTCGACCTGGGAGCGCGCGTCGTCGAGGAACTGCTGGACCCCGTCGCCCGTCAGGGTGAATTCCGGCACGCTCACCGAGCCGTCCTCGGCGCACCCGCCCAGCGCGACGGTCGCGGCGACGGCTGCCCCGAGCGCGAGCGCGCGGGACGTTGACCTGCGGTGACGTGTCGGTGAACTCATGGGGCGATTGTCCACCGCGAACATGAGACCGGGGTGAGAGCCTCGTGGAGGCGGTGTACGGTAGGCGGACGAGGGCACTGTGGCGTGCAGCACACCGATCGTGTGCGCGCGCAGCCGTGACGTCGGGCGCGACGACGCGCACATCCGGCGTGCGGGACCGCAGGTCCGTGGCAGGGCACGAAGCACGGGAGTGAGCGGTGAGCACCACGGCGGAGCACGAGGGCGCGGACGACGCGCCCGTGACGCCCGAGCCCGCGCCCGCCGCCGCCGCGGTGGGCCCGGAGTCGTTCGGACGGCGCGCGCGGGCCGTGTCGCACGTCCTCATCTCGTCGGCGCTCGCCATCACGCTCGCCGCGGCCCTCGCCGGCAGCGCCCAACCCCGCCCGGGCGCGTCGTTCTTCGCACAGGAGGCGACCACGGCGACCCAGGTCGCGGCGCTCTCGAGCACGCTCGGGGCCGGCCTCGACGAGGGCCAGCAGCTCGACGGCGCCATCGAGGTCCTCGCGACGGCCAACGCGCTCGACGACGGCCACGTCTCCCCGCCCGTCGAGCAGGCCCGCGCCGAGCTCGGCATGCTCCTGGCCACCTACCTCGCGCAGCAGGACGCGGCCCGCCGCGTCCCCGCGCCCCTCGTGCCCGACGGCGACCTCGACCTGGACGAGTCGCTCGACGGCGCGCAGGTCCCCGAGCTGCCGGAGCCGCTCGGCCCGGGTACGGGCGCAGGCGCCGGCGCTGGTGACGACGACACCACGACGGGCACGGACGGCGAGACCGCGGACCCCGCGACCGACCGCCCGGCGCAGCAGCCCGCGACGGTCGACGCCGCCGGGGACGCGGCGGCGGATGCGGTCCGCACCGCGGCGACGCCCACCGCGCCCTCGTCGAGCCCGACGAGCAGCCCGTCCCCCGGCGCGTCCACCGACCCCTCGCCGAGCGTCACCCCGAGCCCCGGCGGCGCGCCGAGCCCGGCGCCCGGCACGAGCACGCCCCTGGACCCGTCCGCCCCCGGCGGCACGGGATCCCCGGGAGGCCCGGGGTCCCCGGGCGACCGGACGCTGCCCGAGGACGAGGTGCCCGCGCCCGACGGGGTGGCACCCGGCGAGATCGACGGTTCCCAGGACCCGGCCGACGGCTCGGCTGACAGCGGTGACGGCGACCACGCCGAGGGCGACGACCACGCGCACGGCGACGTGACGCTGGAGGACGTCCTCGCCTCCGCGACGACGCTCGCCGAGCTGCTCGGCACCGACCTCGTGCCGGTCGGGGTCGTCCCGGCCGCCGGGGCGACGGCGCTCGCGGGCACGACCCTCGCGGAGCGGCTCGCCGAGGTCGTCGAGCGGTACGCGGGCTCGACGGCGCAGTACCAGAACGGCCGCATCCCGCCGGAGGCGCTGTGCGCTCTCGACTTCGCGCCGGGCAAGACCCTGCGCTGCGACGCCGCGGAGCAGCTCGAGGCCCTCGCCGCCGAGTTCGAGAAGGAGTTCGGGTACGCGCTGAAGATCACCGACGCGTACCGCCCGTACGACGAGCAGGTGCGCCTCAAGGCGGTCAAGCCCTACCTCGCGGCCGTGCCCGGCACGTCGCAGCACGGGTGGGGGCTCGCGATCGACGTCGGCGGGAACGTGCCGTCGGGGACGTCGCTCGAGTACGTCTGGCTCCGCACGCACGGCCCGGACTACGGCTGGGACAACCCCGCGTGGGCGCGGCCCAACGGCTCCAAGCCGGAGCCGTGGCACTTCGAGTTCTTCGCGGCAGGCAAGATGCCGACGCGGTACACGCCTGCCGAGAGCAGCGCGCCGTCCACGCCGCAGAAGCCGGCGACGCCGAGCGCCCCCGCGCCGAAGCCGACGACCCCGCCCGCGCCGCAGCCCCCGGCACCGACGCCCACGCCGACGCCGACGCCGACGGAACCTCCGCCGACGAAGCCCACGGACCCGCCGCCGCCCACGACCGTCGCCGTCCCGGCGAACCTCGTCGGCAAGCAGCAGGCCGCCGTGGAGGCAGCGCTCCAGGGTGCCGGGCTGAAGGTCAGCGTCACGACGAAGGTCGACGAGGCCGCGCCCGGGACCGTGCTGTCCGTCACGCCGGGCTCCGGCACCCAGGTCGCGCCGGGAAGCACGGTCGCGATCGTCGTCTCGTCCGGGCCGCCGCCCGAGCCCGAGCCCGAGCCGTCACCCGAGCCGACGGACCCGGCACCCGAGCCCACGGTCGCGCCGACCCAGGCCCCGACGGCCCCCGGGACGGAGCCGACCACCCCCTGAGCCGAGGGGCGTCGTCGGGCCTCGGTGGAACCGTGGGCGCGCCCGGCGCGAGGGCAGCGCCGGGAAAATGCCGTGCGTCTCCTGTGCCGACGGCGTAGCGTCGGGCGCGATGTGATCCTCACCCGCCCCGGCCGCTCCGTCCCGTCGAGCCCGTCGCCGTGGCCCCCGCCGCCCTCCGCGGCGTGCGCGCGCCACCCGGGCACCTGGTAGGTGATCACCCATGGCACGTCCCACCCCTGTCCTGCGCGCGTCCGACGTCCGCGTGTCCTTCGCGGGCCGCGCGGTCCTGCGCGGCGTCGACCTCGCCGTCGACCCCGGCCATCGCACGGGTCTCGTCGGCGAGAACGGCGTCGGCAAGTCCACGCTCCTGCGGGTGCTCGCGGGCACGCTCGCGCCCGACGACGGCACGGTGAGCCGGCCCGCGGACCTCGGGTTCCTGCACCAGGAGTTCCCGTACCCGTCGACGACGACGGTCCGCGCGGTCGTCGACGACGCGCTCGCGCGCGTGCGCGGGATCGAGCGCGAGCTCGAGGAGGCGGCGCTCGCCCTCGCCGGCGACCCGGGCGGCGACCCCGTCCCCGGTGCCGAGGAGGCGTACGCGCGCGCCCTTGCGCGCGCCGAGCTCGCCGACGTCTGGGACGCCGACGCGCGGGCCGCGCGCACGCTCGCGGGTCTCGGGCTCGACGTCGAGGGGGTCGCCGGCCGCGAGGTCGGGTCGCTGTCCGGGGGCCAGCGCACGCGGCTCGGCCTCGCCGCGCTGCTCGTGCGCCAGCCCGGCGCGATGCTGCTCGACGAGCCGACGAACCATCTCGACGACGCCGCGGCGGAGTTCCTCGCCGCGGCGCTGCGCGCGCTCCCGGGCGCCGTGGTGCTCGCGAGCCACGACCGCGTGTTCCTCGACGAGGTGTGCACCGAGATCCTCGACCTCGACCCGGTCGCGGAGCCGCTCCGCGGCGCGGGCGGCGGAGACGCGGCGCGCGGCGGGGGAGCGGGGACCCTCTACGGCGGCACGTACGGCGACTACCTCGAGGCCAAGCGCGTCGAGCGCGAGCGCTGGGAGCAGCGCTTCGAGGCGGAGCAGGCCGAGCTCGCGGAGCTGCGGCGCGGCGTCGCGGTGACGGCCCGGGACGTCGCGAAGAACCGTGAGCGGGGCAACCAGGCGAAGATCCTCTACGACTTCAAGGGCGAGCGCGTGCAGGGCCAGGTCGCGCGGCGCGTGCGCAACGCGCAGCAGCGGCTCGACGCGCTCGAGCGCGACCAGGTGCGCAAGCCGCCCCCGCCCCTGCGCTTCGCCCCGCCGAGCGGGGGGACCCGCCTCGCGCCGGGCGGTGGCGACGTGGTCGCGTGGGCGCGGGGCGTCGTCGTGCACCGGCCCGGGCGCGGAGGGCCCGGGGCCGCCCCGGGCGAGCGGCCGGACCGGCTCGACATGGCGGCGTCGGGCGTCCCGTCGATCGAGGTCGCGCGGGGGAGCCGGCTGCTCGTCACCGGGGCCAACGGCGCCGGGAAGTCCACGCTGCTGCACGTGCTCGCGGGCGACCTCGTGCCCGACGCCGGCACCGTGGGCCGGGCGCGCGGGGTCCGGGTGGGGCTGCTCGAGCAGGACGTGCACCTGCACGACGACGACCGCACCCCGCGCGAGCTGCTCGCCCTCGCGCAGGGCGTGGACCCGGCGGACGCGCGCGACGCGGCCGTGGACGCGCACGGCCTCCTCGCGCCGCGCGACCTGGGGCGACGGCTCGCGGAGCTCTCCGTGGGGCAGCGCCGGCGCGTGGTGCTCGCGATGCTCGTCACGCAGGCACCCGACGTGCTGCTCCTCGACGAGCCGACGAACCACGTGTCGCTCACGCTCGCGGGCGAGCTCATGGAGGCCGTGGAGGAGTGGCCGGGCGCCGTAGTCGTGGCGTCGCACGACCGGTGGCTGCGGCGCCGCTGGCAGGGCGACGCCGTGCACCTCGCCTGACGTCCCCGCCGCGCTCGTCGGTCCGGCCGCGGGGTGGGGCGCGGGCGGACCCGGGAGGTGGAGCACGGGGTGCGGGGTCCGGGAACGCGGTGGCCGTGCGCGGCGCGGCGTGCGTAGGGTCGGGCGGTGGACGACGACCGGACGGGCGCCCCGGTGCCCGACAACGCGTGGAAGCAGGTGGTCGCGTCGCTCGCCGACGCGGGACGGCTCGAGGTGCTCGCGCGCGTCGTGACCGAGGGGCCCGCGGAGGCGGTGCTGTCGGCCGACGAGCGCCGTCGGCTCGCGCCGCTCCTCGCCGCGGGCGTCGTGGTGCGCGAGGAGACGGGCTTCCTGCGGGCGGCGCCCGAGCGGTTCGCGGCCCTGCTCGCGACCGTGCCCACGCCGCGCCCCACGGGCCCCGACCGCTTCCTCACGGACGGACGCCTGCTGCGCATGCCGAAGCGGTGGCGCGACCGCGAGCTCGTCGTGCGGTACCTCGCGGCGCAGGTGCTCCCGCTGGAGGAGCCCGTCACCGAGCTCACGCTGACCAAGCGGCTCGCGGCGCGCGCCGCGGACCCCGTGTCGCTGCGGCGCGCGATGGTCGACGCGGGCCTCGTGCACCGCACGCGCGACGGCGCGGAGTACTGGCGCACCGTCGTGACGGAGTTCGACGACGTCTGAGACGACGTCCGACGGGCGGCGGTCCGGGTACGGCAGCCCGTGCGTCGGGAGCGAGGGCTAGGGTCGGTTCTCATGAGCAGCGAGCGCGCCGTGGCGGCGCTGGAGGCGTCGGGCATCGACTTCACCCTCACCCGGCACGGCCGGGTGGGGTCGCTGGAGGAGGCCGCCGCCGCGCGCGGCGTGCACCCGGCGCGCGTCCTCAAGACGATCGTCGTGCGGCGCGCGGAGGACGACTACCTGTTCGTGCTCGTCCCGGGCGACCGGCAGATCTCGTGGCCCAAGCTGCGCGCGCTGCTCGGGGTGTCGCGCCTGTCCATGCCGGACAAGGAGGTCGCGCGCGACGTCACGGGGTACGAGCGCGGCACCATCACGCCGTTCGGCGCCACGCACGCGTGGCCCGTCGTGGCGGACGTGCGCGTGGTCGCCGTGCGCGGCGAGGACGAGGTGGACGTCGCGGGCGAGGCGGCCACCCCGGAGACCCCGGGCGACGGCGACCACCTCGTCTCGATCGGCGCCGGCGAGCACGGCGTGGCCGCGACGGTCGACGGGCAGGCCCTCGTGGCGGCCCTCGGCGCCCAGGTCGCCGACGTCACCGAGCCCCTGTAGCGGGTCCGGGAACGAGCCCTGCGGCGCCGCCCGGGCTGCGCCTCAGCGTGGCGGTCACGGGGCTCCGGGAGGCGCGCGCAGGCACCGGCGCGGTCCGGGTTGTGAGGGTTCGGAGGAAGGTCGCGGTCGACCGTCGCGCGGGCTGGTGTGCGCCCCGCGCCGGGTGCAGACTCTGGGGTGCTCCGGTCACGGTCGCCTGGTCCGACCCACCGCCCGACGGTCACGGCGAGCGGCCGGACGGAGCCGTGAGGCAGGCGCAGGGAACAGGCCACCACCGCCGGACGTTGTCCGGAGGGGCGGCCGACAGCAGCAGGACGACTCGAGAGAAGCGGGAACCGTGGACACAGGCAGCGCGATCGACCGGACGAGCGGGATCGTCTACGCCCCGGCGGACGGCGGCGTGGTCGTGACGATGTGGGGCGAGGTCGACGCGGCGCTGCGCGACCGCGCGAGCGAGGCGATGTCCTACGTGCTCGACACCCGCGGGCGCGTCGTGGTGGACGTCGCCGACGTCACCTTCATCGACTCCTCGGGCATTGCGTTCATCATCCAGCTCTACATGCTCGGCGAGGAGGACGGCCGCGAGGTCGTGCTCCGCGACCCGTCGCCGAGCATCGTCGAGCTGCTCGACATGATCGGCATGGGCGGGCGCATCCCCGTCGAGCGCAGCGGTGCCTCGACCGGTCCGATCGAGGTCGTCGGCGCCGTCTGACACCCGCGCCCCCGCCGCCGCCCCGGGTCCCCGGGGCTGTGGGAACCGGCCGGTACGGTGCGGGCATGCGCATCCTGCACACCTCCGACTGGCACCTCGGGCGCACCTTGCACGGGGTCGACCTGCTGGAGCACCAGGCCGCGCACCTCGACCACCTCGTCGAGCTGACCCGCTCCGAGGCGGTCGACGCGGTCGTCGTCGCGGGTGACGTCTACGACCGCGCGATCCCGCCGGTCGACGCCGTCTCCCTCCTCTCGGACGCGGTGACGCGGCTCGCCGAGCACGCGCACGTCGTCGTCACGCCGGGCAACCACGACTCCGCCGTCCGGCTCGGGTTCGGCGACCGCCTCCTGCGCCCGGGCGTCCACGTGCGGGCGCGCCTGGCCGACGTCGGTGCGCCCGTCGTCCTGGGCCCGCGCCCCGGTTCGACAGACGGTGACGGCTCCCCGCTGCTCGTCTACGCGCTCCCGTACCTGGACCCGGACACGGCCCGCCACGTCCTCGCGGACGCCGCGGACGCGCCGGACGCCGACGCTCCGGGCGCCGAAGGTGTGGGCGGCGACCCGGTGAGGCCGCGGCCGCTCGCGCGGTCCCACGAGGCCGTCATGGGGGCGGCCCTGCGCCGGGTAGGCGCCGACCTCGCGCGGCGCCGCGCCGCGGACCCGGGGGTGCGGGCGGTCGTCGTGGGGCACGCGTTCGTCGTGGGTGGCCTGGCGTCGGACTCCGAGCGCGACATCCGCGTCGGCGGCGTCGACGCCGTCCCGGCCGCCGCGTTCGCGGGCCGCGGGGTGGACTACGTGGCGCTCGGCCACCTCCACGGGCCGCAGCGGGTCACCGTCCCGGAGGTCGGCGGCGGGGAGCCCGGGGGCGGCGTGGCGACCGTCGCCCGCTACTCGGGCTCGCCCCTCGCGTTCTCCTTCTCGGAGCTGCACCAGCGCAAGTCCACCGCGCTCGTCGACGTCGACCGGCTCCGCACGGACGCCGACGCGGCGGTCGAGCTCGTCCCCGCTCCCGTGCCGCGCCGCCTCGCGGAGGTGACCGGCCCGCTCGACGAGCTGCTCGGGGAGGCGGGCGAGCCGCACGTCGACGACTGGCTGCGCGTCGTCGTGACGGACCCGGTCCGGCCCGCCGAGCTGTACGCCCGCGTCCGGTCCCGGTTCCCGCACGCGCTCCAGGTGACGCACCGCCCGCCGCGCGTCGCCGAGCGGGAGGTCGTGACCGCCGTCGGGCCGGGGCGCGACCCGCTGGACGTCGCGCGCGACTTCGTCGAGCACGTCTCCGGCCACGCCCCCAGCGAGGCGGAGGTCGTCGTGCTGCGGGAGGCGTTCGAGCTCGCGCTCGCCGAGGAGCGCAGCGCCTGATGCACCTGCACTCCCTGACCTTCCAGGCGATCGGCCCGTTCGCGGGCCGCCACCACGTCGACCTCGCGGCGCTCGGCGCGTCCGGGATCTACCTCCTCGAGGGGCCGACGGGCGCCGGCAAGTCCACGATCATCGACGCGATCGTGTTCGCGCTCTACGGCAAGGTCGCCTCCGACGCCGCGAGCGACGACCGTCTCCGCTCGGCGTTCGCGGGACCGGACGTCGAGTCGTACGTCGACCTCGTGCTGGAGGTCCCGGCGGGGGTTTTCCGGGTCCGGCGCACGCCCGAGTACCGACGCCCCAAGAAGCGCGGCACCGGCACCACGACCCAGCAGGCCTCGGTGCGGCTCTGGCGGCTCGCCGAGGTGCCACCCACCGACGCGCCGGACGCGGTGGAGGACGCCGCGGGCGAGCTGCTGTCCGCACGGCTCGACGAGGCGGGCGACGAGATCCGCCGGCTCGTGGGCCTCGACCGGCGCCAGCTCGTGCAGACGGTCGTGCTGCCGCAGGGCGAGTTCGCGACGTTCCTGCGCGCGAAGCCCGAGGACCGGGCCGTGCTGCTCCAGAAGGTCTTCGGCACGGAGCTCTACCACCGCGCCGCGGCGCGCCTGGCGGAGCTCGCGCGCGCGGCGCGCTCGCGCACGGACGCCGCGCGGCAGGGCGTCGTGGGCGCGGCGGAGCGGTTCGCGGGGGCCGCCGGGCTCGGGCCCGACGACGCGCGGCGGCTGCGCGAGGCGGCGGACGACGACGACCGGCTGCGGAGGGCGGACGACGACGCCCCGGCCGCTGCGGAGGCGGCGCCGGGCGTGCACGCGCTCGCCGTCGCGCACGTCGGGCGCCTCGACACCGAGGCCACGGCGCTGGCCGAGCGTGCGGCGGGGGCCGACGCGACGCTCGCCGCCGCGCGTGAGCGGTTCGAGCACGAGCGCGCCCGGCACGACGCGCTGGAGCGGCGAGCCCGGCTGCGGGCCGACGCGGCACGCCTCGACGGGGAGGAGGCGGCGGTGGCCGAGTGTCGCCGTCGGGCGGACGCGGCGGCACGTGCCGCGGTCGTCGCTCCGGCCGCCCAGGGCCTCGCGCGCGCCGAGCAGACCCTGCGCGCCGCGCTCGACCGGCTCGCGCTCGCGCGCACCGGGGCGCCCGCCGTCCTCGCCGACGCCGACCCCACGACGCTCGAGGCGCTGCGCGCCGACGTCGCGACGGCGGCCGTCCGCGTGGCGCGGCTCGTCCCGGTGGGGGCGTCGCTGCCCGGGCGCGACCGCGAGCTCGCCGACGGGCGCAAGGAGGTCGCGCAGGCGACGGAGGAGCGCGGTCGCGTGCTGGCCGAGCTCGACGCGCGTCCGGCGCGCCGCGACGCCGTGCGCGCGCGCGTCGCGTCCCTCGCCGCGGCCGCGGGCGAGCTCGGGGTGCTCCGCGAGCGGGCTGACCGCGCCCGGGCGGTCGAGGAGGCGGCGCGCCAGACGGCGGCGCTCGCGACCGAGGCGGCCGAGGCGCACGCCGAGCGGGCGCGGGCCGCGGCCCGGGCGCACGAGGCGGTGGAGCACGAGGCCCGGCTGCGGGCCGCGCGCATCGCAGGTCTGGCCGGGGAGCTCGCCGCGGGCCTCGCCGTCGGCGAGCCGTGCCCGGTGTGCGGCGGGGCCGAGCACCCGCACCCGGCGCCGCTCGCCGAGGACCACCCGGCGGTCGAGGACGTCGAGCGCGCCGAGCGGGAGCGCGCGGACGCCGAGCGCCTGCTGCACGACGTCTCGGCCCGGGCGCAGGTGCTCGCCGAGCGGTGCGAGGCTCGTCGTCGGGACGCCGACGGCCTGACCCCGCAGGAGGCCGGGCAGCGGGTCGCGGACGCGGAGGAGCTGGTGGCCGCCGCGCGCGCCGCGGAGCGCGAGCGCGCCGAGGCCGAGCGCGAGCTCGAAGAGCTGGACGCGGAGACGCGTGCGCTGGAGGCCCGGGCGGCCGGGCTCGCCGAGGCGGTCGCGGGCACGGCCGCGCGGCTCGAGGAGATCGAGGCGGCCCTCGCGCGCGACCGCGCCGAGATCCGCGCCGAGCTCGACGCGGCGGGCCCGCTCGTGGAGCTCGTGGACCTGCCCGACCCGCTCGCCGGCGAGGGCGGCGCGCGCAACCCCGTCGCCGTGCTCGCGGCCGCGCTGGAGGGCCGGGTGCGCACGATCGACGCGCTCGCGGACGCGGGCAGCGCCGTTGCCGCCGCGCAGCGGGCGTGCGAGGAGCGTGCGGCCGACGTCGCCGCGCTCGTCGCACGGTCCGGTTTCGCGGACGCGGCCGAGGCGCTCGCCGCGGTGCTCGACGACGCCGAACTGCACACGCTCTCTCAGCGCGTCGCGGAGCACGACGCCGCGCGGACCGCGACGGCGACCGGTCTTGCGGACCTGGCGCTCGCCGACCTGCCCGAGGACGCGCGGGCCGACGTGGCGGGCGCGCGCGCCGCCGTCGAGGAGGCAGAGGCCGTCGCCGGAGCCGCGGCGCGGCAGCACGAGCTCGTCGCCCGCCGGGCCGAGGCGGCCCGGACGGCGGCCGAGGCCGTCGGGGCGGCGGTCGACGGCTGGACCGCGGCGCGGGACGCGGCGGGACCGGTCGCGCGCATGGCCGCGCTCGCGTCGGGCACGGGCGACAACGCGCACGCGCTCTCGCTCGCGACGTTCGTGCTCGTGCAGCGGTTCGAGGACGTGGTCGCGGCGGCGAACGAGCGCCTCGCCGAGATGTCGTCGGGGCGGTACGAGCTCGTGCGCAGCGCGACGCGGGAGGACGTGCGGGCGCACAAGCGCGGCCTCGCGATGAAGGTGCTCGACCACGTGACGGAGCGCGAGCGCGACCCGCGCACGTTGTCCGGCGGGGAGACGTTCTACGTGTCGCTGTGTCTCGCCCTCGGGCTGGCGGACGTCGTCACGGCCGAGGCGGGCGGCATCGAGCTCGGGACGCTGTTCGTCGACGAGGGCTTCGGCAGCCTCGACCCGGAGACGCTGGAGGCCGTCCTCGCGGCGCTCGGCCGGCTCCGCGCGGGCGGGCGCGTCGTGGGCGTCGTCTCCCACGTCGAGGCGCTCAAGCAGTCCGTCGCGGAGCGCGTCGAGGTCCGCCGCCTCCCCGGCGGCGGCAGCACGCTCAGCGTGCGGGCCTGACCAGGGCTGCGCCGTCCGTCAGGACCGAGGGCGCGGTCCTGGTGACGGCGCGCACACGCGGTCGACGAGCTCGGTCACGGCAGCCCGCAACGGTCCCGGCGGCGCGCCCGCGTCGAGCGCGAGGGCGGCGCGGTCGAACGCCGCGGACAGCAGGAGCGTCAGCGCGTCGAGACGTTCCTCGTCCGCGAGGTCTCGTGCGACGTCGTCGCCCGCGCCGGAGCCATTGCTCGCGCTGCCCCCGCCGGGCTGGGCGCCGAGCGCCGCGCCGAGCCCTTCCCGCAGGGTGCGGCGCGCGTGGCGGGCGTCGAGCGCGTCGGCCTCTGCGGGGCCGAGCACGGCGGGTGCATCGACGAGGAGGAGCCGCGTGCGGCCGGGTTCACCCATCGCGTCGAGGTAGGCGCGCGCACCCTCCACGAGCATCGCGCGGGCGTCCGGGGCGTCCGGGGCGTCCGGGCCGTATGGGGTGTCCGGCGTGTCCGGTCGTTCCGCGGCTGCCGTGCCGGGATCCGCGGCGGTGCGCTCCTCGATCTCCCGGGCGACCGCTTCCGCCTCGGCCTCGGCGACGGCGCGGAAGAGGTCCTGCTTGTCGGCGTAGTGGTGGTACAGCGCGCCGCGCGTGACGTGCGCGGCGGCGGCGATCTGGGGCGTCGACGTCGCGGCGTACCCGGCGCGGACGAAGAGGTCGCGCGCGGCCGCGACCAGGGCCGCGCGGGTCGCGTGGGTGCGTTCGGCGTTGGTCCGGCGGCGCTCTTGCATACCGACAGACTGTAGGCCATCCTCGATACATACAGCCTGTTGGTTTCTGCGACCACCCGGTCGCCGACGACGAGGAGAAGACCGTGCGCATCACGAGCTGGTACCCGGTGCTCATGACCGGCGACGTCGCAGGGACCGTCGCGTTCTACCGCGACCACCTGGACTTCCGGCCGCTCTTCACGAGCGACTGGTACGTCCACCTCCAGTCCGCGCACGACGCGTCGGTGAACCTCGCCGTGCTCGACGGCGACCACGAGACGATCCCGGAGAGCGGCCGGGGTCGCGCGGGCGGGCTCCTGCTCAACCTCGAGGTCGAGGACGTCGATGCCGTGCACGCGCGCCTCGTCGCCGCGGGACTGCCGATCCTGCGCTCGTTGCGCGACGAGGCGTTCGGGCAGCGGCACTTCATCACGGCCGACCCGAACGGGGTGCTCCTGGACGTCATCACGCCCATCCCGCCGACGGGGGAGTTCGTCGAGCAGTACGAGGAGTCCGCCCTCCCGACGGCGTAGCCGGCGCGTGGGTTCCCGAGGGTTGCTCCGGGCTCCGGGCTCCGGGCTCCGGGCTCCGGGCTCCGGGCTCCGGGCTCCGGGCTCCGGGCTCCGGGCTCCGGGCTCCGGGCTCACGGTTCGGGGCTGGGGCTCAGGACCCCAGGCCCGGGGTGCAGGGCTGCTGCTCACAGCTCGGCCGGACGAGGCGTGGCCGGGCGCACCACCACGGAGGCCGTGACATCACCCCAGGAGTCGGGATGTCACGAACCGGCCGCGTGTCCGTCCCTCCTCGAGGAGCAGAGCGACGGGCCGGTCGTCGCGTCCTCTCCCGGGAACGGCCGCGTCCGGCGGCGTCGTCCGGGAGCCGTCGAAGGAGAGCAGCAATGTCAGCAGCATCGTCCCCGCTCGAGCGCGAGCTGCGGCGCATGGAGGTCATCGCGCGCCGGGAGCAGCTCCGTCTCGTCGGCCGCGTCGCCCCGCGCGTGGCGGAGCGCCGCCGCTGGGCCGACGCACCGCGCCGCCAGTCCCCGGCCACCGCCGCCCGCTAGCGGCGGTCGGGGCTCGCGGCCCGGAGAGTCCGGCGGCTCGCCACCGTGCGCGGTCGCGAGCGCGCGCACGTCAGGCCGGTGCGCCGAGGCCCGCGAGCTCGCGCGCCCGGAGCAGCACGTCGTCGAGCATCTGCGGGGTGAGCCGGCCGGTGAACGTGTTCTGCTGGCTCACGTGGAAGCACCCCAGCAGGGTGAGGGTCTGCTCCGGGGGCGGGGGGCCGCCGTCGGGCACGACGCCGGGGAGGGACGCCCCCGGAGTGGGGCGAGGGGTGGCCCGGCGCAGCGTCACCTCCGCACCGTGCGCGAACCGGGGCCGCGGACGCGGCACGGCCCAGCCCTGCTCGGCGAGCGTCGAGAGCAGCGCCTGCCACCCGAAGCCGCCGAGGACGACGGCGACCCGCACCGTCGCGCCCAGCAGCTCGACCTCGCGCGCGAGGTACGGGCCGCAGCGGCGGCGTTCCTCCGGAGTCGGCTTGTTGTCCGGGGGCGCGCACCGCACCGGCGCGGTGACGCGGATCCCGGTGAGGCGGAGGCCGTCGTCGGCGGAGACCGACGTCGCCTGGTTGGCCAGGCCCGTGCGGTGCATGGCGGCGAAGAGGAAGTCGCCGCTGCGATCGCCCGTGAACATGCGTCCTGTGCGGTTGGCCCCGTGCGCGGCGGGCGCGAGCCCGACGACGACGATCCCCGCCTGCTCGTCACCGAACCCGGGGACGGGGCGGGCCCAGTAGTCGTCGTCGCGGAACGATGCCCGCTTGACGTGGGCGACGTGCTCGCGCCAGGCCACGAGTCGCGGGCACGCCCGGCACTCGACGAGGTGGGCGTCCAGCGCCGCGAGCGTCGGCGCCGTCCGGGCCGCGAGCGGGTAGGCGGGGTCGTCGGGCGTCACCCGCCCATCCTGCCCGGACCCCCACCCGCCCGCGTCTCGTCTGCCCAGCACGGGATCGGCGACCGACATCCGCGAGATCCAGTCGCCGACCCCGTGCTCAGCGGGCGGCAGGGCCGTGGTCAGCCGTCAGGCCCGGTGGGTCGTCGGCGCCGTCGCGCCGGCGAGCGCCGCAGCGTCGTGGGGAGCGTCGGTAGCCGAGACAGCGCCGTCGTGGGGCGCGTCGGCGGACGGGAGGGTAGCCCCGACGGGAGCGTCCGGGAGGTCCGCGGACGCGGCGGGGACGCCGACGGCGGGGTCGGGAGCCCCGAGGGAACCCGCGGCGTCGGCCGGGAGCGGTGCGCCGAACGTGTGCCGCAGGCCGAGCAGCACGACGCCCGCGACCACGACGACGCCGAACATCACGGCGGCCATGGTCACCGGCGGAGACCCGCCGAGCAGGCCGGTCACCGGCGCGACGACCGCCCCGACGCCGAACTGGAACGCGCCGATGAGGGCCGCGGCGCTGCCGGCGCGGTGCGCGTTGCGCTCGAGCGCGATGGCCGGGACGGACGGCATGACGAAGCCTGCGGTGCCGAGCGTGAGCACGATGAGCGGGACGAGCCACGCGAGCCCGCCCCCGGCGAGCGCGGCGACGAGGAGCCCGCCCGAGAGGACGAACCCCGCTGCGACCGCACCCTGGAGGATGCGCTCGGGCGTGACGCGCCCGACGAGCGCGCCGTTGATCTGGCTGCCCGCCGTCACGGACACCGCGCCCACGCCGAAGACGATCGCGTACTGCTGCGCGGACATCCCGTAGAAGTCCTGGAACACGAACGTCGACGCGGAGATGTAGGTGAACATCGCGGCCATGTAGAAGCCGGCGATGAGCGCGAGGCCGATGAACGACCAGTCCCCGAGGAGCGAGCCGTACGAGCGCAGGGCCGCGACCGTCCCGCCGCTGCGGCGGCGTTCGACGGGCAGCGTCTCGCGCAGCCGCAGGAGCACGAGCACGAAGAGCACGGCCCCCACGACGGCGAGCGCGACGAACATGCCGCGCCACGACCCGAGACGCAGGAACTGCGCGCCGATGGTCGGCGCGAGGATGGGCGCGACGCCCACGACGAGCATGAGCCGCGCGATGACCTTGCCGATCTGGTAGCCCTCGAACGAGTCGCGCACGATCGCCACGGACAGCACCATCCCGGCGGCCGCGGAGAGGCCCTGGACGAACCGCAGGCCCGTGAGCGCGGCGACCGAGCCGGCGAAGACGATCCCGACGGACGCCGCCACGTACACGGCGAGCGACACCAGCAGGGGAGCGCGGCGACCGACCGCGTCCGAGACCGACCCGATGAGGAGCTGACCGAGGGCGAGGCCCGCGAGGGTCGCGGTGAGGGTGAGCTGGACGCGGGACTCGGTCGTGCCGAGCTCGTCCACGATGCGCGGGAACGCGGAGAGGTAGAGGTCGATCGTCAGCGGCCCGACGGCGGTGAGCGCGGACAGCAGCAGGACGAGACCGGCGCTGATGCGCCCGGTGCGGGCCGCGGGGCTCGGCGAGGGTGCGGTGCCCGGGCGGGCGGCGACGGGCGCGGTCGGCGCCGGGGTCGCGGGTGGGGTGGAGGCCATGACAGCGGCAACCACCGGTGGTGCGCCGCGTGTTCCCGCACGGCGTACGTGATCGGATGCTGAGACGTGCGGCGGGTCAGGCGCGGTCGGCCCGGGCGGCGGCAGCCCGCGCCGGGCCCGCGCGTGCTCCAGCCGGTCGTCGAGCGCGCCCGCGAGAGTGAGCGCGGCGTCGTGCAGGTGTGCGGCGCGCTCGGCGTCATCGGGCGCGCCGTCCGGCGGCTGCACGACACCGAGTCGTCGCCCTGGCGCACACTGTCGTACTGACGGCGGGGGGCGAGAGCGACGGGACCAGAGCGACAGGACGGGAGGGCGGACGGTGCACCGATCGGCGTGGTGGTGGCGCGCAGGGCTCCTGCTCGTCGTGGTCGGCGTCGGCGTGGCGGTCGTCGCGGCCGACGACGGCCTGCGCTCGGAGGTCCACGCGGCCCTGTCGAACCTGGCGCGCGCCCTCTTCTGACCAGACCGTCCCGCCGAGCACGGGGTTGCTGTCGTCCTGGGCGTCGGAGCGACAGAAACCCCGTGCTCGGCACCCCGGCGGCGCGGGCAGCGCCGGGGTCAGCCCTGGGCGTCGCGCCAGGTGATCCACTCGCGCACGAGGGACAGGTCGTAGTCGGGCCCGCTCGTGCCGACGGTGAACAGGGTCGCGCCCGCGGCGACGAGCGCGTCCGCGGACTCCGCCGGCGGCCGGGACACGGCGACCGAGCGCTCGACGAACGCGGCGGTGTCGCGACCCACGGCCGCGCCGTGCTCGTCGAGGATCGCGCTCTTGCGCGCGAGCGTCTCCGCGTCGCCGAACGAGTGCCAGACGTCCGCGTGCTCCGCGACGACGCGCAGCGTCTTGCGCTCGCCGCCCCCGCCGACGAGCACCGGGATGTCCCGGGTCGGAGCCGGGTTCGACGCCGCCCAGCGGGCCTTGATGCGCGGGAGCGCCGCGGCGAGGTCGGCGATGCGGCCGCCCGCGGTGCCGAACTCGTACCCGAACCGGTCGTAGTCCTTCTCGAACCAGCCCGCCCCGATCCCGAGGATCAGACGACCGCCGCTGATGTGGTCGACCGTCCGCGCCATGTCGGCGAGGAGGTCCGGGTTGCGGTAGCTGTTGCACGTGACGAGGGCGCCGATCTCGACGCGCTCGGTCTGCTCGGCCCACGCCCCGAGCATGGTCCAGCACTCGAAGTGCTTGCCGTCGGGGTCGCCCGTGAGCGGGAAGAAGTGGTCCCAGTTGAAGATGACGTCGACGCCCAGGTCCTCCGCGCGCAGCACGGCGTCGCGGACCTGGGCGTAGTCGGCGTGCTGCGGCTGGAGCTGGACGCCGATGCGGAAGGGGTGCCGAGGAGTGGTCATGCTCGGAATCTACGTCCGGGCCGAGAACGACGACACCCCGCGTCGAGCACGACCTCGTCGGCGCCACGAGCGTCAGAACGACGGCAAGGTCGTGGTCGGCGGACCTAGGGTGGGGCGCATGAAGCGACTGGTGGGCCTGCTCGTGACGCTCGTGGTGCTCGTGGCGGTCGCCGTCGTGGCCGACCGGGTGGCGGTGCGCGCCACCGAGCGCGGCGCGGTCACGGCGTTCGAGCAGCAGGCCGACGACGTGTCCGGCGCCCAGATCGACATCACCGGCTTCCCGTTCCTCACGCAGCTCGTGCGCGGCTCGCTGACACACGTCACGGGCTCCGCGGACTCCGCGTCGTTCGGCGGCTACGCGATCTCCGACCTCCAGGTCGAGGCCGACGGCGTGAGCACGTCGGAGCCGTACCGGATCGCGTCCGGCACGGCGTCGGGCGTCATCGCGGCGGAGTCGCTGCAGCAGGTGGTCGCCGAGCAGAGCGGTCTCGACGTCGACGTCACCGCGACCGGCGGCGTGCTGTCCCTGGGGTTCGAGCTGCTGGGCACCACGATCACGGTCGACGTGACGCCGCGCGTGTCCGGGCCGGCCGAGCTCGCCGTCGACGTCGTCGCCGTCCGCACCGGCCTCGGCACGGTCTCGGTCGACGACCTGCCGTCCGGGCTCTCGGGCGCGCTGTCCGACCTGCGCGTCCCGCTCGACCTGCCCGACGGCGTCGCGCTCGACTCCGTGTCCGCCGTCGAGGGAGGCGTGCGCGTCGCGGTGACGGGGACCGACGTCGTCGCCGCGGACCTGGTGGCCTCGTGACCGGGGCAGCGCGACCGTCGTGACCGGGGCGGGGTCGTGAGCACCGAGGCGGTCGACGGGCGCCGCGTCCTCGCGGCGCGCCTCGCCGCGCACCGGCTCCGCTCGCCCGACCTGCCTGACGTGCCGACCGCCGTCGGGCACCTCGTCGCGGTGCAGGGGCAGGAGTTCCACCCCGCCCTGTGGGGCCTCACGCGGCGGCTGCGGCCGGACGCGTGGCCGGGTGCGGCGGGCGCGGTCGCCGCGTGCGACCGCGGGGAGGTGCTGCGCACGCACGTGCTGCGGCCCACGTGGCACCTCGTCCGGCCCGACGACGCACGCTGGCTCCTCGAGCTCAGCGCGCCCCGCGTCCACCAGGCCAACGGGACGCTGTACCGGCAGGTGGGGACCGCCGGGCACGGGCCGGAGACCGACCTCGTCGTCGCGGCCGTGCAGGAGCGGCCCCGCACGCGCTGCGAGCTCGCGGGACTGCTCGTTGCGCACGGCCGCCCGCTCGAGGGCATCGCGCTCGGCTACGTGCTCATGCGCGCCGAGCTCGACCGGCTGCTGGTCAGCGGGCCGCTCGACGGCAAGCAGCAGACGTACGCCGCGTTCGACGACCGCGTCCCGCCCGGCTACGGGCCGCTCGGCGAGCGGTTCGACCGGGACGCCGCGCTCGTCGAGCTGCTGCGTCGCTACCTCGCGAGCCGCGCGTACGCGACGGTCAAGGACGTCGCCCAGTGGTCGGGCTTCACGCTCACCGACGTGCGGCGCGCGCTCGACCTGCTCGACGACGAGGTCGTGGCCGTGCCCGGGGCGGGTGCGCTCGACGGGCTGACCCTCTGGCGGCTCGCGGACCCCGGCGACCGGGTGCTCGACCCGGCGCCGTTCGTCGGGGCGCTCGCGCCCGACGGCGACCCCGCCCGGCCGGTCGTCGACCTGCTGCAGAGCTACGACGAGCTCTTCCAGTCCTTCGGCGAGTCGCGCAGGGTCGTCGTGGCCGACGGCGTCGACCTCGGCGACCGGCTCGGGTCCTTCATCCATGCCGTCGCGGTCGACGGCGTCGTCGTCGGGCGGTGGCACTGGGTCGTCGGGACGCGCGATGTCGTCGTCGAGCCGCAGTGGCGCCGCGCGCCGTCGCTCGCGGAGGAGGAGGCGTTCGCCGCCCAGGTGGACGCGGTGCGCACCCACTGGGGCACGCTCCTCGCGTGACGAGCCGCCGAGCACGGATCCGCGACCGGACCGGCCCCGAGACGGTCGCCGACCCCGTGCTCGGGGTGGTGAGACCGGGGGCGGGGGATGGGTGGTCTGGGCGGGGGGAGTGGCAGGGTGGTGGGCGTGACGGACTTTGGCGCTCTGCGTCTCGCGAACTGGGCCGGGAACCTCACCTACGCGTCCGCCGAGGTCGCGCACCCCGCGACGCCGGAGGAGCTGGCCGACGTCGTGCGGCGGTCGGCGCGCGTCAAGGCCCTGGGGTCGCGGCACTCGTTCGGGGACGTCGCGGACACGACGGGCACGCACGTCGTCCTCGACCGGTACGACGACGGCCGCGCCCCCGTCGAGGTCGACCCCGCCTCGGGCGTCGTGTCGGTCGCGGCGGGCCTGCGGTACGGCGACGTGACGCGGCACGTCCAGGCGGCGGGGCGGGCGCTCGCGAACCTCGCGTCGCTCCCGCACATCTCGGTCGCGGGGTCGGTCGCGACGGCGACCCACGGCTCGGGCGACGCGGTCGGCTCGCTGGCGAGCGCCGTCGTCGGGCTGGAGCTGGTCACGGGCGACGGCGGGCGCCGGACGCTGCGGCGCGGCGACGCGGACCTCCCCGGCGCGGTCGTGGCGCTCGGGGCGCTGGGCGTCGTGACGCGCGTCGAGCTGGAGACGGTCCCGACGTTCGACGTGCGCCAGGACGTGCACGTCGGGCTGCCGTGGGACGCGGTGACGGCGCACTACGACGAGATCACCGCGTCGGCGTACTCGGTGAGCCTCTTCACGGACTGGGGGCCCGACGGCGTCCAGCAGGTCTGGCGCAAGTCGCGCCTCACCCCGGGGGAGGCCGGCGCGGCGCGGGCGGACCTCTTCGGGGCGACACCCGCCACGACGATGCTGCACCCCCTGCCCGGCATCGACCCCGTGCACTGCACGCCGCAGCTCGGCGAGCCCGGCCCGTGGAACGAGCGGCTGCCGCACTTCCGGCTCGACTTCACGCCGAGCAACGGCGCCGAGCTGCAGTCGGAGTACCTCGTGCCGCGCGCCCGGGCCCAGGAGGCGTTCGCCGCGATGCGCGACCTCGGCCCGCGCGTCACCCCGCTGCTCCAGGTGGGGGAGATCCGCACGGTCGCGCCCGACCCCGAGCCGCTGTGGCTCAGCCCGTTCGACGGCCCGACCGTCGGCGTGCACCTCACGTGGAAGCCCCTGCCCGACGACGTCGCGCGCGTCCTGCCCGACGTCGAGGCCGCGCTCCTCCCGCTCGGCGCGCGCCCGCACTGGGGAAAGCTCTCGCACGCGCTCGTCCACGCCCCGGGCTCCGTCGCGGCGCTCTACCCGCGCGTCGACGACTTCGGCGCGCTCGCGCAGCGGTACGACCCGCAGGGCCGCTTCCTCGGCGGGTACGTCGAGCGCCTGCTCGCGGGCTGAGAGCCGCGCCCCGGCTCGCACGGTGCGCGACCGGTCGCTACGGTCGTCCGAGCACCGAGAGGCTCGCCGCCGCGCCGATCCGCACGGCACCCGCGCGGGCACGGCACGACAGAGGTACCGAGGAGAACTGTGGCAGCGACCGGCACGGCGGGCGGGGAGCCCGCGACGCAGAAGCCGCGCGAGGAGTGGACCGGGCAGGTCGGCTTCATCATCGCGGCCATCGGCTCGGCGGTCGGGCTGGGGAACATCTGGCGGTTCCCCGGCGTGGCGTACGAGAACGGGGGCGGGGCGTTCCTCGTGCCGTACCTCGTCGCCCTGCTCACCGCGGGCATCCCCATCCTGTTCCTCGACTACGCGATCGGGCACCGCTTCCGCGGCTCGGCCCCGACGGCGTTCCGGCGGATCGCGCGGTGGCTCGAGGGCCTGGGCTGGTTCCAGGTGATGATCTGCTTCGTCATCGCGCTCTACTACACCGCGGTCATCGCGTGGGCCGTGAGCTTCTTCGTCTTCTCGTTCGACCTGCGCTGGGGCGACGACCCGGCCGCGTTCTTCACGGGCGACTACCTCCGGCTCGCCGACCCGGGCGTCAGCCTCGAGTTCGTGCCGGCGGTGCTCGTGCCGCTCGTCGCGGTCTGGGTCGTGACGATCGTCGTCCTCGCGCTCGGCGTGGCGAAGGGCGTGCAGCGCGCGAACACGGTGTTCCTGCCGCTGCTCGTCGTGGCGTTCGCGGTGCTCGTGGTGCGCTCGCTGTTCCTCGAGGGCGCGGCGGACGGGCTGAACGCGCTGTTCACCCCGGACTGGTCGGCGCTGGGCGACGCCAACGTGTGGATCGCCGCCTACAGCCAGATCTTCTTCTCGCTGTCGATCGCGTTCGGGATCATGGTCACGTACGCGTCCTACCGTCGGCGCCGGTCCAACCTCACGACGCCGGGGCTCGTCGTCGCGTTCTCCAACTCCTCGTTCGAGATCCTCGCCGGCATCGGCGTCTTCGCGACGCTGGGCTTCCTCGCGCACGAGCAGGGGGTCGGCGTGGGGGAGCTCGAGGGCATCAGCGGGCCGATCCTCTCGTTCGTCACGTTCCCCGCGATCGTGTCGCAGATGCCGGGCGGCCCGATCTTCGGTGCGCTGTTCTTCGGGTCCCTCGCCATGGCGGGGTTCACGTCGCTCCTGTCCATCCTCCAGGTCGTGTCCGCGGGGTTCCAGGAGAAGTTCGGCTGGACGCCGCGGCAGGCGTCCGTGCGCCTCGGCGTCGTGAGCGCGGTCATCTCGATCCTGCTCTTCTCCACCACCACCGGCCTCGTCGCCCTCGACACCGCCGACCAGTGGGCCAACAACGTCGGCATCGTGGGGTCCGCCGTGCTCATGACCGTCCTCGTGCTGTGGGTGCTGCGGCGCGGACCGGAGCTGCGCTACCACCTCAACGCCGTCTCGACGTTCCGCCTCGGCCCCTGGTGGCAGGTGCTCGTCGCCGTGCTGGCCCCGCTTGTGCTCGGCTACATGCTCGTGTCCAGGATCGTCACGCTCGTCGTCGACGGCTACGAGGGGTACCCCGCGTGGTACCTCGCGCTCGTCGGGTGGGGCGCGATCGCGTTCATGGTGCTCGCCGCGCTCGTGCTCACGGCGATGCGCTGGCGCCGCAGCCCCGACGACTTCGTCCCCTGGCCGCCGTACCCGCCGGGTGACGCCTCTGCAGGACCGGGCCGGGCGCCGTCGGGCCGCGGGACGGCCGGCCGCACGACTGCCCCGGCCGGTGCCGACGGGGAGGAGACCCGATGACCACCTCGGCCGTGATCCTGCTCGTGCTCGCGATCGTCGTCGTGTGGGGCGGGCTGCTCGTCGCGATCCTGCGGCTGCGCGCCCAGCCCGAGCGGGCGGACTACCCGCCCGGGGACGAGGACGACCACCGCGAGGACGAGGCGCCCGCCGCGCGCGACACGTAGCCCGCGCCGGTCCGCGCCGAGGGCGGGTGCGGTTCGTCACGGTTCGGCCTCGATGTCCCCGCCGGTTTGGTGAGCGGGGCCGAACGGCCCCACACTCGTGCGCAGGTGCCGCGCACCGCCGGGTCCTCTGTTCCCCGTACGTTCCTCTGCCCTCACGGGCCGGGTGCTGACGTAACACGACGGAGACGATCGGTGTCTACGCTGCCCCTGCCCGGCCCCCACCGATCGGAGACACCATGCGTACGACCCCGCGCAAGCTCCCCCTCACCGGTCTCGTCGCGCTCGCCGCGACGAGCACCCTCCTGCTCGCCGCGTGCACCGACGCGTCCCAGACCGGGACGGACGGCAGCACGTCGGGTTCCGGTGACGAGACGTCGGCGGCGCCGTCGTTCGACCCGTCGACCGTCGAGGTCGACGACGCGGCCGCCGCGCTCCTGCCCGAGGACGTCGCGTCCGCGGGGACGCTCGTCGTCGGCTCGAACACCGAGTACGCGCCCGCCGAGTTCATCGACGCCGACGGCAAGACGCCCATCGGGTTCGACATCGACGTCATCAAGGCCGTCGGCGCGACGCTCGGGCTCGACGTCGAGGTCCAGTCGGCCGACTTCCCGGCGATCATCCCCGCGCTCGGCACCAAGTACGACGCCGGGATCTCCTCGTTCACCATCACGGAGGAGCGCATGCAGGAGGCGAACATGATCGCCTTCCTCAACGCGGGCTCCGCCTACGCGGTCGCGTCGGGCAACCCGGACGACATCGACCCCGAGAGCCTGTGCGGCGTGACCGTCGCCGTGCAGACGGGCACGGTCCAGGACGAGGACATCGCCGTGCAGAGCCAGGCGTGCACCGACGCCGGCGAGGAGAAGATCGACATCCTCCAGTACGACTCGCAGTCCGACGCCACGACGAACGTCGCGGGCGGCAAGGCGCAGGTCCTCTACGCCGACTCGCCGGTGATCGGCTACGCCGTCGAGCAGACGGGCGGCCAGCTCGAGCAGCTCGGCGACGTGTTCGACAGCGCGCCGCAGGGCGTCGTCGTCGCGAAGGACGACACGGAGCTCGCCGCCGCGATCCAGGCAGCCCTGCAGTCGCTCATGGACAGCGGCCAGCTCGAGGAGATCCTCGGGGCCTGGGGCAGCGGCGACGCGGCCCTGGAGACCGCCGAGCTCAACCCGTCCGTCGGCTGACGACCCCCTCGCCAGCCCCGTCCGTCCCGCCGCCCCGCGGGCGCCCACCCGGCGCCCGCGGCCGGTGGCCGGGACGACCGCGCGGACGACGACGACCGCGCGGCCCGGCTCGTCCCCCGAGCCCCGACCCCCCGAGGTGCACCATGACGACCGGTAGCTCCCCCCGCGGCGCCGCCGCCGGACCGGCCGACGACCCGGTCCCCGACCGCATCCACGCCGTCCCCGTCCCCCGGCCCGGGCGGTGGATCTCCGCCGCCCTGCTGCTCGTGCTCGCCGCGATGGCGGCCAACGCCCTGCTGACGAACGAGAAGTTCCGGTGGGACGTCGTCTGGCTGTACTTCCGCGACGTGACGGTCGTGCGCGGCGTCGGCTGGACGCTCGTGCTGACGTTCGGCTCGATGCTCATCGCGATCGTCCTCGCCGTGCTCCTCGCGATCATGCGGCGCTCGGACAACCCCGTCATGCGGTCGGTGAGCTGGGGCTACATCTGGTTCTTCCGCGGCACCCCGATCTACACGCAGCTCGTGTTCTGGGGCCTCATCTCGGTGCTCTACCCGCGCCTGAGCCTCGGCATCCCGTTCGGGCCGGAGTTCTTCGAGTTCCGCACGGCGGACCTGTTCACCGCGTTCGTGTGCGCGCTCATCGGGCTCTCGCTCAACGAGGCGGCGTACCTCGCGGAGATCGTGCGCGCGGGCCTCGGGTCGGTCGACCCGGGCCAGACCGAGGCCGCGAAGGCGCTCGGCATGAAGGACGGCAAGATCCTCACGCGCATCGTGCTGCCCCAGGCCATGCGCGTGATCGTGCCGCCCACGGGCAACGAGACGATCTCCATGCTCAAGACGACGTCGCTCGTCCTCGCGGTGCCGTTCACGCTCGACCTGCAGTACTCGACGAACGCGATCGGCAACCGCCTCTTCCTGCCGATCCCGCTGCTCATGGTCGCCGCCATCTGGTACCTGCTCATCACGAGCGTCCTCATGGTCGGCCAGCACTACGTGGAGCGGTACTACGGCCGCGGGTTCGGCACGCAGACGCCGACGCGGCGCCGCGGGCGCGGCCCGGGCGGGCGCGGGCGCAAGCCGAACCGGCAGGACCTCATCGCCGCGTCCGGCACGACGAAGGACGACCCCTTCCTGGAGGTGACCCCGTGAGCGGGACGCACGACACGGCATCCGCGGCGCCCCGGACCTCCCCGGAGGCGGGCCGCTCCACCGACGCCGCCCCGATGGTGCAGGTCGAGGGCCTGCACAAGATGTTCGGCGAGCTGCACGTGCTCAAGGGCGTGGACCTCGAGGTCGCGCGCGGCTCGGTGTGCGTCGTGCTCGGCCCGTCGGGCTCGGGCAAGTCGACGCTGCTGCGCTGCGTCAACGAGCTCGAGGAGATCACGGGCGGCCGCGTCCGGGTCGACGGCGAGCTCATGGGCTACCGCGAGGTCACCAAGGACGGCCGCACGCGCCTGCACCGCCTGCACCCCAAGGTCGTCGCGCGGCAGCGCTCGCGCATCGGCATGGTGTTCCAGCGCTTCAACCTGTTCCCGCACATGACGGCGCTCGAGAACGTCGCGGAGGCGCCCGTCCAGGTGCGCGGGCTGAGCAAGGCGCAGGCGCGGGCGCGCGCGTCCGAGCTCCTGGACCGCGTGGGCCTCGCCGACCGTGCCGACCACTACCCGGCGCAGCTCTCCGGCGGCCAGCAGCAGCGCGTGGCCATCGCGCGGGCCCTCGCCATGGACCCCGAGCTCATGCTGTTCGACGAGCCGACGTCGGCCCTCGACCCCGAGCTCGTCGGCGAGGTGCTGGCCGTCATGCGCGACCTCGCGCGGTCCGGCATGACGATGATGGTCGTGACGCACGAGATCGGGTTCGCGCGCGAGGTCGCCGACACCGTGGTCTTCATGGACGAGGGCGTCATCGTCGAGCAGGGCAGCCCGGAGCAGGTGCTCGGGGACCCGCAGCACGAGCGCACGCGGTCGTTCCTCGCCCACGTGCTGTAGACGGCGTCCGGCACCGGCGAGGGAGCCTCGCGAGACCGGCCCGGCGCCTGGGCGGACCCTCGACGGGTCGACCGCGGGCAGGCGGGTCGGTCTCGCGCTCAGCCGGCGCGGCGGCGGCGCGGGAGCGCGGGCGCCCCGTGCGCGGGCGCGAGGCGGGGCGAGAGCCCCGTGGGGCGGGCGACCGTGACCATCTCCCCGCTGAGCGCCCGGCCGAGGTGCACGAGCGGCAGCATGTTCTCGTGCTCGACCACGAGGGCGTCGTAGATCGGGGTCTCGCTGTCGGGGGTGGGAGAGGAAGATCGCGTCAGCACGCCTCCCACTGTCGGTGAGGGACGTGTGTTCCGCGACCGGAAGCGGTGACGTGTCCGTGAGGCGTTCGTGGAGACCGCCGGGTCACCAGCCCCAGTCGCCCCAGTCCCAGCCGCCCCCGCCGCCGTCCCCGTCACCGCCGTCGTTCCCGTTGCCGCCGCCGTTCCCGGGTCCGTTCCCCGGACGCTCCTCCTGCTCGCGCTCGTCCTGCTCCTTCTGGCGGTCGTCGAGCTCCTGCGAGCGCTTCGACGCGTCCTCCTCGGCCTGCGCGACGGCCTCCTCGCGCTCCGTGAGCTGGGCCGTCGCGGCGTCGAGCTCGGCGCGCTGGGCGTCGAGGTCGGCCCGCTCGGACTCGAGCTGCTCGCGCTCCGCCGCGACCTCGCTCTGCACGCGCTGCGCCTCGGCCCGCTCGCGCTGCGCCTCGCCCTGCGCCGAGAGCGTGAGGCCGATGCCGACGAGCAGGCCGACCGCGACGCCCGCGAGGCCGACCGCCGTCGGGACGAGCCAGCGCCGCCCCCGCTCCGGCGCGTGGTCGCCGTCGTCGTCGGCCGCGGGCAGGGCGAGCGGCCCCACCGGGACGACGCCGGACCGCCCGGCCCGGGCCGGGACCGTCGGGGCTGCACCCGGGGTGGCGGACGGCGTCGGGCGCGCGGCGGGCGCAGGCGTCGCCGGGCGGGCGGCCGGGCCGGGCGACGGGCGCGCGGCCGGGTCGTCGAGCATCCCGCCGAGCGCGGGCAGGATCATCGTCGAGCTCGCCACGGGGTGGTCCTCCACGGCGCCCGGGATTGGCGGGGCGGCCGGGACGGCGGCCGCGACGCGCGTCGCGTCGGCCTCGGGACCGACCGCCGGGGTCGCGCCCGACGAGCGGGCGCGCAACGACCGTCGGGTCGGCGCGCCGGACCCGACGGGCAGCGGCTCGGTGCTGCGCAGGACGGGCGCCTCCGGGGGCGGCACGGGCCCGGGCGCGGGAGCGGCGTCGTCGGCCCAGAACACCCACCCGGGCGGGGGCGGCGGCCAGGACGGGTCCGGGTGCCACTCGGTCGTCGGGGTGAAGCCCGCGGGCACGGGCCACCCCGGCGGCGGGACGAAGCGCACGGCCATGGGTCCTCCTTCGGTGGCGCCCGCCGCGCGGGGGCGGGGGCGCCGGGAGCCGCGGGGCTCCCGGTCCGGCGTGGACGTGCCGCGGCGACGTCCGACGACGACGTCCGGGCGGGACGTCCGACGGGAACAGTAGGGGAGCCCCGCCCGTCGGCACGAATCGCCGCATCCCGGGCACGGGTCGGCCGGGGAGCGGCGGGCGGGGCCGCCGGGGGCGGGCGGGCGCGCGGTGCTCCCCGGGTTCGTCGACTCGCACACCCACCTCGTGTTCGCGGGCGACCGCCCCGCCGAGTTCGAGGCGCGCATGGCCGGTCGTCCGTACGAGGCGGGCGGCATCCGGTCGACCGTCGCCGCGACGCGCGCCGCGTCCGACGACGTGCTCCGCGCCGG
>NZ_JBJXVU010000016.1:0-39832 GCF_046159675.1 Cellulosimicrobium sp. RS | reverse complement strand
CGCCGTCCAATGGACCCGCGGACGACGAATCGCACCGTCCACCGCCCAGGCCGCCAAGCCGACCGCGACGGCGACGCCGATCGCACCGCCCTCAACGCCCACCTCGCGAAGAGGGACTCGTAGCAACACCGCGTGATGCAGAACCCACGTTTCTCGGACGTCGCAGAACCTGGTTGTGCGACGTCCGAGAAACGGTGGCGGTCTCAACCGACCAACGCACCGCTTGCTCGAGAACGCTAGTGCCTCGGTCTGCCTGGGTTAAGTCAGAACCGGCGGTGGTCCTAGGCGTGTTCGGACTCCACGCCCCTCACGAGGAAGTCGGTCCTGGCGACCCCGCTTGCGCGCACGAGCGGCCAGAGGTCGGCAGCCGTGGTCTCCGCACTTGCGGGGTCGGTGGAGATCGATACCGAGATGCGTGGCTCGTCGAGTACTTGTCCTAGGTCGTCGCGATTGCTCACCGTGATCGTGCTGCGCCCGAGGCGTTGGTCCGCGCAGAGCTGCTCGAAGAGACGCCTCGCGTTGGTGAGCGAGGCAGGGCTCTGTGGCGAGTCGAGCGCGAGGTCGCAGTCGCCCGCCCGGATGAGGAGGTAAACCTCCCCGGTCCTTGCTCTGTCGATCAGAGATCCTGCAGACGCTGGCGCGGCAATCATGACGTCGAGCCGTGCGGGGACGGCGAAGGACCATCTTTCCTCGGGACTCGGATCTCCGAGCCAGAGTGCAACGTGCTGGACTCCGTCGAGCGCCTGGACGGCTCGTGCAGTGCGCAGGGCCTCATCGAGTACATCGTCCTCGACGGGAGAGACCGATACGGGGCTCATGTCTCCGCCCTCAAGACGGACAGTCAGATGGACACCCGCTCCTTCGGCGTCATTCACGAGCGGTTGCAGACGACGGGCAAGCGCGGGTACATCGGCTTCCGGGTCAAGGGTCGCGGTGAAGCTGCCCTCTGGCGTCTGTAGCTGGCCGAGATTCGAGTTGTACGGGTTGACTCTGGGCCATCCGACCTTTCGGATCCCGTTCCACTGGGCGACCTCTCGTGCCTGTTCGAGCACATACTTGCGTTCCTCCTGTTCGGAGGTGGAGAGAGTCCACAGCGCCTGCGCCGGGAGCGCGACATACTCATAGAACAGGCCGGGTCTGTGCGACTCGTCGAGCGCCGCGGCAGCTCCCACCAGCGCGACGAGGGTCAGGGAAAGTCCAGCCGCCCAACGTCGTCGACGTCCAGCGAAGCAATCGCCTCGCCCGCTCTGCGTGCCTGGATTCACGCCCCCATCCTGGCGTGCAATGTCGCCAACACGGCCGCCGTCTCGGTGAGGAAGTGGTGGAGACGTGTCGCGATCGGATCTAGCTGAACCGTCCCGGGTCCAGTAAACAGCGTGATCTCGGCGGGCGCGCGGTTCATACCCTTGGGCGGGCTCGCGCGACGGCTCGGTAAACAGTGGCACGGGAGACGCTGAACAGTTCGGCGATCTCGGCCGAGGTGTGATCGCCGGCGTGGTGCAAGTCGACGAGGTGACGCTCCTGGGCGGGCGTGAGCTTGGGCTTGCGGCCCTTGAGCTTGCCCTTGGCCTTGGCGATGGCCATGCCCTCGCGGGTGCGGGCGCGGATGAGGTCGGCCTCGAACTCGGCGACCATCGCGAGCACATTGAGTAGGAGCCGGCCCACGGGGTCGTCCGGGTCGTGCACGGTGGCCCCGATCTGAAGTCGGACGCCGTGGGTGGTGAGCTCGTCGACGATGTCGCGCGCGTCGCGGATCGAACGGGCGAGACGGTCGAGCTTGGTGACGACGAGCGTGTCACCGGACCTGGTGGCTGCGAGAGCTTCGCGGAGCCCGGGGCGGTCGCGGTGGGTGCCGGTAACACCCTGGTCGACGTAGACGCGGCGCGGGTGGACGCCCATCGTCTCGAGCGCCTCGCGTTGAGCGGTGAGGTCTTGTTCGGCGGTCGAGCAGCGCGCGTACCCAATAAGCGTCGCAGTCATGGCCAGAGTGTCGCAGATAGGCGACCCTCACCGGGCGCATTCGCGGGCGGGTCTAGCGAGACGGTCTGGAACGGCGCGCTTGCTCACGGCGCATCGGTGCGCGGAGTGTCTCGGTAGGGGATCGGCTTACGGCACGGCGGTATGGTCAAGCGGATTTCCGGGTGATGCCGGCCGTAGGTGGTCATGCAGCCCTCGACTCCTACCCGGGCGTCACCGCCTTTGTCCCTCACCTGCGTTGAGCCCGCATAGGGTTGGCTACGTGGACCAGGTCATCCTCATGTGCGGTCCGGCTGGATCGGGGAAGTCGACCTACGCGCGTGGCCTGGAGGCCCGGGGCTATGTCAGGGTCTCGTTCGACGGCGAGGCGTGGGCCCTCGGGCACCGGACCCACCCGATCGGCGACGACGCGCGCCAGGTCGTCAACGGAACGCTCCAGGACAAGCTCGTCGACTGTGTGAAGCAGGGGAAGGGCGTCGTCGTGGACTCCTCGTTCTGGTCCCGTGCCTCGCGCGATGAGTTCAGGCGGCTCTGCGCCCCCCTCGGCGTCGTCCCGGTCGTCTACTACCTGGACACCAGGCGGTCGATCCTCCTGGACAGGTTGGCCCAGCGCGAGAACTCCGGCCCGGACGACATCGCTGTGTCGCGCGAGCGAGCGATCGCGTACATCGACGGGTTCGAGACGCCCACACCTGAAGAAGGCCCACTCAGGATCGTCCACGTGACAAGCCCGATGTGATCGTGGCTGCGCCCAGACCGGCGCCACGCCCACGCTGGTCGCCCTCCTGACTCGAAGGGGTATCCCCGGTGGGCGGTCTCGCAGAGACACATCACAGTCGCCGATTCTCATTGCCTGCCCCGGCTTCATTCCTCAGCTACAGCTCGCACGCCTGCGTCGGATCTGCTCATCGACCGGCGCAATTCTCGAGCCGCCGCTGCGGTCTCAAGAAACCTCTCCGTCGGCGCCGCCCATTCAAGGACCTGCCGAGGCCGTTCGTTCAGGAGCCTCTCGATGCGTTCGAGCTCGTCGTTACTCGTCGCGTTCATGTTCGTGCGCCGCGGGAGGTACTGGCGCAGGAGGCGGTTAGTGTTCTCGTTGGTGCCGCGCTGCCACGGGCTGCGGGGGTCGCAGAAGTAGACCGGGGCATCGATGAGCGCGCTGAGGAAGGCGTGGTCGGCCATCTCGCGGCCGCGGTCCCAGGTCAGGGACTTGCACATGCCGGGTGGGACGTTGAACAGGGCGCGGGCGACCGCGATGCTGACGTCCTTGGCCTTGATCCCGTCGGGCAGCGGCACGATCTTCAGGTAGCGGGTGGTGCGCTCGACGAGGGTCGCGACCGCGCTCGGGCGCTTGCCCATGACGAGGTCACCTTCCCAATGACCCGGCTCGAGCCGGTCGGTCACGGTGGCGGGGCGGTGGTGGATGGAGACCATGTCGCGCAGATGCCCTCGCCCGTGCGATCGCTTCACGAGCCGGGGCCGGCGCATCGTGCGACCGGACCGCAGCCGCTGGTACGTGCTCTTCGGCAGGTTCCGCGATGCCGGCAGATAGACAGCGCGGTAGATCGTCTCGTGCGAGACCCACATGCCCGGCTCGTGGGGATGTTCGCGGCGCAGCCACGCCGCGATCTGCTGCGGGGACCAGTCCAGCTCGAGCCGCGAGAGCACCACCGCCCGCAGCCGCTCGTCGCTCGCGAGACGCGGCACCCGCGACCGCCGGGCTTCGACGCGGGCACGCTCATCGGCGACCGTCGCACGGTAGGCGTCACGGCCGCCGTTGCGGGCGATCTCGCGCGAGACCGTCGACGCCGACCGCCCCAACCCTTCGGCGATCGCCCGGGCAGAAAGACCAGCAGCGATCCCACGCGAGATCTCTTCCCGCTCACCTGGACTCAGGTGCCGTGGGGAGCGTCTCGGCAACGCGGGTCGCACCCCACCATGACGCAGCAAGTACCGGCGCACGTGATGCGACGGGACGCCGGCCCGATCGGCGATCCGCCGCAGTGACTCGCCCTCGCCCCATGCCTGCCACACGACGTCCTGTACTGCCGCTGGCAGCGACGTCACCACACTCATCCCAGCCTCCACGACCACGCATCATCTACCCTCGTGGTGCGTTGGTGGGTTGAGACCGCCGTCGTTTCTCGGACAGCCTAGCCCGGCCGCCCGCTCCTGAACTTCAGGATCGAACTCCCGGAAAAACTCGTCGTTGCTTTTTTCTTCATGCTCGTGGTAGAGTTGTTCTTGCACCCGTGGTGGTGCCCGACCTAAGGAGTTATGAATTGAGCAAGAACAGCACATGGGATGGGATCAAGGCCGATGTCGACGAGCACGGCGGCGTGGTAACGGTCTCCGCATGGCGCCTGCGCGATGCGCAGGGAGCGGGCCGTCTGACGGAACGGATCAACGGGCAGATCAGCGAATCGCTGGCTGCACGCGGGCTGGGGCACGTGCCCTTCAACGTCGAGGACATGCCGACGTACCAGAACGAGCAGGTGCGGATCTACGACCGCACCACGGCTCTTGGGAAGGTCATCGAGTCGGCCCACCTGCCCGGTGACGACCACGACGAGCGGCTGCGTGAGGCGATCAACGCCGAGGCTGTCGACATCCTCCGGCAGGTGCGCGACCTCGTCGCGGAGTAGGCAACACGAAGGGCTCCACCCGCCTGTGGCGGGTGGAGCCCTTCGGCATGCGAGGCCTAGCTGACGCGCCTGTGGCGGGTGGAGCCCTTCGGCATGCGAGGCCTAGCTGACGGTTGCCGTCCCGGTGAGGGTGGGGAACGGGGAGACCTTGAGCATCTCAGGCAAGGTTGCGAGCGTGAAGACGCGCCCCTCGGTGTCGCGTACGACGGGGCCGAGCGTGTCGTTGACTCGCGCCCACCCAAGGCCGGCGAGCACAGCGAGGAGCGGGACGCCTCCGAGCCGGACGGACTCCTGACGGAGACGTTCGAAGCGGAGAGCCTTGTCCCGGGCGGTGCCCCCGTCGTTGACGAGCTTGCACTCGAGCATGGCCCTAAGTCGACCGGCGTTGTCGAACACGACGAAGTCGGGGGCCGGCTGTACGCGGATCTCGAATCGCGCCTCGATGTCGCCCTGGTTATGCGAGCCGGTGCGGATGTACGGCACCTGGTGATCCTGGAAGAGCTGTTCGACGGCGTCCTCAAGCAGGTTCCCCCGCTTGGTCGATGTGGCGTCCAGGACCTGGCGGAACGCGCCCCCGTAATGACGCTGGTGGAGGAAGTCGGAGTAGCGGACACCTCCGTTCGCGACGCTCTGAACCGACTGCCAGCCGTGTTCGGTGTCGAGCTTCTGCTGCTTGACCCGCAGTTCCGGGACCCCCGGGTCACCGAACAACGAGCCGCTCATCACCTGCGTGACGGTGGTCGCCACGACCTTGGCAACCGCGTCATCAACAAGGCTGCCCTTCTGCTCCATCGACTTGATCTTGCTCGCGCTGACCGCCTTGAGCCCGATCGGCTCGGCGGTCAGCGTCGTGCAGTGCGCGAACTCCTGGTGCGTCAGCCCCAGCATGGTGCGGAAGACCAGGAGCGTACGCGGATCGTCCTTCAGAACGCGCGCAAGGTCCGCGTCGGTGACGTCGACGAAGTCGTGCGTAGCAGCCGCCGCCGAGTTGTAGACCTCGGTGAAGTAGGGGCGGTCGTAAAACCGCTCCTCGTTGATGTAGGCGAAGTCGGGCGCGAGGTGGGGCACGTACGCCTCGCGCGCCACGTCAGCGAAGATCTCCGCGTGCTGACCCGTGCCGTGGTTCTGCTCCACCAGACGGATCTGAGCCACCCGCTGGTCCCAGCTGCTGGCACTGACGATCCGGTCGACGGTCTCCTTGATGGTCGGCATGGCGCTCAGCCCGCCACGACGGCGTAGCCGGGCAAATCGTCGTCGCGATCGTCAGCGATGCGCCGACGCGCCTCGGTGACAAACTCTTGGTGGAGCTCGATGCCGCCCGTACGGCGACCGTGCCGCCGCCCGACGACGACCGTCGTCCCGCCCCCCGCGAAAGGATCGATCACCACTCCGCGCTCAGGGCTCATCGCGCGGATGAAGAACGAGGCGAGGCCTTCCGGCATCGCGGCTGTGTGGGCGACGCCGTAGTGCTGGTTGTACGTCTGGGAGACCGAGAGCACGTTCCCGGGGTCTGCACCACCGTGCTTGTAGGTCGTAGTCCGGTCGCGCCCAAAGCCGGCATCGGTGTTGCGTCGTCCGTTCTTGTCGAGCTTGCGTCGCTCGATCTCTTCCTGGGTCGTGCGGTAGGGCACCCGCACCGCGTCGAGGTCGAAGTAGGGCTTGGCGCCGCGGGCGAAGTGGTAGACGTACTCGTACGCGTCCTTGGTCCGCGGGCCGAACTTGCCGGGCACCGCGTTGGGCTTGGCCCAGATGTACGTCTCGATCCACCGCCAGCCCATGTTCTGCAGCGCGATCACGAGCTGGTACACGTACGGGTGACGCTGCCCCCTCAGAGGGCCAGCTTTCGCCACTCGGTTCTTGATGTTGATTACCAGTGAGCCGGTCTCAGTTGTCGCGTCGTACATGGCACGCGCGAACGGCAGAAACCACTCAACGTAGCGGTCAGGGTGGATACGCGAGTAGGCGCGCGCGTCGGCGTACGGCGGCGACGTGAAGAACAGGTCCACGCTCGACTTCGGCAGGGCGGGCAGCCAGGCTGACGAGTCACCGAGCGTCACCCCCTCGCGCAGCAGCTGGGAGAGCGCCGCGTCCGGATCGTTCGGGACGTTCGGCAGACCAGAGGGGACAGCTTGCAGGTGCACGTACGTACCCTAAGCGCCCGAAGGCGGGCGCCGTGCGACCGCCGCAGCCTCGGAGGCCACACCCGCCCAACAGGCGGTCGGTCAGTCACACACGACAGGTGAGGATCATGCGCGGGTCGTCGTCAGCGACGCGGACGAAGCCGATGGCGACGTAGGCCTTCGCGGTCTCGGTACTGCCGGCCACGACACCGACCGTGTCCCCAGGCTTGGCGTGCTGGCGCACGAGCGCGCGGACCTGGAACAGCGTGTAGGGACCGCGGGCCTCGGGTCGGCATCCGACCGACGAGAGCGACCAGGTCGCGCGTGGCTCGGTGGGTGACCCCTTCGGGGCGCCGGGCCGGTACTGTCTCGAGGTCTTCCATCCCCACCACCCGGGCCCGACCACGAGGGCTAGGAGAGCAAGGCATGCGGGAGCTAGCCGGGATGGGTCAAGAGCGATGGCGACCAGGAGCGGAGAGCCGACCGCGGCCGCGCGAAGCCCGATGAGCAGATTCGCCCGTCGCTCCTGACGGCGGAGCACGGCTACCACGCGCCCGTCCTTGCTCTGGTGTGCACCGGGAATCACGAGCAACGAAAGCGCGTAGAGGCCGACGGTTGCTGCCGCGATCCTCGGCCGCCAGCCTGGCGGGACAAGGTCTCGACCTTCCTTGTCCCACTCACCCGCGAACGAGACCGCGAGCGTCCACGCCGCGCGCGGAAGCCGATTGAGAGGCAACGGCCGCATGACGGTCAGCGCTCGAACCCGCGGCCGCGGCCGTGCTGGTCGCGAGCCTGCTCCTCACGCTGACGGCGCTGCGCCTCCTCGCGCGCGGCCGCCTCGCGTTGGGCGGCCTCACGTCGGGCGCGGGCGTCGGCGAGGATCTGCTGTGCGCGGTCGAGTGTGCGCGACGGCGCGGCGGCAAGGGCGGGCTCGTCCTCAGCACGGGCGACGGTGTCGAGCGCCGCGGCGGCGTGCTGGCGAGCGAGCGCCTGCTCGCCGACGACGTCGGCGCGGCCGAGCGGCTCGCTGCTGGTGATGGCGTAGCGGTCGCGGTAGGCGGCGATGTGGCGCACGGCGGTCTCCCACTGATCGCGGGCGGCGGTCGTCGCGGGCGCGTCGACGATCGCGCCGGCCCACGGGGTGCGTCGAGCGGCGACGTCGTCGACGAGCCGGTCGAGTCTGCGGGCGACCATGTCGGCCTGCCGGTTGAGCCACGCGGCGACCTGGGGGTCGATGCTCCGGGCGGGCACCGCGGCAGGCGGGGCGGTCGGTCCCGGCTGGGGCCGACGCTCGAGCCAGGCCTCGGTGACTTCCTCCTCGACGAGCTCACGGGGGTAGTGGTCCGCGAAGCGGGCTGCGAGGTGCGCGGCGACGCCGGCGAGGGCGACAGGCTCGAGGTGAGCAGCGGCCGTGTGAGCGGCGTCGCGCATCGCGAGCGCGCGCCCTTCGGGATAGGTGAGGTCGTGGCGGTCGATCGTGGCGTCGATGACGGCGGACGTGAGGGACCGGTTCGGGTGCTCGAGCGCGGCACGGAGCTCGTCGCCGCGGTGGTCCTGGACCATCTGGGCGGGGTCGATTTCTGCGGGCAGTTCGAGCGCGGCCGCGGATGCTGCCTCCGCGGGTGTAAGCATCGCCCAGACCCTCGCGGCGGCCTTCCGGCCTGCGGCGTCCGGGTCGAGAGCGACGACGAGGTCGTGCAGCTCGCGGCCTGCGGCAGCGCGCAGCGCGGCGAGGTGCTCCTCGGTGACTCCGGTGCCGCACGCGGCGACCGGGACGACGTCGGGTGCCGCGGCGAGGATCGCCGCACGGTCGGCGGCACCCTCGACGAGGACCGGGCGGGCGCCGGCGACGAGGCGGGCTCGCGCCTCAGGGTCGAGACCGAGGAGGAGCTCGCGCTTGCGGTACGTGACGGTCTCGGGCGTGTTCAGGTACTTGGGCGCGCGCTCGTCGGTGCTCGCCGGGTTGATCCGGGCGCTCACGCCGACGACGTCGCCGTGCTCGTCACGCACGGGGAAGACGACGCGGTCGCGGAACCGGTCGACCAGCGTTCCGCGACGGGTCGTCGTGGCGACGCCCGCGGCGAGCATGTCGTCGTCGGAGTAGCCCGCGGCCGCCAGGTGCTCGACGAGCCCGGTCCAGCCTGCGGGAGCGACGCCGTACTCGGTCGCGGCGAGGCCGCGCGTCGCCATGTACTCGTCTGCCCACGAGGTCCGACTCCGCTGGTCCTGCCACCAGGTCCAGGCCGCGGCCTGGACCTCGAGCGCACGGGCGCGCTCGGCGTCGACGGGCGCCTCCTGCGCACCGACGTCGGGAAGGACCACGTCCGGTGCGGGGGTGATCCATGCGGGCAGTCCGCGACGGTCGAGGTCGTGCAGCGTGGGTACGCCCACGCGGTGGTGGAGCACCTGTGCGAGCGACTTCGCTCCGGCAAGCGTGCGCTCTTCCGCCGCCCCCCGGAGCACCTCGACGGGGTCGGCGCCGGCCGCCTCGTGGAGCGCGACGCGCGCCGCAAGAGCGGGCCAGGCGGGGTCCGCGAGCAGCTCGTCGGCACGCTCCGGCAGCGCGGCACGGGCGGCCGCGGAGAGTCGCTCGTCGCGGTCAGGGTCGAGCAGTCGCTCGTAGGCGTCCTCGTACGCGGGCACGAGCCGCGCGAGCGACTCGGCGGCGTCGTACTCGTGCTCGACGGTCTCGGTCGCCGAGAGCTCGGCGCCGCTGCGGGCGACGACGCTCTCGAGCGCGGCGGCCGCGGCGCGCTCGGGCGCCGGCTGCTCGTGGGCGTCGACCTCGAGCAGTTCCTCGGCCACGACGTACAGCCGGTTGGAGCGGCGGCCTCGGGTGACGGCGGTGTACATCTGCTCGCGGGTCATTCCCGCGCCGACGAGGGTGTGCGATGTGTCGACGGTCATGCCCTGCACGCGGTGGATCGTGGCGGCGTAGCCGAGCTCGACGTGCTCGCGGACGTAGTCCGCGGGCAGCGTGGTTCGGGCGCCGGTCGTGGTGTGCTGCACGCGCAGGTGGCCACGGCGCGAGCGACCCGTGACGTGCCACAGGTCGCCGTTCTTGACGTAGTCGGTCGGTCCGGCCTTGAGACGGCGGTCGTTGCTGCGGGTCACGACGACGTCGCCGGCGCCCGCGCGGGTGCCGTCGTGGAGCTCGACGCCGTCGCGTTCGACCTCGCCGGCGGCCACGCGATCGAGGCGTGCGCGGCTGGCGAGGGTGATGACGTCGGTGTTGGTCGCGGCGACCATGACCGAGGTGAGGCCCGCCTCGTTGTCGGCCCACCATGCGGTGTAGAGGTCATCGGTCATGTCCTGCTGGCTGCCGCCAGCCACCCGCCGGTTGTCGACGTAGAACCCGACGGCGCCAACGTCACCGTCGCGCAGGCGGAGGCTCGCGGCGGCCTCGGCGGCGTCGGTGAACCGGTGGACCTCTTCGAGGTGCGCGGCGCCGACACGCTCGTCGAGCAGGCGCAGCGCGCCACCAGCACCGACCGCGGAGAGCTGGGCGGGGTCGCCGAGGAGCCGCACCGAGGCGCCGCGGCGGACCGCGAGTTCGAGCACCGCGGCGAGCTCCGTCGTGCCTGCCATGCCGGCCTCGTCGACGAGGAGCACGGTGCGCTCGTCGACGACGAGGTCCGTGGGCGTTGGCCGGTCGTCGCGGTGGGCGTCGAGGAGCTTGTGCAGGGTGTCCGCGGTCGTGCCGATTTCGGCGCCGAGCACCGCGGCCGCGGCCGCCGACGGGGCGAGTGCGAGCACGCGGCCGCCGGCAGTCTCCACGGCGTGCGTGAACGCCTTCATCGCGGTCGTCTTGCCTGCACCCGCGGGACCGATCCCGGCCTCGATCCGGTGGCCGCCGGCGGCGAAGCGGCGTGCGAGTTCGCGCTGCCCGGCGTTGAGCCGGCGCCCGGTCGATTCCTCAATCTCCGACGTCGCGCGCTCGAACGTCCCCTCGTCCACGCGCAGGCCGGCGTCGCTCTGTGCCGCGGCCACGAGCGCGTCCTCGGCCTCGAGGACGGCCAGGCTCGTGAACTTCTCGGAGCCGTGGACGGTGTAAACCGACTCGCCGTCGGCGCGCCGGAGAACCTCCGGCGTCTCGTTGAGCTCGGGCGGCGTGAGCGCAATCGAAAGCGAGGTCGCGCGATCTACGACGTCCCGCACGAGCGCCCTAACCTCCTGGCCGCGCGCTACATTCTCGCGCGCGACGCGCAGGGCTTCCGCTTCAAGGTGGAACCGGCCCCACGTGGCCCGCTTCGTCGTGAGGTTCTGAACCACCTCCTGCGCGAGCTCGTCGACCTCTACGACCCGCGCCTCGCCGGCGTCTCGGTTGAGCGCGGATCGGATCATTCGGGACACCTCAGATGGGCTCCCAAGAATGCGAGCAGCCACGGTCTGCCACTCAGCTATCCGAGCGCCGAGCGAGACGACCGCGCCCTTCTCTCCGCGGGTCTCAAGCGTGGCCTGCTGCGCGAGGCGGAATTGCATTCCGCGAGGTGCCTCGTGACCGTGCTTGGCGCGGTACTCGCCGAGCAGTCGCTCGTACTCGTCCTCGATGCTCGCGCGGCGACGCGAGAAGGCTTCTCGCACGCCGCGGTCGATGCCGGCGACCTCGCGGACGCCCTGCCGTCCCGCGCGCCGGGTCTCCTCGACGAACTCGACTCCGAGCCGCTCGCGCAGCTCCGTCTCAACGTTCGTGTTGTAGCGCTCGGACGCCGCGACGCCCAAGGCGTGCAGTACGCGCCCGTCGAGCGCCCGCCACTTCCCATCGACCCCGAGCACCTTGTTGGAGACAGCAACGTGCGTGTGGAGGTTGGGGTCACCGGTGCGTGAGTCGAGGTGATCGAACGCCGTGGCGATCAGGCCGTGCGTGTCGATCTGGGCGACTCCGGCGCGCCCAGCGCGGGTGAACGCTCCTTCGCTCTGGATCCACTCGAGAGCCTCCGTCCATGCCGCTCGGTGCGCCTCCGCGACCTGCTCTCGGACCTGTGCGTCGCCGAGTGCCCAGAGGGTCGAAACGGACTTCACGGGGGTGAAGACCAAGTCGTAGCCGGCGACCGGCTGACGGGCGGCCTGGCCGCGTGTGGCGAGGAAGCGCGCCCGGTCGGCGTCACTCGGGGCCTCTCCCCCACGCTGCTCGGTCAGCACCTCCCCGGCGACCGTCCAACGGATGAGGTCACGCTCGATCCCGACCTCGGGGTTGCGGTCATGGGTAGCACGGAAGGTCGCGAAGGCCTCCGCGACGCGGGCGTTGAAGGTGTCGTCCTCACGCTCGAAGCGGGGGAACCGACGTCCGAGCCGGACCTCCGCAACCGCCTGCTCTTCGGTCTTTCCCGCGGCGATCGCGGCGGCCGTCAGGCGGTCCGCCTCCGGGTGCAGACCTTCCCCGAACAGTGCGCGCATCTGGTCCTCGCGCACGGTTCCGGCGACGCCCAGCGCGTCCAGACCACGCCCCACCCACTGCCCGGGAGGGTTGCCGTGCTGCATGTAGTAGTCGCTCAGTGACTTCCCCTGCTCGCGGCTCACGTCGTGCGTGGCGACCTGGCGAGTGAGGTAGCTGTATCCGTCTCCGGCGTGCAGGACGTGCACGGTCATCATCGCCGCGTCACCTCGTCCCGGGGCCCCTGGCGGATCGTCACGGGACCAGTCTCGCTTGCCCTCACACTGAAGTGCAAGAGGTGTGTCCGATTCGGCTGGGCTGCATGCGAGGAGGGTGGGCGGGTAGCATGTGCCGAAGACGAACGGTCGAACGGTAGGGGGTTCTGGAATGGCGAGGACGTCGAGCAGGGTTCAAGCACGCGAGCGAGCACGGGCGGCAAGACTGCGGCTGGACCTGGAGCGAGCGGCCCGTGATCGCGCCGTGGAGGAAGCCGCGGAAGAGTTCTTCGTGGCAGACGACAAGCGAGGCGCGCTTCTTGCGCAGCTCGACGCGATCGACGCCGAGCGCGCGCGTGCCGTCGCCCGGCTCCTGAGCCTCGGCGAGAGCGCATCTCGGGTGTCCGAACTTCTCGAGGTCGAGCCGCGCGAGGTCCGCCGACTGCGCGCCCTTTCCGACAGCGACAACGCTCCCCCTCTCCCGACGTCCGCACCGGGCGGCGAGAGCTTCGGCGAGGGGTCACAGGGTGACGGTGTTAGGCACGACCTCGCGGGCGTCGAGGGGTGACATGCCGTCCCTCGTCGACGTCCACCTCGCCACCGCCGCGACGACGCCGAGCGTCGTAGCTCGGTATCGGAGCTTCGTCCGCACCACTGGCTCGGCGGACTGCTGGCTGTGGCTGGGGGCGATCTCCGGCCGGGGGCACGGTCGGTTCTGGCTGGGCGAGGGACGCGTTGTGATCGCCCACCGGTTCGCGTTTGCACTCGCTCACGTGGGGGCTGGGTCGCTCGAGCTTCCCCCCGTGGTCGCGCACCGATGCGACAACCCGCTATGCCAAAACCCGTCGCACCTCCGCGCGTCGTCCGCGGCGCTCAACCGCGCCGAATGGGTCGCGCGCCGCGAGACGATCGGTGGTCCGCTCCGGGATCGTCGAGGCGCGGCGGGACGGGCGCGAGCGGTGCGTGACGCGGCGAAGGCCGGCACGAGCGTCGTGGATGCGACGTCGGCCGGCCTTCGGGACGTTGACCGCGACCAGGGGACCTTGTGGTGAGCTACGCCGCGACGTCGCGCACGACCGCGGCCAGTCGCTCAGGTCGAAAGCCCGACCAATGCTCCTCCCCCACCACGACGACCGGGACCTGCAAGTACCCGAGCTCGTCGCGGATGAACGCAAGTGCAGCGGCGTCGCGAGTAACGTCGACGGTAACGTACTCAATGCCCTTCTTCTCGAGCGCACGGTATGTTGCGTCACACTGCACGCACGCGGGCTTGCTGTAAACCTGGACCGTCGCCTTTCCAGCCATTTTGACCGCCCCCTTCAAGTCGTCATCGAGAATAGTTCTATTGTAGAACCGACGGCACCTAAATGCAATGCGCAATGCGCGTTTGTGAACTTGTAATTTGCGTCTATTTCGGCGGCTGTTTGACCCCCGCTGGGACGCAAACCTGGCTGGCAACGACGGCCAGGTTTGCGGCAGCCTCGCGCGGCAGCGGTGCCGGCAAGTCGAGAATCCCTTGGATGATGTGACGGTATGGGATTACCGGAATAGCGTTGATGAGTCGAGGGTGGTTGGGAATGTCTGCGCCGGACTGCGCGGAGGGAACCGCAATCACGGGGTACGTAGGTCCGGTGAAGACCACGTCCTGCGCAGCTGCTCCGATCGCGTCATTGACCGTCGTCGCTTCCCACCATCGCGTCTGCACCCAGGTGCCCAGCGGCCGCCCTTCGAGAAAGACCTCGTCGTGCGCCGTCTTCCACGGCCCGGCGGCGGGTGCCGGCGTGACGATTACGACGCCCGCGGGGCCGACGAGGACGAACGGAACGCGAGCCTCTCCCCCGGGCACGAGCCGGTCCGCGAGCACGGTCCAGCCGTAGGCCGTAAGCTGCTCGAGCTGGGCGGCGAGTCGGGTCTCGTGGTGGATCGTGCGGTCGAGGAACTCCTCGGCGGGCGTCCCCCCGTACCGGCGCATCAGGAGCAGCCCGGCCGCACCCGCAGCCGCGACCGCGCCTGCTCCCCCAACAACGGCACCTCCCGGGCTCTGGCGCCCGACAGCGACAGAGGTGAGCACTGCCAGTGCAAGAGCGACGACGACCAGCAGAGCTGCACCGATCGCTCGCGGGTCGCGACGGAAGCGGATGCGGTGCGCGCGGCGCGCCGCACGGAGCATCGGCCGAGCGGCCTTGAGCGACCCGGCGGGGCCGAGGTCCACGCGCTCGCGACGCGGGACGCTCGGCACCTCCGGGTAGAACCACGTTCCGCCGGGGTCGCTCATGGTCCGAGTCAGTCCTCTCGTGCCGCCGCAACGAGCGGGGTCTGGGTCGTGGTCGGCCCATCCTCGCGCACGCGCGCCGCACGCGCCGAGACCGACGCTAGGTGACGATTCAGGGTCCGGGTCACGGTCGACTTGGAGGTGCCCACGCGATCCGCGATTTCCTGGTGCGAGATTCGACGTCCGGCGGGCTCGCCCTCAGTGGCCCAGAGCCGGATCACTTCGGCGGTGCGCTCGTCCGGCGTGGTCCAGGCGGCGCGGGCGTGGTCCGTGTGGTCCGGTTCGGTTGGGCCGTCAGGGTCGGCTTCGCTGCTGTGGTCCGGTCCAGAATCGCGGGTGACGAGGTGCGACGTAGACCCGCTGTGCGGGGCTACCTCGCCCGGGTCGGCTTCCTGCCAGTGCGCGAGCGTGTGGGGTTCGGTCGTCGCGGCACCTTGGTTCGTGGGGCCGACGGCGCGGCCCGCGCCCTCCTCCCCCTTCCCGAGCTGGTGGAGCAGCGCGGAGGCCAGGCCGAGGACCGCGACGGGGATGCATGCGACCACGACGACGACCTGCCAGGGCGCCTCGTCGACGCCGGCAGCGGCGAGCAGGTGGCAGGCGATCTGGCCGCCGGCGCCCACGATGAGCGAGAGGATCGCAGACCAGCGGGCGAAGTTGCGTGCCCCCGCGGGGATCGGGCGGGACGTCAGCCAGGCGCCGAGCGCGAATGCCGCGTACACCTCCATTCCGAGCGGCAGTGTGATGGAGAGGTCGACCTCGAGGTCTGCGATCCCTGGGAGCAGGTTTACTGGCCCGAACCCGGACATGCGCCCGAGCTCGACCCAGCCTCCCCAGATCGCGACGAAGGCTGATCCGGCCAGCAGCGCGACCGGCCAGCGCGGGTACCGGACCATCGGGCCCTCCTGCGCCGCTGCTCCGGCCGTGGTGCGCTTCCTGAATCGAGTGAGCGTCCGGGCGATCCGTGTCTGACCCGAACCGGGGTCGTGGTCCATGAGTGGTCCCCTTCTGAGGCTGTGGTAACCGGTAGATGCGCTGACCTATTCATTCTAGCGCACCTAGTGCACCTATGTCCTGACTCTCGCGGAGCGTGATCGGACTCGTGGGTCGACATGGCGCAAAGACGGCCCGGACCGAGCGAAGCGCTCGGTCCGGGCCGCGAGTCGTGAGTCGCGTCTAGCGAGTGGGGCGGGTCGGGAGCCGGGCCGGTGGAGGCGGCAGTGGACCACCGATGCGGCGTTCTGCGTCACGGATGGCGCGGCGTGCCGCCTCCGTGACGAACTGCGAGAGCGAGTGCACGCGTCCGGCGCGACGGTCGGCGGTCACCGCCGACTCTGCGTCGGTGATGGTCGACTCGAAGAGCGGGACGTTCCGCTGCACTCCGACCCCGGACCGGTCCTCCTCCCCCAGCGTCTCGGCGATCGCCGCGCGCTCGGCTGGCGTCCGGGCCGAGTGTGCCTGGATCGCTCGCTCGAGCCACCGGGCGAACCCGACCGGCGGGTCGTCGAGCTGGTCTAGGTCCACGACGTAAGCGCTCCGCGCCTGGTCGAACGTTGCCTTCTGCCAGTACGTGCCGAGGCGACGCTGCCCTGCTGGTGGTGCCTTCGTCGCGCTCCTGTCGGTTCTCGAGCCCGAAGCCGGCGGCGCGGCTACCACGGGCGCCGGCTTGGCCTCTGCGGCGGCCGCTGGGGCCGGAGCAGTGCGCGTCGTCGTGCGCGTCTCGGGCTGCGGGTCGCTTCTCGGCTCGTCGATCACGCCGAGGATCGCGTCCTCGTCACGGTCGCCGAGACGTCGGCGCTTCGGCGGGGTCACGACGCGCCTCCGAGGATGGTCCTCGTGACCGCCGCATAGTCCGCCGCGACCTTCGACGTGGGCGCGTACTCGGTCACGGGCATCTTCGCCGTGTAAGCGTCCTTCACCGCGACCGCCTCGCTCACCGGCGCCGTGACCTTTCCTGGGTAGCGCTTCTCGAGCTGCTCGACGACTTCCCTATCGAGGAGGCGCCGGCTGTCGTGCATCGTTGGCACGAGCCAGTCGATCTGTAGCCCGGGGCGCACTCGGCGCCCGAGGCGCCCCTCGATCACTCGCTCGAGGCGGTGGATCTGGTCGTACGCCTCGACCGCGGACTCGACGGGCACAACGACGACGTCCGCGGCCGCGAGGCCGGCTTCTGTGAGTCCGCCGACGGACGGTGGGGTGTCCACGACCACGTCGTCCCACTTCCCCATCCTCGGCAGGTAGTCGCGCAAGCTCGTTACGAGGTCGGCCGGCGGGGCCTGCTCGACGTCGATGAGGTCGTGCGTGCCCGCGAGGACGTCGACGCCGGCGTAGGCGGAGGGTACGGCCGCGTCCTCCGGTGCCGCGTCACCTCGCAGGACGTCGGCGGCGACGTACTCGACCTCGGTCTCACGGCCGACGCCGAGCCGCGTCGTGAAATTGCCCTGCTGGTCAAGGTCGATGGCGAGCACGCGGCGGCCGCGCCTGCCCAGCTCCCGCGCGAGCTCGGCGGCGGTGGTGCTCTTCCCCACCCCGCCCTTTGGTAGCGCCACGGTGTACGTCGTCATCCGTCCGTCCGTCCGTCCTGCTCTCGATGTGGTCAACGTGGTCAACCTCAGCGTAGGCCGGGGTTCGCCCAGGTCCACGCATATTCGTTCTATGGCACCTGGTTTTGGTGGTCAGCCTCGCTCACTCTCCCGCGCTAGGGTGCCCCTGTGGCCTGGCGTGGTAACCGGGCCGCTGACAGGAGCGGCCCCCCGGCGCTAGACGCCAGGGGGCCGCTCTGTCGTTGGGGCGGGTGGGCTCAGGCGGCGTCGAGCACGCGCCCGGCCTCCATGAGTTCGGCCACCGTCACGTCCTCACGGGCGACGACGTCGCCGGTGGCGTAGCGGTCCGCGTCGCAGATGTTGGCGACGTCCTCGGCGGTGGGCAGGTAGCGCATGTGATCCTCCGTGGTGTGGTAACCGGGATGGCTGACGGGTCTTGCTGTAACTGCTAGTCGTCCTAGTGGAACTCGTGGACCTATGGAACCGCGTGGTCCTATGCCTTGCAGCCAATGAGGGCGGCTGAGTCTCCGCACTGGCCGGGCTAGGGGACCTATGGCACCTCGCTGTCCTATGTGCCCTCCTCTGCCTCGTTTGGATGGTGTATCTATTTCACCTATGACCCTGAGTCATTAGAGCGTCGGCATGTGCCACCCGGCGCCCGATGCGCCGTCGGGGTGGCTCGGGGAGCAGGAGCACCGCCAGACGTGGTGATGCCCGACCTCCCAGACCGGCGTGAGCGCGGACCCTCGGCGAGCAGTCAGGTACGCGGCAGGGCGCACGACGGAGCGTCCGGAGCACGAACCATGGGCGCCGCGCACGCAGTGGCCGCAGGGCCCCAGCTGACACGCGCACATGGAGTAGAGCGCCGGCACCTCCGACCACGTCTTGCGATGGTGGGGATGCCACGCAACCTCGCGAACCCAGGCGGCCTGCTCCGGGGTCATCACCTTCGGCGATCGCGGCTCGTTCATGTAGTCAGACTATGCGACCTATTCAACCGATGCAACCCATGACGCGTGCGTGCCCCTGGTCAGGTTCTCGGCGCCTCAGCGCAAGAGTGCAGGGCGAGTGTCTGGGGGAGGCCCGACTACCCGTTGCGGAGGCCGCGCGGCCGCGATCGTCTCGCGGATCGTCCGCTTGGCGGCGACCTCGGCGGGGGACTCGTCGACGGCGGCGCGGCGTGCGGCCTCGATGGCGGCCGCTTCCTGGTTCGCCCGCGTGCGGGCGCGCTGCTCGGCGCGCTCGAGCGCGAGTCGCTGGGAGCGGGAGCGGGTGACGGTGCCGGTCTCGTCGCGCCAGGCGGCGAGGCGGTGGGCGAGCCAGTCGGCGGGGCGGATCACGCCGAGGTCGCCGCTGTGGGGGACCGGGGTGCCGTCGGGGCGGTAGTCGATGGCGTAGTGGACGTCGAGCACGTTCCAGCCGGCGAGGAAGAACTCTCGGGCGACGTGGCGGACGTGGGCGGCGCTGATGCGTCGCAGGACGGGCAGCCGCCAGCGCAGCTCGTCGGCGGCCGCCAGGCGCTCAGGCCTGGTCTGCGGGGTCTCGTGGGCGTGCCAGCGCCGCTCGATGGGTGCGTTGACCTGCGAAAAGTCGGACCTCGGTTCCTCCGGGCTGCCCGTCGCGGTCCCGGCCACGGCCACAAGGTGCCGATCGGCAGCCCGGAGGCCGCGGCGCGCCGCGCCGCCATGGGGTTCAGGGCCGCGCAGCGGCTCAGTCTGGGTCGCGTTCTCGCGCGCGTGCGGGGGGTGCCGTTCACTCCCAAGGGGAGTGAACGGCGGGCGGACATCTATGTCCACAAGGGAAAGACGGCAGGGCCCGCCGCTGGTGCGTCCCGGGCCGGGGGAGGGGGGCGTCGTCGGGTCCTCGTCGAGCTCGTCTGTGGCGTTCTGAGCGCCTACGAGCTCGGCGGCGATGCGTTCACACCCGGGGACGTCCGCGAGGACGCTGACGGGCAGCAGGAGCAGGTAGACAGGCACGACGTTGCCCTCGTCCTCTAGCACCCTCGGCCGGAACTCGTCCGTCGTGCCCTCGCGCACCGTAGCGAGCAGGCCGACCTCCTCGAGCACGCGCAGGTGCCGGCGGATCGTGCGCTCGGAGCGCCCGCACCGCTCGGCCAGGACGCGCTGGGGGACGCTCACGAGCATCTGCCCCTTCCGCTCGCGCTGCACCTGCCAGTCCGCGGACCACGCGAGCACCAGGACGAGCTTGCGCAGCGTGGCGTACCCGTCGGAGCGCATCCGGCGTAGGAGCGGGTGCGGGGAGGCGTCCAGGGCCGCGGTGACCTGGTCGACGCGCACCGCCGGCACGACGTCGCCGGCGTACTTGCGGCGGTTGATCGCGCGCGCGACGTCGGCCCAGGAGCACTCCTGCGCGAGCGTCTGCCGACGCGCGGACTTCCCGGACGAACGTCCAGAATCGGGCGCGCTCGGAGCGTAAGCGTTCGGTGTGTCGCTGCCGAATTGGTGTGCGACGTGGGCGGCGGTGCCTATGATGGTCTCCAGACAGGGACGCACCGAGGGTGCGTCGATCGGGGCCCATCACCTCCCAGTCGCCAAACTCGGGTGATGAGCTTCTGATACTCGGCCCGCCCCCTTCGGGGGGCGGGCCGCTCTGCTATCTGCGGTTATGCAGGAATGTCGAGCACCTCCGGCCGGGTCGGCTTGGGCTTGAGGTCAGGCTGGTTGAAGGCGTCGGCGAACAGCGCGACGAGAAAGTCGTTCCGGGTCTTGTAGGGAGACTCAGCGGCGGCCGCGTCGATCACCTCAGCGAGACGCGGCGGCACGGCGGCTTCGATCCGCTCTCGTGGCCCCTGGGGCTTCGGTCCTCGCTTACCCATGCGAGCACCCAACCATGCCGTGCCCTCACAACTCGCCTGTGGACCCGGTGTGTCGCGAACTTTCCCGAATGAGTTTCGCAGGCCCGATACCCACAGGTCAGCGCCCGGCGATGTAGTCGCCGAACGCGGTACCCACCTTCTCGACCTCGGAGCGGTTGGCTCGCCAGTGCACCCGGCGTCCTTGGCGTCGCTCTGCTGGTATGTCCGCGTCGACGAGCCCTTGAGCCTCGAGCGCCTTGAGGTGTCCGTGGACCGCGGGGCGCGTCGCGTCGAGGAGCTCTGCGAGCTCCGCGATCGTGAGCGTGCCGTGGAGGGCGAGGGCGCGCAGCACCTCCGCGCGCGCCCGGTTGCCGATGAGTTCAATGGCGACCTCGACCTCCCTAGGCATCCCTGGGGGTCTCGTCAGTCGCGGCATGGGCTTCATCCTGCCGGATGAGTCCGAGCCGCCTGCCCCCTTGGCTACTCATAACCTATCGTTACATGTTCGGTAGGTTGACTCGTGCATAGCGAAACAGCGGCCCTGACGGGCTTGGCTCAGCCGAAGTCCTGGGGGTCGTCGGGCAAGCCGTTGAGGGACTCATCGACGGTGAGAGCGTCGACGAGCCACGGCGCGTCCTGCGTCTCGCGGACAAGGGTGAGGGTTGCGACGAGGATTCGGGGCTCTCCGACCCACCCGTCGCGGCCCGTTGGGGTCAGGGTGACGAGTCGGGTGCGCACGGCGGCACTCTCGGTGTCCTGGGGCGCGTCCATGCCCTCGTCGACGTCGACGACCTCGGGGACGAGCGCCCCCTCATGCTCGACAAGCTCGAGCCAGTCGGCCCCGGTAGGGACGGCCTGCGTAGCCGTCTGCGCGAGCTGCGGCGTGAGCCATTCGGCCGCGCGACCCGCGGCCGCGGACGCGTCGTTGTCGGTCCGGGTGTCGCTCGCCCACATGACGGCGGCGACCTGGTCGGCCACCTCGTCCGCGCTGGCGTGGACGAGCATGGCTTCCTCGGGGGCCGTCGGAGCGTCCGCGGCCTCGGTCGGAGCGTCTGCCGACGGCGCCGTGCTCAGCGTGCTGACCGGGGACGACGCCTCGCCGGGGCCCGGTTCGGCCGCGGGCGCACAGCCCGCGACAACGAGGGCGAGGGTGAGCGTCGCCGCGACGGCGGCGGGGGCTGTCTTCATCGTGCCTATCCTCCTCATGAGCCGGTCCCGACGAACTCCCAATGCCACGACTCGGGACGCGATCCGCCGATCCGTGCCCACGACGGGTGCTGCCATCCGTAGGCCGGAGCGTTCGCACGGAGCCAGGCGTGTCGTGTTGATCCCTCCGAGCCGATGCCGGCGAGGTCCAGCGCGAGGCCCCAACCGTGGTTGGAGTACCCCGGCTTGGCCGCGAGAGCAGGCTTCGTGGCGTAGAGGGCGACCTGAGAGGCGAAATCGCGATACGCGTCCGTGATGCCGAGGTCGGCACCAAACTGCGCGCGGTACGCGTCGTTGAGCCGCTCGAGCGCCTGCGCAGCGTCACAGCGCAGCACCTCACCAGCACGCGCCCAGGGAATCTGGCACAGGTTCGACGGATCGAGCCGGCCCGATCCCTTGATCGCCTCGCGGTAGGTGCCGTCGGAGGAGACCGGCGGGCCTCCGCCGGCGTCGACGTCGCCCACCGGGGCGCCGCTGTACTTCGGGATCGTCGCCAGGATGCGCTTCACGTATCGCTGCGTCTCGATGAACGACGGGATGCCGCCCGCACGCTCGACGTTTCCCGGCCCGGCGTTGTAGGCGGCGAGGGTGAGCTGCAGGTGGTCGCCGGCGATCGCACGAGACTCGAGCCGGGTGCCCACCCACTCGTAGAGGTGGCACATGTAGTCGGCCTGCGATCCGATCGCGTCGACCGGATCGAGCACGTCCGCGCGCCCGTCGCCGGAGTAGTCCTTCCCCCAGGTCTCCCACGTGCCAGGCATGAACTGCGCGATGCCGCGCGCGCCGGCAGGCGAGGTCGCGGTCGGGTTCCAGTTCGACTCGGCCTCGATCTGCGCGGCGAGCACGGGTCCGCTGATGCCCTCGCACCGCGTGGACGCCGCTTGGAGGGCGTCGCGGAACGCCGCCGGGACGGCCTCGACGTTGAGGAGTCCGGACCCTCCGCTCGGCGGCGCCGCGACGGCATCGTCTCCGCTCAGCGCGACGGGGGCGACGATGGCGCCGACGAGTAGCGCGCCCACGACCAGGCTGCCCCCTACCGCCCTGTGCACGACTGCCCCCTCGTCGACGTTCCTACGGCCGTCATCGTGCCCCCCTCGCTAGATCACTCGTCAGGGCCCACCCGGCTCCGGACCAGGAGGTCCTTCACCTCGTCCCGGAGGATCACCCACGACGTACCGACCCGGTAGGCGGGTATCTGCCCGCCCTTGAGATAGCGGTAGGCCGTGTTTCGGGTCACCCCAAGGACGTCGGCGAGCTGCTCGACGGACAGGTGCTTGGGCAGGCCTTCGAAGAGCTCGTCAACGCGCCGCTTCACCACTTCCCACCGCCGATACATACGAGTATGATAGATGACGAATGATGAAAGTTGAACACGATGCGGGCCATACCGTGATCCAATCGCTCGAAGCTCAGTGATGCGTAACAGGTCACCAAGGATGCCCGCTCTCGGACCCAAACGAGGGGGAAACATGACGGACGAGCAGCCTGTCGGCTTCGAGGTGCTGGCGGGGGGAGTGCGACGAAACGCCCCAACCGTGGAAGCGGTGCCTGCTGACCCTCCCGTCGTCGACGAGCTCGAGGACGACGTGGTCAGCCAGGATGTACCGGCGAGCACGGGACCGGCGGCTACGCCCCCGCCGGCGACGATGGTCCCGGCACCGGTGGAGACCCAGCCGGACCCACCCGCACCGGCACCGGCGCGACGCCTGATGGAGGCGGCGAACTCGGCAACGTCGACGGCGGCCGCGCCCGTGGCGCTGCGCGCGCAGCGAGGCTGGCGCGGGGCGCTGGCACGCACCGGGCTGCCGATCGCGCCGGGCACGGCTGAGCGCATGGCGCGCGAGGAGGAAGCCGCACGTACGGCGCGACTCCTGGACGCGGAGCGCGTGGTGCGCCAGGCGACGTGGACGCGAGCCGTGGCGGTGCTCGTGGGCAACAAGAAGGGCGGCACGGGCAAGACGCCGTTGAGCCTGCTGCTCGTGGGCATCATCTCCGCCATTCGCGGGGGAGGGGCTGTGGCCGTCGAGGTGTCCGACGACCCGGGCACGCTCGGCCTGCGCGCAGAGGGGACGCCCCCGCTGGGCCTGGGCGAGTTCGTGCGCGACGTCGCCCAGCTCACGACCCGCGGCCAGGTCGTGGGGTACACCGCCCCGCAGACGTCCTACGCATCGGTGATCGGGACCGCGGTCGACCGCCCGCGCCCGCAGCTGACGTACGACGCCGTCCTGTCGGTCGCCGCGAAGCTCGACGAGTATTTCGAGGTCCGCGTCATGGACTCGGGGAACGTCCCGAGCTCCGGGGCTTTCAAGGGCGCGGCGGACACCGCGGACGTGCTGGTCATCCCGGTCATGCTCGCGGGGGACAGCACGCTGGACGCGCTCGGGATGCTCGAGGAGCTGCGCACCACGGAGTCGGGTCGACGCCTCGCGCAGACCGCGATCGCTGTCGTGATGGACGACGGGCGCCCGCAGACGGCCGCGATGGAGGAGGCGGTGCGCGCCGAGCTCGAGGCCGCGGGCGTGCGGACGTTCCACCGTCTGCCCTACGACGCGCACATCGCCGGGCGCGGGGAAATCACGCTCGCCCAGGTCAACCCGCAAGCTCGGGGGGCGCTCACGCTGCTCGCCGCGGACGTCATCCGCGCGCTCAGTGTCGCGGCGGTTCCGCAGGGTCGCCGAGTACAGACCATCCGTGCCACCGACACCGTCGAGGAGCACTCCCGATGATCGGCGCTGGCCTTGCTCCCGTGCTCCCCAACCCCACGGGTGCGGTCGGCCCCACGCTGAACGGGGCTTCCTACGCGCTGGTCGCCGTGTGGGCGGTCGCCCTGTTCGTTGCCCTGGTCTACCTGGCGCTTGGGCTCATCCGACTGAGCGCGGGTGCCAAGGGCGGCTACACCGCCGCGTACGAGGAGGGTCGGAAGCGAGCGATCGCGGCCGGCGTCGGCGTCGGCGCTCTCCTCGCGGGGGGCGCGGTCCTCTGGGCCGCGCTTCCCGCCTTCTGACGCAGCCATCAGGAGTCCGCCGCGCACCAACTCGCCCGCAACAAATCAGGAATCTTCAACCATCCAAGCAGGGAGCAAATCATGGACATCTGGAACAACATCACCCCGAACTTCGGCCCCTTCGCCCCGATCCTGTCGGAGCCGGTCGGCGTCCTTCTCGCCGCCGCGTGGGCGCTCGGGTTCGTGGTGCTCGGCTTCTTCCTGATCGAGTCGCTCGTGCGCATGGGCAAGGCGCGCAGGGCGAACGTGCCCGACGTGTACGAGGACGCCAAGAGCGGCCTCTTCTGGCCTGCCGTCGGGATCATCGCCCTCGCGGCGCTGCCCGTGATCTGGGCCGTCCTGACGGGCATCTGACCGACCTTCACATCGAGACGAAAGGCAGGGGGCACCATGCCTGTCCGCTACGAAGATGAGACGACGCCGCGACCGACGACGGCCAGCACGCACCCAGCTCGCGCAGCATCTGAACCCCGAGGGCCGCGCGGCCCTCGCGACCGCGCCAAGACAGCGCGGTGGGTCTTCGGCGCCCTGATCGGCGTTCTCCTCGTCGCAACGGTCGTCGGCGCACTCAGTGTGCGCGGCGAGCGTGACCGCGAGGAGAGCGCTGCCGAGGACGTCGCCACCTCTGCCCCTCCCGTCGTCGAGCTGCCCTACGGCGAGGCGGCCGTGGGGGAGGGTGCGACAACCGTGGTCGCCGGCGTCCCGAGCGGGTACCCGCGCACCACGAACGGCGCGGTGTCGGCCGCGCTGACCTACGCGAACGCTGCCGGGACGGCGCTGTTCGTCACCCCCGAGAAGCGGGCCCAGATCGCAGAGACGATCTACACTCCCGCCGCGCGCGAGAACGGAGTGCTCACGGACGAGGTCGCGGCCGCCGTCCAGGACGAGCTGAACGTGACGCCCGACGGCCTCGGCCTGCGTGCCGACGGGACGATCGACGCGTCGCGCCGTGCGTTCGCCGAGTGCCTCTACCAGTACGGCGCGTACCGGGTCGACGACGTCGATGCGAGCGCGGAGCCGAGCGAGGTCGTGGTGACGACGTGGGCGCCGTGCCTCAACGGTGTCGGCTCGGCCGACGACGGGTCGGCGGTGCAGGTCCGTTGGTCAGAGGTGACGACGACCATGAGGTGGAGCGGGACTGACTGGCAGATCGCCGAGACCACCTACCCGACGCACACGCCGCCCGCCCCCGACCAGCCGCGGGCGGTCAACGTGTCCCTCACGGAGCGTGCGCGCCTGCTCGGTGGCGGATGGGTCGTCCCGGCCGACGCGACCGACGCGTTCGACCCGACGATCGGGATTGGGGAACTGTGAACGCGCTCAAGCGGAACCTCATGGTCGCCGTCCTCGTCGTCGCCGCGGTGCTGGGCATCGGCGGCGCGTCGACCGCGTCGCCGGCTCCGGCGGCGCTTCCGGCGGGGCCGGCGAGCGACACGCTGTGCCAGCTCCTTCCCGAGGGGGTCGCGCAGACGGCCTGCAAGGGCGTCGGGAGCGTCGTCGACCCGACGAACCCCGGCGGCGTGGTCGACGCGGGAGGTCTCGTCGGGGCTCTCTTCGAGGGGTTCACAGCGAAGAACCTCATGCAGGAATGGGCGGTCGGAACTGCAATCGCCGCGGCGAAGATGCTGGACGGGATGCAGTCCCTCCTGCTGAACCTCAGCCGACCGAACCTCCGTGCAGACTGGTTCCTGAGCCACTACGGCGTCATGTGGGCGCTCGGGCTCATCGTGATGGCCTTCGTGCTCGTGCCGGTGGCCACGAAGCTCGGTGCGGCGGGCGACGCCCGGCGCCGTCCCGAGGTTGTCGCCTCCCTGCGCGAGGCAGGCGTGCGGGCCGTGTTCTTCATGCCAGCCGTCATGTTGCTGCCGACCCTGGTGTGGGTCCTCTCCCAGCTCTCGTACCGCCTGGCCGCGATCTTCGGAGGCCAATCGACGGAGGACGCGGCGGCGGCAGTCAAGTGGTTCGTGGACGTCCTCGCGAAGACGAACGATCCGGAGTCCGTGATGATCGGCGGCTCCATGTCTCTGCTCGTGCTCGGCGCCATCGCCTATTTTGCGGCCTTCACGGCGACGGTCGAAATGGTGATCGCCTCGTACGGGCTGTACCTGGTCCTGCTGCTGGGCCCTGTGCTTCTCGCACTCGCCATCCACCCGCGATTCCGCAAGCTTGCGAGCATCGCGGGCACCGTCCTCGCGTCCCTGCTCCTCGTTCCGCCGATCATCTTCTTCGGATTCTGGGTGCTGTGGGGCATGGTCGGTGGAGCGCTCGACGCCTCAAGCCCAACGGATGCCTTCCGTGGGGTACTTCTCATCGGGATCGGGACGCTCGCGGTTGTCGCGCTCCCCGTGCTGGTTGGGATCGTGACCTCGATGGTGGTCGGGTCCTCGACCGGAGACGACCTGGGATCGGCGACGCGGAGCGTGAACCACGGTGCCGTCGGAGTTGGACAGAAGCTCGCTCAGGGGATGCAGAAGCTCGGTGGCGCTCGTGGCGGCAGCACCGGCGGATCGGGCGCTGGCGCGGGCCGCGGAGCTGTCCCTGCGGGTGCCATGACCGCCGCCACGGGTCCTGGCGGACAGGGCGACGGCCCCGGTGCCGCGGCGACGTCGCAGAAGAACCAGAAGAGCAAGCGGGGCGAACAGAGCGCCCCGTTCTCGTACAGCCCGGGCGGCGGCGCAGTCGACAGCACGGCCGGCGCCGGCGCCGCGGTTGGAGCGAAGGACGGCCCGGTGAAGGGCGCCCAGACAGGCGCGCAGATGGGCAAGGCGGCCGGGCCGAAGGGCATGGCCGCGGGTGCCGCGATCGGCGGTGCGGCGGGTGCCGTCGGTGGTCCTGCCGAGGGAGCCATCAAGGGCACGCAGAGCCAACTCAAGGAGTCGCTCGAGCGCGGGCGACACGTGCGAGACGGGGGTGAGCAGAAGTGACCACGGTCCACGACGTCGACGAGCGCGTCTGCAACATCGGCGGCGAGAGCCGCAACCGCGGCCTCTTCGGAGCGTTCGGGGTGATCCGAACGCTCCTCATCGGTGCCGTCGTCGTCTTCGGTCTGGCGGTGCTCGTGGTGACGCAGTCGCCGTGGGTGCTGCTGGGCCTGGTGATCGTCGCCGGCGTCGTCTGGTGGGCGCTGCGTCGGCAGACCGTCGTTGGTGAGTCCTGGACCGGGACTCTCGGGGAGGAACTGCGGTGGCGCGTCGCGCGTCGTCAGGGCACCGACGTCTTCGAGCCAGATGCCGGCTACGCGACGCGGCCCGTGCCGCTCGAGCTCGGCTCCGTCCGTTTCATGGGCGTCGCCGCGAGTGAGGACGGTCCCGAGCTGAGCGTCGTGGGTCACGGCCTGGACTGCCTCACGACCGTGCTCGAGGTCGTCGGAGGCGGAGAGGGGATGCGCGAGATTGCGCAGACAAACGCGGCCAGCGCGCGGTTCGGACGGCTCCTCTCGCGTCTGGCGCGACCAGACCTTCCCGTGGAGCAGGTCGACTTCTCCACGCGCGTCATGCCGGTCGAGTCCACCGACTATGAGCAGTGGATCACCGACCGCCTGCGCCCAGGGCTGAGCCCGGAGCTGCGCGACTCGATGACTGCGCTCGCCGCGCAGGCGGCCTGGTCGGGCGAGTCGTACCGGTCATGGATCACGGTCCGCATGTCGTACGCAGGGCTGTCGGCCAAGACCGCGCGGCGCGGGGTCCCCGTGACGCCGGAGAACGTCGCTGAGACCGCGTTTGAGGTCACCGGTGAGGTCTCGCGTGCGGCAGCCCGCGCGGGACTCACGGTCCGCGCGGGGTTGGGGCCGCGGCGCCTCGGCGCGCTCCTGCGGCACCTGTACGTGCCCTCGCTCTCGATGGACAACCTCGCGGGGCTCGGTGGAGCTCGCGACGGGTTCGTGGCCTACAACGCGGAGGGACCCGGGCACCGCGCAGGCTTCGAGGCATTCGGTCCGGACGGTTCCACCTGGTGGCACGCTACGGCGACGATCCCGCGCGACGGCCTGCCTCTGTCCGACGTCGGCGTGCGGTGGATGGAGTGCCTTGTCACGGACGTCACGCCGCCGATCATCCGAACGGTGACCACGCAGTTCCGGCTCGTGGCGAAGCCCGAGGCCCGAGCGCGTGCGGCCGCGGCGCTCACGCTGGACCAGGCCGCGATCATCAAGGACAGGAAGGCCGGCGTCGTCTCGACGGGAGAGAAGGAGGCCCAGGCCTCGGTCCCGGAGACGATTCTCGGCGACCTTCTGCGCGAGGACGCCGCCGGCGTCGAGACCGCCGTGCGCGTGACCGTTTCGGCGCGCACGCACGACGACCTTCTCACCACTCGCGAGGACCTCGAGTCCGCCGCCCAGGATGGCGGTATCACCCGCGTGACGTGGCACGACACCCGCCACCACCACGCACATGTCCTGACGTTGCCGTTCGCAAGGGGGATCGGAAAGTGAAGTCGGTTCGGAAGTCCAAGAGCACCGTCACCACGGACAATCGCGCTGCCGCGGTGTTCCGCGTGCCGGCCCGACGCCGCCGGCTGTGGGACCGCTTCGGCTGGTACGACGTCGCGGTGCCAGCGCCGTTCACCTCGACACGTCAGGCCGAGGCGCTGAACACGGCGCTCGTCGCGACGCACCCGCCGCTGTCGGGACCGCTCCTCGGGGTGAACGTCCAGACCGGCCAGCCCGAGACGTGCGACCCGCACGAGCTGTACGCGCAGCGCCGCATCGGCTCGCCCAACGTCGTGATCCTCGGAGGCGTCGCCATGGGGAAGAGCACGCTGACCAAGTTGCAGTACGTGGTGCGCACGATCGCGCTCGGTCGGCAGGTCGTCGTCTTCGACCGCAAGGTGCAGCAGGGCAAGGGGGAGTACCACCGGGCCGCGCAGGTGTGCGGCGGGACGGTTCTACCGTTCTCCCGGCGCGGCGGGTGCACGGTCAACATCCTCGACCCGCGTATCTCGACGACCTCCCACAAGAACTCCGACGGCGAGGACCTTGTCGGGCAGGACGAGCTGCTCGAGATGGTCGCCACGCAGGCCCACGGGGCCCTCAGCTCCGACGAGCGAGCCGCTCTCCGCGCGGCTCACCGCAAGGCGCTGTCCGAGGCGGCGGCGGCTGGTCGCGTCGCCGTCCTGCGCGACGTCGTCGACGCACTCTATGAGCCTGACGAGTCCGCGATCCCGCGCGAGCACCTGAGCGCGAGCGGGTGGGTCACCGTCCGCGACGTGTTCGAGTGGGGCCGTCGGCTCGCACAAGACCTCGAGCGCTACCTCGAGGGCGACCTCTCCGGCCTGATCGACGGTGAGACTCAGGGCCCGGATGGCAAGCCCCTCGACCTGTCGGCACCGCTCATCGTGGTCGACACGTCACGACTGCCTGAGGAGTCGCCGGCGCTCTCGCTGGTCATGGCGATCATGGCGAGCTACCTCGCCTCGGTGTGGTCCATGACGGTCGGGCAGCGCCTCATCATCATCGAGGAGGGCTACCACGCTGCGCGTCTGCCCTCGGTGGCCGCCGTGTTCCGGGCGCTCGCGAAGCGGGGCCGGGGTATCGGGCTCTCGGTGGTGACGGTGTTCCACCACATCAGCGACGTCCCGCCCGACTCGGACATGATGAGCATGATTCGCGAGGCGGAAATCATCCACGTCTTCCGGCAGGACAAGAGCACCGACGCTGAGGCCGTCATCAACCTCTTCAACTTCCCCGCATGGGTCCGCCCGCACCTGGCCCTGCTCGACCAGGGTGTGCACATCGCGAAGATTGGCACCGAGCCGCCCAAGTTGGTGAATGGGGTTCGCACGCCTCTCGAGGAGTGGATCACCGACACCGACGCCGCGATGCTCGGCCAGGAGCAGGGCGGCGAGCTGTTCGCCGCGTCGGCGCAATCCGACGAGCTCGAGGACGTGCTCGACGTCGTCGACGTCGCGCCGGCCGATCCGATCCCGGCCACGGTCTGAGAGGGGGAGGCATGTTCGGAGTCGATCTTCCCGCCGGAGCGGGTGTCGCATTCGCGGTCGTGATCGCGCTTGTCGTGCTGGTCGCGGTCATCTCCGGGCTGCGCAGCGGCGGACGCAGTGAGCACGCCCAGCAGGACCGCGAGCGTGCCTTCTCGCACGCCTGGGCGACGCCGAAGGACGTGGCCGACCTGGTCGTCGACGGACCGGCTCGTGCCCGAGTGGTCCTCGGCGAAATGGGAAAGTCCACCCTGGCCAACCCGCCGCGCCGTTCGGTCATGGTCATGGCCCCGACGGGCGCGGGAAAGACGCCGCGCTTCGTCGTTCCCGCAGTCCTGCGCCACGAGGGGCCGGCGCTGGTCGCCTCGGTGAAGAGCGACGCCTACAAGCTGACCGTGAGCAAGCGCGCGAAGGAGGGCCCGGTGCACCTGTTCGACCCGGCGGGGTCGACGGGGGAGCAGAGCACGCGGTGGTCGCCGCTCGCGAGCATCCAGACGTACGGCGACGCGCTCAAGGCGGCCGCGTGGCTGTCGGAGTCGAGCAAGGTCGAGTCGCGAGGGCTTGAGGACCAGAAGTTCTGGGACTCGCTGGGACGAAAGCTCCTCGCCCCCATGCTCTTCGCGGCCGCGCGCCACGGGAAGCACATGGCTGATGTGGTGCGCTGGGTCGACTACGCCGATGAGGAATCGGTCGCGGGCCTACTCGAGACGCTCGGCGACGAGGACGCAATCGCGGCGTGGCAGGCCTCGACGCTGCGCCACGAGAAGACGAAGAGCTCGGTGTACGGCACGGCCGAGGTCGTGCTCGAGGCGTTCGGGCACCCGGACGTTCGCGACGCCCTCGCCGCGGTCCCCGGCGACCCGGGAACGCTGGACCACCGGACCTTGCTCGACGGCGGAACCCTGTACCTCGTCGCACCGGAGGCCGATCAAGCCCTGTTCGCTCCGGTCTTCGAGACGCTCGTGAACGCGGTTCTGCGCGAGGTGGAGCAGCGCGCGGCAAAGACGGGGCTGCCGCTCGACCCGCCCCTGCTCCTGATGCTTGACGAGGCAGCGAACATCGCGCCGCTGCGCCGGCTGGACAAGGTGACGTCGAAGGGAGCGAACGAGGGGGTCATCACGGTGAGCGTGTGGCAGGACGAGGGGCAGCTCGTCCGCATCTACGGTCGCGACGCAGCCCGCACGGTCAAGTCCAACCACACCGCGCACGTCTACCTCCCCGGCATCTCCGACGAGGAAACGCTCAAGGCGCTGAGCGAGTCAATCGGTGACCACAAGGTGCGCCGAAAGACGGTCTCCCGCGGCGCCCGGGGCGAGGTGTCGACGTCCTCGCACTACGTAGACGAGAGGCTCGCCCCGCCGTCGTACCTGCGACGGCTGGCCAAGGGAACTGCGATCGTCGTCACGGGGCAGCACAAGCCCATGCGGTTGAGCCTCCCCGGCTGGTACGAGGTGCCAGCGCTGCGGGCGATGGTCGACAGGGACGTCGCGCGGGCGTTCGATGAGCAGTTCGCACCGGCACGCTCGGGGGCCCGACGGTGAGCGCCGACCCGGCCCCGCTCATCGTCGACGAGGCCACGCTTCTGTCGTTCGCGGAGACGATCTCCGACCACGAGGACCGGATTCACGCGCTCGAGACGGGACGGCGCGGTGCGGCCGCGGGTTCCGAAACAGATGGCGACGACGAGGCCGAGCTCAACGAGTACGTGCGCCACCTGTGCGACGACTTCCTGTGGTCCGAGACACTCGGCACGGCGTGGCGAGACGTGCCGGCCGTCGTCGCCGAGCTCGACGCGCTGCGCCGGGCGCGCGCGTTCGCGTACAGCGACGAGGCCGGCGCCTTCGAGAGGGTCTACTACCACGACGCCCTTGAGCGGGTGCGGGAACGCGTGACAACGCATCGCCAGCGCCACCGGAAACGGAGCGCGGCGGGATGAGTAACGAGGGGGCCATCTGGGCGGGTGGCCCCCTCGATCTGTCTACAGGCCCCGATCTGGCGCCGTCGTCCACACGGGTAGGCGAGGCGCCCTTTGGTGACTCTGGGCTCGCGGGATGATGCCATGGCAAGGTTGGAGGGCCGTCTTCCAGCCGCGACCGACAGGGGGCCACGATGGGGCTGACCGAGGAGCACTTCACCGCCTACCAGGACGCACGATCGCTGATCGTCGAGCTCGTGCGCACCGCCCCGCCGGGCCGGGCACTCCTGGACTACGGGCGGGTACGCCTCGCCCTCGACGATCTGCACGGCGGGACCGGCTTCCCGCCGGCTCAGCCTGTGACGACGACTGACCGTCGCGCCCTCGTGGACGCGGCGGTAGAGGCAATGCGTGCACTCGCGACGTTCGACGTCGACCCGCTCGCGCTCGAGCTCTGCGTCGCCGATCTTCAAGACGCCTGGGCTCAGGAGCGCGAGCAACTCGAGGGCGCCCGGTGACCTACGGCGACGTCACCCGAGACCTGCACGTCGCCCTGGCTGAGCTCCTGTCGTTTCAGAGAACGCTTCCTCGCCTGGATCATCGCGAGCGGAGCGGGAGGTGGAACGTTCCTGCCGATGAGGAGGCGCGGCGACAGCAGGAGGCGGCGAGCGTGCTCATGCAGCGCTACCGCGCGGTCGTGCTGCGTTGGGTGGCGTCGTCGACGTACGCCGCTCTGCCGCGCGACGTCCAAGAGAGGTACGACGAGGGGAAGCGGTACCCGCGGCAGCGCGAGTGGTCGGCCGTCGCGGCGTTCCACGAGTACGTGAGACGTGCGCAGCAGGTCGGCGGCGCAGACCTGCCTGAGCGACGCGCGACGCCGCTCGAGCTCGACACGCCGCATGAGTCCTCAGTGGTCGAAGGATGGCGCCGCGCCGCGCTGGCTGCGTGGAGGGGTCAGGAGCTCGACCTCGACGCACTGGCGCAGCAGTCCGCCCCCGAGAAGCTCACGGTGCTCAAGGACGCGACCGACGTGATGCGCGCGATGGCGTATCTCGACTTCCGGTATCAGAACGTTCCGAACTGGCCTCGGCCGGTCGGTAGCGACAGGACGAGCGCGCGCGCTTCTGCTCTCAATCGCATCGAGAATTGCACGCGCTTCTTGGCTGGCTATGGCCTCGACCAGCGGGTGGATTGGGCAGGACAGCAGCCGCCGGCCTCGCTCTACCCGACACCGTTTCCGCCGGGCGCGCAGGGAACGCTCATGGCGCTCTGGAACGCGGTCACCCGCCTCGAGCACTCGATGCCCAGCGCCCGGAACATGCACGAGCTCCTCCTCGTGAACCATGCGCTGTCGCACGAGCTCGCGCAGCGGGTCGGGCGTGATGACCCGGAGCTCTCTGCGCACTTTCGCGAACGGGCCTCGTTGTATCGCCGCCTTGTCGACGCGACACAGAACATCGACGGACGCGCCGGCGGAGGTGCCCAAGCGGCAGCCGATTTCGAGCAGGTGCTCGACCGCCTTTCGTCCGGCGGCGCCCCGGAGACGTCGAGACAGTGGACGTCGGTGGCGTTGCTCAGCGAACGGACAGGTGCGCGCATGGCTGACGTGCTGCGGCGCGGGCGGGACGAGGGCCTGTATTTCACAACTAGGGAGAAGCGCCTCAGCCGCGATCCACGATCGGGTATCCGCATGGCCGTGCCGGTCTGGGAGCGCATCACCAAGGAGACCCACCCGACCTTGAGCGGCACGCTCTCGGACCTTGCCGGTCTTCGTTCCGGTCGCGAGCTTGAGCCCCCGGGAAAGGTCGGTCGCGATGCGCTCGCGCAGGAGGTACGAGCCACCGTGGCGCGGCTAGAAGACCTGCGCAGCAAGAAGGGATATCGGTCGGACACGCGAAGCCAACCAGCGCAGGAAATCCACTCGGAGCGTCGGGCCGCGCAGCGAGGGGACGACGACGCCGTCCTCGGCCGCTGACGGACCTCAGCCAACCAAGCGCAGCGGCGGGCGTTGCTGCGTCGCGGCGGGCCGGGCCTGGCCCTCGATTGCCTCGAGGAAGGGCCCGGCGGGTGTGGGCAGCGCTAGCGTCCATCGGTCCATGACGCCGCGGGCCGTCCGGGCGACATCGAGCTCGCAGCGCCGCAGGTAGCCGCCCCCGGCGTCGGTGCCGGACCAGCGGTGCGCGACGACGTCGAGCCGCACCGCGGCCTGCTCCCACGCTCCGACGGCGACGAGCCCGGAACCGCGCTCTCGCGCGCGGGCGAGCAACCGCCGGCGCTCGGACGCCGTGAGCCGGGCGTCCGGCCCGACGACGACGTACGTCATGCCGTCCAGCAGCGCCGCGACGACGCCGGCAGGATCGTCCCCGGCGCGCGGCACGAGCGCGACACGGTCGAGTGCCATGCCGGCGTCCGCGGCCGCGAGCATCCCGAGATCGGGCGCCCCCACCATGGCGAGCCAGTCCGACGACCCCTGCGACGTCGCGAGCAGCGCGAGCAGGAGCGACGTCGAGCCCGTCACGACGCTGGCCGCACCGCGCGGCAGGCGCCCGTCGTCCAGGATCGCGCCGAGCGGCCGCGGAGCGTCGTCAAGGTCGACGACGCCCGGTGTCGACGCGCGCACGCCCGTGCGCAGCTCGGCGCGACGCAGGGTCGCGCGAGCCACCTCGAGCGGGTCGAGCGCGGTCGTCGTCACCCGGCCAGGCTAACCCGATAGTCGAACTGGTGTTCGAATACGCTTGTGTCGTGGGTACTCGTCGACGTCCGCCTCCGGGCGGCTGGCCGTCTGGCATCGAGACGGTCCCGATGCGCGACCACGCCGAAGAGGCGCCCGAGCTGGCGCGGCGCGGCGAGCGGATCGTGCGCCCGGCCGAGGGCATCCCGGTGCGGGCGTGGGTCACGCAACGCCAGAGCGGTGAGGCGCGCGTCGTCGGCGAGGCCGTTGCGTGGGCGGGCCGTCAGGTCCACGTGCGCTACATCTCGCGCGAAGGTCGGGAGGGCTGGGCATGGCTCTGGGCCGATGCCGTCGAGCGCCGATGAGCCCCAGGCGCCGACGCTTCTGGGAGTGGCGGTAGGGGCGCGGCACCAAGGGGGTGGCGTTCAACATCGCCACCTTCCGGGACCCGAGCGACAAGGGCATCGACGTCAACGGATCGTCGCCCTCGAGCGCGAGTACGTCGCGATGTGTGGCGTGCACCGGATGACGTCTCCGCACAGCGTCCACCACCCGCGCTCGACACCCCGTGAGCCGCGCCAGCGCGGCAATTTCGGCGGTGCGGACGTCGTGCTCGGGTAGCCGTACCAGGCGAAGCTTCCGGTTCGATCAGGGAGGCCAGATCCGCCCCACACCGACGCGAACGGCGGGATTCCGCGGTTCTCCTGCTCAACCTCGCCCTAGCACGAGCGGACAGGTGAAGTTCCACCACCACATCTAGTGCCATCACGCTGTGGGACCACTAGGTATAGCGTTGCTGTCGCAGGGTGCTCGCGGCTTCCGCCAGGAGGCCAGCCGATGGGGTTCACACTCCACGGCCTCAGGGCACTCCTGCGTCCGCGGACGACGAGGGCCGGCCCAGGCTGCAGACCTGGCTCCGGCCCTGTCGTCCGCACGTCCAGTTCAACGAGGCTTCCTCGTGCACCGACTCGCGGGTTCAATCTCCAGATGAACACGGTACACGCAGTCGTTGTCGGTTCGCGCGGAGGCCTCCCAACGTAGGAGAGCCATGCCCTCACAACCCACTGGCGGGGATCGCCGCCCCGGGGCTCCTCAGTCGAGCCTCGTGATCGTTCTGTTCGTGCTGCTGATGTCCGGCGGGGTGCCTGCCGACGTCGCGACCTGCGTCAGTGAGACGCTCCCGATGCTCGTCGCGAGCACGTAGCCGCCCGACTGGCTGGGCACCGTCTGAGTGGTGCCCAGCCAGGCAGCGGCAGCGGCTCACCCTGGTCCGGTCGTCGGCGGCACGGCTTCCTCGAGCGGGACCTCGGGCCTCGCGCGCACGAACCTGAGCGGGTGGCGCCAGGACTTCCCAGACCAGGCGACGTCAGCGGAGACCTCGACGACGAACGGCTCGACGAGCGTCAGGTCGATCGGCGTGGATCGGCGCACCGCCCACGCCGAGAGCACCGTGGGGATCTCCCGAGTGTCCAGCCGGGTGAAGCGGCGTACGGTCGATAGATATCCAACGAGTCTGGACCTGGCTCGTCACCACTCTTCAAGCAGATGGAGACGCCCCATGACCACTGACTTTCGTGCGATCGAGCAGGCCCTCGCCCGGGGAGTCGAGCAGCAGATCGGGCAGTACCGTCTTGACCTCACCACCCACCACTGGTGGTGGTCGCCTGAGACGTACCGGATGCACGGCTTCGAGCCGGGCGAGGTCGTGCCGACCTGCGAGTTGATCCTTGTCCACAAGCACCCGGACGATCGCGACCGCGTCCGCGGCATGCTGGAGAACGCGTGCCGCACGGGTGAACCGTTCTCGAGCGTGCACCGGATCATGGACGCCCACGGCAAGCAGCGGTCCCTCGTCATCGTCGGACAGGGTCGACGCGACCGCGTCACCGGCGAGGTCATCGAGCTGATGGGGTACTTCATCGACATCACCTGCACCGTCAAGGCCCACGCGCAGGAACAGGCGCGACGCGACATTCGTGCCTCGGCAGCCTCGCGGGGCCCGATCGAGCAAGCCAAGGGGATCCTCACCGGCGTGCTCGGTGTCGACCCCGAGGAGTCCTTCCAGATGCTCAAGCGCGCCTCGAACGAGCACAACGTCCCGCTGCGTGACCTCGCCCGGCTCGTCGTCGACGAGGCATCGTGCGGGCGTGGCAGCGCCGAGCACGTGACGAACCTGCTCACCTGACCTACGCGGCCGCGCCGCGGCGTGCCTGTGCGGTCCAGGGCTCCGCAGCACCGCCGTCTGCGTGCGCCCCGTCAACTCGCCGAGCTCGCGCAGCGACCTGCCAGCGGCGTACTGCTCGGTCACGAACCGGTCGAACCGATCCCCGCTGGGACACGTTGTACCCGTTCACGTCACCGCGGAACTGCGGCAGCATCTTGAGCACAGGACGTGATGGGTACGGCGCAAGGTGACCGCCCCACGCTCACAGGAGCCCGTTGATTCGGTCAATGAGCTGCTGGAAGCGCTCCTTGGCCTCGTCCCCAACGGCACCGACGTACCCCGTGGTATCCCTCAGCAGCCAGGCTGCCGGCTGGTAGTGGTCGTATCGTTCGCCGAGGACCGCCTCGATCTGCTTGACGATCCTTCCGCCACGCAGCTTCGACTTCGCGACGTTCCCCACGCGTGACTTCTTCACCAGGCCGAGGTACCAGTCGGTGTCGAACAGGTCCTCGATGTCCGCTTCCCGTGTTTCTGTGATGTCGGTGATTGGCACAAGCCGGCGCTGCTCGAGGAGTCCGCGATCGATCAGTTGCGTCAGCTTCTGGTTTCCTCCTGCGGCGCCGTCCATGACCACTGAGATATTGAGGTCACTCCCGCCGAGTAGAGCGATGAACGTGGGCAGCTTGTCGATGCCTCCGACGGGTGTGATCGTCCACCGAGGGTCTAGGCCGCGGCCACCGTCTTGCCGGAGGAGGTCGCTCATCACGGACAAGTAGGCGACGTCTGCGGGCCCTTCAACGAGCAGCTGGTCAGCGCCAATGATGAGCGTTTGCGTCATGTCGACCCCGAGGGCGCCCAGCAGGGGGAACACCGTGTCAGGCCGGGCCGCCCACACGTCACGGCTCACCTTCGTACCGTCCCCATCGAGGTCCTCGACGGTTCTGCACCGATCGAGCTTCGTGGGATCGATCATGAACAGGGAGTGAGTCGAGTAGATCACTTGGTGGTGCGGGGCGAGCCGCTCGTCGATGAAGCGCAGGAGATCGTTCTGGGCCTTGGCGTGCAGGTTGAGCCCTGGCTCGTCCAGCAAGATCACGCGGCGCGTGCTGTTCGTGTACTCCGAGAACGCGGCCAGAAAGGAGAAAAACCAGACAAATCCCTTCGAGCGCTCGGCCATGTTCAAGGTGACCCGGTGGCGTGCGTTCCGCACTCGGATCTGAAGCCACGGCTCCGGCGATGCCGCACCTGGGACGGGTCGAAACTCGATATCGAGTTCGACGGAGAGGTCGGTGTTTTGGGTCCAGTACTCGAAGAGTTCGTCCGTGAGCTGGTTGGCGGCCGCTTCGAGCGCAGCCTTCCGCGACTCGTACTCCGCCTCACTGAACTCTTCCTCGTCGATCCCAGCGAGTCTCAGCAGCGACAGCGCCGTTCTCTCGTCCGGCTCCAGGTCGTCCTCATCGACGGTCTGCAAGCGGGTGATGGAGGCACTCCCGGGAAGCATGTTGTACTCGTCGAAGTACTGGAACCGGGGCGCGCGTGTCCAGAGGAACGCTCGGGTCTTGCCCGGGAGATCTTCCTTGCGGAGTTCCGCGCCGAGCGCGGTCGCCGCGGCAGCGGAGGAGCCTTCCAACGCGTCCAGCGTTGCCTCGTAGGTGTCCTTGATGTACTTGTCGACCGACAGCCCTGCATCGGCGATGCGCCCTCTGATCAGCTCGACGTCGTTCGTGAACGGCGAGATGAAGCTGTTCGCGGCTTCGTACTTGCGGCTGATCGTGACGACGTCAGTGGCGAGTATGCCGGGACCGTACTTCTCCTCGAAGGCTTGGCGATCGTCCTCATCGAGCTGAAAGGTCAGAGAGATCGGCTGCACCGCTGGGATCGTGGTCTTGTCGCGTGCACGGTACCGCCGCGGGTAGTCCCTCAACGCTTCGAACGACGTGGCGTGGCCACTCGGAAGCGGCTTCAAGCGATACATCGCCTGAAGGACAGCCGTCTTGCCTGATTCGTTCTTCCCGACGAGGGCTGTCACGTCAGGATCGATCTCTATTGGAGTCGAGTCAGCCACCGACTTGAACTTCCGAACCTGAGCCTTCGTTAGCCGCATGGCGAGTCCCCTCAACGAGCCGACCGGCGGCCTATAGCCGCTCCGGGCTGAGGGTAGCGTCCCGATCCAACATCAGCGGCCCTTGTACGACGCTCAAGTGACGGTAGAGCGTGTCTCGCGAGATACCGAGCGCGCGCGCCACAGCGGCGCGCGACTGGCCGCCGGCGAGGGCGACGCGCGCTGCGGCGATTCGGTCAGGGGTCATGACGCTCGGGCGGCCGCCGACGCGGCCGCGGGCTCGGGCAGCCGCGAGGCCGTCGAGCGTGCGCTCTCGCGCGAGGTCGGCTTCCATCTGGGCGACGGCGGCGAGCACGTGCACCATGAGCCGCCCCGTCGCGCTCGAGGTGTCGATCGTCTCCGTCAGCGACCGAAGCGTGACCCCGCGCTCGTCGAGGTCGCGCACCAGGCGCGCGACGTGCGCGGCAGACCGGCCGAGTCGGTCGAGCTTCGTCACGACGAGCGTGTCCCCTTCCCGAAGCACGGCGAGGAGCCGGCCGAGCTCTGGGCGGTCCTCGCGGGTGCCCGAGGCCTTCTCCACGACGACGTCGCGCACGTCGACGCCGCCAGCGCCGGTGAGCGCGTCGACCTGGGCATCGAGGTTCTGCGCCGTGGTGGAGACCCGGGCGTACCCGTAGGTGTGCGTCACGCGGTGACCGTAGCGAAAACCCCCGGGCTGCGTTCTGCGACACCAGGGGTTTTCGGACACTAGTTCTGCGACATTTTCCTTCGGCGTGTCGCGACGGACTACCAGGCGTACGGAAAACGGTCAGTTTTGCGGTGTCTGACAACCTTGTAGGAAGTCGCCAAGTTCGTGCGAGAAGCGGCGGGGGTGCGGCGGGCCGGTCGGTGAGACGCTGAGATCGGATGCTCGGGCGTCGG
>NZ_JBJXVU010000015.1:0-57172 GCF_046159675.1 Cellulosimicrobium sp. RS | reverse complement strand
TGCACCGCCCGCTGCGGGGACGCCGGCGGCGGCGCCGTCCGCCCCGGCCGCCCCGGCCGCGCCGTCCGCCCCGGCCGCGCCGTCCGCCCCGGCCGCGCCGAACCCGGCTCCGGCTCCTGCCCCCGCACCGGCTCCCGCTCCCGCTCCCGCCCCGGCTCCGGCCCCAGCGCCTGCCCCGGCTCCGGCGCCTCAGCCCACTCCTGCCCCGCCGCCCGTCGTCACGCCGCCGCCCGGCACGGGCGTGGGGAACGGCGCCCAGGGCCAGGCCGCCGTCGCGTGGGCGCGCACGAAGATCGGCGCGCCGTACGTGTTCGGCGGCACCGGGCCGGGCTACGACTGCTCGGGCCTCACGTCCCGCGCGTGGGCCGCCGCGGGCGTCGACATCACCCGGACGTCGCGCTCGCAGTACCAGCGCGTGCAGAAGATCTCCTACGACCGCCTCCGCCCGGGCGACCTCATCTTCTACGCCAACGACACGTCGAACCCGTCGACCATCCGCCACGTCGCGATGTACACCGGCGGCGGGATGATGATCGAGGCGCGGCAGCCCGGCAGCCCCGTGCACGAGGTCGCGATGCGCTGGGCCGACGCGATGCCGTACGCGGGCCGACCGTAGCCCGACGCACGACGGCGGCCGCCCACCTCGTGAGGTGGACGGCCGCCGTCGTACGGGAGGACGAGCCGGTCAGTGGCCCGGCGTGTGGTACCCGGAGTCGATGGCGCGCTGCAGGGAGCGCTCGATCTCGGCCTCGGCGTCGGCGCGGCCGACCCAGTGGGCGCCCTCGACGGACTTGCCGGGCTCGAGGTCCTTGTAGACCTCGAAGAAGTGCTGGATCTCCAGGCGGTGGAAGTCGGACACGTCGTCGATGTCCTGGCGCCACGCGGCACGCTGGTCGCCCGTCGGGACGCACAGCACCTTGTCGTCGCCGCCGGCCTCGTCACGCATGCGGAACATGCCGAGCGCGCGGCAGCGGATCAGGCAGCCCGGGAACGTGGGCTCCTCGAGCAGCACGAGGGCGTCCAGCGGGTCGCCGTCCTCGCCGAGCGTCCCCTCGATGAACCCGTAGTCGTCGGGGTAGCGGGTCGAGGTGAAGAGCATGCGGTCGAGGCGGATGCGACCGGTCGCGTGGTCCACCTCGTACTTGTTGCGCTGCCCCTTGGGGATCTCGATCGTGACGTCGAACTCCACTGCTTCCTCCAGTCGTACCGGCACCGCGGCGCTCGGGCGGTGGCTGGTGTCGGATGATCGACGGACGACGCCGTCGTGCGGGAACTAGTGTGACACGGGACGTCCGCCCACAAGAGTCCGTACGGCCCTGGGCGGGCGACGCCGTGAGTGATAATGCGCACGTGCCCGCGGCCCCGGGGCGGGTCGGACGACCGGCGACCGGTCGGGACGGGCGGGCGGACGACACGCCCCGGTGACCGGGGCGGACCGAGGGAGAGGTATGGGCTGGGCGACGCGCACGGGCGTGGCCGTCGGCGTGGTGCTCGCGCTCGCGGGCGGGTACGCCGTGGCGGACGCGTACGACGTCGTCCCCGGCGTGCTGACGCTCGAGCCGCCCGTCCCCGAGCCGCCGCCGTTCCCGCAGGCGCCGGGCGCGGCCGCCGCGCCCCCGCTCGAGGTGGAGCTGCCGGCGCTCGACGACGCGGCGCCCGTCCCCGCGACCGGCGCGGTGCAGGCCCTCGTGGACGGGCTCGTCGCGGACACGCGGCTCGGCCCGCGCGTGGGCGTCCTCGTGACCGACGCGGTGACGGGCGAGGTGCTGGGGGCCGCCGGCGAGAGCGTGGGGCACGTCCCGGCGTCGACCCTCAAGACGTTCACCGCCGCGGCGGCGCTCACCTCGCCGGGAGCGCACACCACGCTGCCCACCCGAGCCGTCCTCGAGGGGCAGGAGACGGTGTACCTCGTGGGCGGGGGCGACATGATGCTCGCGGCGGGTGCCGGGGACCCGACGGCGGTCAACGGCCGGGCCGGGCTCGGCGACCTGGCCGCGCAGGTCGCGGGCGAGCTGCGGCTGACGGGACGCACGACGATCTCGCTGCGCCTCGACGACACGTTGTTCACCGGGCCCGGGGTCGCGCCGACCGTCGACCCGGCCAGCGTGCGCAACGGCTACGTCGCGCCCGTCGCAGCGCTCGCGGTGAACATCGCGCGCCTCACCGACGAGGAGTACGCGCCGCGCGCCGAGGACCCGGCCCTCGCCGCAGCCGAGGCGTTCGTGGCCGCGCTCGCGCAGGAGGGCGTCACCGTCTCCGGGGACGTCGTGCGAGCCCCGGCGCCGAGCGAGGGGCGCACGGTGGGCGAGGTGGAGTCCGCCCCGCTCGGCGACGTCGTCGCGTACCTGCTCCAGCACTCGGACAACACGATCACCGAGGTCGTCGGCCGGGTCGTCGCGCTCGACGCGGGCCTGCCCGGCTCGGGTGCCGGCGCGACCCAGGCCGTGCGGGCGGCGGTCGAGGGCCTCGGCGTCGACCTCACGGGCGCGACGCTCGCGGACCTGTCCGGGCTCGGCGACGGATCCGTCGTCACGCCTGCGCAGCTCGACGAGGTCGTGGGCCTCCTGGCCGACCCCGCGCACCCCCGGCTGCGGCCCGGCGCGGTGGGCCTGCCCGTCGCGGGGCTGTCCGGGACGCTCGACGAGCGCTACCTCGCCAACGCGGGCCGCGGCGTCGTGCGCGCGAAGACCGGCAGCCTGCCGAACGTCACGTCGCTCGCCGGGACGGTCGTCACCGCGGACGACCGCCTCCTCGTGTTCTCCCTCATGGCCGACGCCGTCCCGGACGGCGGCACCTACGGCGCGCGCCTGATCTTCGACGACTTCGTCGCGTCGCTCGCGGAGTGCGGCTGCAGCGCCTGACGGGCCGTGCCACCTCTGGGGGAGGGCTCCCGGTTCAGGGGCCGTGCGTCGCGTCCGCCAGCCAGTCCTCGACCTCCAGGCCGGGCACGCGGGAGAACTCGCGGACGTCGTTCGTCACCAGCACGAGCCCGAGCGACCGGGCGTGCCCGGCGAGGAGCGCGTCGTACGGGCCGACAGGGGTGCCGCGGGCCGCGAGGACGGCGCGGACCCTGCCGGCGTGCATCGCCGCCAGGCTGTCGAAGGGCAGCACGTCGACGAGCGACAGCAGCTCGTCGACCGCCTGACGGTTGCGGGCCGGGTCCTGCGAGCGCTCCACGCCGTACTCCAGCTCCATCTCGCTCACGGTCGAGACCGCGACGCGCCCCTCTGCCTCGCGCAGCCTCGGCCGCGCGGCCGCGCCGTGCCCGCGGAGGAGGGCGACGAGCACGTTCGTGTCCAGCAGGTAGAGGGTGCTCACAGGGCCTCGCGCTCGTCCGCGGTGCCCTGGTCACGGTCGGCGAGGAAGCCGGGACCGACGCGCAGGCCGTGCTCGAACCACTCGTCCCACCCGGAGCCGGCCGGGGTGATGACCCGTGACCGGCCGACGGCCCGGACGTCCACCTCCCGGACGTCGTCGGGCAGCGCGACCGCCTTGGGCAGCCGGACCGCCTGCGTCCGGTTGCTGCGGAACACCGTCGTGCGCACCATGCCGACCTCCCGTCGTATATCCCGAGAGTATATCCTCCGGGCGTCCTCGAACCCGTCGGCCGGGCGAGCGGGTTACCGTGGGCCGGTGACTCTCGTCGAGCAGGACGGCCGACCCCACGGCCCGTCGCGCGGCGACCGGTCGGTCGTCGACTGGTCCGCCGCCGCGCAGATCGCCGGGCGCCTCGCGCGCCCGGGGCCCCAGGCGTCGCGCGCCGAGCTGGCCGACCTCGTCGAGGGGCTGCGCACCGCGGCGGGGGAGGCCGTCCCGCACGTGCTCGACGTGACCCGCATGACGCCCGTCGCGGGGACCCCGGAGACGCTGGGCACGGTGCACGTCGTGGACCGGCCCCGCTGGGCGCGCGCCAACACCGAGATCATGGCGTCGCTCACCACGGGCGTCACCGAGGCGCTCGTGGGGGAGAGCGGGCGCGTGCCGCAGGCGACCGCCCTCGTCGGCGCGGCGCAGGTCGGCTCGGTCCTCGCGGTCCTCTCGAGCCGCGTCCTCGGACAGTTCGACCCGTACAGCGGGCAGGCCGCGGCAGGGGCGGGCCCCGGCCGGCTCGTGCTCGTCGCGCCCAACGTGCTCCAGGTCGAGCGCGCGCTCGACCTGCGGCCCGCCGACTTCCGCCTCTGGGTGTGCCTGCACGAGCAGACGCACGCCCTCCAGTTCGCGGCGGCGCCGTGGCTCGCGGACCACCTGCGCACGCGCGCGGGCGACCTCCTCACCGAGCTCTCCGCGTCGTCGCGACGCCTCGCCGAGGCCCGCCTGCGCGACAAGCTCGTCGCGGTGGGGCGCGCCGTCCTGCACGCGGTGCGCGGCGAGGGCACGACCCTCCTCGACGGCCTCCTCACGCCCGAGGAGCAGGACCGGCTCGCCGACGTCACGGCCGTCATGGCGCTCCTGGAAGGCCACGCGGACGTCGCCATGGACGCCGTCGGGCCCCGCACCGTGCGCACCGTGCGCAGCATCCGGCGCAAGTTCGACGCGCGGCGCGACGGCGAGGGCAGCTCCGGCCTCGACGTCGTGCTGCGGCGCCTGCTCGGCATGGACGCCAAGATCGCCCAGTACCGCGACGGGGCGGCGTTCGTCCGCGCGGTCGAGAAGGACGTCGGGCGCGACGGCTTCAACGCCGTGTGGGCCTCCCCGGAGAACCTGCCCACGGCCCGTGAGATCGCCGACGCGCGCGCCTGGGTGCGCCGCGTGCACGGCTGAGCCGTGGGCGGTCCGGCGCCGGTCGTCGCCGCCGCGCGCCACGCCGTGCGCGGCGCGCTCGCGGACCTTCCCGCAGGGGCGACGGTGCTCGTCGCCTGTTCCGGCGGCGCCGACTCGACGGCACTCGCGGCCGCCACGGCGTTCGTGGCGCCGCGCCTCGGGCTGCGGGCGGGCGCCGTCGTCGTGGACCACGGGCTCCAGGACGGCAGCGCCGCCGTCGCGGCGGCCGCCGCCGAGCGGTGCCGCGACCTGGGGCTCGACCCGGTGGAGGTGCGCCGCGTCGTCGTCCCGACGGCGGGCGACGGCCCGGAGGCCCACGCCCGGACGGCCCGGTACGCCGCGCTCGACGACGCCGCGGCGGCCCACGGCGCCGGCGCGGTGCTCCTGGGCCACACGCTCGACGACCAGGCCGAGACGGTGCTGCTCGGCCTCGCCCGCGGGGCGGGGGCGCGCTCGCTCGCCGGCATGGCGCCGCGGCGCGGGGCGTACCGGCGCCCGTTCCTCGCCCTGCGGCGCACGCAGACCGAGGCGGTGTGCCGCACGCTCGGGCTCGACTGGTGGGACGACCCCACGAACACGGGCCCGCCGCTGCGCTCGCAGGTCCGCGGACGGGTCGTGCCGGCGCTCGTCGAGGTCCTCGGCCCGGGCGCGGTGCCGGCGCTCGCGCGCAGCGCCGACCTCCTGCGGGACGACGCCGACCTCCTCGACGCGCTCGCGGCCGACCTCCTCGCCGCGGCGCTCGTCCCACCCGGCGCGGACCCCGCCTCCGGCGCGGACCCCGGCCCCGGCGCGGCCCCCGGCCGCGGCGGGGGAGCGTCGCCCCGCGCGACGGTCGTGCTCGACGTCGGCCCGCTCGCCGCCGCGCACCCGGCGCTGCGGCGTCGGGCGCTGCGGTCCGCGGCGCTGCGCGCGGGGTGCCCGGGGAGCGACCTGTTCGCCGTCCACGTCGACGCGCTCGACGCGCTCGTCACCGCGTGGCGCGGCCAAGGCCCGGTGCACCTCCCGGGCGACCGCAGGGCGTCGCGCGCGTGTGGCAGGCTTTCCCTGGGCCCGGGACCAACGCGCCGGGCCGGCACCTCCCCCCTCCCCCCAGCTCAGGAGTGACCCCCGTGGAAGCATCGGACGTCGCAGGCGACCTCGAGAACATCCTGCTCACCGAGGACCAGCTCGGTGCGCGGCTCGACGAGATCGCCGCGCAGATCGACCGTGACTACGCGGGCAAGGACCTCCTGCTCGTCGGCGTGCTCAAGGGCGCCGTCATGGTCATGGCGGACCTGGCGCGCCGCCTGCACAGCCACGTCGAGATGGACTGGATGGCCGTGTCGTCGTACGGCTCGGGCACCAAGTCGTCGGGCGTCGTGCGCATCCTCAAGGACCTCGACGCCGACCTCACCGGCCGCAACGTGCTCATCGTCGAGGACATCATCGACTCGGGCCTCACGCTCTCGTGGCTGCTGTCGAACCTCCGCTCGCGCGGGCCGGCGTCGGTCGAGATCGCGGCGATGCTCCGCAAGCCCGACGCGGCGAAGACCGAGGTCGACGTGCGCTACGTCGGCTTCGACATCCCCAACGAGTTCGTCGTCGGCTACGGCCTCGACTACGCGGAGAAGTACCGCAACCTGCCGTTCGTCGGGACGCTCGCGCCGCACGTCTACTCGAGCTGAGCCGGGCGGCGGCGGGCCACGAGCCCGCCCGGACCGCCCAGGGAGCTGCTCAGGAAGTACGGACCACGCCCTGGGCGAACAGAGGGAAGATCCCCAGCAGGCGCCAAGGTCCAGAGTGTAGTTTCGAGCCCGAACACTTGCGCGAGCGGAGGGATCCGGGGCGCACGCCCCGTCGCCGATGAACATCAAGAAGATTCTCAGTGGGCCGATCGTCTGGATCGTCCTGGGCCTCGTGATCCTGTGGATCGCGTTCGCGACGTTGTCGCGCCCTACGGTCCAGCGCATCGACACGTCCGCGGGCCTCGAGCTGCTCTCGGGCGACACGGTCGAGCAGGCGCTCATCGTGGACGGCGACCAGCGCGTGCGTCTCACGCTGTCCGAGGACTACGTGGCCGACGAGGGCACGGACACCGAGGAGAACAAGGGCAAGAACGTCGAGTTCTACTACGTCCAGCCGCAGGGCGAGGCGGTCGTCGACGCCGTCGTCGCCGCGGAGCCGAAGGACGGGTACAACTCCGAGGTCGCGCAACCCTCGTTCTGGTCCTCGCTGCTCGGGCTGCTCATCCCGTTCCTCATCATCGGCGTGCTGTTCTGGTTCCTGCTGTCGCGCATGCAGGGCGGCGGCTCGCGCGTCATGGGCTTCGGCAAGTCGCGCGCCAAGCTCGTCTCGAAGGACACCCCGCAGGTGACGTTCGCGGACGTCGCGGGCGCCGACGAGGCGGTCGAGGAGCTCCACGAGATCAAGGAGTTCCTCTCCGACTCCGAGAAGTTCCAGGCCGTCGGCGCCAAGATCCCCAAGGGCGTCCTGCTCTACGGCCCTCCCGGCACGGGCAAGACGCTGCTCGCCCGCGCCGTCGCCGGCGAGGCGGGCGTGCCGTTCTACTCGATCTCCGGCTCGGACTTCGTCGAGATGTTCGTCGGCGTGGGCGCGAGCCGCGTCCGCGACCTGTTCAACCAGGCCAAGGAGAACTCGCCCGCGATCATCTTCGTCGACGAGATCGACGCCGTCGGCCGCCACCGCGGCGCCGGCATGGGCGGCGGCCACGACGAGCGCGAGCAGACGCTCAACCAGCTCCTCGTGGAGATGGACGGCTTCGACGTCAAGACGAACGTCATCCTCATCGCCGCGACCAACCGCCCCGACATCCTCGACCCGGCGCTCCTGCGCCCGGGCCGCTTCGACCGCCAGATCGCGGTCGAGGCGCCCGACCTCAAGGGTCGCGAGGCGATCCTGCGGGTGCACGCGGCGGGCAAGCCGATCGTCCCGGAGATCGACCTGGCGGCCGTCGCGCGTCGCACGCCCGGCTTCACCGGTGCCGACCTCGCGAACGTGCTCAACGAGGCGGCGCTCCTCACCGCCCGCAGCGGGGCGCAGCTCATCGACGACCGGGCGCTCGACGAGGCGATCGACCGCGTGATCGCCGGTCCGCAGAAGCGCACGCGCGTCATGAACGTCAAGGAGCAGAAGATCACCGCGTACCACGAGGGCGGCCACGCCCTCGTCGCGGCGGCCATGCGCTACACGGACCCCGTCACGAAGGTGACGATCCTCCCGCGCGGCCGGGCGCTCGGGTACACGATGGTCATGCCGACCGAGGACAAGTACTCCACGACGCGCAACGAGCTGCTCGACCAGCTCGCGTACGCGATGGGCGGTCGCGTCGCCGAGGAGCTCGTCTTCCACGACCCCACGACGGGCGCCTCGAACGACATCGAGAAGGCGACCGCGATCGCGCGCAAGATGGTCACCGAGTACGGCATGAGCGAGCGCGTCGGCGCGATCAAGCTCGGCTCCGGCTCGGGCGAGCCGTTCCTCGGCCGCGACATGGGCCACCAGCGCGACTACTCGGAGTCGGTCGCGGGCACGGTGGACCACGAGGTCCGCAAGCTCGTCGAGGCCGCGCACGACGAGGCGTGGGAGGTGCTCACGCAGTACCGCGACGTGCTCGACGCCCTCGTGCTCGAGCTCCTCGAGAAGGAGACGCTGAACCAGGCCGAGCTCGCGCGCGTGTTCTCCCCGGTCGAGAAGCGCGCCCCGCGCGACGTCTGGCTCTCGAGCGAGCAGCGGGCCGTCTCCCAGCGCGGGCCCGTGCTCACCGACGCCGAGAAGGCGGCGCAGAACGGCGCGCCCGTGATCCCGCAGGACGAGGCCGCGGCCGCGAACGACGAGCTCCCCCCGGAGCGGATCGGCGAGGTGCCCGCGGACAGCCCGCTCGACCGCGCGCTCGGCCGCGACACCACCACGGACGTCACGGACGTGCGCGAGCCGGGGCAGGACTGATGGGCACCCCCACGGGCGCCTCGGCGGGCACGGGCGCGATCACCCCGGCCCGGTCGGCGGAGGGCCTGCGCGCCCCCGCGGACGTCCCGCCGTACGACCAGGACCGCGCGGAGGCCGCCGTCCGCGAGCTGCTGCTCGCCGTCGGCGAGGACCCGGACCGCGAAGGGCTGCGCGAGACGCCGGCCCGCGTGGCGCGCGCGTACCGCGAGATCTTCGCGGGCCTGCGCCAGGAGGCCGCGGACGTCCTGACGACGACCTTCGACCTCGGCCACGAGGAGATGGTGCTCGTCAAGGACATCGAGGTGTACTCGACGTGCGAGCACCACCTCGTGCCCTTCCACGGCGTCGCGCACGTGGGGTACATCCCCAACGTGGACGGCCGCATCACGGGCCTGTCGAAGCTCGCGCGCCTCGTCGAGGTGTACGCGCGCCGCCCGCAGGTGCAGGAGCGGCTCACGTCCCAGGTCGCGGACGCGCTCGTGGAGCACCTCAAGCCCCGCGGTGCGATCGTCGTCGTCGAGTGCGAGCACCTGTGCATGTCGATGCGCGGCGTGCGCAAGCCCGGCGCGCGCACCGTCACGTCGGCGGTGCGGGGCCAGATGCGCGACGGCGCGACGCGGGCCGAGGCGATGAGCCTCATCCTGGGGCGCTAGGCCCGTGGACCGGTTCGTGGTCGCGGGGCTCGAGGAGCTCGCGAACGTCGGCCGCACGCTCGTCATGGGCGTCGTCAACGTCACGCCCGACTCGTTCTCCGACGGCGGCGAGTGGTTCGAGCCGGACGCCGCGATCGCCCACGGGCGCGAGCTGCTGGGCGAGGGTGCGGACATCCTCGACGTCGGCGGGGAGTCGACCCGCCCCGGGGCGGGCCGGGTGCCCGTCGAGGCGGAGCTCGCGCGGGTGCTCCCCGTGATCTCCGCGCTCGCGGCCGAGGGGGCTGTCGTCAGCGTCGACACGACGCGCGCGGTCGTCGCGGAGCGCGCAGTCGCGGCGGGCGCCCGGCTCGTCAACGACGTCTCCGGCGGTCTCGCCGACCCGGCGATGGCCGACGTCGTCGCGCGCACGGGCGTCGCCTACGTCTGCATGCACTGGCGCGGGCACGCGGACGTCATGGACGACCTCGAGGACTACGACGACGTCGTCACGGACGTGCGCGACGAGCTGGCCGCGCGCGTGGACGTGCTCCTCGCGGCGGGCGTACGGCGCGAGCAGGTCGTGCTCGACCCGGGTCTCGGCTTCTCGAAGGCCGGGTCGTCGAACTGGCCGCTGCTCGCCCGCCTGCGCGAGCTCGAGGCGCTGGGCCTGCCCGTCCTCGTGGGCGCGTCCCGCAAGCGGTTCCTCGGGCACCTCCTCGCGCGCTCCGACGGCCGGCCCGTCCCGCCGCTCCTGCGCGACGACGCGACCGCCGCGGTCACGACCCTCGCCGCGGCGTCGGGCGCGTGGTGCGTGCGGGTCCACGCGGTCCGGGCGTCCGCCGACGCGGTGCGGGTCGCCGCCGCCTGGGGCCGGGCCCGCGACGAGGTCGTGCGGCCCGCGGACGGCGGCGCGGCGCAGCCGGCGGACCGACCGAGGGCCGGGAGCGACTCGACGGCGCGGCCCACGACCTAGCAGGATGGGCGAGGGGCCCCACGGCGCGGGCGGCCCGGCGCAGCACGACACACGCAACGAGACACGGTGACGACGACCCGCCCCGGCGGGCGACGACGCAGCACCGGACGGGAGCACGACGTGACCACAGCGTTCGCAGGAGCGGTCCTCGACGCGGACGGACGGCCGTTCGACCGGATCCGCCTCACGGGCCTGAGCGCGACGGGCCACCACGGCGTCTTCGAGCACGAGAAGGCGCAGGGCCAGCTCTTCCGGGCCGACGTCGTGCTCCACCTGGACACGCGCGCGGCCGCGAGCGGCGACGACCTGTCCCGGACCGTCAGCTACGCGGGCGTCGCCGAGGACGTCGTCGCCGTCCTCGCCGGCTCGCCCGCCGACCTCGTCGAGACCGTCGCCGAGCGCATCGCCGCGACGATCCTCACGCACGACGACGTCGTCGCGGTCGACGTCGCGGTGCACAAGCCGCAGGCGCCGATCACGGTCCCGTTCGAGGACGTCGAGGTCGTCATCCGTCGCGACCGCGTGGTCGTCCCCGTCGTCGCGCCGCTGTCGCGCCGCGGGGAGCAGGGGTCGCGCGACGCGCAGCCCGTCGGGCCGATCCCCGTCGGGTCGGTCGCCCCCGCGCTCATCCACGGCGTCGGTGAGGTCCCCGCGCCCGACGACCGGGCCCCGCTCGCCCCCGCGCCCGAGGTCATGCCGCCCAGCATCCTCCCGGGCTCGGCCGGTGCCCCGGTCGAGGACGCGCGCACCGCGGCCGAGTCCGGTGCGACGGCGGCCGGCTCCCCGGAGGACGCGCTCGACGCGACCCGCGAGGCTCCCGCCGTCCGGGACGCCGCCGTCCCCGGCGACGCCCGCGGCGAGCAGCAGACCCCCGCGGAGGCACCGCACGGCGAGGCCCCGTACGGGGAGGCGCCGTACGCGGAGCCTGCGCACGACGACGTCGGCGAGCCCGCGCACGACGACGCGGCACCGCACCCGCAGCAGGCGGCGTCGTACGACGAGCTCGTCGCGGGGTCGGTCCCCGCGGCCGGCCCCGCCGAGCACGTGCTGCACCACGGCGCGCCGCCCGTCGCGCCCGGCACGCCGTCGGGCGAGCAGCAGACCGTCCCCGGCGACGCCGCGCCCGTCGAGCACGCCGCCCCCGAGGCCGAGCCCCTGCCGTACGGCGCCGCGGCCGAGCCCGTCCCGGCGCACGACGAGGCCCCCGGCGGGGCGCACGACGCCGCGGAGGTGGCCGCGCCCGTCGAGCACGACCGGATGGACGACGTGCCCGCCGGGTTCGTCGAGGTCGTGCTCGCGCTGGGCGCGAACCTCGGCGACGCCCAGCAGACGCTGCGCGACGCGATCACGGACCTCGACCGGATCTCCGGTCTCGAGATCACGGAGGTCTCGCCGCTGGCCCGGACGGAGGCCGTGGGTGGCCCCGACCAGCCGGACTACCTCAACACCGTCCTCCTCGCGCGCACGCGCCTGTCGGCGCGCGACCTGCTGCACGCGTGCCAGGCGGTCGAGCAGGCGCACGGCCGGGTGCGCGACGAGCGCTGGGGCCCCCGCACGCTCGACGTCGACCTCATCGTCTACGGCACGCTGACGGCCGTCGCCGACGACCTGGAGCTGCCGCACCCCCGCGCGCACGAGCGGGCGTTCGTGCTCGAGCCGTGGTCGCAGATCGACCCGGACGCGGTGCTCCCGGGCCTCGGGGGCGGCCCCGTCGCGGCCCTCGCGGCGACCGCGCCCGACCGCGGGGGCATCCGGTGGCTCGCGCTCGACTGGCTGACGGACCCTGCTCCCGACCCGACGGGCGCCGTGCCCGTCACCACGGGCAGCACGGACGCCGCGCCGCCGCCCGCGCCCGTCGACGTGCCCGACCCCTACCAGCAGGCGCACACCGGTCCCGTCGCCGCCCCGTACGACGGTCCCGCGACGCCCGGCGGCGGCGTGCCCGCCTCCGACGGCGCGCCGGCACCGCAGCACCCGGCACCGCAGCAGTCGGCACCGCAGCAGCCCGTGCCGCCGCACGAGCCGCACCCGGCGCCGCAGCAGCCGCTCGCGCAGGAGCCCCTCGCGCAGCAGCCCGCGGCTCCGCAGCAGCCCGTCCCGCAGCAGCCGCCGCACGTCCAGCAGGCGGAGCCGCCGCAGCCGCCCGCACCGGAGCCCGCGCCCCCGGCCGCCCCGCCGCAGCCCGCGGTCGTGCCGCAGCCGGCCGGTCTCCCGCAGACCGTGACGCCGAGCGAGGCGCTCCCGGCACGGCCGGTCTTCGCGCCCGTCTCCGAGGGCGTCGCGCCCGAGGGGGCGGCCCCGCCGATCGTCCCCGACGGCTCGTTCGACCCGCGCGAGGACGCGGGCGTCCCCGTCACCCCGTTCCCCGGGCCGTCGAACCGGCCGCCGTCGCACCCCGTGCCGTCGTCGCCCGACGCCGGGCACGCCCCGGACGCCGGGCCCGCCCCGGCTCAGGACGCGGCGCGCTTCCCCGAGCACGGCGCACCCGCGCACCCGGTCTTCCCGCCGGTCCACGCGCCCGAGCCCGTGCCGACGGCGCCGCAGCAGCCGGTCGCGCAGCCCGCGCACCCGCAGCCGCCCGCGGACGCCGCGTCGTCCGGTGACGACATCATCCGGTCGGTGCCGTTCCCGCCGGTCTCGGGCGGCGGACCGGCGTCCGCCCCCGGCCCGCTCGCGGACGCGGGGCTCCCGGCGAACGACCCGTGGCCGCCGTTCGGGCCGGTGTCCGGCGACGGTCGCGACGACGAGCGCTGATGCGGCGCACCTCTGTCCGCACCCTGCTGCTCGTGGCGGTCGCGACCGCCGTCGGCGGGTGGTTCGTCGTGCGCCTGCTCCAGAGCCGCGGCACGCTCCTGCCGGCGGTGCCGTGGATCGTGGACGTCACCGTCCTCGCGCTCGCGGCAGCCGTCTTCTGGGCGGGCTGGACCGTGCGCGCGTACCAGCAGGGCAAGCGTCCGTCGCTCGACGCGATCCGGGCGGCGCGCACGTTCGTCCTCGCGAAGGCGGCCGCGCTGACGGGCGCACTCCTGACGGGCTGGTACGGCGCGCAGGTGCTCGCCGCCCTGCCCGACCTCTCGATCGACGCGTTCCGCGACCGGGCCCTCGCGGCCGGGGTGGCCGCCGCGTGCGCGGTGGTGCTGGCCGTCGTCGGGCTCGTTGCCGAGCGGTTCTGCCAGCTCCCGCCCGACGACCGCGGCGAGGGCCGGGAGGGCCGCGAGGGCTCGGTGACGCGCGAGGACCCGGAGACTCCGGGCGCGGGCACGCCCGCCTGAGACGCGCCCTCCGCCCCGGCCTGTGCACGACCCGGTCCGCACCGGGACGGGATGGGAGAATCGACGCATGACCGACCCTGCACGGGACCAGGACCCCCGCGGCACCGGCCCCTTCGACCCGCCCGGCATCGAGTGGACGCGCGTGTCGCCGCGGCTCGTCACGGCGCGCCTGCTGTCCGTGGGCATCACGCTCGCGGTCCCGGCCGTCGCCGTGGTCGTGCTCGCGATCCTCTTCCCGCACTGGTGGCAGTGGCTCGTGCTCGGCGTGCTCGCGCTCCTGGGCCTGTGGGCGGCCGTCCTCGTGCCGCGCCAGGTCCGCGCGATCGGCTACGCGGAGCGTGACGACGACCTCCTGATCCGCCACGGCATCATGTTCCGCACGCTCGTCGTCGTGCCCTACGGCCGCATGCAGTACGTCGACGTCCAGGCCGGGCCGCTCGCGCGCAAGCTCGGCATCGCCCAGGTCCAGCTCCACACGGCGTCCGCGTCGACCGACGCGACGATCGACGGTCTCGAGCCCGCCGAGGCGGAGCGCCTGCGCGACCGGCTCGCGTCGCGCGGCGAGGCGAGGCTGGCGGGCCTGTGAACGACGCACCGGCCACCGACGACCTCGTGTGGCACCGGGTGCACCCGGTCACCCCGCTCGTGCGGGGCTGGACTGTCATCGCGGTGCTCCTGGTCGTCGTCGGCCAGCAGACGCTCAACGGGCTGCCCGAGGGGGAGAACCTCCTCGAGGGCGACCGCTGGTGGATGATCCTCCTCGGCATCCTCGTGGTGGGGCTCGTGGGGCTCGGGTACTCGGCGGTCGCGTGGCGCATGACGAGCTACGCGGTCGACGACGAGTCGGTGCACCTGCGCACCGGTGTGCTGTTCCGGCAGCAGCGCAAGGCGCGGCTCGACCGGCTCCAGGCGGTCGACGTCGTGCAGCCGCTCCTCGCCCGGTTCTTCGGGCTCGCGGAGCTCAAGCTCGAGGTCGCCGGGGGAGCGGACTCGGGCGTGAAGCTCGGCTTCCTCAAGGAGGCGGAGGCGAACCGGCTGCGCAACGACCTCCTCGCGCGCGCCGCGGGCCTGCGGGTCGCGCGCGAGCGCCCGGCCGCCGCGACGGCGACGGGCGCCCCGGGTGCGACCGCGGTCCCCGGCTCTCCCGGCACCGTCGGCACGCCGGCCGGAGAGGTCACGGTCCCCGCGACGGACGCGCCGTCGTTCGTCGCCGAGGCGCCCGAGCAGCCCGTGACCGCCGTCGGGCCGGGTCGGCTCGTCGCCTCGCTCCTGCGGTCGGGCGCGACGGTCGGCCTCGTCCTCGGTGTGCTCGGCATCGCGGGCGTCGTCGTCGGCACGCGCGAGATCGGGATCCTGTTCAGCGCGCTGCCCGCCGTGCTCGGCTTCGGCGGGTTCCTGTTCTCCCGGTTCACGGGCGAGTTCGGCTTCCGGTCCGCCATCTCGCCCGACGGCATCCGCCTGCGCCACGGCCTGCTGGAGACCCGCTCGCAGACGATCCCGCCCGGTCGCGTCCAGGCCGTGCGGCTGCGGCAGGGCCCGTTCTGGCGCGGGCCCGACTGGTGGCGCGTCGACGTCAACGTCGCGGGCTACGGCGTCAGCACCGACGGGACGGACAGCACGAGCGTGCTCCTGCCCGTCGGCACGCGCGACGAGGCGCTCGCGGCCCTGTGGCTCGTGCTGCCGGACCTCGGCACGCCCGACCCCCGCGGCCTGCTCGACGAGGGCCTGTCCGGGCTCGACGCCGGGCAGCACTTCGTCGCGTCCCCGCGCCGTGCGCGCCTGCTGGATCTCGTCGCGTGGCGGCGCAACGGCTTCAGCGTCACCGACCGCGCCCTCCTGCTGCGCGGCGGGCGCGTGTTCCGCACCCTCGTCGTCGTGCCCCACGAGCGCACCCAGTCGCTCGGGCTCGAGCAGGGCCCGCTGCAGCGCCGGCTCGAGGTCGCGTCGTTCACCGTGCACTCGACGCCGGGTCCGGTCTCGCCCCAGGTGCGACACCTCGACGCGGGCGATGCCGCGCGCCTCCTCGACACCCAGGCCGAGCGCGCCCGCGAGGCCCGCGCGCACGCGGGGCCGGAGCTCTGGATGCGCCGCGACGACGTCCCGCTCGAGGAGAACGCGTGAGCGCCGCGGACGGCGGTCGCCGCCCCGGGCGGCTCGGGGTCGGCGTCGTCGGGGCCGGCCGCGTCGGGGCGGTCCTCGGCAGCGCCCTGCGTGCCGTCGGCCACGCGGTCGTGGGCGCGAGCGGCGTGTCCGACGCGTCGCGCGACCGCATCGAGACCCTCCTCGCGGGGGTGCCCGTCCTCGAGGTCCCGCAGGTCGTGGAGCGCGCCGAGCTCGTGCTCCTCGCCGTGCCCGACGACGCGCTCCCGGCCCTGGTCCGCGGCCTCGCCGAGACGGGGGCGTGGCAGCCCGGCCAGATCGTCGTGCACACGTCGGGCCGCTACGGCACGGCCGTCCTCGACCCCGCGCGCGCCGCCGGCGCCATCCCGCTCGCGCTGCACCCCGCCATGACGTTCACCGGCACGTCGCTCGACCTCGCGCGGCTCGAGGGCACGACGTTCGCCGTCACCGCGCCCGGCCCGGTCCTGCCGATCGGGCAGGCGCTCGTCGTCGAGCTCGGCGGGGAGCCCGTCGTCGTCGCGGAGGAGTCGCGCGGGCTCTACCACGCGGCCCTCGCGCACGGCGCGAACCACCTCGTCGTGCTCGTCGCGCAGGCCGCGCAGGCGCTCGAGGCCGCGGGCGTCGACCAGCCCGGGCGCGCGCTCGCGCCGCTCCTCGCTGCCGCCCTCGACGGCGCGACGCGGGGCGCCGACGCGGGCGCCGAGTCGGGGACGGGCGCGGGCGCCGGGGCGCTCCTCGGGCTCACCGGGCCCGTGGCGCGGGGCGACGTCGGCACCGTCCGCGAGCACCTCGCCGCCCTGGACGCGCTCGCTGCGACGAGCGACGCGGCGGACGTGCCGCCGTCGTACCGGGCGCTGAGCCGCGCCGCGACGCACCGTGCGCTCGCGGGCGGCCGGCTCGGCGAGCGTGCGGCCCGCGATCTTCTCGACGCGCTCGACGCGCCCGCGCCCGACCCGCAGGACCGGCACGACCAGCAGGACCGGCACGACCAGCAGGACCGGCCCGACCCGCAGGACCCGCACGACGAAGGACGAGCATGACGAGCACCCCCCGCCCGGACGCCGGGCCCCCCGCAACCGGGACCCCGGCCGTCGTGACGACGCGCGCCGCGCTGCGCACCACCCTCGACGCGTGGCGCGCCGAGCACCCGCACGGTCGCCGCGTCGTCGTCATGACCATGGGCGCGCTGCACGCCGGGCACCTCGAGCTCGTGCGCCGGGCGCGCGCGGAGGCGGGCGCCGTCGGCCAGGTCGTCGTGACGGACTTCGTCAACCCGCTGCAGTTCGGCCCCGGCGAGGACTACGAGCGCTACCCGCGCGACGTCGCGGCCGACGTGGCGCTGCTCGCCGCGGCGGGCCCTGACGCGGCGGCCGACGTCGTCTTCGCGCCGCCCGTCGACGAGCTCTACCCCGACCTGGGCTCGGCCGACGGCCCGATCGTGCGGGTGACGTCGGGGCGCATCGGGACGGTGCTGGAGGGCGCGTCGCGGCCCGGGCACTTCGACGGCGTGCTCACGGTCGTGCTCAAGCTGCTCCACCTCGTGCGGCCGGACGTCGCCGTGTTCGGGGCGAAGGACGCGCAGCAGCTCCTCGCGGTGCGCCGCATGGTCGCCGACCTCGACCTCGACGTGGAGGTCCTGGCCGTCGAGACCGTGCGCGAGGCGGACGGCCTCGCGCGGTCGTCGCGCAACGCGTACCTGTCCCCGGCCGAGCACGAGCACGCGCTCGCGCTGAGCCGCTCGCTGCGCGCCGGGCGGGACGCCGCGGCCGCGGGGGAGGACGCGCCGTCCGTGCTCGCCGCCGCGCGGGGAATCCTGGAGGCCACCGACGGCGTTGACGTCGATTACGTGGTGCTCGTCGATCCCGCTACCGTGGAGGACCTGGCGCCCGGCGCCGTCGGCCCCGGGCTCCTCCTGGTGGCGGCACGCGTGGGCACCACGCGTCTCATCGACAACACGGCCGTCGAGATCGTGCCGCCCGCGACCCGGGCGGCGGACCCCGCGGGCCGTGCCCCCGCACCTGGAGGAACCGCGTGACCGCGCAGACCCCGCCGAGCCCGCCGCGACGTCCGGCGTCGCTGCAGCGACCTATGATGATCGGCAAGATCCACCGCGCGACGGTGACGCAGGCCGACCTGCACTACGTCGGCTCGATCACCGTGGACGCCGACCTGCTCGACGCCGCGGACCTCTACCCGGGCCAGCAGGTCGACGTCGTGGACGTCACCAACGGCGCGCGCCTGACGACGTACGTCATCCCGGGCGAGCGCGGTGCGGGCCAGATCTGCATCAACGGCGCCGCCGCGCACCTCGTGAGTCCGGGCGACGTCGTCATCCTCATCGCCTACGGCATGCTCGACGACGCCGACGCGCGCACCTACCTGCCGAACGTCGTCTTCGTGGACGAGCAGAACCGCATCGTCGAGCTCTCCGACGAGCCCGGGCTCGTGCCCGCGGGCCACGGCCTCGAGGCGAGCGGCCTGCCGTTCGCCCCGTTCCGCGGCGCGGTCGACGACGGCGGCGTGGCCTCCGCGGTGCGCCCCGCGTGACCCGGGCCGGCGGGGCGTCCGCGCCCCACCTCGCCCGGTCCCTCGCCGCCCCCGCACCGGGGTGGACGACGACGGCGGACGTCGTGGTGGTCGGCTCGGGCATCGCCGGCCTCACCGCCGCGCTCGAGCTGCGCACGCGCGTGCCGCACGTCCTGCTCGTCACCAAGGGCGAGCTGTCGTCCGGGTCGACGGTCTGGGCGCAGGGCGGCATCGCGGCCGCGCTCGACCCCGAGGACTCGCCCGAGGCGCACCTCGCGGACACGCTCGTCGCAGGGGCCGGCGTGTGCGACCCGGCGGCCGTCGAGGTGCTCGTCACCGAGGGCCCCGCGCGCGTGCGCGAGCTCGTCGCGCGCGGCGCGAACTTCGACCGGGCGGCCAACGGCGACATCGCCCTCACGCGCGAGGGCGGGCACCACGCCGACCGGATCGCGCACGCGGGCGGCGACGCCACGGGCGCGGAGATCTCGCGGGCGCTCGTCGCGCAGCTCGAGGCCGTGCGCCGCGACCCGGGCATCGAGGTCATCGAGAACGCGCTCGTGCTCGACGTGCTGACGACCGACGGCTCGGGCGACCGCGCTGCCCGCGCGTGCGGCGTGACCCTCCACGTGCGCGGCGAGGGCTCGCGCGACGGCGTCGGTGCGGTCCTCGCGCGCGCCGTCGTGCTCGCCACCGGGGGAGTGGGGCAGGTGTTCCGCTCGTCGACCAACCCGCCGCAGGCCACGGGCGACGGCATCGCCGCGGCGCTGCGCGCGGGCGCGACGCTCGGCGACCTCGAGTTCGTGCAGTTCCACCCCACGGTGCTGTGGCTCGGCCTCGGCGCCAAGGGGCAGCTCCCGCTCATCTCCGAGGCCGTGCGCGGCGAGGGCGCGATCCTCCTCGACACCGACGGCCACCGGTTCATGCCCGCGCAGCACCCCATGGCCGAGCTCGCGCCGCGCGACGTCGTCGCGCACGCGATCGTGCGGCAGATGGCCGCGACCGGCTCGGACCACGTGCTGCTCGACGCCCGGCACCTCGGCGCCGAGTTCCTGCGCGCGCGCTTCCCGACGATCACCGAGCGGCTCGCCGAGAACGGGCTCGACTGGACCGAGGAGCCCGTCCCCGTGGCGCCCGCGCAGCACTACCACTCGGGCGGCGTCGTGACGGACCTGCACGGTCGCTCCACCGTCGACGGTCTCTACGCGATCGGCGAGGTCGCGTGCACGGGCGTGCACGGCGCGAACCGCCTCGCGTCGAACTCGCTGCTCGAGGGGCTCGTGTTCGCCCACCGCGCGGCGCGGCAGATCACGGAGCGCGTGGCCGCGGGCGAGCTCGAGGTGGGCGAGCCCGTCGACCGTCCGGGGCCGTCGGCCCTCGTGGCGGCGGCCGCGCGGTCGCGCATCCAGTCGATCGCGTCCGCGGGCCCGGGCGTCCTGCGCGACGGCGACGGGCTCGCGGCCGCCGCCGCCCGCCTCGCCGCGGTCCGCACCGACGCGCACGAGGCGAGCGACGTCGTCGCGCAGCCGCAGGCCGCGGAGTGGGAGACGACGAACGTGCACCAGGTCGCGACCGCGCTCACCGCCGCGGCGGCGCTGCGCACCGAGAGCCGCGGCGGCCACTTCCGCACCGACTTCCCGGCGAGCGACCCCGCGTGGGAGCGGCGCGTGCTCGTCTCGCTCGGCGCGGACGGGACCCTGCTCGTCCGCTGAGGCGCGGCGCGCGACCTCGCGACCGCGGGCCTGCACGACCGCGGGCCCGCACGACCGCGGTCCTGCGCGACGGCGTGGGCGGCCGGCGGCCGGGAGCCGTCGGGCACCGGCGCGCTGCGGGCACGCGAGCGGATAGCGTGGGGGACCGTGAGCAGCCCTGCCGAGCCCGTGCCCGCCCGTCCCGCCGACGGCGGAGCACCGCCCGCCGTCCCGTCCCGCGTGGAGCCCGGCCTCGACCCGGCGTGGATCGCCGAGACCGTCGCGCGGGCGCTCGACGAGGACCTGGGCCCCGTGCCCGGGCGCGACGTGACCACCCAGGCGACGGTGCCGGCGTCGGCCACCGGGACCGCGCACCTCGTGTCCCGCGCGGACGGGGTCGTCGCGGGCCTCGTCGTGGTCGAGGAGGTGACGCGGCAGGTCGCTCAGCGGTTTGGCCTCCCGCCCGTCGAGGTGACGTTCGTCGCGTCCGACGGCGAGGCCGTGGGTCGCGGCCGTGTCCTCGCCGCGCTGACCGGCCCCGTCCAGGTGCTGCTCACGGCGGAGCGCACGCTGCTCAACCTCGCGAGCCGCGCGTCGGGCGTCGCGACGGCGACGCGCGCGTGGGCGCGGGAGCTCGCCGGCACCGGCGCCCAGGTGCTCGACACGCGCAAGACGACCCCCGGGCTGCGCGCGCTCGAGAAGTACGCGGTCCGCGCGGGCGGCGGCACGAACAAGCGCATGGGCCTGTACGACGTCGCGATGGTCAAGGACAACCACGTCGTGGCCGCGGGGTCGGTGAGCGCCGCGATCGAGGCGATCCGCCGGGCGTTCCCCGACGTGCTCGTGCAGGTCGAGGCCGACACCACGGCGCAGGCGCTCGAGGCGCTGTCGGCGGGCGCCGACTTCCTGCTCCTGGACAACATGCCGACGCCGGTGCTCGCCGACACGGTCGCGGCCGTGCGGGCGCGCGAGGGGACCGACGGCGTCCCGGCGAAGGTGGAGCTCGAGGCGACGGGCAACCTCACCCTGGACCGCGCGCGCGAGGTCGCGGGCACCGGCGTCGACTACCTGTCCGTCGGCGCGCTCACCCACTCGGCCCCGATCCTCGACCTCGCGCTCGACCTCCTCCCCACCCTCCCGCCGAGGGAGAGCCCCGGTCCCGCGAGGTAGAGCCCCGGTCACCACCACGGCTCTACCTCGGCGGACCACGGCTCTACCTCGCGCGACCACGGCTCTACCTCGGGGACGCGGGAGCGTCGGTAGAATCCAGGGGTGACCTCCCCCGCCGGAACCCCCTCTCCTGCCGTGCCCGAGCCCGAGGACCACGTCGACGACGTGCCCGAGCAGATGCAGGTCCGCCGCGAGAAGCGCGAACGGATTCTCGCGCGCGGCGACGAGCCCTACCCCGTCTCGGTGCCGCGCACGACCACGATCGCCGAGGTCCGTGCCGCGTACGCGCACCTGGAGACGGGCGAGGAGACGCAGGACGAGGTCGGCGTCGCCGGCCGCGTGGTGTACCTGCGCAACACCGGCAAGCTGTGCTTCGCCACGCTGCAGGACGGCGAGGGGAACCGCCTGCAGGTCATGCTCAGCCAGGCCGTGGTCGGGGAGGAGTCGCTCGCGGCGTTCAAGTCCGACGTCGACCTCGGCGACCACCTGTTCGCGCACGGCCGCGTCATCAGCTCGCGCCGCGGCGAGCTGAGCGTGTTCGCGGACGCGTGGCAGATCGCCGCGAAGGCGCTGCGTCCCCTCCCGGTGCTCCACAAGGAGCTCTCGGAGGAGGCGCGCGTGCGCCAGCGCTACGTCGACCTCATCGCCCGCCCGGCCGCACGCGACACCGTGCGCCTGCGCGCCGCCGTCGTGCGCTCGATCCGCGAGAACTTCTGGGAGCGCGGTTTCGTCGAGGTCGAGACCCCGATGCTCCAGACGCGTCCGGAGGGTGCCGCCGCGCGCCAGTTCGAGACGCACATGAATGCGTTCGACATCGACCTGTTCCTGCGCATCGCGCCCGAGCTGTTCCTCAAGCGCGCGGCCGTCGGCGGCGTCGAGAAGGTGTTCGAGATCAACCGCAACTTCCGCAACGAGGGCGTGGACTCCACGCACTCGCCGGAATTCGCGATGCTCGAGGCGTACGAGGCCTACGGCGACTACGACACGATGGCCGTGCTCACCCAGAACCTCGTCCAGCGCGCCGCGCAGGATGCTCTCGGCACGACGCTCGTGACGCTCGCCGACGGCACGGAGTACGACCTCGGCGGGGAATGGACGCAGCTGAAGATGTACGACTCGCTCTCGGACGCGCTGGGCGAGCACATCACCCCCGAGACGTCGGTCGAGACGCTGCGGGCGTTCGCGGACAAGCACGAGCTCTCCTTCGACCCGAAGAACGTCAATCACGGAAAGCTCGTCGAAGGCCTGTGGGAGCACCTCGTGGGAGATCACCTGGTGGCACCCACGTTCGTGCGGGACTTCCCGGTCGAGACCTCGCCGCTGACGCGCGACCACCGCACGGTGCGCGGGCAGGTCGAGAAGTGGGACCTCTACGTGCGCGGCGTCGAGCTCGCGACGGCGTACTCCGAGCTCGTGGACCCGGTGGTCCAGCGGCAGCGGTTCGAGGCGCAGGCCCTGCTCGCCGCGGCCGGCGACGAGGAGGCCATGCGCATCGACGAGGACTTCCTCACCGCGATGGAGTACGCGATGCCGCCGTCCGGCGGGATGGGCCTGGGCATCGACCGCCTGCTCATGGCGCTCACCGGTCTCGGCATCCGCGAGACCATCCTCTTCCCGCTCGTGAAGCCCGCGCAGTAGCGCGGCCGAGAACCTAGGACCGACAGCATGGACATCTGGCCCACCCTCGCGGCGCTGATCCCGTCGATCGGCGTCGGCGTGCTCTTCTATGTCGCGATGCGCGCGATCGTGCGCGCGGACCGCAACGAGCGCGCCGCGCTGGCGCGTCTCGACGCGGAACAGGAATCCGCCGCGCGCGGGAATGCTGCTCCCGCGCACGACTCCTGATCTCCGCGGAAGGCCCTCGGGCGGCGTCCCGAAATGATGGACCTCCGTCCAAGAATTGCCCGTCGGGTACGGCGCGCACGTTCCGTCGGCGCGGCGTGTTCAATTGACGCTCGCCATTCGCGGTGGCATCCTGACGGCGACAGCAATTCCTGTGAAGCGTGAGGAAACCACAGTGGCCCAGAAAGTCCAGGTAATTCTCGTCGACGATCTCGACGGGGGTGCGGCCGACGAGACCGTCACGTTCGCACTCGACGGCGTCTCCTACGAGATCGACCTCAGCACGAAGAATGCCCAAGAGCTGCGCGACGCCTTTGCCTCGTGGGTCGGCAACGCGCGCAAGGTCTCGTCCCGCACGAGCTCGGCCCGGCCGGCCCGCCGCAGCGGCGGCGGTCGTTCGTCCGGCTCGGCCCGTGCGACCGAGGTCCGCGAGTGGGCCCGTGCCAACGGCTACACGGTCAACGACCGTGGTCGGATCTCCCAGGAGATCCAGACCGCGTACGACGCCGCGCACTGACGCGTCGTCTCACCGAGCACCGGGGCGCCCGGCCGACGACACGTCGGCCGGGCGCCCTTCTCGTGCGCCGGGGGCGCTCGTGCCGAGCCGCCCGCGCGGAGAACTAGGCTCGGGGCATGACCTCCGCGACCCGCGCCCTCTGGATCGGCACCTACCCGCACCCGAGCGGCGCGGAGGGCGTGTGGCGCGTCGAGCTCGACGTCGACCCGGCCGCGGGCACCGGCTCCTTCGGGGGCGGCACGCTCGCCGCCGCGTCGGGGTCGCCGTCGTTCCTGGCGCTCGACGGCGACACGCTCTACGCGGTGGGGGAGACGGAGGCCGGCTCGGTCTCGGCGTTCGCCGTCGGGCCCGACGGCGCCCTCGCCCCTCGGGGCGGCCCGGTCGCCACGGGCGGCTCGTACCCGTGCCACGTCGCCGTGAGCGGTGACGTGCTCGTCGCGAACTACGGCGACGGCGTCCTCACGGTCGTGCCGACGACGGACGACGGCGCTCTCGACACGACCGCGTCCGACGCCGGGCCGCGCCGGCAGCCGCACGCGGGGACCGGCCCGGTCGCCGACCGCCAGGAGGGGCCGCACGCGCACTTCGTCGCGCCCCTCGCGCACCTCGGCGCGGCGGACGACGGCAGCGGCGCGGTGCTCGTCGTCGACCTCGGCACCGACGAGCTGCGCCGGCACGACCCGGCCGCGCCCGACGGCTCGACGGCCCGCGTCGTCGCGACCTTCCCGCCCGGCACGGGCCCGCGCCACCTCGCGGCGCTGCCGTCGGGGCACCTCGTCGTCGTCGGCGAGCTGGACCCGGCGCTGTTCCTGCTCTCCCCGGTGGACGGGCCGGACGGCGTGCGCACCTACGACGTCGTCGCGCGCTACGACGTCACGCACGCCGCTGCTCCGGCCGACGGCGGGAACTACCCCTCGCACGTCGCCGTCACGGCGGACGGCACGCGCGTCCTCGCCGCGGTGCGCGGCGCCGACGTGCTCGCGGTGCACGCGGTCGAGCCGGGGCCGGACGGCGGCGTGCCCACGCTGCGCCACCTCGCCGACTCGCCCGTGGGCGGCGCGTGGCCGCGCCACTTCGCGATCCTCGGAGCCGCGACCGGCGCCGGGTCGGGCGCCGAGGCCGACCAGGGGGACGCCGACGCGCCCCTGCACGACCTCGTCGTCGTGGCGAACCAGAACGACGACCCGCTCATCGAGCGGCCCGCCGTGGCCGGCCCGGACGCCCCGACGTCGAACCTCGCGCTCCTGCGCGTGCGCCGCTCGGACGGCGCCGCCCAGGTGCTCGACGTGCTCGCGCTCCCGGCCCCGGCGTGCGTCGTGGAGGCCTGACCCGCCGTGACGACGCTCGACCTGCCGGGCGGAACCGCCCCCGACCCGTCGGACCCGCTGCGGGTCGCGATGCTCTCGGTGCACACGTCGCCGCTCGACCAGCCGGGCACCGGCGACGCGGGCGGCATGAACGTGTACGTCACCGAGCTCGCGCACGCGCTCGCGCGCCGCGGCACGCAGGTCGAGATCTTCACGCGCGCGACGGCGTCGAGCCAGCCGCCCGTGGTCGAGGTGTCCGACGGCGTGACGGTGCGCCACGTCGCCGCCGGGCCCTTCGAAGGGCTCGACAAGAACGACCTCCCGGGCCAGCTCTGCGCGTTCACGGCCGGGGTGCTCCGGGCCGAGGCGCGGCACCGCGAGGGATGGTACGACGTCGTGCACACGCACTACTGGCTCTCGGGGCAGGTCGGGTGGCTCGCCGCCGACCGCTGGGACGTCCCGCTCGTCCACACCATGCACACGCTCGCGCGCGTGAAGAACGCGGCGCTCGCGCCGGGTGACGCGCCCGAGCCGCTCGGGCGCATCATCGGCGAGGAGCAGGTCGTCGCGGAGGCGGACGCGCTCGTCGCGAGCACGGACGCGGAGGCGCAGGACCTCGTGCGCGACTACGCGGCCGACCCGGCGCGCGTGCACGTCGTGCCGCCGGGCGTGGACCTCGAGCTGTTCTCCCCGGCGCCGGGCGCCACGACCGGCGACGCCCGGGCGCGCCGCGAGCGGCGACGCGCGCTGCGGGCCGAGCTGGGTCTGCCCGCCGACGGCGGCCTCGTCCTCTTCGCCGGGCGCGTGCAGCCGCTCAAGGGCCCGGACGTGCTCGTCCGGGCGCTCGGCGTCCTCGCCGCGCGCGGGGAGCCCGTGCCGACGCTCGTCGTGCTCGGCGGGCCCAGCGGCCGCCCGACGGCCGTTCGCGAGCTCGAGGCCCTCGCCTACCAGGTGGGCGTGAGCGACCGCCTCGTCGTGCGCCCGCCCGTCCCGCGCGACGAGCTCGTGCGCTGGTACCGGGCGGCCGACGTCGTCGCCGTCCCCTCGCACAACGAGACGTTCGGGCTCGTCGCGGCCGAGGCGGAGGCGAGCGGCACGCCCGTGGTCGCGGCCGCCGTCGGCGGGCTGCGGACCGTGGTGGAGGATCAGGTCTCCGGCGTCCTCGTGGCCGACCACGACCCGGAGACCTGGGCGCGCGTCCTCGCGGACCTGCTCGCCGACGACGCCCGCCTCGCGACCCTCGGCGAGGGCGCCCGACGCGCGGGGGAGCGGTTCGGGTGGGACGTCGCGGCGGTCCGCATGCTCGACGTCTACGCGCAGGCGAAGAAGGTCCGCGCGGCGCGCTGACCGCGCGGACCGGTACGCGGGGTCACGCCGGGCTCAGTCGTCCGCGCGCTCCAGCACGAGGACGGGGATCTCCCGCGACGTCTTCTCCTGGTAGTCGGCGTACGGCGGGTAGGCCGCGACCGCGCGCTCCCACCACAGCGCCTTCTCCTCGCCGTGGACCTCGCGCGCGACGTAGTCGTGCCGCTCGGTGCCGTCCTGCAGCTCGACCCGCGGGTGCGCGAGCACGTTGAGGTACCAGACCGGGTGCTTCGGCGCGCCGCCGAGCGACGCGACGACCGCGTACGCGCCGTCGTGCTCGACCCGCATGAGCGGGGTCTTGCGGACCTTGCCGCTGCGGCGCCCGAGCGTCGTGAGGACGACGACGGGCATCCCGTTCATGGTCGTGCTGCGCGTCCCGCCGGACGACTCGTAGGCCTCCGCCTGCTCGCGGGACCAGGTGCTCGGGCTCGGTGCGTACTCTCCGTCGATCGGCATGCGGGAGAGAACGTGCGCGACGGCGCGCTGATTCCCGGCCGCGCCCCCGGCCGTGGCGCGGCGCTGCTCGGGCGGCCCGGGACGGCCGGACCTTCGTCCCACGCCGCGCGGCGACGGTCACCACCACGTGGGACGCGCGTGCCGCCGCGCCGGGCCGTGCGGCAGGATGGAGGCATGACCTACACCCTCGTGCTGCTCCGCCACGGCGAGAGCGAATGGAACGCCAAGAACCTGTTCACCGGCTGGGTGGACGTCGCCCTGTCGGAGAAGGGCACCGAGGAGGCGAAGCGCGGCGGTCAGCTCCTCACGGAGGCCGGCGTCCTGCCCGACGTCGTGCACACCTCGCTCCTGCGCCGCGCCATCACGACGGCGAACCTCGCGCTCGACGCGGCCGACCGCCACTGGATCCCCGTGAAGCGGTCCTGGCGCCTCAACGAGCGGCACTACGGTGCGCTCCAGGGCAAGAACAAGAAGCAGACCCTCGAGGAGTTCGGCGAGGAGCAGTTCATGCTCTGGCGCCGCTCCTACGACGTCCCGCCGCCCGAGATCGAGCTCGGCTCCGAGTTCTCGCAGGACACGGACCCGCGCTACGCCGACGCCCCCGTCGTGCGCACCGAGTGCCTCAAGGACGTGCTCGAGCGCGCCCTGCCGTACTGGGACGGCGAGGTCGTCCCCGACCTCAAGGCGGGCAAGACCGTCCTGGTCGCCGCGCACGGCAACTCGCTGCGCGCGATCGTCAAGCACCTCGACGGCATCTCCGACGAGGACATCGCCGCGCTCAACATCCCGACCGGCATCCCGCTGCTCTACGAGCTCGACGAGGACCTCAAGCCCGTCACGAAGGGCGGCCGCTACCTCGACCCCGAGGCCGCCGCCGAGGCCGCCGCGGCGGTCGCGAACCAGGGCCGCTGACCGGCCCCACCCCCCGCACGACCGTGGCCCGTCCGGAGATCCGGACGGGCCACGGTCGTCTGCGCCGGTCGAGCGGGCGCTCCCGGCGGCGTGTCAGGCGGTCGCGCGCGTGGTGCCCGCGGGTGCGCCGCGGTCGTCGGCGAACTCGCCGGTCACGAGGTACGTCACGCGCTTGGCGATCGACACCCCGTGGTCGCCGAAGCGCTCGTAGTAGCGGCCCACGAGCGTGACGTCGACCGTCTCCTGCGGCGTGCCCGTCCACGTGCCGTCGAGCAGCGCGCTGAACGTGTCCTGGTGCAGCTTGTCGAGCAGGTCGTCGTCACGCTCGATGTTCGCGGCGACGGTGAGGTCGCGCGTCGTGAGGAGCGTCGTGGTGCGCCGCGCGACGCGGACGGCGGCGTCGTGCATCTGCTCGAACGTGCGGTGCAGCGACGGCTCGATCGCGCGGCCCGGGTAGCGGCCGCGCGCGACCTGCGCGATGTGGCGCGCGAGGTCGCCCATGCGCTCCAGCGTGGCGCTCATGCGAAGCGCGCTGACGACGACCCGCAGGTCGGTCGCGACGGGCTGCTGCTGCGCGAGCAGCAGCACGCAGCGCTCGTCGAGCTCGCGCTCGAGGGCGTCGATCGTGTGGTCGTCGCCGATCACCGACTGCGCGAGCTGCAGGTCCGCCGTGAGGAGCGCCTGCCCGGCGCGGTTCACGGCCGACTCCACCAGCCGGCTCATCTCGGCCAGGTCGTCGCCGACCTGCTTCAGCTCGGCCTCGAAGATCTCCCGCATCGCTTCCCTCTCGTCGTGACCGGTCGGTCCGGTCCGTGACGGCGTGCGCCCCGACGCGCCGGGAGGCGCCCGGGCACGCCGTCGGCTCCTGACACGCTCGCAGGCGTGGTCGACCGGCCGGTGAACACCAGTGCGCCGTCAGGTGAACTCTTGGCGGATCGGGCCCGCCCAGGGTCCGGTGGGGCCGGGAGGGAGCGCGCGCGACCGTACGCTGGACGGGTGCAAGCCGAGAGTCTGATCGAGGGCGTGACCGTGCTGCTCGCCGGTGTCGTGGGCATCGTCGTCGGCGTGATCGCCGCGATCGCGTTCCGCGTGAGCGAGCGGCAGCAGCGCGCCGTGCGCGAGGAGACCGCGCCGGAGCTCGACGAGGGCCTCGTCCGGGTGCTGGCCGTGCTGCGGTCCGCCGCCGTCGTGCTCGACGGCGAGGGGGAGGTCGTGCGGGCCAGCCCGCCCGCGTACGCGCTGGGGGTCGTGCGCGGCGACGCGATCGCCCACGCCGCGATCCGCGACATGATCGACGACGTGCGCCGGGACGGCGTGATCCGCGACGAGGAGCTCGAGCTCCCGCGCGGTCCCGTCGGCCGGGGCACGGTGATGCTCCAGGTGCGCGTGGCCCAGGTGGGCCCGCACCACGTGCTCGTGCTCGCGGAGGACCGGACGGAGGCGCGGCGCGTCGAGGCGATCCGCCGCGACTTCGTCGTCAACGTGTCCCACGAGCTGAAGACGCCGGTGGGCGCGCTCGCGCTGCTCGCGGAGACCGTCCAGGACGCCGCGGACGACCCGGTGGCGGTGCGCCGGTTCGCCGCACGCATGCAGTCCGAGGCGACGCGCCTGTCCGCGCTCGTCCAGGAGATCATCGAGCTGTCGCGGCTCCAGGTCGCGGGAGCCCTGCAGGAGGTGACGGTCGTGCCGGTGCGCGGCGTGGTCGAGGAGGCCGTCGACCGCGCCCGCACGACCGCGCAGGGCAAGGGCATCGTGCTCACGACGGGCGGCGAGCTGGACGCCGCGGTCTACGGCGACCACAACCTGCTCGTCACCGCGGTGCGCAACCTCCTCGACAACGCGGTCGCCTACTCGGGCGAGAACACGCGCGTCGGCGTCGGCGTGACCCGGTCGGGCGACCTCGTCGAGATCGCCGTCGTGGACCAGGGCATCGGGATCGCGGCCGACGAGCAGGCGCGGGTCTTCGAGCGGTTCTACCGCGTCGACCCGGCGCGCTCGCGCGACACCGGGGGCACCGGCCTCGGGCTGAGCATCGTCAAGCACGTCGCCGCCGACCACGGCGGCGAGGTGACGATGTGGTCCGAGCCGGGCCGCGGGTCGACCTTCACGCTCCGCATCCCGGCGGCGAACGTCCCGGCCGCGCGGACGCGCGGCGCGGTGACCGACCGGGTGGCCGAGCAGGCACCCGACGGGCACGCGACGGAGGGTCGCGCACCGGACGAGCACGAGCGCGCGCCGCACGGGCACGCGTCGGACGACGGCGCCCCGGAAGCGGGCGCACCGAACAAGGAGGTAGGCGCGTGACGCGCATCCTGGTGGTGGAGGACGAGGAGTCGTACCGCGACCCGCTGACGTACCAGCTGCGGCGCGAGGGCTTCGACGTCGTCGAGGCGGCGACGGGCACGGAGGCGCTGGAGCGGTACGACGCCGACGGCGCGGACCTCGTCCTGCTCGACCTCATGCTCCCCGGCCTGAGCGGCACGGAGGTGTGCCGGGAGCTGCGCCAGCGCGGCGACGTCCCCGTCATCATGCTCACGGCGAAGGACTCGGAGATCGACAAGGTCGTCGGCCTGGAGCTGGGCGCGGACGACTACGTGACCAAGCCGTACTCGTTCCGCGAGCTGCTCGCGCGCGTGCGCGCCGTCCTGCGCCGCAAGGGTGGGGAGGCCGGCGCCGAACCGGTCGCGGAGAGCGCGCTCGAGGTCGGTCCCGTCCGCATGGACGTCGAGCGGCACACCGTGAGCGTGGACGGCGAGGTCGTGCCGTTCCCGCTCAAGGAGTTCGAGCTCCTCGAGCTGCTCCTGCGCAACGCCGGTCGCGTGCTCACGCGCGGGCAGCTCATCGACCGGGTGTGGGGCACGGACTACGTGGGGGACACCAAGACCCTCGACGTCCACGTCAAGCGCATCCGGTCGAAGATCGAGCCCGAGCCCGCGAGCCCGCGCTACCTCCTCACGGTGCGGGGCCTCGGCTACAAGATCGCCGACGGCGTCGGGCAGGCCTGACCCGACGGTCCCGTCCGGCGGTCCCGTCCGGCACGAACGACCGGCGCGACTGCCGGCACGACGGCCCCGGTGCGTCCCTCGCGGACGCACCGGGCCGTCGTCGTCCGACGCCGCGGGGCCCGCCGCGCGAGCCGGCAGCCCGGCACGGAAGGTCTGTGCACTGTTCATCCGTCGTTCACCCGCTCTCGGGGAACGCGTCACCCGGCGCTCCTAGCGTCGGGATCGTCACCGGCGCTCGCTGGTGGCACGAGACGCGTGAACAGGATGGAACGAAGAGTGAAGCTCAGCCGATTCTCCCGTGCAGGATCCGCCGTCGCGGTCGGCGCGCTCGCCCTGACCCTCGCCGCGTGCGGGTCGGACGACCCCGTCGGCGGCGCCGACGGCTCCACCGGTGGTTCCTCCGAGGGCTCGTCCGAGACCGCGAGCGACCTCAGCGGTGAGCTCAACGGTGCGGGCGCGAGCTCGCAGGAGTCCGCCATGGAGGCGTGGCGCGCCGGGTTCCAGAGCGCGAACCCCGACGTCACGGTCAACTACGACCCGGTCGGCTCCGGCGGTGGCCGCACCCAGTTCCTCGAGGGCGGCGTCGCGTTCGCCGGCTCCGACGCGGTGCTCAAGGAGGAGGAGATCACCCAGTCGCAGGCCGTCTGCGGCCCCGACGGCGCGATCGACCTCCCCGTCTACGTCAGCCCGATCGCGATCATCTACAACCTGCCGGAGGTCGCCGAGCTGAACCTCGCCCCGGCCACGATCGCGGGCATCTTCAACGGCACCATCACGCAGTGGAACGCGCCGGAGATCGCCGCCGACAACCCCGACGCGACGCTCCCCGACGTGGCGATCACGCCCGTCCACCGCTCCGACGAGTCGGGCACCACCGAGAACTTCACCGAGTACCTCGCCGCGACCGCGGGCGACGCGTGGGGCCACGAGCCGAGCGGCGACTGGCCGACGCAGGGCGGCGAGTCCGCGCAGGGCACGTCCGGCGTCGTGCAGACCGTCCAGGGCGGCGAGGGCACCATCGGCTACGCCGACGCCTCGAAGGCCGGCGACCTCGGCACCGCGAAGATCAAGGTCGGCGAGGAGTGGGTCGCCTACTCCCCGGAGGCCGCTGCCAAGGTCGTCGACGCGTCGCCGCGCGTCGAGGGCCGGCACGAGCACGACATCGCGGTCGAGCTGGACCGCACCACGACCGAGGCCGGCGCCTACCCGCTGGTGCTCGTCTCGTACGCGGTGGCGTGCCTCAACTACGAGGACGAGGCGACGGGCGACCTCGTCAAGGCGTTCCTCACCTACGTCTCGAGCGAGGAGGGCCAGTCGGCCTCCGCGTCGGCCGCGGGCAGCGCGCCGATCTCGGAGGACCTGCGCACGGACGTCCACGCGGCCGTCGAGGCCATCACGGTCGGCGCCGCCGGCTGACGACCGCCGGGCGCCGGGGGGCGGCGGGGCCTGCGGGCCCCGTCGCCCCCGACCCGCGACCAGACCGTACGCCGCAGGACAGCACACCGGGAGCACGAGAGTGACCACCACAGCCCCACCCACGACGCCGGGCCCCGCGCCGGGCGGCTCGTCCGAGCCCGCGCGTCGCGCGGGCACCTCGCGCCGCCGCGCCCGCAACAGCGACCGCGGCGTGAACCGCGCGTTCCGCTGGACCGCGACGGGTGCCGGCGCGCTCATCCTCGCCGTGCTGGCCGCGGTCGCGATCTTCCTGCTGCTGCGGGCGTGGCCCGCGCTCAGCGCGGGCGGGGCCGAGCTGAGCGAGCAGGTCGCGTGGTTCCCCGAGGGCGCGTCGCTCCTGTCGTTCGTGGGGCCGCTGATCTTCGGCACGCTGCTCGCGGCGGCGCTCTCGCTCGTGCTCGCGACGCCCGTCGCGATGGGCATCGCGCTGTTCATCTCCCACTACGCGCCCCGCCGGCTCGCCTCGACCCTGGGCTACGTCGTCGACCTCCTCGCGGCGATCCCGAGCGTCGTCTACGGCCTGTGGGGCTCGCTCGTCCTCCCGCCGGTCGTCGTGCCGGTGTGGTCCTGGCTCGCCGACACCCTCGGGTGGTTCCCGCTCTTCGCCGGCCCGGCGTCGCCGACCGGTCGCGTCCTGCTCACCGTCGCGCTCGTGCTCGCTGTGATGATCCTGCCGATCATCACGGCCGTGAGCCGCGAGGTGTTCCTCCAGACGCCGAAGCTCCACGAGGAGGCCGCGCTCGCCCTCGGCGCGACGCGCTGGGAGATGATCCGCACCGCGGTCATCCCGTTCGGGCGGTCGGGCGTCATCTCGGCCGCGATGCTCGGCCTCGGGCGCGCGCTCGGCGAGACGATGGCCGTGCTCATGATCCTCTCGCCCGGGCTCCTCTACTCGTTCAAGATCCTGCAGGCGGGGCAGCAGCAGACGATCGCCGCGAACATCGCGGCGGACTTCCCCGAGGCGAACCCGCTCGGGGTGAGCGCCCTCATCGCGACGGGCCTCGCGCTGTTCGTCATCACCCTGCTCGTCAACATGGGCGCCCGCGCGATCGTCGCGCGGCGCAAGGACTTCTCGGGAGCCAACTGATGAGCGCCCTCAGCACCAGCCCCGCGCGCGGGGCCTCCGCACCGGACCCGGAGCGCACCGCGTCCGTGCGCGCGCTCCTGCGCGGCGCGGACGCCGGACGTCGCCGCAAGGACCGCACCATGACGGTCCTCATGTGGGGCGCGTTCGCGCTCGCGATGGTGCCCCTCGTGTCCGTCGCGTGGACCGTCGTCGTGCACGGCATGGAGCGGTTCGACGTCTACTTCCTCACGCACTCGATGCGCGGCGTCTTCGGCGGCATGGACGCGGGCGGCATCTACCACGCGATCCTCGGCACGCTCCTCATCACCCTCGGCGCCGCGGTGATCTCGGTGCCGATCGGCCTGCTCGCCGCGATCTACCTCGTCGAGTACGGGCGCGGGCCGCTCGCGCGCGCCGTGACGTTCTTCGTCGACGTCATGACCGGCATCCCGTCGATCGTCGCGGGCCTCTTCGCGTACGCGCTCTTCGCGGTGCTGTTCGGGCCGGGGGTGCGCATGGGCATCGTCGGCTCGGTCGCACTGTCCGTCCTCATGATCCCGGTCGTCGTGCGCTCGTGCGAGGAGATGCTCCGGCTCGTGCCGAACGAGCTGCGCGAGGCCGCCTACGCGCTCGGCGTGCCCAAGTGGCTCACCGTCGTGCGGGTCGTGCTCCGCACGTCGATCGCCGGCATCACGACGGGCGTCATGCTCGCCGTCGCGCGTGTCATCGGCGAGACGGCGCCGCTCCTCATCACGGTCGGCGTCGTCGACTCGATCAACGGCAACCTCTTCGAGGGCCGCATGATGACGCTCCCGGTGTACGTCTACCGGCAGTACAGCCAGGGCCTGGTGCCCTGCAGCAACGTCACCGACGCCGTGTGCCTCCCCGACATCAACTACGACCGGGCCTGGGCGGCCGCCCTGACGCTGATCCTCATCGTCATGCTGCTCAACCTCGTCGGGCGACTCGTCACCCGCTGGTTCGCGCCCAAGACCCTCCGCTAGAACAGGACAGCCCCGATGGCACAGCGCATCGACGTCAAGGACCTCAACATCTACTACGGCGACTTCCTCGCGGTGCAGGACGTCGGCATGACGATCGAACCCCAGTCCGTGACGGCCTTCATCGGCCCGTCCGGCTGCGGCAAGTCGACGTTCCTGCGGACGCTCAACCGCATGCACGAGGTGATTCCCGGCGCACGCGTCGAGGGGACCGTCGCGATGGAGGGCGTCGACCTCTACGGCGACGACGTCGACCCGGTCGCCGTCCGCCGCCAGGTCGGCATGGTCTTCCAGCGGCCGAACCCGTTCCCCACGATGTCCATCAAGGAGAACGTGCTCGCGGGGGTGAAGCTCAACAACAAGCGCATCTCGAAGGCCGACGCCGAGGACCTCGTCGAGTCGTCGCTGCGCGGCGCGAACCTGTGGAACGAGGTGAAGGACCGCCTCGACCGCCCGGGCTCGGGCCTCTCCGGCGGCCAGCAGCAGCGCCTGTGCATCGCGCGCGCGATCGCCGTCAAGCCCCAGGTGCTCCTCATGGACGAGCCGTGCTCGGCGCTCGACCCGATCTCCACGCTCGCGATCGAGGACCTCATCGCCGAGCTCAAGGACGAGTACACGATCGTCATCGTCACGCACAACATGCAGCAGGCGGCGCGCGTGAGCGACCGCACCGCGTTCTTCAACATCGCGGGCACCGGCAAGCCCGGGCGCCTCATCGAGATGGACGACACCGCGACGATGTTCTCCTCGCCCACGCAGCAGGCCACCGAGGACTACATCTCCGGCCGCTTCGGGTGACCTGAGCCCGTCCGTCACGGCCCCGGCCCGACGCGCGACGGCGCCCCTCCCCCCGCGGGGAGGGGCGCCGTCGTGCGTGCGGGACGGATCAGGGGAATCAGGTCGCGCTGCCCTGGAGCGAGCCCGTGACGTCGGTGCCGTTCGTGTCGAGGACGCACTGGACCACGCGGTCGCCCTGCCGGGTCCAGCCGTCCGCGCGCGGCGTGAAGTACCAGTACTCGTGCGCCGACTCCTCGTAGGGGAGCCCGACGAACGGCTCGAACGCGCCGTAGCAGAACTCCTCGGCGCTCGTGGTCACGGCCTCGTCACCGGGGTAGTCGCCCGCGGGGAGCTCGGTCTCGGCGTAGACCTCGGCGTCGTGCGGCTCCGAGCACGGCACGACGGGCACGGACTCGACCAGGTCCGCGTCGTCCAGCTTCGAGGAGACGATGCAGTCGCCGACCTGGACCGAGAAGACGTCGGCGTCCGACGCCTCGGTCACCTCGCCGCCGGGCTCGTCGCGCTGGGCGTCGGCGGGTCCGGAGATCTCGTCGAGGATCGCGCCGCAGCCCGACGCGGTCAGGGCGAGGGCGACGGCGCTCACGACGAGGACGAGCGGCCGGCGGGTGGAGCGGGGGAGGGTCACCAGGGTTCCTTCGGTACGAGGCCCCGACCAGGGTGGTGGGGCGGCACGCGAAGGCTAGCGCCGGGCGGTGACACGAGCCGAGCCGATCTCCGGCGCGACCTGCGCGGTCACGGCAGGAGGTGCGCGTACTCCTCGAGGGTGCCGTCGAGGACGGGGAGGGAGAGGGTCTGCTCCTCGCCCGTCGTCGCGCTCACGGTGACGGGCAGCATCGCACCCGGCTCCGCGTCGACGCGGCCGATCTGCGCGTCGAAGCCGTCCTCGGCGCCGAGGTAGACCGTCTCGCCCGCCGCGACGGGGATCGTCACCGGCGCGCCGCCCTCGGGCGTCACGTCGAACTCCACGTCCTCCGTCGAGTCGTTGGCGAAGGCCCCGACGAGGGCGCCCGGCTCGCCGTCCTCCGCGCTCACGACGAGCAGGTTGAGCCCGCGCAGCTCGCTGGTGAGGTCGACCCGCAGGCCGTCGGAGGGGGAGTACGGGCGGTTCGTCTCGATGGGGGAGCAGGCGGACGCGAGGGCCACACCGGCGACCAGGAGGGGCACGGCCCAGGCGCGCGCACGGCCGGTCGCTCGGGACTCCGCACGGGTCGAGGCTCGGGGGGTCGGGATGCGGGTCACGTGCACTCCAGGGCTGCAAGAAGGGGGACGGGATTCCGCGCCCAGCCTAGTGCGTCGGGAGGGCGCGGGCGGCCGGAACGGCCGGCTCGCGACCGTGGCGTGAGCGGCGTCACGTGGCTCCGGGGGCGCCGGGACGGTGGTCGTCGGGCGAGGTGAAGGTCCTGAGAGGGCCCGCGGGGCGCTCGCAAGGGGCCGATGGGGCCCCTCCCCGAGATTCGTCAGGCGCGCTGACACGGCTCTGACCTGCGCGAACGTGCTGGTGACGGGCTTGTCAAGGGGCCGAGGGGCTCGGATTTCCGCCCTTCCGCGTGGTAAGGTGGACCACCGCGAAAGGGGACATCTGCAGATGACGTTCACAGTAGGCGAGACCGTTGTCTACCCGCACCACGGAGCCGCACTGATCGAGGAGATCAAGACGCGCACCATCCGCGGAGAGGACAAGATCTACCTCAAGCTCAAGGTCGCGCAGGGCGACCTGACCATCGAAGTCCCAGCCGAGAACGTCGACCTCGTCGGCGTGCGTGACGTCGTCGGCCAGGAGGGTCTCGACCGCGTGTTCGAGGTGCTTCGTGCACCCTACACCGAGGAGCCGACCAACTGGTCGCGCCGGTACAAGGCGAACCTCGAGAAGCTCGCGTCGGGCGACGTGATCAAGGTCGCCGAGGTCGTGCGCGACCTCTCCCGCCGCGACGCCGACCGCGGTCTGTCCGCCGGCGAGAAGCGCATGCTCTCGAAGGCACGGCAGATCCTCGTCTCGGAGCTCGCGCTGGCCGAGCACACCGAGGAGGACAAGGCCGAGGCGATCCTCGACGAGGTGCTCGCCTCCTGACGTCGCGGGCCGCGGCCCGCGCAGTCAGCGCCACAGACCACCGGGGAGGGCGCCGTCCGTACGGACGGCGCCCTCCCCGTCGTCGTGCCCGGTAGCGTGTGCGCGTGCCGACTCTCGCCGTCCTCACCGCCGCAGGCTCCGGGACCCGCCTCGGGCTGGACCTGCCCAAGGCCCTCGTCGAGCTCGACGGCCTCCCGCTCGTGGCGCACGCCGCCCGACGGCTGTGCGCGTCCGGGGTCGTGGACGCGCTCGTCGTGACCGCGCCGCCCGGGCTGCGCGACCACGTCGCGACGCTCCTGGCCGACGACCCCGCGGTCGACCGGCCGGTCCGGGTGGTCGAGGGCGCGGGGACCCGCCAGGCCTCCGTGGCGGCCGGTCTCCGGGCCGGCCGCGACCTCTCGGAGGGCGACGTGCCCGCCGACGTCGTGCTCGTCCACGACGCCGCACGGCCCCTCGCGCCGCCGTCGCTGGTCCGCCGCGTCGTCGCGGCCGTGCGCGCGGGCCACGGGGCCGTCGTGCCGGGGCTCCCCGTCACGGACACGATCAAGCGCGTGGCGCCCGCGGGCGCGGGAGACGCGTCCGGTGCGGAGCCCGTCGTCGAGACGGTCGACCGGAGCGCGCTGCGCGCCGTCCAGACCCCGCAGGGGTTCGACGGCGAGCTCCTGGCCCGCGCGCACGCGGCAGCGGCGCACCGCGCGGACGACGAGTCCGTCGCCGCGACCGACGACGCCGGGCTGGTCGAGGCGCTGGGCGTCCCGGTCCACGTGGTGCCCGGCGACGCCGCGGCGGCCAAGATCACCACCGCGCACGACCTCCGGGTCGCGGCGCTCACGCTCCGGGAGGACCGATGACCACCCCTGCAGGCTCCACCGGGACACCGGCCGAGACGCCCACCACCGCACCGGCCGCCGCGGGCCCCGTCCCGGCGCTCCCGCGCACGGGCATCGGGGTGGACGTCCACGCCTTCGCGACCGAGGGCGAGGATCGAGCGCTGTGGCTGGGCGGTCTGCACTGGCCGGGCGAGCGCGGGCTCGCCGGGCACTCCGACGCCGACGTCGCGGCGCACGCCGCCGCGGACGCGCTGTTCTCGGCCACCGGCCTGGGCGATCTCGGTTCGAACTTCGGCACGAGCGCGCCCGAGTGGGCGGGCGCGAGCGGTGCGAGCCTGCTCGCGGAGGCCGCGCGCCGGGTGCGGGCCGCGGGGTTCGCGATCGGGAACGTGGCCGTCCAAGTGATCGGCAACCGGCCGCGCCTCGGACCGCGCCGCGCGGAGGCGGAGGCGGCGCTCGGGGCGGCCGCGGGCGCCCCGGTGACCCTCACGGCGACCACGACCGACGGGCTGGGCCTCACCGGGCGCGGCGAGGGCGTCGCGGCGGTCGCCACGGCCCTCGTGGTCCGGGTCGCGCCGCCCGCCTGACGTCAGCCCGCGGGCGCGACCTGGACGCTCTCGAGGATCGCGCGCGCCTGCGCGGCGCCGTCGGCGTCGTCGACGGCGTACGACGCCGTGAGGTCGACGACCCACGCGTCCGGCCCGTCGCCCGTCCGCACGGCCACGATCTCCTGCGCGACGGCGGTGCCCGCGGCGCCGTACGTCCCGGCCACGCGGTAGGCGGGCAGCCCGGCGAGGGTCGTGGGGCCCTGCCCGTCGGGATCGGGCACCCAGCCGGGGATCGAGGCGACCGCCGCCGTCGTCGCGGCGCCCGCCTCGTCGACGGTCTGCGCCGACTGCTTGCCGGTGACGACGACGTTCGCCCGGAAGTCCTCGGAACCCGTGCCGCTCGGCGCGCGCAGCAGGAACGCGCCGTCGCGCGTGCCGCGCTCCCAGTCCGGGGGCGCGGTCACCTGGACCGGGATCTCGGGGACGTCGTGCACGACCGGCTCCGTGCCGCCTGCGGCGTCCTCGGGCCCGCCGCAGGCCGCGAGGGCGAGCGCGACGGCCGCCGTGAGGGCGAGCGTCCAGGGGGAGCGGGGCAGGCGCGGTCGGGGCACGGGAGTCCTTCGTCGGGGGTGGGGCCGGGGCTGGTCCGGCTCGTCATTCTCGCCCGCTCCCGTCCGGCGTGCCAGGCCCGCCACCTGCCTCTACGATCGCTGGAAGCGCATCGATGTGTTTGACTTTCCCAAGAACGACACATGGGATGAATCGCACATGAACCGAATGTCCGTCGAGGAACGCCGAGCCCAGCTCGTCGACGCCGCGATGACCATCGCCGTCCGCGAGGGCGTCGAGGCCGTGACCATCCGCGGCGTCGCGGCCGAGGCCGGGGTCTCGCTCGGCGTCGTGCACTACTGCTTCGAGGACAAGGACGAGCTCCTCCAGGCGATGGGCAACAGCCTCGCGCTCGTGGCCTCCGAGCCCGTCCGGTCCGCGCTCGACGTCGACGGCGACGTCGTGGCGCTCGCCCACGCCGCCGCCGACGGCCTGTGGAGCGGGCTGACGCCGCGTCGTCACATGCGGCTCCTCACGTTCGAGTTCGCGACGGCGGGCGTGCGCAGCCGCGCGCTGCGCTCCGTCGCGCACACGCACCTGGAGCAGACCTGGGCGATGACGCGCGGGTTCCTCGAGAACGTGGCCGAGCGGGGGAACGTCAGCTACACGATGGACATGGGGTTCCTGTCCCGGGTCGTCGCGGGGTACATCGACGGGATCGAGATCGCGTGGCTCGTCGAGCAGGACGACGAGACGGCGGTCCGCAGCTTCCACGCGCTCGCCGAGTACGTGCTGTCGATGATGGTGCGCCCCGACGGCTCGCCGGTGCGGGAGAACGGTCCCGAGCCCGTCCCCTGACGGACGGACGACGTCCCGTCCCTTGACGGGTCCGGGACGACGCCGGTCAGCGCCGCGCGGCCGGGGCCGGGCCGAGCACGCGGTCGGTGTAGCCGTTCGCGAAGACGCCCTCGGGGTCCGTCGCGTCGCGGACGGCGACGGCGTCGTCGAAGCGCGGGTAGAGCTCCCGGAACCGGTCCGCCGCCAGGCCGTGCATCTTGCCCCAGTGCGGGCGGCCCCCGACCTCGGCGACGATGCGCTCGACGGCGTCGAAGTACCGCTCGTGCGGCAGGCGCGCGTACTGGTGCACGGCGACGTAGGCGGTCTCGCGCCCGTGGGCCGTGGAGAGCCACACGTCGTCGGGCGCCGCGAACCGCACCTCGACGGGGAACGGCACGTGCTCGCCGGACCGGTCCAGCCACGCGTCGATGCTCGACAGCACGTCGACGAGGTGCTCGCGCGGCACGGCGTACTCCATCTCGCGGAACCGGACGCGGCGCGACGTGACGAACACGTGGTGCGACGGCGCGACGTACGTGCGCGGCGCGAGCGCCCGCGCGGAGACGGCGTTGAGGCGCGGCGTGACGCGCGGGACCGCGGTCGCGAGCCGGTTCACGAGCTCGAACGCGCCGTTCGACAGGAGCTCCTCGTCGACCCACGTGCGCGCCCGCGCGACCGGCCCGGGGCCCGTGGTGCGCAGCCGCTCGAGCTCGACGGCCTCCTCGTCGGGCGCGAGGCGGTTGTTGCGCTTGGTCAGCGCCCGGCGGGTGTGGGGGAACCAGTAGAACTCGAAGTGGTCGTTGCCGCCGACGAGCCCGTCGGGGTCGTCGGGCGTGCCGAGCCGCTCGAGCACGCGGTCGAGCGGCCACGGCTCCTCCTGCGCGCGCAGGAGGAACGCCGGGACCACCTCGAGCGTCACGGCGGACAGGATGCCCGTGACCCCCAGCCCGAGCCGGCTGACCTCGAACAGGCCCGGCTCGTGCGCGGGCGACGCCTCGCGCACCTCGCCGTCGGCCCCCACGACGCGGACGCCGCGCACCTGCGTCGCGAGGCCGCCGAGGCGTGCCCCGGTGCCGTGGGTGCCCGTCGAGATCGCGCCCGCGACCGACTGCCGGTCGATGTCCCCGAGGTTGCGCATCGCGAGCCCCGCGGCGGCGAGGGCCTCGTTGAGCCGGTGCAGGCGGATGCCCGCCCCGACGGTCACGAGGATCGCGTCGCCGTCGGTGCCGTCCGCCCCGCCGCGTGCGATGCGCTCGACGAGGCTCAGCCGGTCGAGGTCGAGCAGCAGGCCGTCCGTCACGGCGGCCGGGGTGAACGAGTGCCCGGCGCCCACCGCGCGGACGGGCATGCCCTCCGCCGCGGCGCGGGCGACGAGGGCGCCCAGCTCCGCCTCGTCGCGGGGCGAGGCCCGACGGCGCGGCGTCGCGGAGGCCGTGCGGGCCCAGTTGGTCCAGGAGAGGGCGTCGTCGCTGCTCACAGGTCGTACTGTCTCACGCCCGGCGGGTGGCGTACGTTCTCCCCATGACGACCCACATGGCACCGGGGGCGGACCAGGGCGCGGGCCCGCTGGACGGTGACGAGCGGGGCGCGACGCCGTCGCTCCTGGCCCGCCTCACCCGCGCGACCGCGGCGCTCGACGGCCCGCTCGCCGTCGTCGACCTCGACCGGTTCGACGCCAACGCCGACGAGCTGCTCGCGCGCGCGGGCGGCGTCCCCGTGCGGGTCGCGTCGAAGTCCGTGCGGGTGCGCTCGCTCGTCGCGCGCGCGGGCGAGCGGGGCTTCCAGGGCGTCATGGCGTACTCGGTGCGCGAGGCGCTGTGGCTCGTCGAGTCGGGCGTCCGCGACGTCCTCGTGGGCTACCCGTCGGTCGACCGCGGGGCGCTCGCGGCGCTCGCCCGCCACGAGGCTGGCCGGCGCGAGGTCACGCTCATGGTCGACGACGCCGCGCACCTGGAGCTCGTGCGCCACGCGCTCGCCGAGACCGGCACCGGGGACGAGCCGCCCGTGCGGGTGTGCCTCGACGTGGACGCGTCGCTGCGCGTGGGCCTCGGTCTCGTGACGGTCCACCTGGGCACGCGCCGCTCGCCCCTGCACGGTGCGCGCGACGTCGCGTCGCTCGCCGCCCGGGTCGTCTCGACGCCCGGTCTCGCGCTGCGGGGCCTCATGTTCTACGAGGCGCAGGTCGCCGGGATGCCGGACTCCAGCCTCGCCGTCCGCGCGGTCAAGCGGCTCTCGGTGCTCGAGCTGGGCGAGCGCCGGGGCGAGGTCGTCGCGGCGGTGCGGGACGTCGTCGGGCACGGCCTCGAGCTCGTGAACTCGGGCGGCACGGGGTCCCTCGAGACGTCGTCCGCCGACGCGGTCGTGACCGAGGTGACGGCCGGGTCGGGCCTGTACGTCCCGGGCCTGTTCGACGAGTACCGCGCGTTCCGGCCCCGGCCGTCGGCGTTCTTCGGCCTCGACGTCGTGCGCGTCCCGGGCCCGGGCTGGGCGACGGCGTTCGGCGGCGGGTACGTCGCGTCCGGCCCGGCGACCCGCAGCCGTCTGCCGCGCGTCGTGACGCCGGGCTGGTCGCTCACGGGCCGCGAGGGCGCGGGCGAGGTGCAGACGCCGCTGCACCGGTCGCGCGGCGCCGCCGGGGCGCCCGACCTGGGCGTGGGGGACCGCGTCTGGTTCCGCCACGGCAAGGCCGGCGAGGCCATGGAGCGGTTCGACCGCGTGCACCTCGTGCGCGGCGACGAGGTGGTCGACGTCGTCCCGACGTACCGCGGGGAGGGCAAGAGCTTCGGCTGACGCGGCGGGGACGGGCCGGCCGTCGCCCCGGCGTCGCTTCGGCCGCGACGGTGCGTCCCCGGTACCCTTGCGGCGTGACCCTTCGCCTGTTCGACACCGCCACGCGGGACGTGCGCGACTTCGTCCCCCTGACCCCGGGCGAGGTCGGCATCTACCTGTGCGGTGCCACCGTCCAGGCCGCCCCCCACATCGGGCACATGCGCTCGGCCGTCGCGTTCGACGTGCTCGTGCGCTGGCTCCGGCGCGGCGGCGCGCGGGTGACGCTCATCCGCAACGTCACCGACATCGACGACAAGATCCTCGCGAAGTCGGCCGACGCGGGCGAGCCCTGGTGGGCCTGGGCCGCGACGTACGAGCGCGCGTTCACCGCCGCGTACGACGCCCTGGGCGTGCTGCCCCCCACGTACGAGCCGCGCGCGACGGGCCACGTCCCGGACATGGTCCAGCTCATGCAGCGCCTCGTCGAGCGCGGCCACGCCTACACCACGGGCCCCGGCGACGTGTGGTTCGACGTGCGGTCCTGGCCCGAGTACGGCGCGCTCACCAACCAGCGCCTCGAGGACCTCAACCCCGTGCCCGACGACGTCCCCGCCGACGCCGAGGAGGCCGCCGCCAAGCGCGACCCGCGCGACTTCGCGCTGTGGAAGGCCCCGAAGCCGGGCGAGCCGGAGACCGCGTCGTGGGACACGCCGTTCGGGCGCGGCCGTCCGGGCTGGCACCTCGAGTGCTCCGCGATGGCGCGCCGCTACCTCGGCGACACGTTCGACCTCCACGGGGGCGGCCTCGACCTGCGGTTCCCCCACCACGAGAACGAGCAGGCCCAGTCGCGCGCCGCGGGCTACGGGTTCGCCCAGCACTGGCTGCACAGCGCGTGGGTCACGCAGGGCGGCGCCAAGATGAGCAAGTCGCTCGGCAACGGGCTGCTCGTGCGCGAGGTCCTCGCGACCACGAGCCCCGCCGTGCTGCGCTACGCGCTCGCGTCCGTGCAGTACCGCTCGATGCTCGAGTGGACCCCCGCCACGGTCGTCGAGGCCGAGGCGACGTGGGAGCGGCTGGCGGGCTTCGTCGAGCGGGCGACCGAGCGGGTGGGCGAGGTCGACGACGTGCGCGACGCCGAGCTCCCGACCGCCTTCACCGCGGCGATGGACGACGACCTCAACGTGCCGGCGGCGCTCGCCGTCGTGCACGAGCACCTGCGCGCGGGCAACGCGGCGCTCGCGGACCGGACGACGGCCGCGGACGCCGTCGCGCGCCACCACCTCGTGGCGGTGCGCGCGATGCTCGACGTGCTCGGGCTCGACCCGGGCGACGCGCAGTGGGCCGACCGCGGCGACTCGCGCTACGCGGCGGTGCTCGACGCCGTCGTCGGCGCGGAGCTCGCGGCGCGGGCCGAGGCGCGCGCGTCGCGGGACTTCGCGACGGCCGACGCGATCCGCGACCGGCTCGCCGCGGCAGGCGTCGCGGTCGAGGACTCGGCCGACGGCGCGCGCTGGACCCTCGCCTGACGCCCACCGGACGACGGCCGGGAGCCACCCGCCGGCGCACGAGACAGAGCTCCGGTAGCACGAGATAGAGCTCCGGTAACGCGAGGTAGAGCTCTGGTAGCGCGCGGGAGAACCCTGGTGACGACCACGGTTCCCCCTCGGCGGGGTGTCTGGGGGACACTGGACCCAGGAGCGAGACACGCACGCCGGGCGCCGAACCCGACGTGGACTGACCTGAACTGACCTGAACGACGACACGATCGGTGCACCATGGCTGGCAACTCACAACGACGCGGCGCGACCCGCAAGCCCGGAAGCAAGAAGGGCGCGACCGTCGGCTCGGGCGGGCAGCGGCGCAAGGGCCTCGAGGGCCGCGGGCCGACCCCGAAGGCCGAGGACCGCGTCTACCACGCGGCGCACAAGCGCAAGGTGGCCGACGAGAAGCGCGCGACCGGGCGCGGCGGCACGGCGCGCGGCACCGAGCGTGCCGGCACGTCGCGCGGCGGGGCCTCGCGCGGTGGCGGCCCCAAGGGCCGCGGGTCGGTCCAGGAGGTCGTCGCGGGTCGCAACTCGGTCCTGGAGGCGCTGCGCGCGCGCATCCCCGTCGAGGTGGTCTACCTCGCGTCGCGCCTCGACGCCGACGACCGCACGCGCGAGATCGTCGACATCGTCGCGGGCCGCGGCTACGACCTCCTCGAGGTGGGCAAGCCCGAGCTCGACCGTCTCACCGACGGGGCCGTGCACCAGGGCGTCGCGATCAAGGTCCCGCCGTACGAGTACGCGGACGTCGACGACCTGCTCGACGCCGCCGAGGAGTCGGGGCGGCCGCCGCTCGTCGTCGCGCTCGACGGCGTCACGGACCCGCGCAACCTCGGCGCGGTGCTCCGCTCCGCGGGCGCGTTCGGCGCGCACGGCGTCCTCGTGCCCGAGCGCCGCGCCGCGGGCGTCACCGCGTCCGCGTGGAAGGTCTCGGCGGGTGCCGCCGCGCGCGTCCCGGTCGCCCGGGCGACCAACCTCGTGCGCGCGCTCGGTGAGCTGAAGAAGGCGGGGTGCTTCGTCGTCGGGCTCGACGCGGGCGGCACCACGGCGATCGGCGACCTCGAGCTCGCGACCGAGCCGCTCGTCGTCGTCGCGGGGTCGGAGGGCAAGGGCCTGTCCCGCCTCGTGCGCGAGGCGTGCGACGTCGTCGCGTCCATCCCCATCGGGTCGGACACGGAGTCGCTCAACGCCGCCGTCGCGACGGGCATCTCGCTCTACGAGGTCGCGCGCCTGCGGCGCGAGGCCTGACGCCGGCGCGCCCGGCAGCACTCACCGTCACGCGTCGCCCCGCCGGTCCTCGGACGGCGGGGCGACGCGCGTCCGTCAGCCGTAGTACTCGGGGTCCTTCTCGCCCGGCGCGAGGCCGAGGATCGCCTTCTCGTCCGGGCGGTGGCGCAGGACGTTCTCCACGTACGAGTGCGTCGCCTCCGCCATCGGCACGTCGCGACCGGCGCGCTCCGAGATGAACCAGCGGTGGTCGAGGATCTCGTGGAAGAGCTGCGCCGGCTCGAGCTTGCGGCGCAGGTTCCGCGGCACGGCCTGGATCGTGGGCTCGAACACGCCGCTCAGCCAGTCGTGCGCGACGAACTCCTCGTCGTCGTTCTGCCGCTCGGCCGCCGCGCGGAACGAGTCCAGGTCGTTGAGCAGACGGCGGGCCTGGTTCTCCTGCACGTCGAGGCCGGTGAGGCGCAGCAGGCGTCGCGAGTGGTGCCCCGCGTCCACGACCTTCGGCTGGATCTGCACGGTCGTGCCGTCGATGTCGGTCGTGATCGCGAGCTCGTCGACGTCGAACCCGAGGTTGTTGAGGTGCTCGATGCGGGCCGCGACGCGCCACCGCTCGTTCGCGTCGAACGACTCGGACGTCGTCAGCGCCTCCCACAGCTCCTCGTAGCGCGCGACGAGCGCGTCGCCGATCGCGACCTCGTCCACGTCCTCGTCGAGCAGCTCGCCGGCGGCGAGGTCCATGAGCTCGCCGATGATGTTCGTGCGCGCGAGGTCGACGTCGTACGAGCGCTGGCCGGGGGAGAGCTCGCGGTGCAGGTCACCCGTCTCGGCGTCCACGAGGAAGGCGGCGAACGTCTCCGCGTCGCGCCGGAACAGCGTGTTCGACAGCGACACGTCGCCCCAGTAGAAGCCCACGAGGTGCAGGCGCACGAGGAGGACGGCGAGCGCGTCGATGAGGCGCGTGGCCGTGTCCGGCCGCAGCGACTGGCTGAACAGCGCGCGGTAGGGGAGCGAGAACTGGAGGTGCTCGGTGATGAGCACGGCCTCGAGCCGCTCGCCGTTCGCGTCCTGGCGTCCGGTGATGACGCCCACCGGGACGACGCTCGGCACCTCGAGCCGGCGGAGCTGCCGCAGCAGCTCGTACTCGCGGTACGCGACCGTCTCGCCGATCTCCTTGATCGCGATCACCCGCCCGGAGAGGCGGACGAACCGCACGATGTGCCGCGAGATGCCGCGGGGGAGGGCGGCGAGCGTCTCCGCCGGCCATTCCTCGAGCGGGACGTCCCAGGGCAGGTCGAGGAGCGCCGGGTCGGGGGCCGACGCGGTGATCTGCAGGTTGTGCACCGTCACGGGTCCATTGTCCATGGTCGTGGGGCCCGGGCGGGGCGGGCCCGACCCGTGAGGTCGGACCCGCCCCGCGACGAGGTGCCGCAGGTCAGGCGCAGGCGACCGCGTCGTGGTCGACCTCGACCGTCGACGTGACGTCCCCGCCGTCGACCGTCGCGGTGCCGGTGACGGTCACCGACCCGTTCTCGACGGAGGTGGAGCGCACCGCGAACGACTGGTACGCGTTCGCGCCCGGGGCGACGTCGGCGACCTCGCGGGTGCCGTACGGCGTCGCGAGCGTCACGTCGACGGGCTGGTCCTCGCCGTTCGTCGCCCGGACGGCGACGTACGCCTGGCCGGCGAGGCAGCGGGCCTGCACCTCGACGTCGAGGTCGAGCTGTCCGGCCGGTGCGCCGTAGACCTCGAGCTCGTAGAGGGAGAAGCCCCACTGCGTCGCGCGCTCGGTGAGGTAGAGCCGCACGTGCCGGCCCGTCCCGGTGATCTCCAGGTCGTCGAACCCGCCGTCACCGTCGGTGACGGTGCGGACCGTGGTCCAGGTCTCGCCGTCGGGGGACGTCTGGACCTCGTAGCCCGACCCGTACGCCGTCTCCCAGTCGACGACGACGCGGCTCAGGTCGTAGCTCGCGCCGAGGTCCACCGCGATCCACTCGGGCTCGCTCCACGCGCTGCTCCAGCGGGTCCCGGCGTTGCCGTCGACCGCCTTCTCGGGCTCGTGGCCGGCCTCGTCGATGCTGGAGGCCGTCACGGGCCGGCCCAGGGCGAGCGAGTCCTCGTCCTCCTCGCCGCCCCCGTCGTCGGACCGGAAGCAGCGCAGGTACTGGTAGGACTCCGCGGAGGTCTCGAACGACGGTGCCCAGTCCCACTCGTAGGTGAAGTACTCGACGTAGGGCTCGGCCGCGGCGATGATCGCCGGGAGGTCGAGCTCGCCGCGGCCGAGCGCGACCTGCCGCATGTCGCCCGGCGCGTCGACGTTCACGGCGTCCTTGATGTGGAGCAGCTCGATGCGGTCCCCGTGCTCCTCGATCCACGCCGGGACGTCGAGGCCCGCGTCGGCGGCCCAGCCGACGTCGAGCTCGAACGTGACGTAGCGCGGGTCGGTGTTCTCCTCGATGACCTCCCAGGCACTGACCGTCTCGCCCGTCTCCGGGTGGGTGTACCGCGTGGTGAACTCGCTCTGGTGGTTGTGCAGCACGATCTTGTTCGCGCCGTTCTCGTGCGCGTACTTCCCGAGCTCGTTCACGTACGCCGCGGTGGCGACCGCCTCGTCGTAGGTGCCGTAGCCGCCCGCCATGCCGCCGGTCCCGATGTAGTCCTGGCCCAGCGCGACGGCGTACGCGACCGTCTCGGGCCACGTGGCCCGGTCCGTGCTGCCGTGGCTCGACGACACCTGGAGGCCGTGCCGGTCGAGGATCGCCCGGTAGTCGTCGACGGGCATCGCGTAGGGCTGGTTGTACGGCTCGACGTTCGTGAACCCGGCCGCGGCCACCTCGCCGAGCACGCGGTCGAGCGTCTCGGGGGACGGCGTCCCCGAGCCGCCGAGCTCGCCCACGTGCGTGTAGAGCTGGATCGAGATCTTGGCGTCGGGGAGGCCGTCGTCCGCGTCGCACGTGACGGCGGCGGTGGTCGACGGACCCGAGGACGGCGCGGGCCCGACGGGCGCTGCGACGGCCGGCGCGGCGGCGAGCGCGGTCGCGACGAGCGCGCCGGTGGTCAGCGCCGCGCCGACGCGCCGGGCGCGCGGGGAGAGGGACGAGATCTGCATGAGGCTCCAATTGACAGCGTTGTCGATTTGGGTGACGAACAGACGACTTTTGGCGTCGTGTGTGCAAAAGCAGTCTTGAGGTCCCCCATGACCCTGTCAAGGGCACGGACCCGGCGGGTCGGCGAGAGAGCGTGCCTCGCCGTCGCGAGCCCGGAACGCCGCAGGGCGGGCCCTCCCGACCGGGAGGACCCGCCCTGCGGGGGTGGTGCGAGGTGTCAGCTGATGCGCTGACCCGAGGCGGCACCGAAGACGTGCGACTGACCCGGGCGGATCGTCACGTAGATGCGCTCGCCCTTGGCCGGGACGTTGCGCGGGTCGACGCGGACGATGACCTGGTTGTCGCCGGCGCCCGAGTGGACGTCGGCCTGCGAGGCCAGGTCACCCTTGAGCGTGCCGTAGACGAACGCGTCGGAGCCGAGCTCCTCGACGATGTTGACCTCGACCGGGAACGCGGCCTCGTTGGCCTGCGACACGACGTCGAGCGCCTCGGGACGGAAGCCGATCGTCACCTTGCCGTTGTCGGCCTCGGTGATCTTGGCGGCCGTCTCGCGCTCGAGCGCGATGCGCGCGGGGCCGACCTCGGCGACGCCGTTGTTGACCGCGAACGTGCCGATGTTCATCGCCGGCGAGCCGATGAAGCCCGCGACGAAGACGTTGGCCGGCGTGTCGTACATCTCGCGCGGCGTGCCGACCTGCTGGAGCAGGCCGTCCTTGAGGACCGCGATGCGGTCGCCCATGGTGAGGGCCTCGGTCTGGTCGTGCGTGACGTAGACCGTCGTGACACCGAGGCGGCGCTGGAGCGACGCGATCTGGGTGCGCGTCTGGACGCGGAGCTTGGCGTCGAGGTTCGACAGCGGCTCGTCCATGAGGAACACCTGCGGCTGACGGACGATCGCACGGCCCATCGCGACGCGCTGGCGCTGACCACCGGAGAGCGCCTTCGGCTTGCGGTCGAGGTACTCGGTGAGGTCGAGGATCTTCGCGGCCTCCTCGACGCGCTGGCGGATCTCCGCCTTCGGCGTGCCGGCGATCTTCAGCGCGAAGCCCATGTTGTCCGCGACGGACATGTGCGGGTACAGCGCGTAGTTCTGGAACACCATCGCGATGTCGCGGTCCTTCGGCTGGACGTCCGTGACGTCGCGGTCGCCGATGTAGATGTGTCCGCCGTTGACGTCCTCGAGGCCCGCGAGCATGCGGAGCGAGGTCGACTTGCCGCAGCCCGAGGGGCCGACGAGGACGAGGAACTCGCCGTCCTCGATGTGCAGGTTGAGCTGGTCCACGGCAGGACGCTCGGTCCCGGGGTAGACGCGGGTTGCGTGGTCGTAGGTGACCGTAGCCATGACTGGTACATCCCTCCACCGGCAGGTACGTGCCGGACGATCCGTTGTGCAGTGACGTGCCACGTCGACGTAGCTGTTCGCGATGGCGGACGAGCGTGTCTTCGACGACACAGAAGAAGTCGGACCCCCTCCGGAACGGGCAGGGGACCCGACGTCATCGTGACCCGATCCTACTCCCGGTCCTGAGTGCTTCGTCACAGCGTCGGTCACGATCCGGTAGCGGTTCGGTGCGGGCGGCAGGGTCCGCCGGGCGCGCGCCCGGCGGACCCCGCCTGGGGTCAGGCCTCCCGGCGCTCCAGGAGGTCGGCGAGGAGGTTGAGCACCGCGGCGAGCGCGTCGGCGTCGGGCACGCGCTGCTCGGCGAGCGTGTCGCCGTCGCCCACCTTGACGCCCAGGTCGCCCGGGCCGAGCACGGCGAACGCCGTCTCGTCGGTCGTGTCGTCGCCCGCGTAGAGCACGCGCGTGCGCGCGTCGGGGCACCCGGCGTCCTGCCCGACGACGTCCCGCAGCCGGTCCACCGCCTCGCCCTTCGACGTCTCGACGACCGCGACCTCGACGACGTCCTTCCCGTGCATCGCGTGCAGCCCGAGCCGCGCGGCCACCGCGTCGGCCAGGTGCTCGGCGGCCTGCGTGTCCGCCGCCGAGGCGAGCCGCGTGTGCAGGACGGCGGCGCTCGGCTTCTCCTGCACCCACGCGCCCTCCCGCCCCGCGACGGCCTCGGCCATGCCCGTGCGCAGGGCGGCGAGGTGGTCGGCCTGCTCCGGCGTGAGGTCGAGCGGGACGGCGTCGAGCCCGTCCTCGGTCACGTGCCCGGTCTCGGCGCCGTGGCTGCCCACGAGGTACGTGCCGACGGGCGGCTCGCTGCGCTCGGCGAGGTCCGCGAGGTTGCGGCCCGAGACGAGGGCGAGGCGCGTCGTCGTGCCGACGAGCGCGGCGGCCAGCCGGTCGACGGCGGCCCGGGCGGACGGCGCCATGCGCGCGGCGAGCGGGTCGTCGACGAGCGGCGAGAGCGTGCCGTCGAAGTCGAGCGCGACGAGCCGCGCGGCGGGTGGGCCGTCCGCGTCCGCCGCGAAGGCGCGCACGGCGTCGGCGACCGGCCCGGGCACGGGCGCGGGGTGGTGCGTCGCGGTCACGCGCCCTGCTCCGCGGGCTCGTCGGCGCCCTGGCGGGCGTCCTGCGGCGCACCCGGCTCGTCGTCCTCCGGGCGGCGGCGCGGCACGCGGGACGGCATCGCCGTGAGGACGCCGAGGAACGACTCCGACCACCGTGCGACGTCGTCGGTGAGGACCTTGCGACGCAGCCGGCGCATGCGCTTGCGCTGCTCGCGGTGGTCCATGTGCGCGGCCGCGACGATGATGTCCTTCATCCCGTCGATGTCGTGCGGGTTCACGAGGAGCGCGCCGGACGAGAGCTCGTCGGCGGCGCCCGTGAACTCGGAGAGCACGAGCACCCCGCGGTCGTCCGAGCGGGCCGCGACGTACTCCTTCGCGACGAGGTTCATGCCGTCGCGCAGCGCCGTGACGAGCATGACGTCGGCCGCGAGGTACAGCGCGGCCATCTCCTCGGGCGGGTAGGAGTGGTGCAGGTAGTGGATCGCGGCGTGCCCGATCTCTGCGTACTCGCCGTTGATCCGCCCGACCGCGCCCTCGACGTGCTCGCGCAGCTCCTGGTAGGCGTCGACGTTCTCGCGGCTCGGGCTCGCGACCTGGACGAGCGTGGCGTGCTCGACGTCGAGGCGGCCGTCCTGCAGCAGCTCGCCGTACGCCTTGATGCGGTGCCGGATGCCCTTGGTGTAGTCGAGGCGGTCGACGCCGAGCATCATGATGTCCGGGTCGCCGAGGTCCGCGCGGATCTCGCGCGAGCGCTGCTGGACCTCGGGCGTGCGGGCGAGCTCGTCGAACCGGCGCGAGTCGATCGAGATGGGGAACGCGGCGGCGCGGACGTGGCGGTCGCGCCCGTCCTCGCCCGGGACCGTGATGATCGGCCCGCGCGTCGTGTGGGCGCGCAGCCGTCGCACCGCGCGGATGAAGTTCGCGGCGTCGCCCGCGCGCTGGAAGCCCACGAGGTCCGCGCCCAGCAGGCCGTCGATCACCTGGCGGCGCCACGGCAGCTGCTGGAACAGCTCGAGCGGGGGGAACGGGATGTGGTTGAAGAACCCGATCCGCACGTCCGGGCGCTGGGCGCGGATCATCTGCGGCACGAGCTGGAGCTGGTAGTCGTGCACCCAGACGACGGCGCCCGGCGCCGCCTGCGCGACGGCGGCGTCGGCGAAGCGCTGGTTGACGCGGCGGTACGCGTCCCACCACGTGCGGTGGTACGTGGGCGGCGAGATGACGTCGTGGTAGAGCGGCCAGAGCGTGTCGTTCGAGAAGCCCTCGTAGTACCGCTCGATCTCGTCGGCCGAGAGCGTCACGGGCACGAGGCGCATCTCGTCGGCGTCGAACGGTTCGCTCGCCAGGTCGGGCGCGCCGGACCAGCCGACCCAGGCGCCGTCGGACGCCTGCATGACGGGCTCGAGCGCCGTGACCAGGCCTCCGGGCGACCGCTTCCACTCGATCTCACCGCCGGGGCCGACCGTGAAGTCCACGGGCAGCCGGTTGGCCACCACGACGAGATCGAATCCCTCTTTGCCTGTCAATGGACCTCTCCTTGAGCTTCGATGAATCGCGCCTGGGCGGCCCAGGGTAGTCCGCTCGTCGGGCGCATGGACGGGTCGTCCGGTGCCGGTTGCGTGCCGGACGCCGCCCCGGGCCGGGTCGCCCACCGGGCCCGTCGGGGCCGCACCCTCCAGCGCCGGCCCGTCCACTGCGGCTACCTTGTCACCATGGAGGAGCCCACGCAGCGCGTCGAGGCGCGGAACGTCGCCGGGGGGCCGTCGCGCGGACCCGCCCCCGGCAGCGAGGTCGGGGGCTACCACATCGGCGCGCGGCTCGGGTCCGGCGCCATGGGCACCGTCCACAGCGCGCACGACGGCGGCGGCAACCTCGTCGCGATCAAGCTCCTGCACGCGCACGTCGACCTCGACGCCGCCGCGCAGGGCCGCGAACGGCTGCGCCGCGAGGCCCGCGCCCTCCAGCGCCTGCGGCACCCCGCCGTCGCGCAGATCCTCGACGTCGAGCTCGACGGCCCGGACGCGTTCATCGTCACCGAGCTCGTCGACGGGCCCACGCTCGAGGACGAGATCGCCGAGGGCGGGCCGCTCGACGCCTGGGACCTCTACGAGCTCGCCGACCAGCTCGCCGCCGCGCTCGAGGCCGTGCACGCGGCCGGCGTCGTGCACCGCGACCTCAAGCCGAGCAACGTCATGGTGTCCTCGCGAGGCCCGGTGCTCATCGACTTCGGCATCGCCCAGGGGCTCGAGGACGCGCGCGTCACGTCCACGGGCCTCGTCATGGGCACCCCGGGGTACCTGGCGCCCGAGCTGCTCGAGGGCGCGGCCCCCAGCGTCGACACCGACTGGTGGGGCTGGGCGGCCCTGCTCGCCTACGCGGCCACCGGGCGGGCGCCGTTCGGCGTGCGCCCGACGGACGTCGTGCTCGCCCGTGCGCGCAGCGGACGCCCCGACCTCGCCGGCCTCGGGCCCGTCACCGCGCACGCGATCGGTCGGGCGCTGCACGCCGACCCGGCGCAGCGCCTCGGGCCGACGGAGGTCGTGGCCGCCCTGCGGCACGCGGCCGACACCGGCGACGCCGCGCCCGCGACCCAGGTGGTCGCGCCGCCCACCGGACCGACCCAGGTGGTGCCGCCCGTCGCCGTCGTGCCCGGCGGCACGGGGGCCCAGGCGTGGACCGGCGCGTCCGCGTGGACCGGCCAGGCCCAGGTCGTGCCGCCGCCCCTGCCCACGTCGCAGGCGCAGGTCAACGACGGCCGCACGATGGCCGTCCCCGTCGGGCACGACCTCATGGACGACCTCGGCGCCCCTCCCCTCGGCGAGGACGGCGAACCGCTCTACGTGCGCCCCGTGCCCGCGGCACGGCGCACCGCGCTGCTCCTGCTCGCCGTGCCGCTCGTGCTGCTCGGCGGGACGTACCCCGGCGTGGCGTTCGTCGTGCTGTCGGTGCTGGTCGTGCTCGCGCGCGTCGTCGGCGTGACGACCGAGTCGCTGCACGCGCGGCGCGAGCGGCGCGGCGTCTCGTCGCGGGACACGGTGCGCGCGGTCGCGGCGTCGCCGTGGTACGTCGTGCGTGCGCTCGTCGGCGCGCTCCCGTCCCTCCTGGTCGCGGCGTGCGCCGCGGTGCTCGTGGTCGTGGCCGGGTGGTGGTTGCTCGAGTCCGACCGCTGGGTCGTCGTCGAGGGTCCCGACGGCGGCAACGCGCCCGTCGTGACGACCGTGCTGCTGTGCCTCGCGGCGGTCGCGGCGGTGACCCTGGCCTGGGTCGGGCCCCTGACGCACCTCACGCGGTACGGGACGCGGACCGCGCTGGCGCGGCTCGCCCCCGGCCGCACGGGGACGCTCGTGCTCGCCGGCCTGGGTCTCGTGCTCACCGTCGTGTCCCTCGTGCTCCTCGGGGGCGACCCGGGCGTCACCTGGTGGCCGTTCCCCGGCCCGCCGTCGCTGCGCTGAGCCGGCACCGGCCCTTCCCAGCCCGCTGCCAGGCCGCGCGCGTAGGATGGGCGCCGTGCTCCGGACGACGGTGCCGCGCGCCCTGTCGCGCGGCGTGACGCGCACGTCCGTCGTGCCCGCAGCCGGCCGTCTGCTCGGCCCTGCGCTCCTGCTCCTCACCCTCCTCGCCGCCGTGGTGACGCACCTCGCCGACCGCGGGTACGCCGTCGTGCACCAGTGCGTGACGGTGCCGGGGGTGTGGGGAGCCGCCGGGATGCACCTCGCGCTCGTCCACGAGGTGCCGGACTGCCCGTCGGGCACCGCGCTCGGGGGCGACCCGGCCGCCATGGTCACCGTCGTGGGCGCGCTCGCGCTGCCCGTCGTCGTGGCCCACGCGGCGGCGGCTGCCGTCGCGTGGGGGCTCTCCGCGTGGGCGCGACGCGCGCACGAGCGCTCCCGCGCCGTCGTGACCGGGGCCGGGCGTGCGCTGCGCGCCGTGCTCCGGGGGGCGCTGCGCCCCGTGGGGTCGCTCGTCGGGGTCGCGCGCCGCGTCGTGCGCCCGGTGCCCGACGCCGTCCCCACCGCGCTGCACCACCTCGCCGACGCGGTGGTGCGCACCCGGCGCGGGCCTCCGCAGGTCGCGCTCGTCTGACGACGTCGTAGGACGCACGGCCCGCGCGACCCCGTCGGCGCGCACCCTGACACATCCCCAGCTCTCGGCCACTCCCTCGGAGGACGACCATGCCCAGCAACGAAACCCAGACCAAGGCCCAGCGCCGCGAGGCCGCGCGCGCGGAGGCGCTCGCGCTGCGCGAGGCGCAGGCCAAGCGCGACAAGCGCAACCGCCTCATCACGATCGGAGCGCTCGTCGCGGGCGTCCTCGTCCTCGTCGGCGTGTTCCTCGCCGTGTGGATCCCGGCCATGAACGACCGGAACAAGACGATCGACGCCGTCGCGGCGGGCAACCTCGCCGACGTCACGAGCCCCGCCACGAGCGACGCCGAGGACGGCGGCATCCCGATCGGTGCGGACGGCGCCGCCGGGACGCAGAACGAGGGCGCCGTCGAGGTCGGGGTCTACCTCGACTACATGTGCCCCATCTGCGGCCAGTTCGAGGAGACGAACGGCGCGACGCTCGACCAGCTCCGCGAGTCCGGTGACGTGACCGTCGTGCTGCACCCGATCTCGATCCTCGACCGCGTCGCGCAGTCGCAGCAGTTCTCGACGCGTTCCGCCGCCGCGGCGGCCTGGGTCGCCGACCGCGCGCCCGAGTCGATGAACGACTTCAACACCGCGATGTTCCAGAACCAGCCCCAGGAGGGCAGCGAGACCCTGACCGACGCCCAGATCGCCGACATCGCGGAGCAGGCGGGCGTGCCCGCCGACGTCGCCGCCGGCATCGAGGACGGGACGGCCGTCGAGACGTTCGGCGACTGGGTCGCGACGGCGTCGAGCCTGGTGAACCAGGACACGTCGCTGCACGGCGAGCGCGGGTTCGGCACGCCGACGATCACGATCAACGGCGAGCGGTGGGACGGCAACTGGAGCGACCCGAACGCGCTCCCGCAGGCCGTCACCGCCGCCCAGGGCTGACCGGCACGTCGTCGGTGTCCTGACCCGCGCCGCCCGCGCCGTGACCGGCGCGGGCCGCCGACCGGGGCGCGCCGGGCGAGCAGGTAGTCTGTTCGCTCGCCCGGCAGCCCCGGGAACGCCGCCTTAGCTCAGCCGGTAGAGCACTCGCCTTGTAAGCGAACGGTCGTCGGTTCGAATCCGACAGGCGGCTCCACCACGACGCCCCCGGCTCCACGGAGCCGGGGGCGTCGTCGTGCCGGTGCGCACCGCGGGGTCAGCAGTCGGTCGGCAGTCGCTGCCCGGATCGGTGGTGGCGCGAGCCGATCTCGGCAGGTGCTGCCGAGGTCGCCCGCGCTCAGCGGTCGGCGAGCGGGACGGGCAGGAGCTCGGGCGCCTTGGGGAGCCGCCCGTCGCCCGACGACGTCCCGCGCAGCCGCCGCTGCGCCCACGGCACGACGTGCGTGCGCACCCACTGCGCGTTCTGCCGCGCGCGGTCGAGAGCCGGCGCGGGCGGGAGGGGAGCCAGCGGGTCGTCCCACGCGGCGTCGTCGGGCGCCTGGCCGAGCGCGACGAGCGCCGCCTGCGCGACCCGCGCGTGCCCCGCGGGCGTCAGGTGGATGCGGTCCTCCGACCACACGCGCCAGTCCTGGAGCGCGCGCATGCCCCACAGGTCCAGCACGTACGCGCCCTGGCGGCGCGCGATCGACCAGATGTGGGCGTTGTACACGCCGACGCGCGGGCGCGTGAGGCCGACGAGCGGCGACTGCGAGGCGTCGAAGCCGGTCGCCATGAGCACGTCGATCCCCGCGCCGCGCAGGCGCGAGACCGCGTGCTCGAGGTTGCGCGCGAGGCGGTCGACGTCGGCGTTCGGCCGCAGGATGTCGTTGCCGCCGCCGATGACGCTCACGAGGTCCGGCCGGAGCTCGAGCGCCGCCGGCACCTGCTCCGTGAGGATCGAGCGCAGCTTGCGTCCGCGGATGGCGAGGTTCGCGTACCGCAGCGGCTCCTTGCCGGCGGCGACGCGCCGGGTCGCGAGGTGCTGGGCGAGGAGGTCGGCCCACCCGCGCTGGTGGTCCTCCTCGCCGGGGTACGGGTCCCACAGCCCCTCGGTGAACGAGTCGCCGATCGCGACGTAGCTCGTCCAGCGCGGAGCGGGGTCGTCGGGTCGGCGTGCGTCGGCGGTGTCACCGGCCAGGGGAGTGGTCGTCGGGTTCTGCGTCGTCACCCGCCCCATTGTGCTCCTGCGGGGCGGTGCGCCGTCGACCCGGCGATCCTGGCGGGTCGAGCAGGCGGTCCTGGCGCGTCACGCGGCGCGGACGAGCCAGGACCACCTGCTCGGCGGAGACGGGGGCGGGGGGCCGGGGGCGCCGCCGGGCGGACGGGCGCGGCCGTGCGGTGCGACGCGTCAGGCGACCTTGGCGCGGACG
>NZ_JBJXVU010000014.1:0-83926 GCF_046159675.1 Cellulosimicrobium sp. RS | reverse complement strand
GACCCCACACCCGGCCCCGGCCACCTCGTCAAGGCCCGCTACACCCCCCTGCAAGCCCTCGTCCTCGGCGTCGACGAGCAGGAGTCCCCCCACCACGACACCCTGCGCGACGCCGACGACCTCGCCCACACCCCCGTCGTCGTCGCCGACCTCCACTCCGCCCTGCCCGCCGTCGTCGCCGGCGCCCGCCACGCCGCGGCGCTCGCAGGCCGCCCCACCCCCCGCATCGCCTACGTCATGACCGACGGCGGCGCCCTGCCCGCCGCGTTCTCCCGCACCATCGCCACCCTGCGCGACACCGGCTGGATCGACACCTGCATCACCGTCGGCCAAGCCTTCGGCGGCGACCTCGAAGCCGTCACCGTCCACACCGGCCTCCTCGCCGCCCACCACGTCACCGGCGCCGACCTCGTCGTCGTCGCCCAAGGACCCGGCAACCTCGGCACCGGCACCCGCTGGGGCTTCTCCGGCGTCGCCGCCGGAGAAGCCCTCAACGCCGTCGCCACCCTCCGCGGCCGACCCGTCGCCTCCCTGCGCGTCTCCGGCGCCGACCCCCGCGACCGCCACCTCGGCATCTCCCACCACTCCCTCACCGCCTACGGCCGCGTCGCCCTCGCCCCCAGCGACCTCCCCCTGCCCGTCCCCGCCCCCGACATCGAGAACCTCCCCGGCTGGGGCCCCGACCTCACCGCCCGTATCACCCACCAGGCCCACACCCTCGCCGCCCCCACCGGCCGCCACCACCCCGTCCACGTCCCCGCCGGACCCGACCTCCTCCACGCCCTGCACGACACCCCCGTCCGCCTGTCCACCATGGGCCGCGGACTCGACACCGACCCCGCCGCCTTCCTCACCGCCGCCGTCGCCGGCGCCCACGCCGAGTCCCTCAGACCCGCATGACCACCACGCAGGGGGACCACGACCACCGCCGGCCCGGCCCGGCCCGCTTCACCGCCGTCACCGCCCTGGCGCTCGCGGCCGTCCTCGCCGCCGCGACCAGCGCCCCCTGGAGCTGGGACGCACCCGCCTGGCTCAGCAGCCTCGCCCGCGACCCCACCGGCCCACCGCCCGAGAACGTGCCCCAGGAAGCCGCCACCGCACCGCAACGGATCGAGATCCCCGTCGACGCGACCGGCATGTCCTTCGACACCTACCTCCTGTGGTTCCTCGGCGCCGTCCTCCTCGTGGTCCTCGTCGTCCTCGCACGCCGCCACCTCCCACGGCTCCTCGTCCGACGACGCCACCGCGACCTCCTCCTCGCCCCACCCGGCGACACCGCACACCTCCCACAGGACCAGGTCGTCCCCGAGCTCCGCGACGCCGTCCACCGCGTCCGCACCCACCTGAGCACCCCCGACGCCGACCCCCACGACGCCGTCGTCGCCGCCTGGGTCGCCCTCGAGCACGCCGCCGCCCGCGCCGGCACCCGACGCGACCCCGCCCAGACCCCCACCGAGTTCACCACCGCCGTCCTCACCAGCACACCCGCCGACCCCCACGCCGTCGCCACCCTGCGCCGCCTCTACCACCGCGCACGCTTCGGCGAGAACCCCCTCGGCACCACCGACCTCGACGCCGCCCGCCACGCCCTCACCCGCATCGCGACCGACCTCGGCGCCCCACCCGACACCGCCGCCCCCACCGACCACCGAGCACGACCGTGAACCCCCGCGCACACCGGACCCGCCTCCGCCCCACCCACCGGACCACCCTGCGCACCACTGCCACCGTCGTCGGGCTCGGCATCCTCCTCACCACCCTCGGCGCCTCCCCCGCCCACACCCTCACCCTCACCGCCCTCGGCATCGCCGCCACCCTGCTCCGACACCGCACCGGCTACGCCGGCGACACCGTCTGGCCCCACCTCCCCACCCACCGACGCGACGGCAACCGACGCGACGTCTCCGACCTCGGCTGGTCCGTCCTCGGACGCGACGGACGCGTCACCCCCTCCGCAGCACGCCGCATGCGCCACCTCACCGACCAGACCCTCCACCGCCACGGCACCGGACCCCTCCACGACCCCACGGCAGCACCCGACATCGCCCGCCTCCGCGGCCCCCGCGTCGCCCGCACCACCCACGACCTCACCACCACCGGACGCCTCCCCACCCCCGCCGAGCTGCGCGCCTGGCTCACCGCCCTCGACCGCCTCCCCACCACCCCGGACCGCCCCGACGAAGGGACACCCCGATGACCACCCACCCCGGTACCACGCCGCCCGCGACCCTCGACGTCCCCACCGTCGCCGCGCACGGCCACGCCGTCCTCGACGAGGTCGCCACCGCCGTCGTCGGAGCCCGCGAACCCCTCACCCTGGCGCTCGCGGCCGTCCTCGCCGGGGGCCACGTCCTGTTCGAGGACGTGCCGGGGCTCGGCAAGACCCTCGCCGCGCGCAGCCTCGCGCGCGCCCTCGGTCTCGACTTCACGCGCCTGCAGTGCACGCCCGACCTGCTGCCCTCGGACGTCACCGGCTCCTCCGTGTACGACCCCGCGACCCGGACCTTCGAGTTCCGGCCCGGGCCCGTGTTCACCGGGCTCCTGCTCGCCGACGAGATCAACCGCACCGCCCCCAAGACCCAGTCCGCGCTGCTCGAGTCCATGGCCGAGCGCCAGGTCACCGTCGAGGGCACCACGTACCCGCTGCCCCGGCCCTTCCACGTCGTCGCGACGTCGAACCCCGTCGAGCACGAGGGCACCTACCCGCTCCCGGAGGCCCAGCTCGACCGCTTCATGGTCCGGCTGTCCGTCGGGTACCCGGGCCGCGACGAGGAGCGCGAGGTCCTCGCCCGCCGCATCGCGCGCCGGCACGACGACCCCGTCGTGCGCCAGGTGGTCGACCGCGACACCGTCCTCGCCATGCAGGCCGCCGTCGAGCAGGTCGACGTCCACCCCGACGTCCTCGCCTACTGCGTCGACCTCGCCGCCGCGACCCGCACCCACCGCGACCTCGAGGTCGGCGCGTCGCCCCGCGGTTCCCAGAACCTCGCGCTCCTCGCGCGCGGCGTCGCCGTGCTCGACGGGCGCGACGTCGTGCTCCCCGAGGACGTCAAGCGCGTCGCCGTCCCCGTCCTCGCGCACCGCCTCACCCTCACGCCCGGCGCCTGGGCCGCCGACCTGCGCCCCGAGGCGCTCGTCGACGACCTCCTGCGCACCGTCCCCGGACCCGCCACCGTCGGCCGGGCCGCATGACCGGCCCCGGGACGCCGGACCCCGACGCGCCTCCGCCGTGGCGCACCACCGTCCACCTCGGTGCCGGCCTCCTCCTCGGCACCACGCTCCTCGCGCTCGGCGTCCTCACGCGCCGACCCGACGTGGCGCTCCTCGGCGTCGCGCCCCTCCTCGCCACGGTCTGGGGCTGGACCCACCGGCCGCGAGGGCCCGTCACGCTCCGCGTCGCCCTCGACCCCGCCGCGGCTCCCGGGACCGTCACCGCGCGCACGCACGCCCACGTCCCTCCGGGCGTCGAGCTGCTGCGCCTGCGCGGCGTCGCCCCCGGCTGCCTCGTCACCGAACGCCTCGTCGACGTCACGCGCGGCTCGCGCGACCTCGCCTGGCACGCCCCGTCGGTCCGCACCGGCCCGACCGACACCCTGCGCGTCGACCTCGCCGCCTACGGGCCCGACGGCGTCGAGGAGCAGCCTCCGCACGTCGCCGCCGGACCGCGGCGCCTCGTCCTGCCCCGCGCCACGCCGCTCGGCCGCACGCCCCTGTCCTCCCGCCTGCGCGGGCTCTCCGGTCCCCGCACCTCCCGCCGGCCCGGAGGCGGCACCGAGCTCCGCGACGTCGACGCGTACCGCCCCGGCGACCGCCTGCGCCGCATCGACTGGCGCGCCACGGCCCGTCGCGCACCCGACCTCGACACCCTGTACGTCCGCCGCACCTACGGCACCGCCGAGGCCACCGTCGTCCTCGTCGTCGACTCCCGGGACGACGTCGCCCCCGACCTCGCCACCTGGAACGGCGTCGGCGAGCAGCGCCCCGACGAGCCCACGTCCCTCGACCTCGCACGGCACGCCGCCGCGTCCGTCGCGCACGCCGTCCTCGCCGACGGCGACCGCGTCGCCCTGGACGACCTCGGTCGCCTCGCCCGACCCGTCCGCGCCGGCGGCGGACGACGCCACCTGCGCCGCATCCTCCACGGGCTCGCCCTCGCCCGGCCCGTCGGCGACCCCACCGCGCGCCACCGGCCGCCCCAGGTCGCGGCCGGCGCCGCCGTCTACCTCTTCTCCACCCTCCTCGACGACGAGGCGCCCCGCCTCGCCCACCAGTGGCACGACACGGGCCACGTGGTCGTCGTCGTCGACGTCCTCCCGCCCGTCAGCGTCGCCGACGTCGACGAGCACGTCGCCGTCGCCTGGCGCATCACCCGCCACGAGCGCGAGGCCCGCATCCACGACCTGCGCCGCCGGGGCGTCACCGTCGTCCGCTGGTACGACGGCACCCCCGACGCCGACGGCGCCCGCGGCGCGCTCGAGCTCGCCGCACGACGCCTCGACCGGCACCCCGCGGGCGCGACCCCGGGCGGTCGGCCATGAGGATGCCCACACGCCGCGAGACCGTCACCGCCGGGCCGCCGCCCCGGCTCGTCGTCGAGACGGGCCCCACGTTCCCCGCGTGGACGGCGCGCGCCGCCCTGCTCCTCCTCGCGACCGGGTTCGGGGCCGCCGCCCTCCAGGCGACCGGGCTCGCCCCGTCCTTCGTGTGGGGCGTCGCCGTCGGCCTCGGCATCGTCACCGCGTACCTCCCTGCCCCGCCCGTGCCCCACCTCCTCGTCCTCGTCGGCGGCGTCGTGCTCCTCGTGGACGGCACCGCGCCCTTCGACCCCGCCGTCCTCGCCCTCCTCCCGCTCGGGCACCTCGTGCTCCGCGCCGCATGGTGGAGCGATCACGTGCCGCCCGGAGCGCGCGCCGAGCTGCGCGCCCTCGCACCCGACCTGCGCCGCGTCGTCGTGCTCCAGGCCGCGCTGCTCGTCGTCGCGCTCGCCGTGCGGTCGGTCGCGCTGGCCGACGTCTCGTCCGCGGTCGCGGCGGCGCTCGGTGGCCTCGCCGTGCTCGGCGTCGTCCTGCTCGTGCGGCCGCGGGACTGAGCACTCGTCCTGCGAGGACCGCGCCCCGGCACCACGATGGACGCAGACGGCACCCGCGCCGTCGTCCCGCCGCCGTCCCGGCGCGCGTCACCGACCCCGAGGAGGCAACCCATGGCTGCTCGTTCCGACCTGCCGAAGTACACGGTCCCGTCGCTCACCCCTGAGGAAGGGGCCCAGGTCGCCGGGATCCTCCAGGAGCGGCTGCACGCGCTCAACGACCTGCAGCTCACGCTCAAGCACATCCACTGGAACGTCGTCGGCCCGCACTTCATCGCGGTCCACGAGATGATCGACCCCCAGGTCGACGCCGTCCGCGCGATGGTCGACGCGACCGCCGAGCGCATCGCGACCCTCGGCGTCTCCCCGCAGGGCACGCCCGGCGCGCTCGTCGCCGCCCGCACCTGGGAGGACTACTCCCTGGGTCGCGCCTCGACGATCGCGCACCTCGGCGCCCTCGACGAGGTGTACGTCGGCGTCATCACGGACCACCGCGAGGCAGCGGCCGCGACCGAGGAGCTCGACGACGTCACCAACGACCTGCTCATCGGGCACCTGCACGACCTCGAGCTCTTCCACTGGTTCGTCCGCGCGCACCTCGAGTCGACGGGCGGCGACCTCTCCACCGAGGGTGCGCGCACCGAGGCCGGCGCCGCGCGCAAGGCCGAGGAGGCGGCGGCCGGTCAGCCCTGACCCCGCTCCCTCTCCACCGCCGTCGTCCCGACGGCGACCGGGCCCCGCCACGCGAGTCGTGGCGGGGTCCTCGCTTTTCGGGGCTGGTTGGTGAGCTGTTCGCTCGGGGTGCTGGTGGTGTTAATGCGCTTGGCACACTATTTATTTTGAGAGGAGCGTAAGGTCGCGGCATGACCGATCCGCACGCCGCACCGCCGCCCGTCCGCCAGCTCCGGCTCGTCGTCGAGGCGGAGGACTACGACGCCGCCCTCGCGTTCTACCGCGACGTCCTGGGCCTCCCCCAGCAGATCGCCTACGCGGACGGCGAGGACGACCGGGTGGCGATCCTCGACGTCGGGCGCGCGACGCTCGAGATCGCCTCCCCCGGGCACGTGCGGGCGATCGACGACCTGGAGGTCGGGCGTCGCGTCGCGGGGCACCTCCGGGTCGCGCTCGAGGTGGACGACGCCGGGGGCGCGACCGACCGGGCCGTCGCCGCCGGGGCGTCGCTCGTCGCCCCGCCGACGCGCACGCCCTGGGGGTCGCTCAACTCACGCCTCGACGCCCCCGCCGGCCTCCACCTCACGCTGTTCCAGGAGCTCGGCGGCGAGGAGGGCGTCCCGCCCGGCGTCGTCGCCGAGACCGGGCCCGGCGACGATCCCGCTCCCCGCCGGGGCTGACGCCTCGACCCAGGCCCGCCGGACCTGCTCGAATCGCGTCGGGAGCGGCGCCCGCACGGCCCCGTAGCGCGCGTTCGTGCGGTGCACGAACCGCCGCCACGACAGCACGAGGCCCTGCTTCGTGATGGGCAGGCCGCTGGACACCGTGACGCCGTTGTCGTGCGTGTGGTGGACCGTGAGCAGCAGCGCGCGCGGCACCGACCCCTCGAGGTCCGCCGCGAGCACCTTCCGCACCGCCATCCAGCGACGCAGCACGACGACGACGCTCGCGCTCAGCACGTGCTCGCGCACCGTGCGGTGCTTGCCGTGCGTGAGCACGACCCTCCCCTCCCCCGCGCGCTCCGTCGCCGGGCCGAGGTCGATCGCGTCGACCGTGCAGCGCAGCAGGTCGCCGTAGCGCGCGCCCGTGGCGCGCGTGAGGCCGGCGATCACCGCGAGGCGCACGGTCTCCGGCTTCGCGGCCTCGACCATCGCCTCCGTCGCCAGCAGGCGCCACACCCACTCGGCCTCGTCGAGCGTGACGGTGGGGCGCGGGTAGCGGGACGCGGTGCCGGTGCCGGTGCTGGTGTCGGAGGTCGGTCGGCCCGTCGTGTCCGGGCTGGTGGGTGGCGTCGCGTCGTCGGGCATGGGTGGACCCTACCGCTTGGCACACTTTTTGTGTCGAGAGCGACTGGCGGGCGTGTCGCCGCCAGGCCCGCCGCGGCTCCCTGAACACCGAATTGAATACGTATGCAGAATGCTGCATACTCGTGTCCATGTCCAAGGTTCTCACCTCCCTGCCCGTGGGAGAGCGCGTCGGGATCGCGTTCTCCGGGGGCCTCGACACGTCCGTCGCCGTCGCGTGGATGCGCGACAAGGGCGCGGTGCCGTGCACCTACACCGCCGACATCGGCCAGTACGACGAGCCCGACATCGGCTCCGTGCCCGGTCGTGCGACCGCCTACGGCGCCGAGATCGCGCGCCTCGTGGACTGCCGCGCCGCGCTCGTCGAGGAGGGTCTGGCCGCGCTCGCGTGCGGCGCGTTCCACATCCGCTCCGGCGGACGCGCGTACTTCAACACCACTCCCCTGGGCCGCGCGGTCACGGGCACGCTCCTCGTCCGCGCGATGCAGGAGGACGACGTCCAGATCTGGGGCGACGGGTCGACCTTCAAGGGCAACGACATCGAGCGGTTCTACCGCTACGGGCTGCTCGCCAACCCGCACCTGCGCATCTACAAGCCGTGGCTCGACGCGGACTTCGTCGCGGAGCTCGGCGGGCGCAAGGAGATGTCGGAGTGGCTGCTGGCCCACGACCTGCCGTACCGGGACAGCACCGAGAAGGCGTACTCCACGGACGCGAACATCTGGGGCGCGACGCACGAGGCGAAGACGCTCGAGCACCTCGACACGGGCATCGAGACCGTCGACCCGATCATGGGCGTACGGTTCTGGGACCCGGCGGTCGAGATCGCGACCGAGGACGTGACGATCGGCTTCGTCCAGGGCCGTCCGGTGACGATCAACGGGGAGGAGTTCGAGTCGGCCGTCGCGCTGGTCCAGGAGGCCAACGCGATCGGCGGCCGTCACGGGCTCGGCATGTCCGACCAGATCGAGAACCGCATCATCGAGGCCAAGAGCCGCGGCATCTACGAGGCCCCCGGCATGGCGCTCCTGCACGCCGCGTACGAGCGCCTGGTCAACGCGATCCACAACGAGGACACCCTCGCGCAGTACCACACCGAGGGCCGCCGCCTCGGCCGCCTCATGTACGAGGGCCGGTGGCTCGACCCGCAGGCGCTCATGATCCGCGAGTCGCTCCAGCGCTGGGTCAGCACGGCCGTCACCGGCGAGGTCACGCTGCGCCTGCGCCGCGGCGAGGACTACTCGATCCTCGACACCACCGGGCCGGCGTTCAGCTACCACCCGGACAAGCTGTCGATGGAGCGCACCGAGGACTCCGCGTTCGGCCCGATGGACCGGATCGGCCAGCTCACCATGCGCAACCTCGACATCGCCGACTCGCGGGCCAAGCTCGAGCAGTACGCCGGCATCGGGATCGTCGGCACCACGCACGCGGCGCTCATCGGCGCCGTGCAGGCGTCCACCGAGCTCATCGGCGCGATGCCCGAGGGCGGCGCCGAGGTCATCGCGTCGCGCGGCATGGCCGAGGGCGACGACGCGCTCCTCGACCGCGCCGCGATGGAGTCCGGCACGGACTGACCGCCACGACGCCCACCGACGGCGCCCGGGTCGACGACCGACCCGGGCGCCGTCGCGGCTAGGCTCGCAGGGTGAGCGCGGGCACCGGGGAGCTGTGGGGGACGATCGCCGGACCCGTCGACCACGAGCTGGTCGTCAAGAAGTCCCGCTTCCTCGCGCACCTCTCCCCCGTCCCGTCCGTCGCCGCGGCCGACGCCGTCGTCGCGCGCGTGCGCAAGGAGCACTGGGACGCGCGCCACCACTGCGTCGCGCTCGTCGTCGGCCCGCACGCCGACCAGCAGCGCTCCACCGACGACGGCGAGCCCTCCGGCACCGCCGGCATCCCCATGCTCGAGGTGCTGCGGCACCGCCACGTGACCGACGTCGTCGCCGTCGTCACGCGATACTTCGGCGGCGTCCTGCTCGGAGCCGGCGGCCTCGTGCGCGCCTACTCGAGCGCGGTGAGCGAGGCGCTCGACCTCGCGCGACCCGTGCGCCGCGCCGTGCTCACCGCGGTGCACGTCGACGCCCCGCACGCCGACGCCGGGCGCCTCCACGGCGTCCTGCGCGACTGGTGCGACCACCACCACGGCACGCTCGAGGGCGTCGACTACGGCACGACGGCCGCGTTCACCGTCCTCGTCCCCCCGGCCGAGCTCGACCGGTTCGACGCCGACCTCGCCGCCGCGTCGTCCGGCGCCCTCGTCGCGCGCCGGGGCGACAGCCGCGTCGTCGACGTCCCCGCCTGAGCGCGCCCGCGCAGGAACCCCGCACACCGCGAGGTAGAGCCGTGGTCGGCCGAGGTAGAGCCGTAGTCCAGGGAGATAGAGCCGTAGTCGCGCGAGGTAGAGGCCCGGTCACGCGAAGAAGAGCCGTCGTCGCGCGAAACCGATCTGCCCGCAGACCGACGATTGCTCGCTCGACCCGTCGGCGCAGGCGACCACGACAAGCCGGGCCGCCACCGCCGTCGGGCCGAGAGCCGAGGCGAGCCGAGGCGAGCCGAGGGCAGCGCACCCGCCCGGCGCGTGCAGCGCCCGACCGACCACGCCTCTACCCCGGCCGACCGGGCCTCTACCTCGGCCGACCACGCCTCTACCCCGGCCGACCGGGCCTCTACCTCGGCCGACCACGCCTCTACCCCGGCCGACCTAGCCTCTATCCCGGCCGACCACGCCTCTACCTCGGCCGACCCAGGCTCTCCCCCGGCGTCAGGCGCTGACGCCGTCCGGGCCGACGACGGCGCCGTCGGGGACGCGGGCGGAGCCGCCCGGGTCGGCGAGCTCGGCCTCGCCGGTGACCGTCACGCCGGAGCCGAAGGTCCAGTCCCCGCGCACCGTGAGCGAGCGGGCCGCGCGCAGGGACGGGGTGCCGTCGTCGAACCGGGCGTCGAACGCGGCGATGGTCTTGTAGTGGGCCGGGTCGAGGTCCACGAACGGCGCGTCGGTGCGCGCGACGAACCGGTACGCGTCGTCGAGGTCGTAGACGTCCGAGCGGAGCACGAGGAGGTCGTTCGTCGTCTTCACCGGCAGGAACCGGTCGCGGCCGACCTCGATCGCGACGGCGCCGTCGAACACCTCGACCGCGGCCCCCATGGCGGACTCGATCTGCACGACCTCGGCCGACGACGGGTCGGTCGGGTCGACGGTCTTGGTGTTCTTGATGAGCGGGAGCTCGAGCACCCCGCCGGTGCGGTCGAGCTCGGCCGACAGCGCCTCGAGGTCGAACCACAGGTTGTTGGTGTTGAAGTACCGGTGCCGGCTGATGTCGGCGGCGGCGTCCTGGTCCTCGGCCGGGGTCTGCGCCGTCTCGCGCAGGACGAGGCGCCCGTCGCTGCGGCGCACGACGAGGTGGCCGCCCTTGCGGTCCGCGGGCGTGCGGCGCGCGACCTCGGCGGCGAACGGCGCCCCGCTCGCGGCGAACCAGCCGGCCATCGCGGCGTCGGGCGCGGCGCCGAGGTTGTCGGAGTTCGAGACGCTCGCGTAGCGGTACCCGGCGTCGAGCAGCGCGCGCAGCGCGCCGGACGCGTAGAGGGCGGTGTACAGGTCGCCGTGGCCGGGCGGGCACCACTCCAGCTCCGGGTCGGCGGGCCAGTCGACGGGCGTGAGGTCGCTCGCGAGGATCTTGGGCTCGCGGTTCTGCAGGAAGTCGAGCGGGAGGTCGCCGACGGCGAGGTCGTCGTGCGGGGCGAGCGCGGCGAGCGTGTCGGCCTGCGTGCGGAACGAGTTCATGAGCAGCAGCGGCAGCGGCGCCCCGGTCGCGCGCCGCGCGGCGCGCACCTGCGCGACGATGACGTCGAGGAAGGTCAGCGGCCCGCCGTCGGGGTGCTGGGGGTCGGCGTCGCGCACCGTGAGGAGCGACTTGGCGCGGTCCATGCCCATCGACGTGCCGAGCCCGCCGTTGAGCTTGATGACCGCCGTGCGGCGCAGCGCCTCGCGGGCGGCGTCCTCGGGCACCTCGAGCTCGTCGCGGTGCGTGACGTCGGTGAGCGGCTCGACGTCGGCCTCCGGGATCATGCCGGTCGCGCCGGACTCGAGGAGCCGGTAGAAGCGGGCGAAGACGTCGATGGCGGCGGGCGCGACGCCCGCGTCGCGCATGCGGTCGGTGGACTGGCTCAGGCCCTGGCTGCTCATGCCCCGATGGTAGGGGCGCGACGCGGTCGTGGCCCGGCGCGGGGACGGCCGGACCGCGGGTGAGACAGGGCTCACAGCCCTACCGTGGGCAGATGGCGGACGTCCTGCCCGACGACGTGGCGACCTGGCTCGGGTCGTGGTTCTGGGCGCCCGGCTACGACGTCGCGCGCGAGGTGCTGCAGCGCGGCACGGCGGCGATCCTCGTCGTCGCGTTCCTCGTCGTCGTGCGGCAGTGGCGCCCGCTGCTGGGCGAGCGTGGGCTGCTGCCCGCCGCGACGTTCGTGGCGCGCACGACGTGGCGCGACGCCCCGAGCGTGCTCCGGTGGCGGTGCTCGGACCGGTTCGTCATCGCGCTCGCGTGGGGCGCGGCAGGACTGGCGGCGCTCCTCGTCGTGGGGGTCCCGCAGCGCGGGCCGTGGTGGCTGACGACGCTCGCCTTCCTCGTGCTGTGGGCCGTCTACCTGTCGGTGGTGAACGTCGGGCAGCGGTTCTACGGGTTCGGCTGGGAGTCGCTGCTGTGCGAGGTGACGTTCCTCGTGGGGTGGCTGGGCTCGTCCGGCGAGGGCGCCCCTCCCCCGCTGCTCGTGCTGCTCCTCGCCCGCTGGTGCCTGTTCCGGGTCGAGCTCGGCGCGGGACTCATCAAGCTCCGCGGGGACCGCGCGTGGCGGGACCTCACGGCCCTGGAATACCACCACGAGACGCAGCCCCTCCCCGGCCCGTTCTCGTGGCACGCGCACCACCTGCCGCGGTGGTGGCACCGCGTCGAGGTGGCGGGCAACCACGTGACGCAGCTCGTCGTGCCCTTCGCGCTCTTCGCGCCGCAGCCGGTCGCGAGCGTCGCGGGCGGGGTCGTGGTGCTCACGCAGGCGTGGCTGCTCGTGACGGGCAACTTCGCGTGGCTGAACTGGCTGACGATCGTGCTCGGGCTCGGCGTCGTGAGCGACGGCGCGTGGGCCGCGGTCGGATCGTGGCTCGTACCCGCGCTCGGGCGCGGCGAAGATCCGGCGCCCGACGGCGGCGCCGCCCTGGGCGGCCCGGTCGCCCTGGTCGTGGCGGTGCTCGCGGTGTCGGTGCTCCTGCTCGTCCTCGGCGTGCGCCCGGCGCGCAACCTCGTCGCGCGTCGGCAGCTCATGAACGCGAGCTTCGAGCCGTTCCGGCTCGTCAACGCGTACGGCGCGTTCGGCTCGGTCTCGCGGCGTCGCGACGAGGTGGTCGTGGAGGGGACGACGGCCCGCTCCCCCGGTCCCGACGACTGGGTCGAGTACGCGTTCCGCGGCAAGCCGGGCAACGTGGGGCGCCGCCCGCCGCAGGTCGCGCCCTACCACCTGCGGCTGGACTGGCAGATGTGGTTCCTCGCGCTCGGGTCGCCCGGCACGCGGTGGTTCGAGGTGCTGCTGCTCCGGCTCCTGGAGGCCGACCGCCCGACCCTGCGCCTGCTCGCGGCGGACCCGTTCGCCGACGACCCCGACGGCCCCGCCCCGCGGTGGGTGCGGGCCCGCGTCTTCCGTTACCGGTACACGACGCGCGCCGAGCGGCGACGCACCGGCGACTGGTGGGTGCGCGAGGAGCGCGGGGCGCTCGTCGACCCGGTGGACCGCGAGCGGCTGCGGCTGCTCCTGGGCCCGCGGGCCTGAGCGGCCGGCGGGCGCGGCCGATCCCGTCCGGGGTGGCCGCGACGACGGCCCGGCAGTGTCCTACTCGAAGCGGGACGGGTCGCCCGCGCCGACGCGCACGACCTCGGGGGCGCCGTCGGAGAAGTCGACGACCGTCGTCGGCGCGCTGCCCCGCTCGCCGCCGTCCACGACCGCGTCGACGACGTGGTCGAGCTCCTCCTTGATCGCCCAGCCGTCGGTGAGCGCCTCGGTCGAGCCGGGGAGGATGAGCGAGCTCGACAGGATCGGCTCCCCGAGCGCGGCGACGATGGCCTGGGCGACGGTGTCCCCGGGGATGCGGACGCCCACGGTCTTCTTCTTGGGGTGCGCGAGGCGGCGCGGGACCTCGGACGTCGCGCGCAGGATGAAGGTGTACGGGCCCGGGGTGGCCGCCTTGATCGACCGGAACGCCGCGTTGTCGACCATGACGAAGTGGCCGAGCTGGGCGAAGTCGGCGCACACGAGCGTGAAGTGGTGCCGGTCGTCGAGGTGGCGGATGCGGCGGATGCGGTCGGCACCCTCGCGGTCGTCCATGCGGCAGCCGAGCGCGTAGCCGGAGTCGGTCGGGTAGGCCACGAGGCCGCCGTCCTCGAGGAGGGCGACGACCTGCGCGATCGCGCGCGGCTGCGGGTTGTCGGGGTGCACGTCGAGGTAGCGGGCCATGGGGCGAGCCTAGGCCCGGGTCCGCGGTCCGGCCGCCGGGACCGCCGTCGTCGCGCGCCCCGCCCCGAGGCGGCTAACGGGGCAGGTGCGCGGAGACGCGGCGCAGCTCCGCCGGGCTCGCGTTCCCCCCAGAGCAGACGACGCCGACGCGGCGCCCGGCGAACCGGTCGGGGTCGGCGAGGACGGCGGCGAGGGCGGCCGCGCCTGCGCCCTCGGCGACGGTCCGCGCCGCGGTGAGGTAGAGCGCGGCGGCGCGGTCGATCGTGTCGTCGTCGACGAGGACGAAGTCGTCGAGGTGCTCGCGCAGGACGGCCTGGGTGAGCGCGAAGCCGGTGCCGGTGGCGAGGCCCTCGGCGCGCGAGGTGTTGGGCCGGGCGACGAGGTCGCGCGCGCGCCACGAGTCGTGCGCGGCGGGCGACGCGGCGGACTGCACGGCGACCACCTCGAGCCCGGGGGCGAGCGCCTGGGCGACGAGGCAGGCCGCGGCCGCGCCGCTCCCCCCGCCCACGGGGACGACGAGCACGTCGAGGTCCGGCGCGTCGGCGAGGAGCTCGAGGTACGCCGTCGCGACCCCGGCGACGAGGAGGGGCTCGTTCGCCGCGCTGACGAGCCGGGACCCGTCCTCGGCCGCGAGCGCCGTGGCGTGCTCGCGGGCGTCGTCGAAGGTGGTGCCGGTGAGGACGAGGCGGGCGCCGAGGTCGCGGACGGCGTCTGCCTTGGTGGGGTTGGGGTGGGTGGGCATGACGATGGTGCAGGGGGTGGCGGTGGTGCGGGCGGCGTGGGCGACGGCCTGGGCGTGGTTGCCGGTGGAGAAGGCGGTGACGCCGTGGGTGCGCTCGTCGGGGGTGAGGCGCAGGAGGAGGTTGAGGGCGCCGCGGACCTTGAAGGCTCCGGTGGGCTGGTGGTTCTCGTGCTTGACGACGACGTGGGTGCCGGTGGCACGGTCGAGCGCGGGGTAGCTGCGGGTGGGGGTGGGCTGGAGGTGGGTGGCGAGGAGGCGGCGGGCGTCGAGGACGTCGCGCATCGTGGGCGGGGCGAGGTCTGCGGGGGGCATGGGTCCACGGTGCCGCGAGGCGTCTCATCGGTCCAATGCCTGTTCTGTGGCGACCGATCGACGGGATCTATGCTTCGCGCAGGAGGGTGTGGACGTGGACCTGACGCGGTTGCGGGTGCTGGCGGCGGTGGCGCGCGAGGGCTCGGTGACGGGGGCGGCGCGTGCGCTGCACTACGCGCAGCCGTCGGTGAGCCATCATCTGGCGCGCCTGGAGGCGGAGGTGGGGGTGCCGCTGACGGAGCGGCACGGCCGGGGCGTGCGGCTGACGGCGGCGGGTCGGCTGCTCGCGGCGCGGGCGGACGAGATCCTGGGGCGCGTGGGCGCGGCGCGCGAGGAGCTGGACGCCCTGGTGTCGTTGTCGGCGGGTCGGGTGCGTCTGGCCGCGTTCCCGTCGGCGCTGGCGACGCTGGTGCCCGACGTCGTGGGTCGCCTGGCGCGCGACCACCCGGGTCTGGGCGTGGGGCTGGTGGAGGCGGAGCCGCCGGAGGCGCTGGACGCGCTGCGGCGCGGTGCGGTGGACGTGGCGCTGGTGTTCGAGCACGACCGGTCGCCGCTGGACGTGGACGGGCTGCGCGCGGTGCCGGTGCTCGCGGAGGAGCTGTTCCTCGTGCAGGCGGGGGCCGGCCCGCACCCAGGCCCGCACCCGGGGACGCACCCCGGCACGCGCTCCGCCACGGACGGGGCCGCGGCGTCGTCCGTGGAGGGGGCGGTGGACCTCGCGCCGCTCGCGGACGCGGCGTGGATCGCGGGCTGCGAGCGGTGCCGGGCGGACCTGGTGGGCCGGTGCGAGCGGGCGGGGTTCACGCCGCGCGTCGCGTTCGAGACGGACGACTACGTCGCGGTGCAGGCGCTCGTGGCGTCGGGCGTGGGGGTGTCCCTGCTGCCTGCGCTGGCGCTGCGGGCGCACCGGGACCCGCGGGTGACGGTGCGGGCGCTGCCGGGGGCGGCGCGGCGCGTGCTCGCGGTCACGTACGGGGAGCGTCCGTCCCCGGGTGCGGCGGCCGTGGTCGAGGGTCTGGTGCGCGCGGCCGGCTGACCGTCATGCCGGCTGACCGTCAGCCGGGCACGACGACGGCGGGCGCCGCGAGGACGAGCAGCACGACGCACACGCCCGCGACGGCCATGGAGAGCGCGAACGGGGCGCGGCTGCGCGGGCGCACGACCCCGACGGCGCCGGCGGCGAGGGCGAGCACGACGGCGACGGCGCCCAGGGCCCACATCACGGGGCCGGGGGGCGTGGGCGGTGCGAGCACGACGAGCGCGGACGCCGCGGCGAGCAGCACGGGCGCGAGCACGGAGCTCGCGCGGCGCCCGAGCCGGTGCGGCAGGCCGCGCACGCCCGTGGCGGCGTCGTCCTCGAGGTCGGGCAGCGTGTTCGCGACGTGCGCGCCGACGCCGAGCAGCGCGGCGGCCGCGACGGCCCACGGGGCGGGGCGGCCCGCTCCGGGGGCGGCCAGCACGACGAACACGGCGAGCAGCCCGAAGGAGACGGCGTACGGGGCCCAGGACCACCACGTGGCCTTGAGCAGCGCGTTGTACGACCACGCGACCCCGACGGCGACGACGTGCACCACCCCGGGCAGCAGCCCGGTCGCGAGGGACAGCACGACGCACGCGCCGAGCGCCACGAGCGCCGCGGCGCGCAGGGTGGCCGCCGTGACGAGGCCCGTGACCACGGGCTTGTCGGCGCGGCCGACGGCGACGTCGCGGCGTGCGTCGAGCCAGTCGTTGGACCAGCCGACGGAGAGCTGGCCGGTGAGGACGGCGAGCGCGACGAGCGTCGTGGTGCGGGCGCCGGCGCCGATGCCCGCGGAGAGCGCGAGGGCGAACGCGGTGACCATCACGGTGGGCGGGAAGTGGCTCGCGACCACGAGGCCGCGCACGAGTCCTCGCGAGCGACCGGTCACCATGGCGGCAACCTAGCCCGCCGCCGGGTCGCGCGCCCGGCGCCCGGGCCGGTCGTCGCGGCTACCCCCTCCCCCCCGCGCGGGCGGACCGGGCCGGTGGGACGATGCGGGCATGTCGCGCGTCGTCGCCGTCGGGACCTCGCTTCCCGCGCATGCGTACCGCCAGGACGAGATCTCCCGGGTCACGAGCGAGCTGCTCACCGACGACCCGGTGCGCCGTGCGCTCACGCGCCGGCTGCACGCCCACGCGGGCGTCGAGACCCGTCATCTCGCGCTGCCCCTGGAGGACTACGGCGGGCTGTCGTTCGGCTCCGCCAACGACGCCTTCCTCGCGCTCGGGACCGACCTCGCGGAGCAGGCGTGCCGCGCGGCGCTCGACGACGCGGGCCTGCGCCCGGACGAGGTCGACCACGTGGTCCTCACCACCGTCACCGGCGTGGGCGCGCCGACGCTCGACGTGCTCGTCGCGGCCCGGCTCGGCCTGCGACCGGACGTGCGCCGCACGCCGTCGTTCGGGTGGGGCTGCGCCGGGGGCGCCGCAGGCCTGGCGCGGGCGGACGACCTGCTGCGCGGGCGCCCGCGCGACGTCGCGCTCCTCGTCGCCGTCGAGCTGTGCTCCTTGACGCTGCAGCGCACCGACCCGTCGACGGCGAACATCGTGGCGTCGGGCCTGTTCGGCGACGGCGCGGGGGCGGCCGTCCTCGTCGGGGACGAGCACCGCCTCGCCCGCCGCCCGGGCCCGTACGGACGGGCAGGCGCGGGCGCGCGCGCCCGGGGCGTGCGCGTCGTCGACTCGCGCTCGCACCTGCACGCCGGCACGACGGGCGACCTGGGGTGGCGCGTCGGCGACACGGGTTTCGAGATCGTGCTGTCGGCGCGTCTGCCCGAGCTCATCGGGGCGCACCTGCTGGGCGACGTCAAGGCCCTGCTCGCCGAGCACGACCTCGAGCCGGGCGACGTCGGGGCGTGGGTCGTGCACGCGGGCGGCCCGCGCGTCCTGGACGCGGTGCGCGACACCCTGGGACTCGCCGAGGAGGAGCTCGCGCTCAGCCGGGCGTCCCTGCGCGACGTCGGGAACCTGTCGTCGGCGTCGGTGCTGCACGTGCTCGGCGCGACCCTGGCCCGCACGGACGTGCCGCCCGGCGCGCCGGCCGTCCTCATGGCGTTCGGGCCCGGGGTGAGCACCGAGCTCGTCCTGCTGCGGCTCGACGGCCGCGGCCCCCGCCGGGCGCACGGGCCCGGTCACGCGGCCGGGCACGCGGTCGCGCGAGCCGAGGAGGGCCAGGGATGAGCCTCGCCTGGTACGTGGTGCTCGTCGGTGCCACCGCCGTCGAGCGGCTCGCCGAGCTCGTCGTCTCGGCGCGCAACGCCCGCTGGTCGTTCGCCCGGGGCGGCGTCGAGTCCGGCCGCGGCCACTTCCCCGCGATGGTCGCCCTGCACACGGGGCTGCTGCTCGCGTGCGTGGCCGAGGCGTGGCTCGCCGACCGGCCGTTCCTGCCGTGGCTCGGCTGGCCCATGCTCGTCCTCGTGCTCGCGAGCCAGGGCCTGCGCTGGTGGTGCATCGCGACCCTCGGGCCGCGGTGGAACACGCGCGTCATCGTCGTGCCGGGCCTGCCGCTCGTCGCGCGCGGCCCCTACCGGTGGCTGCGCCACCCCAACTACGTCGCCGTCGTGGTCGAGGGCGTCGCGCTGCCGCTCGTGCACTCGTGCTGGATCACGGCCGTCGCGTTCACGCTGCTCAACGCCGTGCTGCTCGCCCGCTTCCGCATCCCCGCCGAGGAGAGCGCCCTCGCCCGCGCGACCGCGGGCGGCGCCGCCGCGCACCCGGCCGTGCCGTGACCCCTCCCCGGTCGACCGCACGCCGCGCGACCGACCGCGACGTCGACGTGCTGGTCGTCGGCGGCGGGCCCGTCGGGCTCGCCGCCGCCCTGCACGCCCGCCGCGCCGGGCACGACGTCCTCGTGGTCGACCGCCGCGCGGGCGTCATCGACAAGGCGTGCGGCGAGGGCCTGCTCCCCGGCGCGCTCGCCGCGGTCCTCGCCCTCGGCGTCGACCCGCCGGGCCACCCGCTCGCCGGCATCAGCTACCGCGACGCCACCCGCCACGCCGACCACCCGTTCGCCGCCGGCCCGGGCCGCGGCGTGCGGCGCACCGCGCTGCACGCCGCCCTGCGCGAGCGCGCGCTCGCCGAGGGCGTCACGATCGAGCACGCCACGCTCCGCGCGCTGCGTCAGGACACCCGCGGGGTCGACGTCGTGCTCGGCGCGGCGCGAGCACCCGCCGGGGAGAACCCGGGGCCGGACGGCGGCGCGGACGAGGTCGTGCGGGCCGCCCGCGTGCTCGGCTGCGACGGGCTGCACTCCACCGTGCGCCGCCTGACCGGGCTCGACGCCCCGCCGCACGGGCGCGCCCGGTTCGGCCTGCGCACCCACTACCGGCTCGCCCCGTGGAGCGACCTCGTCGAGGTGCACTGGGCACCGCACGCCGAGGCGTACGTCACCCCGGTCGCGCCCGACGTCGTCGGCGTCGCCGTCCTCACCCACCGCGACGGCGCCCGCGGCGCGCCCCCGGACGCGCACCACGGGCTCGACGCGTTCGGCGAGCTCGCGGACCGCGTGCGCGACGCCCCCGTGCTCGGGCGCGTCCGCGGCGCGGGGCCGCTGCGCCAGCGTGCCCGACGCCGCACCGCCGGGCACGTGCGCCTCGTGGGCGACGCGTCCGGGTACGTCGACGCGCTCACCGGCGAGGGCGTGCGCGTCGGGCTCGCCCAGGCCGAGGCCGCCGTGCGCCACCTCGACGACCCGGCCGCGTACGAGCGCGCCTGGTCCCGCGCCACGCGCGACTACCGCGTCCTCACCTCCGGCCTGCTCGCCTGGGCGGGCAGCCCCGCCCGCCGCGCGATCGTGCCCGCCGCGAGCGCCGCGCCGTGGCTGTACGGGGCGGTCGTGGAGCGCCTGGCCCGCTGACGCGCGGCTCCGTGCCGGTCGCGGTACCCGCCCGCCGCCCTCGTCCGGCGAGCGGCCCGTCGTCTCGCCACGCCCCGGTGTGGGCGCCCGCCGCTACCGTGCGGCCATGACCTCGCTCGACCTGCACGTCGTCCCCGACCGCTTCCTGCTCGGCCACGTCCCGGGCGCCACGTTCCCCGAGGACGACGAGTGGGTCGCGCTCGTGCGCGCCCCCGAAGGGCTCACGGTCGTGCGGCACGCCTCGCCGTTCGACGACGCCGAGCGGTGGGCGGGCTTCTACGGCTCGGCCCACGGGCTGGAGACGTCGGGCGTGCTCGCGTCCGTCGTCGGGCCGCTGGGCGAGGCGGGCGTGCCGGTGTTCGTCGCGTCCACGTTCCACGCGGACCTCGTGCTGATCCCGGAGGTGCGGCTCGAGCAGGCCACCCGGGTGCTGCGCGACGCCGGGCACGCGGTCGCCGCTCCTCGGTGACCCCGGGGCGCCGCCCGTCGTCGTGCCTGGCCCCTGCACCGTTAGCATGCGCGGATGCGAGCGCGAGGGTGGGTGGCGGCAGCGGCCGTGGTGCTGAGCACGGCGGTCCTGGTCGGGTGCGGGTCCGGCGGTGCCGGCCCGACGGACGGGACCGAGGAACCGGAGGCGGCGAGCAGCGCTGCGCCGTCGCCCGCCACGGACGCCCCGGCGCAGGACGGCGCCCCGGACGACGCCGCGACCTGCGTCGCCTACAGCGACGTCATGACGATCGTGGAGAACGCCGACCTCGGCCTCGCCGACGGCCGCATGGCGGAGCAGGAGCGGGACGGCTGGTACGAGCTCGCCACCCGCGTGCTCGGCCGCCTGCGGTCCGGCGGGGACAGCGCCGTGCAGACGGCGGTCGGCGACCTCCAGGCGGCCGCGCCGGCCGTCGCGGTCGGGACGTTCGCCGAGTCGACCGGGGTGGGGTCCCCGGAGTGGTCGCAGGCCCAGGCTGACCTCGGCGACGCGTGCGAGGCGCTCGGGACTCCGCTGACGATCGCCCCCTTCACCGGCGGCTGACCCGACGCCCGGCCGCCGCGCCACCGCGCGCGGGGACCGCGGCACCGCGCTCGGCGGCGCAGCCGGTCACTCCAGCGCCGCTGCCCTCTCCGCCTGGTCGAGCAGGTCGCGCGCGCGGTCGCGCGACAGGAACGCGAGGAGGGCGTCCTTCTCCCCCACGCGCACCCGCTCGGCGACCTCGAAGCCGAGGGCCCGCATCCGGGCGTGCGCCCGCTCGTTCGCCGCGTCCGGCTCGACGACGATCCGGTCCACCCGCGGGTCGGCGAGGCAGAACGCGACGACCAGCGGACCGACGGCGGCCCACAGGTCCGCCCCGCGCGGGCCGCGCCCGCCGAGCAGGAAGTGCAGCCCGACGTCGCCCGGCGCCACCGCGTACGCCTCCCCGACGGGGTCGTGCTCCGGCTCGTAGGTCTGCAGGAGCGCGACCGGAGCGTCGTCCCACCGCACGAGGAACGCGTGGTGCGTCGGCAGCGAGCCGACGTAGGCGTACAGGTCCCGCAGCTCCGTCCGGGACAGGTCCCCGAGGCCCCAGAAACGGGCCCACGGCCGGGTCACCCAGGCGTGCAGCACGTCGAGGTCCGCGTCCGGGTCGAGGACGCGCAGCGTCAGGCGGCCGCCGCCCGGCGCGTGGTGCGTGAGGAGCAGCTCCCCGGGCGCGCCGGTGGGCAGGCGGCCGGGGGCGGGCAGGTCGGTCGCGGTCATCGGGTCTCCTCGTGGCGCAGCAGGGCCCAGTCGGTCACGACGGGCACGGTCTCGGCGTCGGCCCAGGCGGCGAGCCGGTCGGTGAAGTGGGGCGAGCGCGGGTCGCCGCTCGCGCCGAACGGCACGCCCCAGCGGCTCGCGTCCCGGTCGGCGAGGTCCCACACCCAGCGCGCGACCGACCCGCGCACGCACACGTCGCTGACCCCCGGCACGCTCGCGGTGCAGCGCACGGTGTCCGTGTCGCCCCCGAGCGGCACGTCCGGCACGCGCGGGACCGGCGCGCCCGGCACGTCGAGGAGCACGTGCAGCCCGAGCACGCGGTGGGTGTCGCCCCACACCGGGACCGGGCCCGACGCGTCGTCCCGCGCCCGCACGACGTCGGCGAGCGCGGCCCACGCGAGCGCGGCGCCGTCGATCCCGAGCCACGCGGCGCCGAGGAGCGCGGGCAGCGCGTCGGCGACGCGCGCGGTGACCGACAGCCACGGCGCGAAGACCGGGTCGAGGCCGTGGGGCGCGTGCAGCGGCGCGAGCGCGGGGTGCGCCGCGACCCGGCCGACCAGCGCGCCGCGCCAGGCCGCGAAGAGCGCAGCGTCGGCGCTGTCCGCGTCCATGCGGCGGTCCCACGCGCGCAGCCGCGCCGCCGCGTGGACCGTCGCGGGGTCGGGACGCGCGGTCGTGCTGTCGTCGGCCCCGGCCTCGTCGCCCGAGGCGTAGGCGTCGCGGTCGAGCCACCCGAGCAGGTCGTCCGCGCCGCCGAGCAGCGTGTCCGCGTGGACGCGCGACTGGTCCGCCGCGGTCGCGTCGTCACCCGCGGCCGCGAGGAGCGCCCGGATCCGGCGGGCGCGGTGCGGCGGGGCGTACGTGCGGCCCAGGTCGAGGTCGGGCCGCGCGGGCCGCTCGTTCGCGTCGACCGCGACGTCGGCGACGACCACGGGCGGGGGCGGCACGACCCACGGGCGGGCGCGCCCGGCGTCGGCCCACCCCGGCAAAGGCAGCGTGCGCTCGGTCGGGTCGCGGCGGGGCACGCGCCCCGCCGTCACCGACAGCACCGTCGCGCGGTCCGCCGCCAGCACGCGGTCCACCGGGTCGACCCACGTCGCGAACGCGTCCGTGACGTCGCGCGCGGACCCGGCCCGCAGGAGCCGTCGCCACGCGGCGACCCCGAGGTCGGCGTCCACGCGTGCGGGCAGGCGCACCGCGAACGTCCGGCCCGGGTCGTCGGGCCCGCCCGTGACGACGACGCCGCGCGCCGTCTCGATCGTCTCCACGCGGTGCTCGACCGGTCCGCCCGGCGCGCGCACGCGGATCGCGGCGACGACGACGTCCGCCGGCTCCGGACCGTCCGGCCCCTCCGCGACGACACCGCCGTCCGTGGTGCGGTGCAGCCGCTCCGCGACGACGTCCACCTGGTGCGCCATCGCGTTCGTCACGCCCCACGCCGCCGCGCCCGCGTGCCCGAAGTGCGGGACCCCCGGGACGCCCGGGAATGCGAGCCCGACGACGTCGTACGCGTCGCACGCCAGGCGCACCTGCTGGTAGACGCCCGGCAGCTCCAGGAGGCGGTGCGGGTCGCCCGCGAGCAGCGGCGCCCCGCCGCGCGTGCGCGCGCCCGCGAACGCCCACGCGTTCGACCCCGAGCCGGGGCCGCCGTCGACGGCGAGCAGGTCGAGCACCGTGGTGAGGGGAACGTCGGGCCGGGAGCGCGCGACCTCGGCCCCGAGCGTGCGCGCGACGTGGTCGCGCCACAGCACGTGCGGGAAGCCGGAGAACAGGACGTGCGCGACGAGGAAGACGCCGAGCGGCGCCCACGCGGGCCACGGCTCGTGCGGCGGCAGGTCGCCCCCTCCGGGCCAGGCCGCGTCGGCGAGGGCGTGCATCTCGGGCACGTCGCGCCCGCGCTCGAGACCGTCGTTCACGCCCGCGGTGTACGCGTCGACCCAGACGCGGTCGTCGTCCGCGAGCGCCGCGTAGGCGCGGCGCGCGGTGTCGGCGAGGCGGACGCGGTGGGCGAACCGGTCCCACGCGAGGCCCGGCTCGCCCAGGCGCTCGGCGAGCCGCCCCTCGGCGCGCCACCGGTCGACCTCGATCTGCCAGCCGCGGTCGACCGCGGTGACGTACCCCTGGCCGCGCGCGAGCGCGAGCTCGTCGGCGGCCCGCACGTGCGGGACGCCCCACGCGTCGCGGTGCACGGAGAACCCGCCGGGGTTCGCCGTCACGTCAGCCCTCCCGCGCGGCAGGGTTGGCGAGCGTACCCGCGTACAGCAGGGACGCGGACTGGTCGGCGAGGTCGACCATCTGGAGCGTGTTGCGCAGCTGGAGGCGGTTGAGGCACGAGTGCGCGAACCGCGGGGCGCGCAGGTCGACGCCGCCGCGCAGGTCCGGGTGGTCGGCGCGGTGGGCGTCGAGGCACTCGGCGACGAGGCGCCAGAACCGGTCCTCGGGCAGCACGCCGTCGCCGTGGAGGATCGCGGCGAGGTGGCGCAGGACGCCGTCGAACACGTCGGTGAAGATCGCGAGCGCCTTCTCCTCGTCGTCGACGTCGGCGCGCACACGCTCGACGCCGGGCGGGAGCGGCGCGTCGCCGAGGACGGCGATCTCCTCGCCGACGTCCTTCATGACCGCGCGCACCACGACGTGGTCACGGAGCACGAGGATGAGGTTCTCGCCGTGCGGCATGAACGCGAGGTCGTGCGCGAGGAGCGCGTGGGCGAGCGGGCGCAGGTAGGCGTCGAGGTAGGCGCGCACCCAGTCGGCGGGGTCGAGCCCGGAGGCGCGCACGAGGGCGGTCGCGTGCGCGGCGCCGTCGAGGTCGCGGTGCAGGAGCGCGGCCATGGTGGCGAGGCGCTCCCCGGGCGCGGTGCGCGGCACGGGGCTCTCGCGCCACAGGGCGGCGAGCATCTTGCGGTGCGGGGACGGCGTGGCGGTGCGGTGGTAGACGTCGCCGGTGTACCCGATCGAGGCGAGCTCGCGCAGCACGGTGAACCCGCGGCCGCCGAGCTCCGGGTCGGCGGCGACGAGGTCGGCGACCCAGTCGTTGATGGCGGGGGTGTCGCGCATGTACGCGGGCGACAGCCCGCGCAGGAACCCCATGTTCTGGATCGCGAGCGCGACCTTGACGTAGTGGCGGCCGGGCCGGGTGAGGTTGAACAGGGTGCGGATCGACTGCTGCGGCTGGTACTCGTCGGCGCCCGGCCCGAGCGGGACGAGGTCGCCGCGCGCGACGTCGGCCGCGAACGTGATGGGCACGCGGTGCTCCCACTGCCACGGGTGCACGGGCAGGTAGAGGTAGTCGGCCGGGTCGAGGCCGCGCGCGGCGAGCCGCTCGGCGAACGCGGCGCGCTCGTCGGGCGTGAGCTCGGCCCCGTAGTGCGTCTCCTCGTCGAGCCCCGCACCGAGCGCGAGGTGGGTGTGCTCGCGCCGCGCGGCGAGCCACAGCAGCCGCACGCGGCCCCCGTTCTCGGGCGCGTACGCGCGGCACTCCGCGAGGCCGAACCCGATGCGCCCGTTGTTCGCGACGAACCCCGGGTGCCCCTCCGTCATCGCCGCCTCGACCTGCTGGAACGACGCGCCGAGGAGGTCGGTGGCGCTCGGCCCGCCGGTGCGCTCGTACCGCTCGAGCTTCGCCGTCGCGCTCGCGAGCGTGGACGACACCTCCTCGAGGTAGGTGGCGAGCAGGTCGTCGGGGATGCGCAGGTCGGGCTGGAGCTCGACGACGAGGTCGAGCGCGTCGACCGGCAGCTCGCGCCGCGCGCCCGTGCCGCCCGGACCCACGGGGTCGCCCGCGTCGCCCGGCCGGCCCGCCGTGGCGTGCCCGGCCGTCGTGGTGCGCCGGATCGACGCCTCGTCGAGCACCCAGTGCTCGAGCGCGTACCGCCGCGCGACGAACCGGTACTCCACCGAGCCGTCCGCGACGGGCAGCACGTACTGCCCCGGCCCGTCGGCCTCGACCGGCCAGACCTCCGCGCGCGGCGCGAGCAGCCGCTCGTGGGTGAGCTCGGCGATCGTCTTGGCGACGAGGTGGCGGTGCGCGCGCTCGGCGAGGCCGGGGCGCAGGTGCGGCGCGTGGTCGACGCCGTCGCCCAGCGGGCTCGCGTCGAGGTCGGCGCGCGTCGCGACGGCGAGGTGCGCCGTCTTGCCGGGCAGCTCCACCTCGCGCAGCACGCGGAACCCGGCCGCGGCGTTCTTCGCCGCGATCGCGGCGTTGCGCACGTCCGGCTCGACGACGACGCGGCGGGCGCCACACCCCGCGGGGTCGAGGCAGAACCGCACGACGGCGCCCATCACCGCCGAGGTGAACCCGCCGCGCGCGGGACCGGCCGGGGGCGCGACGAGCAGGTGCATCCCGACGTCTCCCGGCTCCAGCAGGGCGACGGCCGCGGGGACGTCGGCGAGCGTGACGCGCGCCGGGTCGTACGTCTCCACGAGGAACGACGGCACGCCGTCGACCCGGCCGAGCCACGCGTCCTGGTGCGGGTCGGCGCGGACCCCGGCGAGGTAGTCCCGCACGCCGTCGACGTCGAGGTGGCCCAGCTGCCAGAACGCCGAGCGGGGGTGCGCGAGCCAGCCCTGCACGAGCGCGGCGTCGCGCACCGGGTCGACCGCCTCGAACGAGACGTCCGCACGGCCGCTGCCGAGCCGGACCCGCACCGCGAAGGCGGCGCCCGGGCCCGCGCTCGTCGCCGGGGCGGGCGACGGCGCGGCCGCCGTCGTCACGGTGGGGGCGCTCATCGGGCCTCCCCTGCCGTGCGCCCGGCCGCCGCGGCGGACGCCGCGGCGTCCGCGGTGCGCGACGCGGTCGAGGGCGGGGCGGCCGCGGGACCGACGTCGTCGGGCAGGCCGAACGTCTGGAACGCGATGCGCTCCTCCACCGGGTACACCTCGCGGCCCTTGACGGTGCGCAGCACGACGGCGTTGCGCCACGCGGCGAACCCGAGGTCCGGGGCGGTGATGCCGTGCGTGTGCTCCTCGCCGTTGAGCACGTGGACGCGGCGCGCGTCGTCGACCGTGTAGTCGCGCGCGACGTCGAACCGCCCGAGCTCGTCGAACCGGAGCAGGTGGCGCACCGGGTCGAGGAACGCCGGGACGGAGGCGGCGTAGCCGGTCGCGACGACGAGCGCGCGCGTGCGACGCTCGACCTCCCGCCCGAGCTGCGCGTGCCGCAGCCGCAGCACGTACTCCCCGGCCGGGCCTGCCGCGTCGGGCTGCCCGGCGGCGCCCGTGTCGTCGCGCCCGCGGACGGCCGGCTCGTACCGCGCGGCGACGACCTCGGTGTCGGTGAGCAGCGTCGTCGGCACCGGGCGGTCCAGGCTCAGGCGGTACAGCGCGTCGTAGATCTCGTCCACGAGGTCGCCGCTGATCCCCTTGTACAGGCCCCGCTGCTCGCGGCCGAGGAGCTGGCGCAGCTCGAGCGGCAGCGCGTGGAAGTGGTCGGTGTACTCCGGCGACGTCATCTCGAGCGTGAGCTTCGTGTACTCCATGGGGAAGAAGCGCGGCGAGCGCGTCACCCAGTCGAGCCGGTAGCCGGGGCGCCGCGCGTCGCCGTGCACGCCGTCGAGCAGGTCGCGGTAGACCTCGGCGGCCGACTGGCCGCTGCCCACGACCGTGACCGAGCCCGCGGCCGCGAGCGCGTCGCGGTGCGGCAGGTACTGCGCGCTGTGCACGAGCGGCCCGGCACCCGGGTGCTCGCCGCGCGCGATTTCGTCCGCGAGCGCCCGCAGCGCGGGCGGCAGCACCGGTGACGTGCCGACGCCGAGCACGAGGTGGCGACCCCGGTGCTCCTCGGTACCGGTCACGCTCCCGTCGGGGGCGAGCGTCTCGGCGCGCACGACGAACGCGTCGGCGGCCGGGTCGTGCTCGACGGCGACGACGCGCCGCGACCAGCGCAGCGAGCCCAGGCGGGCCGCGACCCAGCGGCAGTACGCGTCGTACTCGGCGCGCAGCGGGTAGAACGACTCCCGGATGTAGAACGGGTAGAGCCGGCCCGTGGCCTTGAGGAACGCGAGGAACGAGTACGGCGAGGTCGGGTCCGCCATGGTGACGAGGTCGGCGAGGAACGGGACCTGGATCGTCGCGCCCTCGATCATCATGCCGGGGTGCCAGCGGAACTCGGGCGCGGCGTCGAGGAACACGGCGTCGACGTCGTCGAGGGGCGCGGACAGCGCGGCGAGGCCGAGGTTGAACGGCCCGATCCCCACGCCGACGACGTCGCGCACGCGCGCCGGGTCGTGGGGCGCCGGGTCGTGGGGCGCTCGGGCGGGGCCGCTCGTCGTGCGAGCAGTCGTGGTCATCGGGTCACCGCCCCGGCGGTCGCGAGGGACGCCACGAGGTCCGCGGCGTGCGTCGCGACGTCGTCGTCGTGCAGCAGCTCGTCGCGCTCGACGAGCGCCTGGGCGGTCGTGCGCACGAGGTCGAGCACGTGGCGCACGTCCGCGAGCGTCACGGTCGGGTTGAGCAGCGTGAGCTTGAGGCACGGGACGCCGTCGAGCACGGTCTTGGCGACCACCGCGCGACCGGACTCGAACAGCACGCGCCGCACGAGCGGCACGAGGCGGTCCGCGTGCGCCGCGGACAGCTCCGGCGGCTCGTAGCGGAACAGGACCGTGGACAGGTCCGTGCGGCCGAGCACGCGCAGCTCGGGGTCGTCCGCGAGGTCGGCGTGCACCTGCGCGCCGAGCTCGCACACGGCGTCGACCATCGCGCCGACCCCGCCGGGGCCGAGCGCGCGCAGCGTGGTCCAGAGCTTGAGCGCGTCGAAGCGGCGCGTCGTCTGGAGCGACACGTCGACCTGGTTCGGTTCGGCGTTCTCGCGCGGGTTGAGGTAGTCCGCGTGGTGCGCGACGCGCTCCAGGTCGGCGCGCTCGCGCACGAGCAGCGCGCTCGCGGACACGGGCTGGAAGAACGCCTTGTGGTAGTCGACGGTCACCGACCGCGAACGCTCGATGCCGTCGAGCAGGTGCCGGCGCGTCGGGGACACGAGGAGGCCGCACCCGTAGGCGGCGTCGACGTGCAGCCACACGTCGGCCGCGTCGCACACGTCTGCGACCGCGGCGAGCGGGTCGACACAGCCGCGGTCGGTCGTGCCGGCGGTCGCGACGACCGCCATGACCACGTCGCCCGCGGCGCGCACCGCGGCGACGGCGGCCGCGAGCGCCGCGGGCACGACACGCCCGTCGGCGTCGGCCTCGACCCGCACGACCGCGTCGTCGGCGAGGCCGAGCAGCAGGGCCGAGCGCGCGACGCTGAAGTGGCTGGATCCCGCGGCCAGGACGCGCAGGCGCGGCAGGACGGCCGAGCGTCCGAGCCCGTCGCGGGCCGCGCGCTCGACGGCGCGCTCGCGGGCGAGGAAGAGCGCGTGGAGGTTGGACTGGGTGCCGCCCGACGTGAGGACGCCGTCGCCGGCGGCGTAGCCGACGCGGCCCGCGGTCCAGGCGACGAGGCGGCGCTCCATGAGGGTCGCGACGGTCGACTGGTCGTAGGTGTCGACGGACGTGTTGATCGCGGCGAGCAGAGCCTCGGCGCCGACGGCGGGCAGCGCGACCGGGCAGTTGAGGTGCGCGGCGTAGGCGGGGTGGTGGAACCACACGGCGTGGGTCGCGTAGAGGTCGGCGGCCTCGCGCAGCGCCGCGTCGGTCCCGACGCCGGGGCCGTCGAGGTCGGCGGCGTCGACGAGCGCGGCCAGGTGCGTGCGGCTCGCGCCGGACCAGGGCTGGTCGACGGCGGCCACGCGCGCGGCGACGTCGTCCACCACGGCGTGCAGGGTGCTCGCGTAGGCGCCCGCGGTCGCGCCGGTGAGCAGCGCGGGGGCGGTCGGGGTACCGTGCGCGGGCGCGCCGGATCGTGCTGAGAGCATGCGAGGCTCCAGGACGGGGAGAGGACCGCCACGGACCGCGGCGGGGCAACCTGAGGTTTGCCTTGCCTAACCTAGCGCAGCGCGGTCTCGCGTCAAGAGTGACCTGCACCACGTCCGCCGTGGACGCGCGGCCACGGCGGGGAGAGGATGGCAGTCGCCCGTCCTGGTGCCCGAGGAGGCCGTGTGGAACCCACCGTCGCGACGACCCGCCCCGCCCTCGTCACCGTGGACGACGACCCCGGGGTCTCGCGCGCGGTCGCGCGCGACCTGCGCCGCCGCTACGGCGACCGGTACCGGATCGTGCGTGCCGAGTCCGGTGCGGAGACGCTCGCGGCGCTGCGCGAGCTCGCGCTGCGCGGCGAGGACGTGGCCGTCGTCCTCGCCGACCACCGCATGCCCGGCATGACGGGCGTCGAGCTGCTCGAGCAGGCGATGGACCTCTTCCCCGCGGCGCGGCGCGTCCTGCTCACCGCCTACGCGGACACCGAGGCCGCGATCGAGGCGATCAACGTCGTCGACCTCGACTACTACCTGCTCAAGCCGTGGGACCCGCCCGAGGAGAAGCTCTACCCCGTCGTGGACGCCCAGCTCGAGGCGTGGTCCGCGACCGACCGGCGCCGGCCCGCCGAGACCGTCGTCGTCGGGCACCGGTGGTCGGCGCGCTCGTCGCAGGTGCGCGAGTTCCTCGCGCGCAACCGCGTCCCCTACCGGTGGTACCCGTCCGAGTCCGCCGAGGGGTCGCGCCTGCTCACGGCCGCGCAGGCCGACGGCGAGACCCTCCCCCTCGTCGTCACGCCCGAGGGCGAGCCCCTCGTCGCGCCCGACGACGCGACGCTCGCCGAGCGCGTCGGGCTCGCCACGCGCCCCGCGGCCGACTTCTACGACCTCGTCGTCGTGGGCGGCGGGCCCGCGGGGCTCAGCGCGGCGCTGTACGGGGCGTCGGAAGGGCTGCGCACGGTGCTCGTCGAGCGCACCGCGACCGGCGGCCAGGCCGGCCAGAGCTCGCGCATCGACAACTACCTCGGCTTCCCCGACGGGATCTCGGGCGCCCAGCTCGCCGAGCGCGCGCGCCGCCAGGCCGTGCGGTTCGGCGCCGAGATCGTCACGACGCGCGACGCCGTCGAGCTCGACGTCGACGGCCCGGCGCGCTCGGTGCGGTTCCCCGACGGCACGTCGATCGACGCGCACACCGTCATCCTCGCGTCCGGCGTCTCCTACCGGCTGCTCGACGGCCCGGGCCTCGCCGACCTCGTGGGCCGCGGCGTCTTCTACGGCTCGGCGCTCACCGAGGCGTCCGCGTGCCAGGACCAGGAGGTGTACGTCGTCGGGGGCGCGAACTCCGCCGGGCAGGCGGCGCTCTACCTCGCGCGCGAGGCCAAGCAGGTCACGCTCGTCGTGCGCGGCGACTCGCTCGCCCGGTCCATGTCGTCCTACCTCGTCGAGCAGGTCGAGGCCCACCCGCGCGTGCGGGTCCTCACCCGCACGGAGGTCGTCGCGGCGTCGGGCGACGACCACCTGGAGCACCTCGAGCTGCGCGACCTCGACGCCGGCACGACGTCGCGCGTCGAGTGCGGGTGGGCGTTCGTGTTCATCGGCGCCGCGCCCCGCACCGACTGGCTCGACGGCGTCGTCGCGCGCGACCCCCGCGGGTTCGTGCTCGCGGGACCCGACCTCCTGCACGACGGCGCCCCGCCCGCCGGGTGGACGCTCGACCGCCCGCCCTACCACCTGGAGACGTCCGTGCCCGGCGTGTTCGCCGCCGGGGACGTGCGCGCGGAGTCGGCCAAGCGCGTCGCGTCCGCCGTCGGCGAGGGCGCGATGGCCGTCATGCTCGTCCACCGCTACCTCGAACAGCTCTGACCCCGACCCGCCACGCTCCCGCCGACACAGCACCGACGACACAGCCCCGACGACACAGCCCCGACCGACCCGGAGGCGACACCGTGACCAGCACCGAGGACCCCACCACGACCCCGCCCGCGGGCGGCGCGAGCACCGCGCCCGGCACCACCGCGCCCACCACCCCACCCACCACCAGGCCCGGCACCGCCGCGGCCGCCGCCGCGCGCGGCTGGCTGCCGTGCGACGTCGACGAGCTGCGCGCCACGTTCCTGTTCGAGCACCTCACGGACGACCAGCTCGCCTGGCTGTGCGCGACCGGGCACGTCGAGCGGCACGACGCAGGCTGGCTCTTCCACGAGGGCGCGCCCGCCGAGGCGTTCTACGTGCTGCTCGACGGCGGCGTCGCGCTCTACCGGCGCGTCGGCGAGGACGAGGTCGAGGTCTCGCGCACCCGTCAGGTCGGGGTCTACCTCGGCGCCTGGAACGCCTACCTCGGCGACCGGCTGCCCCAGACCTACCTCCACTCGGCGCGCGCGCTCGAGCCCTCGCGCTTCTTCGTGCTCGCGGCGCCCGACTTCGCCAAGCTCATGACCGAGTGGTTCCCCATGGCGGTGCACCTGCTCGAGGGCGTGTTCTGGGGCACGCGCGACGCGCAGCAGCTCGTCGGGCAGCGCGAGCGGCTGCTCGCGCTCGGGTCCCTGTCCGCGGGCCTCACCCACGAGCTCAACAACCCGGCCGCCGCCGCCGTGCGCGCCACCGGGACCCTGCGCGAGCGCGTCGCGGCCATGCGGCACAAGCTCGCGCTCATCGCCGACGGCCCCTACGACCGCGCCACGCTCGCCGAGCTGATCCGGCTCCAGGAGGAGGCGCTCGAGCGGTACGCGGACACGCGCACCGCGGACGCCGTCGGCGCCCTGGAGACCTCCGACCTCGAGGACCGCCTCACCGACTGGCTCGACGAACACGGCCTGCCCGAGGGGTGGCGGGTCTCCCCCGCGCTCGTCCAGGCCGGCATCGACGAGCCGTGGCTCGACCGCGTCGCCGGACGGGTCGACGCCGGCGCGCTCACCGGCGCGGTGAGCTGGCTCGCGTACACCATCGAGACCGAGCAGCTCATGGCCGAGATCGAGGACGCCACCGTGCGCATCTCCTCCCTCGTCGGGGCCGCCCGCCAGTACTCCCAGCTCGACCGGGCGCCCTTCCGGCCCGTGGACCTGCGCGAGCTGCTCGACTCCACCCTGACGATGCTCGACCACACCCTCGACGGCATCGACGTCGTGCGTCGCTACGACCCCGACCTGCCCCCCGTGCCCGTGTACGCCGCCGAGCTCAACCAGGTGTGGACCAACCTCGTCGAGAACGCCGCGCAGGCGATGGCCGGCACCGGCACCCTCACCGTGACCACCCGGCGCGTCGACGACCACGCCGAGGTCGAGGTCACCGACACCGGCCCCGGGATCCCCGACGCCGTGCGCCCGCGCATCTTCGAGCCGTTCTTCACGACGAAGCCCGTCGGGCAGGGCACCGGGCTCGGTCTCGACATCTCGTGGCGCATCGTCGTCAACAAGCACCACGGCGACCTCGCCGTGACGTCCGTGCCGGGCGACACGCGGTTCGTCGTGCGGCTCCCGCTCGAACCCGCGCCCGTCCCCACCTCGCCCACCTCGCCCGACGCGCCCGACGGCCGCCCGTGACGGCCGCCCCCGCGGCGGGGACCTCGCCCGTCGGCGAGGAGCGCCACGCCTCCTGGCTCGAGCTGTTCTTCGACCTCGTCGTCGTCGCGGGCATCGGCATGCTCGCCCACCTCCTCCAGGAGGACCACGACGGCGGCGGGCTCGCGCTGTACGTCGTGGCGTACACGGCCTTCTGGCTCGTGTGGGCGTGCTTCACGACGTACGGCAACGTCGCGGGAGAGGGCGCGCGGTCCCTGCCGATCCTCGCCGGGATGGCCGCGCTCGCCGTGATGATCGCCGCCGTCCCCGGCATCCACGACGAGCACGCCCGGGCGTTCGCCGTCGCCTACGTCGTGGGCCGCCTCGTGGCCGCACGCCCGTGGCGGCGCACGACCGTCGTCGTGGACCTGCCCGTCGTGCAGGCGCTCGCCGGCGTCGTGCCGTGGGTCGTGTCGTGGTGGGCCGACGGCCAGACCCGGTACGTGCTGTGGGGCGTCGGCCTCGCGATCGACCTGCTGCTGCTCCTCACGCTCTCCGGCGAGCGGCTCGTGCGGCGCGCGCAGGAACGCCTCGACGAGGTCCGCGAGCGCCGGGGCCGGGGTCGTGCGCTCGGCGGCCGTCGTGCACGACCGGGCGCGCCGGACCGCGGGCGGCGGCGCGACCTGGAGGTCCCGACGACGGTCGACGCCGCCGCGAGCGACGTGCCCCACCTCGGCGAGCGGCTCGGGCTGTTCGTCATCATCGTGCTCGGCGAGGGCCTCATCCAGGCGATCGACGCCGCGAGCGAGGCCGAGTGGGACCGCACCCTGCTCGTAGCGGGCGCGGGGGCGTTCACCTTGCTGGTCGGGCTGTGGGCGCTCACGGTGCGCTCCGGGTACGCGGGCGTGGCGCTCCTGCGCCCGGCCGGCGTGCCGCCCCGGGTCGCGTGGTTCCTGCACCTCGTGACGACGGGGGCCCTCGCCACGCTCGCGGGCGCGCTCGGGGGCGTGCTGGACCGCCCGGCGCGCGCCCTCGAGCCGGCCGAGCTCGCGCTGCTCGTCGGGGCGTTCGCCGTCCACGGGCTGGTGTCCGCGGGCGTCCACGCGGTGCTGCGCGACGTCCGCACCGCGCTGGTCCTCGCCGTGCCCGTCGTGGCCGCGGGAGCGGTCGCCGCGCTCGCGGGCGGGTCGGTCTCGGCCGCCGGGCTCGTGTGGGTCCTGTCGGGCGCGCTGCTCGTCCAGCTCTCCGGTGCCGGGCGCGCGCACCGGCCGACGTCGGGCGACGCGGCGGGCACGCACCTCGGCACGGGGCCGGGCGCCGAGCCGGGCGCGGCGGCGTCGGAGACGGGCGCGCGGGACGACGCCTGACGCCGCGCGGGCGCAAAACCGTGGACGTCAGGGGCTCGCGGGCATAGCCTCGGGGCGTCCGGTCGACACCCGCCCGGACGCTCGACCATGACGACCGGTGAAGGGCAGGTGGACCCGCGTGACGCACGAGTGGTCCGTCGACCCGTCCCGAAGGGCGCTCCTCAGGTAGACGACGTGCGTCGTCCACCTGCAGAGCCGTCCTGGGGCACCGTCCTGGGGCGGCTCTCGTCGTCCCGGGGCACGGCACGCGAACGCACGACAGGAGGAGCGACGATGAGCGAGGTGGTCATCTACAACCTCGGCGGCAGCCAGGTGCTCGGCCGCGTGTCGTTGCGCCACGCGATCCGCATGCTGCACCGGCAGGTCGCCGAGGTGCTGGAGGCCGTCGAGGGCGAGACGTTCGGGCCCTACCAGCGGCCCCGGTCGGTCGCGCTCGTGCGGTACGTGCACGCGCGCTGGGTGTACGAGCGGCAGGGCCGCGTGCCGTACTCGCGCGCCGCGCTCCTGCGCCGCGACCGCTACCGGTGCGCGTACTGCGGCGGCACCGCGACGACGATGGACCACGTCGTCCCGCGGTGCCAGGGCGGCACGACGACGTGGCTCAACGCCGTCGCCGCGTGCGAGCCGTGCAACGCGGCCAAGGGCGGGCGCACGCCCGAGCAGGCAGGCCTGTCGCTCCTGTCCAGACCGTTCGAGCCCGCGTTCCGCGACATCTACCCGTCGGCGCCCGCCCCGCGCAGACGCTGACGGGTCACCGGCCGGCGCGCCCGGCCGGCCACGGGCGGCCCGGCCGGTGGCGGTGACACCGGCCGGGCCGGCCGCCTGGTGCGGTCCTGCGACCGCGACCGCGACCGCGCCCGCGGCGGCGTCCGGGACACCGGCCGCGGCCCTCCCTCCTGGTGGAGCCGGTCCGCGCCGCGCACCCACCTCGGGTCCCGGGCCGCGCGAGGGAGCCCACGATGGCGACGGTCCGGATCGGGACGTTCAACGTCGAGAACCTGTTCGAGCGGCCGCGCGCGATGGCGGGCCCGCTGACCGCGGGGAACGCGGTCCTGGCGGCGCACGCCCGGGTCAACGCCCTGATCGCCGAGGAGCGGTACGGCCCCGACGCCCGCGCCGAGATCCTGGAGCACCTGGAGACGCTCGGCCTGCTGCGCGCCGACGCCGCCGCGCTCGCGGTGCTGCGCCAGGTGCGCGGGCGGCTCGTGCGCCGCACCGGGTCGCAGGCCGCCGGGACGGCCCGCACCGAGGTGGTCGCGACCGGGCGGGGCGACTGGGTCGGCTGGGTCGACCTCGTCAAGGACCGGGTCGACGAGCTCGCGATGGCCCACACGGCGCGCGTCGTGGCCGACGTCGGTGCCGACGTCCTCGCCGTCGTCGAGGCGGAGAGCCGCGTCGCGCTCAAGCGGTTCACCGACGCGGGCGTCACCCGCTCCGGGCGCGCGCTCTACCCGCACGTCATGGTCATCGACGGCAACGACGACCGCGGGATCGACGTCGGGCTGCTCACGCGGCGGCCCTACGAGATCGGGACGGTGCGCTCCCACGTCGACGACCGGGACTCGCGCGGACGCCTCGTCTTCGGTCGTGACTGCCCCGAGTACGTCGTCGTGCTGCCGGGCGGCGGCACGCTCACCGTGCTCGTCAACCACTTCAAGTCCAAGGGGTACGGGACGCAGGCCGAGTCGGACGCGACCCGGCGCCGCCAGGCGACCCGCACCACGGCGATCTACGCGGGCCTGCGCGCCCGCGGCGAGGAGCACGTCGTGGTCGTCGGCGACCTCAACGACACCGGGGTCGGTGCCGCTGCGCCCGCTCCTCGAGGGGACCGACCTGCGCGACGTGAGCGTGCACCCGGAGTTCCGGGGCGACGGGCGTCCCGGGACGTACGGCAACGGGACCGCGAGCCAGAAGATCGACTACGTCCTGCTCTCCCCCGCGCTGTTCGAGCGCACCGTCGGCGGGTCGGTCTTCCGCCGGGGCGTGTGGGGCGGGAAGGACGGGACCCTGTTCCCGCACTACGACACGATGACGTCGCCCGTGCACGCGGCGTCCGACCACGCCGCCCTGTGGGCCGACGTCAACCTCGCGTGACGGGCCCGGCCGGGCGCCCGGGGCGGTGGGCGCCCGGCCGGGGCGTCAGTCCGCGCGGGCGAGGGCGATCGTCGTGGAGCCGCGCTGGCCGGCCTCGTAGAACATGTGCAGGCGGCCGTCGACCTCCACGAACGACGGCGCCGCGGCGCGCCCGTGGTCCGGTGCGGCGGACCCCGAGTCGTACAGGACCCCGAGGTGGTCCTCGCGGTCGAAGCCCGTCCCCACGCGCGCGACGTGGATGTTGCCCGAGCCCGCGTGGTAGACGACGTGGCCCCCGCCGTTGCGCGACCAGTAGTGCGCCCCGGAGACCTGCCCGCCCTCCCCGGCCGCAGGCGTGATGAGCGGCTCCGGCTTGACCTGCCAGCCGGACGTCAGCGACTGCGACCAGCCGACGTAGATCTTCCGCGTCCCGCCGTGGTTGCCCATCAGCAGCATGACGTAGACCCCCGACTGCGTCGGGTGCGGGAAGACGCGCGCGTACGACGTCTCGCTCACGCCCGGGAGCATGTACGTGCCCACGACCCGGTTGTGGTACGTGAAGCTGCGGCCGTCGGCGGAGCTCGCGACCCGGGTCGTGTGGTTCTCGCCGTGGAAGAACAGGTAGATCCGGCGGTCCGCCGGGTTCCAGAACGCGTCGGGGCTCGACACGTGGCTCACGTCGAAGCCCGCCCACGTGCGCGGGATGATCGGGTTGGCGGGGTGCTCGCGCCACGGGCCGGTGACGGAGTCCGCGTAGGCCAGGCAGATGCCGCCCGGGGCGTCGTGCGGGGCGTAGTACATGTACCAGCGGCCGAGCGGGTTCTCGACGCGCCCGGCGACGTACCGGACCGAGGGGAAGATCAGCTCGTTCGTCGGGTTGTACCGCAACGTGCTCCGGTCGAGCGGCTGCCCGAGGTAGCGGAAGGTCGGGAAACCGGGCACCGCCGCGTGCGCGGGTGCAGGGGCGGCGATACCGCCCACGGTGCCGGCGAGCGTGCCGGTCGCGGTCGCCGCACCGAGCACGACGGCACCGCGCAGGAGCGCGCGACGGGTCAGGGGACGAGGGGCGGGTGGGCGAGGGTCGTCCGGCATGCTGCCTCCACAGTGAGAGAGCGGGTGGGACGGCAGCCACTCTCACGACGGCCCGTGACCAGGGTCAACACGATAATGAGAACTGCCGAACGGCCCGACGGCGGGCGCCGTCCGGGAGCGGGCCGACCCGGAGGCCGCCCGCCGACCGATGAGTCCGCGCACCGCCCCGGGTCTCCCCCTCGACCGCGCAACAGGGACGAGGAGGATCCATGGCCAAGGTGATCGCCGGGGCGACGGTGTCGCTCGACGGGTTCGTGCAGGACGCCGCCGGGAGCAGCGCCGCGCTCTACGCGGACTTCGACACGCTCGTGGGCAGCGACTACATGCGCCGGCTCCAGGACGAGACCGGCGCCGTGCTCATGGGGCGACGCACGTTCGACGGCGCCGAGGACCCCGACAGCTACGCGGAGGACTACGAGTTCCAGGCGCCGATCTTCGTCGTGACGCACCACCCGCTGCCCGTCGCGCCGCGCCGCAACGAGCGGCTGTGGATCGAGTTCGTCACCGACGGCGTCGAGGAGGCGGTGCGCCGCGCCGTCGAGGCCGCCGGCGACCGCGACGTGACGTTCGTGGGCGGCGCGGACCTCTTCCGCCAGCTCCTCGCGGCGGACCTCGTCGACGAGCTCGCCGTCGACGTCATGCCGGTGCTGCTCGGCGGCGGCGTCCGGCTGTTCGACGGCGGCGTCCCCGCCACCCTGGAGAAGGTGAGCGTCGACGAGGTGGGCGTGCGCACCGCGCTGCGCTACCGGGTCGTGCGCGACCGCTGATCCGGCTCAGGCGCTCAGGCGCTCGTCGACGCGAGCCGCCCGGGTACCAGGACCCGTGTCCCGCGGCGCGCGGGCGAGGACCGCCAGGGGGTCCCGCGCGAGGTCGGCGACCGGCTGCCCGGTCTCCCGGCTGAGGGCGCGCAGCAGGCCGGCCCGCGTGGCGTAGCCGGCGGCGCGGGCCGCCGCGTCCAGCTGCGAGCCGCCGCGCAGCCGCGCGATCGCGACGTTGAGGTGGGCGCGCGTGCGCCAGCGCCCGAACGGGAGCCCCGTCTCCTCGACGAAGAGCCGCTGGACGTGGCGCGCGCTCGCGTGCCGTCGGTCGGCGAGCTCGTCGAGCGTCGCACCCCCGCGCCGGGCGTCCTCGGCCACGGCGCGCGCGACCGGGTGCGACGGGAGCGTCAGCACGAAGTGGTCGCCCGTGACCCCGCGGAGCACCTCCTCGAGGGCTGCGCGGAACGGCGCGACCTGCTCCGGGGTCGCCGGGCCCGCGCAGAGCACGGCGGTCAGGACGTCCGTGACGGCCGGCACGACGCCGAGCCGGTGCACCCGGACGGGGGGCTCGACGCCCGGCGAGAGCACCGGCCCGAGGGCCATCGCCCCGCCCGGCAGGCGCACGGAGTGCGGCACGCCGGGGGCGAGCCACACGCTCTCGTGCGTGCGCAGGGTCAGGGGCGCGCCGTCGGCCACGAGCTCCGCGGTGCCCGCGACGACGTGGACCAGGTGCGGCTCGTCGTGCGCGTGGGTGTCGTGGCCGAGGAAGCGGACGGCGTTCTCCGGGACGACGGCGCCCAGCGCGGTCGGGGTCATGCGGCGCTCCTCTCCTCGGCCGGACCCTCCGGTCCGGCCGTCCTGCGGGACGACCTCGGACGTATCCCGCGGCGCACCGTGCGGACGTCGCGCGCCCGGTCGTGTCGCGTCCGGGAGCGTCCGTGTCATGTCCGGACACGGCACGGCGCGCAGGTGTGGTTAGCCTAACCTCGCGAGGTGCGCCCCGGTCACGCCGTGCGGCCCCCGCGTCCCTGCTCCCGAGTGCGAGGTCCCATGCTGCCGTCCCGCCGTCCCACCCGCCGCCCCCTCACCGCGCTGGCCGCGCTCGTCGCCGCCGCGACGCTCGCACTCTCCGCGTGCTCGGGCGGCACCACCACGTCCGACGCCGGGGCCGAGGGTTCAGATACGCCCACCGGCTCGTCCGCGGCCGAGCGCGTCGTCACCACGGACCAGGGCGACGTCACCGTCCCGACGGACCCGCAGCGCGTCGTCGTGCTCAACCACGCGCTCGCCGGGTACCTCTACGCGCTCGACGTCCCGGTCCTCGCCACCGTGCCCGAGGTGACCGACGACCCCGAGCCGGCCTTCTCCCCCCTCTGGGCGCAGGAGGCCGAGGCCGACGGCACGGAGCTCCTGGAGTGGAGCGCCGACGGCTTCAACCTCGAGGCGATCCTCGCGCTCGAGCCCGACCTCATCGTCGGTGGCGGGTGGGGCTTCCCGCTCAAGCAGGCGACGGACGTCTACGACGGCCTGAGCCAGATCGCCCCGACCGTCCTCGTGAGCGGCACGTACACGACGTGGCAGGAGCAGCTCGCATTCCTCGCCGAGGACGTGTTCAACGACGCGGAGACCTCCGAGGAGCTCGCCGCCGGGTACGAGGACCGGCTCACGGAGGTGCGCGACGCGATCACCGTGCCCGCGGGCGAGACGGCGTTCCTCGCCCGCACGGCGGAGGGCACCACGTACGCCCTCCAGGAGGGCGAGGGGCTGCCCGCGATCTTCGAGCGGCTCGGGTTCGCGGTCCAGCCGATCCAGGAGCAGACCGGCGCCGAGCCGTACACGCCGGGCGGTGACATGTTCGAGGTGTCGGCCGAGCAGGTGACGTCGGTGGTCACGGCGCCGAACGTGTTCGTCATCGGCTTCAACGGCGCGGAGGTCGACCTCGACGCGCTCGCCGCCGACCCGGTGTTCGCCGCGCTGCCGTCGTTCGCCGCCGGGACCGCGCACGAGCTGCCCACGTGGACGATCCGCAGCGACTACCACGAGGCGATGGCCCTGCTCGACGTCGTCGAGGAGCAGTTCTCCTGATGGCCCAGCACCGCCTGCGCACCCACCCCCTCGTCCTGCGGCGCGTCGAGGTCGCGCGCGTCGTCGACGTCACGCCCCGCATGCGCCGCGTGACGCTCGTCGGGCCGGAGCTCGGCGCGTTCGAGCGCGACGGCCTGCCGATGCCGGCGTTCGACGCCCCGGGGTTCGACGACCACGTGAAGCTCGTCCTCGCGTCCGACGGCGACGTAGCGTCCGCGCTGCCCGTGCAGCGCGCGCACGGCATCGACTGGCCGCCCGCGCCGAACCGGCAGGGTCGGGACTACACGCCGCGCCGCTGGGACCCGGTGGCGGGCGAGCTCGACCTCGACCTCGTGCTGCACGGCGACGGGCCCGCCGCCGCGTGGGCCGGGGCGGCGCGCCCCGGCGACGCTCTGTGGTTCGTCGGCCCCAAGGCCTCCACCGTGTGGCCCGACGACGTCGACTGGGCCCTGCTCGCGGGCGACGAGACGGCGCTGCCCGCGATCGGCCGCTTCCTCGACGAGCGTCCTGTCGACGCGCCCGTGCAGGTCGTCGTGACGGTCGGCGACGCGTCGGCGCGCCAGGACCTCGCGCTGCGCGACGGCGACACCGTCCGCTGGGTCGTCGCGCCCGAGGGCGACCGCGGCGCGCTCGGCGAGGCGGTGCGCGCGATCACGTGGTGGCCCGGGCGCGTCTACGCGTGGGCTGCGAGCGAGAGCCGGGCCCTGCTGCCGGTGCGCCGCCACCTCACGCGCGAGCGCGGCGTGCCCCGCACGCACGTCGACGTCACCGGGTACTGGCACGCGCGGCCGGCGCCCTCGGGCGCGGGGCCGGGCGGCTCCGCGAGCAGCACCGTCGGCGACACCTCGGGCGGCGTCCCGGGCAGCACCGCGAGCGACGTGCCCGGCAGCACCGCGACCGGCACCGTCCCCGCGGCGCAGCCCGCGGGCGTGCCGTCCCCCGTGCCGTGGTTCGCGACGCGCGCCGCACTCCAGCTCGGGCTGCTCGACGCGCTCGGCGACGGCCCGCGCGACGTCGCGGCGCTCGCCGAGGCGGCCCGCGTCGCGCCCGCGGCGGTCCGGGTCCTCGTGGACGTCCTCACGGCGTCGGGGGTCGTGACCTCGGACGGTGACAGGGTGGCCCTGGCCGACGCCGGCGAGGACCTCCTCGACGACGAGCACGCGCGCGAGGAGTACGAGGGCCTGGAGGCCGACGCGGTCCTCGCGCTCGCCGCGCTCGCCCCGGCGCTGCGCGAGGACGCCCCGGCGTGGGCGCGCTCGCGCGGCCGGACCCTGCGCGCAGAGGTCGAGGCCGACGTCGACCTCGCCGCGGAGGTCGTCGAGGGCGCCGACGTCCTGCCCTACGTGCTCACCGGCCTCCCGACGTGGCCCGTGTGGTCGGGCGCGCGGTCGGTGGCCGTCGGAGGGCCGGGGGCGCTCGTCGTGGCCGACCTGCTCGCGGACGTGCCCGGTGACCGCACGACGACGCTCGTCGAGGACCCCGTGCCGCTCGCCGTCCTGCGGGAGCAGGCCGGCACGGGCTCGCCCCACGCCACGTCCGGCTCCTGGCCCGGCGCCGACCTCGCCGTGTGCGCGCTCGGGACCGGGCACCGCACCGACGACGAGGTGGTCGCGCTCCTCGCCGCGATGGGGGCGGCCGCGCGTCGGGCCGTGCTCGTCGAGGACCTCACGCCCGACGGCCTGAGCCCGCACGCGCACGAGCACGCGCTGCTGTCCCTCGCGACGACGGGGTCCGGACCCCGCACGCCCGACGACGTGGCCCGGCTCGCCGCGCGCGCCGGGTGGCGCGTCGTCGGGCACGACGCCCTCGGCTGGGGCGTCGCGCGGGTCGAGCTCGCCCGCTGACCCACGGCACGGCGGGGCGGACCGCGGTCCGCCCCGCCCGCTCAGGACCGGCGTGCCAAGCCCGGCGCGGCCGCCGCGACGAGCAGCGCGGTGGCCGCCGCGAAGACGACGACCATGAGGCGCAGCGGCTCGACCGTGAGCGAGAGCCCCAGGAGCAGCACGGGGACGGCGAGCCCCAGGTACGCGACGAGGAAGACCCCCGCCAGGACCTCGCCCCGGCGGCCGGGCTCCGCCAGGGCCCCCGCCGTGGCGAGCGCGCCCCGGAAGAGGATGCCCACGCCCGCGCCCGCGACGACGGCGCTCGCCACGAACCCGGGCAGGCTCGCGGTGCCGACGGAGACGGCGAGCACGGCGAGCCCGGTGAGCGTCAGCGCGACGGCGAGCGCGACCTGGCGCCGGCGGGCGAGCCGGCCCGTGGCGAGCTGCGCGACGGCGGCCGCGGCGAAGACCGTGGCCGAGACGAGCCCGGCGACGAGGCGCGACTCCTCGTGCATCACGGTCGCGAGCACGCTCGGGGTGAGGGACGTGAAGAGGCCGAAGACGGCGAAGCCCGCGAACGCGGCGGCACCCGCGGCGACGAAGGTGCCGCGCCCGCCTCGCGGCACGGCGACGCGCTGCGGGCGGTAGCGGTACGGGGCGGCGGCGGGCGGCACGGTCTCGGGCACGAGCGCGGCGGCGAGGACCGCCGCGGCGAGCAGGACGGCGAAGGCGACGTACGGCGTCGTGAGCGGCGCGGGCGCGGCCTGGGCGAGCAGCCCGCCGACGAGCGGTCCGAGCGCGAGGCCGCCGATGTTCGCCAGACCCGCGACGGCGCTCGTGTCCGTCGGGCCGCCGGGCCGGGCTGCCGCGCGGAGCTCGGCGAGGTGCGCGGTCGCCGTCGCGGTGACGGCCCCGATCCCCACGCCCGAGACGAGCCGCGCGACGACGAGGCCGCCCAGCCCGTCCAGCAGCAGGAACAGCACGGCCGCGACGAGCTCGGCCACGAGGCCGAGGACCAGGACGCGGCGGCGCCCGAACCGGTCGCTGAGGTGCCCGACGAGGTAGAGGCTCGCGGCGACCCCGACGGCGTACGCGGCGAAGACGACGGTCACGGCGACGGTCGGCAGGCCGTCGCGCGCCTGGTACAGCGGGTAGAGCGGCGTCGGGACCGTCGAGAACGCCATGGCCGTGGCGAACGCGAGCGCCACCACGAGGAACCCGGACCCGTGCGAGACGAGCGGCCGCGCGCGCCGCGCACGCGGCGGCCGGGAGGGCCGCTGCGCGTCGTCCGGTCGCGCGGGTGCGGGGCGGGTCGGAGGTGCCGAGGTCGTCGTCATGCGTCCACCGTGCGCCTGCGCGCTTGATCGTGTCCAACGACTTGTACCGATCCGTCTGATCGATGTCAGCGATGAGACGTCGTAGGGTGAGCGGCATGGAGACGCGCCAGCTCGAGTACTTCGTCGCCGTGGCCGAGGAGCTGAGCTTCACGCGCGCCGCCGCGCGCGTCTTCGCCGTCCAGTCGAGCGTCTCGGCGGGCGTGCGCGCGCTGGAGGCGGAGCTCGGCGCTCGTCTGTTCGAGCGCACGCGGCGCTCGGTCGCGCTCACGTCGCAGGGCGAGGCGCTGCTCCCCCGGGCCCGGGCGGTGCTCGACGCCGTCGACCAGGCCCGTGCCGCCGTCGCCCCCGGGCCGCACCACGTGCGCGGCACCGTGCGGCTCGGGGTGTTCACGAACCTCGGGTACCTCGGGCTGCCGCGCACCCTCGCCGCGTTCCGGGACCGCCACCCCGGCGTGGTGCTGCGCCTCACCCCGTCGCCCGCCGGGTCCACGGGGCTGGGAGAGGACGTGCGGCGCGGCGTCGTGGACGTCGCGTTCACCGGGCTCGGGCCCGAGGACCACCCCGGCCTGCGCTACACGCGGCTCACGTCGTCGACGTTCGTCGCGGTGCTGCCCGCGGGCCACGCGCTCGCCGGGGCGCGGTCGGTGGCGCCCGGCGACCTGGCCGACGAGCACGTCGTGACGACGCCGCGCGGGTTCGGCAACCGGGTGGTCGCCGAGCGCGCGTTCGCGCACGCGGGCGTCGCGCCGCGCGCGGACACGGAGGTGGCCGACGTCGGCGACCTGCCCGCGTTCGTCGCCGCCGGGTTCGGCGTCGCGGTGGTTCCCGCGGACATGTACGAGCCCGCGCCGGGCGCGGTCGCGGTGCCGCTCGACGCGCCGGAGGCGTGGTCGCTCGGGCTCGTGACGCGGCCGCACCCGGGCGCTGCCGTCGCGGCGCTCGTCGCCTCGCTCGTCGCCTCGCTCGTCACGGGCCGGGAGCAGGCTCCGGCGGGGTGACCGGACCCGCGCCCGCGAACCCCACGCCCGCGGACCCGGCCGGGCCGCGCTGCTAGCATCGGCACGTGCTCATCGAGGTCGACAGACTCTAGCCGCCGAGCCGTCGGCGGCCCGCCCCAGCGCACCCCTCGCCCCCGCTCCGACCCGTCGGAGCCCTCGTCGGCGACCCCTGCCCGGCTCGTGCCGCGGCCTCGGCGTGCCTGGACGACGCCCCACCGCTCCCGCCACCGGCGGCCCGTCCGCGCGCCCGCGCGACGACGGCCCGCCCGACCTTCCCGGCACGACCACGCCCGCGGCACCGCGGGCCGAGGAGCACACCCATGTCCACCCTGCACCGGTCCGCGGTGACGCTGACCGACCTCACGTTCGAGTGGCCCGACGGCACCGTCGCGCTCTCCCACCTCTCCGGCACGTTCGGCGCCGGCCGCACGGGCCTCGTCGGCGACAACGGCGCCGGCAAGTCGACGCTGCTGCGCCTCGTCGCCGGCCTGCTCACGCCCACGTCCGGGCGCGTGACGACCACGGGCGACGTCGCCTACCTCCCCCAGACGCTCACGCTCGGCCGCGACGCGAGCGTCGCGCGCCTGCTCGGCATCGACACCACGCTCGACGCCCTGCGCGCGATCGAGTCCGGCGACGTCGACGAGCGGCACTTCGACGCGGTCGGCGACGACTGGGACGTCGAGGCGCGCGCCGCCCAGGCGCTCGCCGAGATCGGGCTCGACGGCGTCGGCCTCGACCGACGCGTCGGCGAGCTGTCCGGCGGCGAGGCGATGCTCGTCGCGATCAGCGGCCTGCGCGTGCGGCGCAGCGCGATCACGCTGCTCGACGAGCCGACGAACAACCTCGACCGCGCCACCCGGGCCCGGCTCGCGGCGCTCGTCGACGACTGGCCCGGGGCGCTCGTCGTCGTGAGCCACGACCTGGAGCTGCTCGAGCACGTCGACGAGACCGCCGAGCTGCACGCGGGCGCGCTGACCACGTTCGGCGGCCCGTACAGCGCGTGGCGCGCGCAGCTGGAGGTCGACCAGGCCGCGGCGGCGCAGGCCGCGCGGAGCGCCGAGCAGACCCTGCGCGCCGAGAAGCGCCAGCGCGTCGAGGCCGAGACCAAGCTCGCGCGCCGCGAGCGGACGGCGCGGACCGCCCAGGCGAACCGCACCGGGTCCCGCATCTCCATGGGGCTGCGCGCGTCCGCCGCCCAGGTCTCGGCGGGCTCGATGCGCCAGGGCCTGGACGCCAAGGTCCAGGCCGCGCAGCAGGCGCTCGACGCGGCGGCGGCCCGGGTGCGCGACGACGAGCACGTGCACCTCGTGCTGCCGGACCCGGACGTCCCGCGCGGGCGTCGGCTCGCCGAGCTGCACGGGACGAACCGCACGGTCGTCGTCCAGGGGCCCGAGCGGGTCGCGCTCGTGGGGGCCAACGGCACCGGCAAGACGACGCTCCTGGAGAACCTGCTCGCCGGGCGCGCACCCGAGCCGGGACGCGCCGGCGGGACGCTCCTCACGGACCGGGTCGGCTACCTCCCGCAGCGGCGCGACGGCCTCGACGACGCGCGCAGCGCGCTCGACACCGTCCGCGACGGCGCCCCGGGCGTCGCGCCGGGCACGGTCCGCAACCATCTCGCGCGCCTGCTCCTGCGCGGGTCGGCCGTCGACCGCCCGGTGGGCACGCTGTCGGGCGGCGAGCGGTTCCGCGTCGCGCTCGCGCGGCTCCTGCTCGCCGACCCGCCCGCCCAGCTCCTCGTGCTCGACGAGCCGACGAACGACCTCGACGTGCGCAGCGTCGAACGGCTCGTCGAGGCGCTGTCGGGCTACGCGGGCGCGCTGCTCGTGGTGAGCCACGACGACGGGTTCCTCGCCCGCCTCGGGGTCGACGTGCGGCTCGAGCTCGACCGGGACGGCGGGCTCCACGAGGTGGCGCCGGGCGCGGAGGACCCGGCCCGCTGAGCGGCGGTCCGGGGCGGCCCGCTCGACGGGTCGTCCCGGACCTCGGGCGGCCGGGCCGTCAGGGCAGGTCGGGTGCGGCCCGCACGACGGCGGCCATCGCGGCGGTCGCCGCGGCGTCGGCGTCGGCGTGCCGCCAGCCCGGGCTCACGACCCGCGCGTGGTCGTTGAGCGCGGCGAGCACGTCGAGCACCGCGACGCCCAGGGCCCGCGCATGAGGTGTGAGGCCGCCGCGGATCTTCAGCTGGCCGAGCACGATCGCGATCTGCGCGCGGGCCTCGGCCGCGAGCGCCGCCTCGTCGACGTCGCCGCCGCGGAGCCGGTCCGCGGCACCCTGCCGCCCGGACGCCCAGACGTCCTCGGGGACCCCGAGGTCCCACGCCGCCAGGAGGCCGTCGACGAAGGCGGGCAGCGCGTCGTCGCGCCCGTCGGCGGCGTACCACTCCTCGAGGTCGCGCAGCGCGTCGTGCCCGGCGTCGTTGCCGAACGGCGCGAGGTCCTCGCCCTCGTCGTAGAACGGCTCCGGGGCGAGGGACACGAAGGCGGGGTGGCTCGTCGCGGGCGACAGACCCTCGTCGGGGTCGTCGAGGAACAGCGTCATGGGGGCGACCCTAGACCGGCGCGGGGCGTGCCGTCGTACGCGCCCGTCGTCGGGACCGCGGCGTGGGCCGACGCTCCCGCGCCGCGGGAATCCCCTCGATGCGCAGGCCACGCACGTGCCAGGGTGGGCGCATGACCGACGCCACCGACGTGCGCCCCGACGCCCTCGAGCGGGTCGCGTGGCCCGTGCGGACCGCTCGCCTGACGCTGCGCCGCGCCCGGCCGGACGACGCGGACGCGTTGTTCGCCTACCGCGGCCTGCCCGAGGTGGACCGGTGGCTCACGCAGCGGTTCACCGCGGTCGAGGAGTGGCGCGAGCACCACGTCGAGCCGGGCCGGCTCGCGACGACCCTCGTCGTGGAGCGCGAGGGTGCCGTGGTCGGGGACCTCTACCTCGCGGTGCGCGACGGGTGGGCGCAGCGCGACGTCGTCGACCGTCCGCACGACGACGAGGCGGAGATCGGCTGGGTGCTTGACCCGGCGCACCAGGGGCACGGCTACGCGACCGAGGCCGTGCGGGCGCTGCTGCGGGTGTGCTTCGAGGACCTGGGGCTGCGCCGCGTCGTGGCGAGCGCGTTCCTCGCGAACGAGCCGTCGTGGCGGCTCATGGAGCGCGTAGGGATGCGGCGCGAGGGCGTGGGGGTGCGCGACTCGCTGCACCGGGACCTGGGCTGGGTCGACGGCGTCGTGTACGCGCTGCTGGCCGACGAGGCGCGCGCGGGCACTTGACCCTGACGCGACGTCAGGGCGCAGGCTGCCCGCATGACCGACACGTTCCCCGCCTTCGACCTCTCCCCCGTCCCCGTCCCGGGGCCCGACGCCGTCGCTCCGGAGCCGTTCCGCGGCATCTACGGGATGCCGCAGTTCGTGACCGTCCCGACGGACGACCTCGCGGCGTCCGTCGAGCTCTGGACGCGCGGGCTCGGGTTCTTCGACCTGTTCTCCGTGCCGGGCGGCGTGGTGCACCTGCGCCGCTGGGCGTTCCAGGACGTGCTCCTCGTCCCGGGCACCCCCGCGCCCGACCTGCCGGCCCTGACGGTGAGCTTCTCGTGCGTGCTGTCGCAGGTCGACGCGATCGTCGCCGCGTGCGAGGCCGTGACGCCCGGCTGCACGACGGGTCCGCGCGAGATGCCGTGGGGGTCCGTCGAGGTCGAGGTCCGCACGCCGGAGAACGCGCGCGTCGTCATGACGGCGGCGCGCCCGTTCGTCGCCGGGAGCGACTCCGCCCGGTTCCTGGAGGGCATCGGGATCGAGGCGCCCGCCCCGTGAGCAACGCGGCTCCGCGGTGGACACTGGGTCACGTGACCACCGACCCGACGCCCGGCCGCGTCACCGACCCGCTGACGGTCGGCGACGCGGCCGCGGCCGCGGGCGTCACCGTCCGCACGCTGCACCACTGGGACGCGGTCGGCCTCGTGCGCCCCTCGGCACGCACCCCGGCGGGCTACCGGCTCTACGCGGCGGCCGACGTCGCGCGGCTGCGGCGGGTGGTGGCGTACCGGGAGCTGGGCGTGGCGCTCGAGGACGTCCCGGCGCTCCTCGACGCGACCGGCGCCGAGGCGGTGGACGCGCTGCGCAGGCACCGGGCGCTGCTCGGGGAGCGGATCGCCCGGATGGAGCGCACCGCCCGCGCGCTGGACCGCCTCGTCGCGGCGCGCGAGCGCGGGCTCCTGCTCACGCCCACCGAGCAGGTCGCGCTGTTCGGGGAGGGCTGGGACCCCGCGTGCCCCGGGCAGGCGCGCGAGCTCTGGGGCGACACCGCGCAGTGGGCGCAGTACGCCGAGCGGTCGGCGGAACGCACGCCCGAGGACTGGCAGCGCCTGGCCGACGACGTCGCGGCCCTGGAGGCCGACCTCGCGACGGCGTGCCGCGCGGGTGTCGACCCGGCAACGCCGCGGGCGGCCGCCCTCGCCGAGCGGCACCGCGCCTCGATGGGCGCGCACTTCGACTGCTCGCCCGCGCGGCACGTGTGCCTCGCGCGGCGGTTCGTCGACGACGCCGGGTTCCGTGCCCACTACGACGGCCCCGCCCCGGGCCTGGCCGCGTGGCTGCGCGCCGCGGTCGAGGCGAACGCGCGCTCCCGCGGCGTGGACCCGGCGACCGCCACCTGGGACTGACCCCCTGCGCCGTGCCGCAGGGGCACGGCGGACGGGCTCGCGGGACGAACACGTCGGGAGGCGCGACGACGAGCGCGACGAGCGCGGCGGGAGGCGCCACCACGTGCGCTCCCGGTGGACGGGCGTGCGAGCGCGACGCCGGGGTGTGAGGCTGTGATCCCCGCCGCCGCACCACCCTCCCAGGAGCACCGCATGCCCGCCTCCCCCGCCCCCACGGCGGGCCCCTCCCTCGCCGCCCCGGCACGCGGCGCGATCCTCGCGGGCGACGCGGTCCGGGCCGGTGCCGCGCTCAGCGTCGTCGTGGCCGGCGCGACGCTCGACGGCGTCGGCGTCGCGCTGTTCCTGCTCGTGCTCGGCGGGACGATGGTGCCGCGCGCCCTCGGGGTGACCGGCGTGCTCGACGTCGGCTACGGGGCCGCGCTGCTCGCCTCCGCCTGGGCCGCCCAGCTCGAGTGGTACCGCGCGGTGCCGTGGCTCGACCTGCCCGTGCACGCCGTGTGCACCGGTCTGATCGCGGCGCTCGCGACGGTGACGCTCGTCCGGGTCGGGGCGCTGCCCGCCCCGCACGCCGACGCCCGGCCGTGGCGCACGGGCGTCGTCGTGGTGACGACGGGCCTCGGGGCGGTCCTCGCGATCCTGTGGGAGCTCGGCGAGTGGGCCGGGCACACGTTCCTCGACGACCGGATCGGCGTCGGCTACGGCGACACCGTCACCGACCTCGCGACGGGGCTGCTCGGCTCGGTCGTCGCCGGGGTCCTCCTCGCGCGCGGCACCGCCGCCCGGGAGCACCGGCCGTGACGCCCCGCACCGCCCCGACCGTGTCGGTCGTCGTCCCGGTCCGCGACGACGCCGCCGCGCTCGACCGCTGCCTGGCGCGCATCGCGCGGCAGACCGTCGCGCCGCTCGAGGTCGTGGTCGTCGACAACGCGTCGCGCGACGACTCCGCGCTCGTCGCGCGCCGCTGGGGCGCCGTCGTCGTGCGCGAGGACCGCGTCGGCATCCCGGCCGCCGCCGCGACCGGGTACGACGCCGCGCGCGGCGACGTCATCGCGCGGCTCGACGCCGACTCTCTCCCTGATCCGGGGTGGGTGCAGCGCGTCGTGGACCGCATGGCCGCCGACCCGACGCTCGACGCGATGACCGGCACGGGCACGTTCGACGACCTGCCGCGCGGGGCGCGCGCCGCCGTGGCGATCGTCTACCTCGGCGCGTACTACGTGCTGTGCCATCTCGCGCTCGGCCACACCGCGCTCTGGGGCTCGTGCATGGCCCTGCGCCGCTCGGCGTGGACCGCCGTGCGCGACGCCGTCGTGCGCGACGACCCCGAGGTGCACGACGACCTCGACCTGTCGTTCCGCCTCGGCCCGGGCCGGCGCACGGTGCTCGACCGGTCGTGGCGCGTCGGGGTGTCGGCGCGCTCGCTGCGCGGGCGACGCCAGCGCCGTCGGCGCATGGACCGCGCGTGGCGCACGCTGCGCGTCAACTGGGCGGTCGCGCCACCGTGGGAGCGGTGGCGCGACCGCTGGCGCTGACGCGCACGGACACCTCCCCGCCTGCGACCGGCCGGCGACGGCCCGACGACGGGCCGGCGACGGGCCGGCGACGGGCCGGCGACAGGCCAGAGCTCAGTCCGCGCTGCCGCGCCAGGTGCGCCGCCGCGTCGCGCCCGGTGCCTCCTCGCGGTCGAGACGGGCCAGCAGCGCCGCGAGCGCCGCGGCGATCGGCTGCCCGGTCGCGTACTCGACGAACAGCCACTGCCCGGCCGGGTTGATCTCGAGGAACACGTAGTCGCCCTCGGGCGTGCGGCGCAGGTCGACCGCGCCGTACCAGAGGCCGAGCACCTCCATGAGCCGCAGGAGCGCGGTGGCGACGTGCTCGGGGAGGTCGTGCACGGACGTCGGGCAGTGGTGGGTGTCGACGCGGAAGTCGTACGCGTACGCCGACTCCTCGGTGCGCAGCTCCGCCGCGAACAGCTCCGTGCCGACGATCGTCACGCGCACGTCCGACCCCGCGACGGCCTCCTGGAAGATGACCGGCGCGTACCGCACGCTCTCGATGAGCGCGAGGTCCGAGTCCCGCACGGGGCGGGTCTCGCGCCACGTCGCGGGCGTGCCGCTGAACGGCTTGAAGATCACCCGTCCCGGTTCCCGGTGCAGGAACTCCCGGGCGCGGGCGGGGTCGTTCGTCATGCACGTGCGCGGAACGCGCAGCCCGAGCCGTGCGGCGACCTGGAGCTGCCACATCTTGCGGGAGCCGGCCTCGTCGCGGTCCGGGTCGTTGACCCAGGTCGCGGGCAGGCACGACCACAGCCCGGAGACCGCCGCGGCGACCTCGCCGTGGGCGAAGCCGCGGTCCTGGGCGGAGCGCAGGTCGTCGTGCAGCGCGAACGGCTGCGGTCGGCGCCACCACACGGCGCGCAGCGTGGTGGTGTCCACCGCGCTCACGCCCTCGGCGCTCGTGTCGACCCAGTCGGCGCGCCACCCGGCGGCGTCCTGGGTCGAGGTCAGCGCCACGTCGCGGGGCGCGTGCCCCGTGTCGAGGAGCGCGTGGCGCGCGCCGAGCGCGTCCAGGTGGCGGACGACCTCCGTGGTGTGGAGGTCGTCCGCGTGCGACACGATGCCGATCATCGCGGTCTCCCGGTCCGGTCCGTGGGCGAGGTCGCCCGGGTCACTGCCCCGCCTGGAGCGCGGCGAGCGTCGCCTCGACGGCCTCGAGGGTCGCGCGCGCCTCGGCGACGGCCTCGACGAGCGCGCCGACGACGTCGACCGCCTCGCCCGGACCGTCCTCGTCCACGAGCGACTCCGCGCCCTGGACGAACGGCCGCGCCCCGGCGAGCGCGCCCGCCTGCACGAGCCGCCCGATCACGGGGTTGACCACGGGGTCGAAGAGGTCGCCGGGGTCGACGATCCCCTCCTGGAGCGTGTCGCCGGGTCCGGAGCCGACGTCACCCGCGAGCCCGGTGCCGACGGGGTTGTCCGCGGCGAAGCGGGTGTCGCCCTGGAAGACCGAGTCGAGGGCGCGCGGCGTGCCGCCCTGGTCCCGGAGGAACGACGTCCCGATCTGGTCGGCGACCGTGTGCGAGTCGGCCTGCCGGATCGTCAGCACGTCGACGGCGCGGGCCGTGTCGGCGCCCAGGAGCGTGCCGACCTGGTCGGCGGCCTTCACGGTCGCGATGACGTCCTGCGCGAGGGACGTGAAGCCGTCGTCGGCGGTCGCGGTGCGCGCCCCGTGGGGCAGGGCCTGGAGCGTCGGCGACACCGCGCGGATGCCCGCGATCGCCGTGCCGAAGTTCGACCCGGTCCCGGCCGCGTTGCAGCCACCGTTCGTGTGGACGCCGACGAGCTCGCCCGCGGGCCCGAGGATCCCGGACCCAGAGTTGCCACCGAGCGTGTCGATGTCGTCGTAGCGGACCTGGTTCGTCGTGACGACCGTCGCCGGGCCGGCCTCGACGCGCTTGGGCATCCCGGCGGGGTGGCCGATGATCGCGAGCATGTCGCCCACGGCCGGGTTGGCGGTGGCCACGGCCGTGAACCCGTAGGTGCTGCCCGGGTTGCCGCCCACGCGCACGACGGCCATGTCGAGGCCGCCGAGCCGGTACTCGACGAGCGCGACGATCGGGAAGCTCTGCTCGGTGCGCAGGACACCGGACGGGTCCACCTGGAAGAGCACGTTGATGTGCATGCTCGTCGCGATCTGCTGCGGCGTGAGGACCTGCATCGACCCGTTCTGCCGGGGCAGGACCCAGCCGTCGGCGCTCTGGTCGAACAGGTGACCGCACGTGAGGACGAGGTCGGGCGCGATCAGGGTGCCGCTCCCCCAGCGCACGCCGTCGACGTTGCCGGGATTGGTGAAGACGCCGCCGAGCCCTGCGTTCCACTGGACCTGCACGGCCTGCTTCTGGTGGGCGTCCACGTACGCGCGCGTGACGCCGAGCGTGCCGTCGTACTGCTCGACGGGCTGGGAGTCGTCGGTCGCGTCGCAGATGGACTCGAGCATCTCCGCGTACGTGGGCTCGTCGCCCGCGATGGACTCGAGCGTCAACGGGATGCGTTCGGGCAGCGGCGGGTACAGCGCGTCGACGGTGTCGGGCGTCTGCGGCACCTCGCGCCGGCTCGGCTTCCGCGGTGCCGACTTCTTGCTTCCGGGCATGGGTTCCCCCTCGGTTCGGTCCCCCTGCACCTGGAGGGAGGCCCCTGTGCCTCGGCACGTACACCGCGCCCCTCTCGCGCCCGAGCACGGGACCGGCGACCGGATCCGGGGAGATCCGGTCGCCCGTCCCGTGCTCGCCGGTGGACGTTGCCGGCCGGTGGCCGGTGGCCCAGGGTCAGCGGGGCGCTGCGACGTCCAGGACCCAGGTCACGCCGAAGCGGTCGGTGAGCATGCCGTACGCGGGCGCCCAGTCCGACGACGCGAGCGGCGCGACGACGGTCGAGCCGTCGACGAGCGCGTCCCAGTAGCCGCGGACCTCCTCGACGTCGTCGCCGCGCACGGACACGAAGAACGGCGCCTCGCCCGGGCTCCACGGCCGGTCGGAGGGGACGTCGTAGGCCATGACGCGGAACCCGCTCGGGGCGCTGACCTGGCCCCAGACGACGAGGTCGGCGGCCGCCGGGTCGGCGGCCTGGCCGAGGTCGCCGTACGTGGTGACGACGAGCTCGCCCCCGAACACGGACCGGTAGAGCTCGAGCGCGGCACGGGCGTCGCCGCGGAAGTTGAGGTGCGGGGTGGTCTGGACGGACATGGGCTCTCCTCGGGAGGCTCGTGGCCCGCGACGGTCGCCGGGGGCCGTGCGCCGGGCCGACGACCCGTGCGCACCCCACGACTCTCGCGCTCCATCAGGACGGATGGTGTCCGCATTCTGCGCGAGCATGGAGCCATGACCGAGACGTCGCGCCGCACCCTCCTGCTCCTCGCGCTGCTCCAGGCGCGCCCGGACCGCACGGGGCCCGAGCTCGCCGCCCGCCTCGGCGTCGACGCCCGCACGGTGCGGCGCGACGTCGACCGGCTGCGCGAGCTCGGCTACCACGTCGTCGCGACGCGGGGACGCGTGGGCGGCTACCGTCTCGACGCGGGCGCCGAGCTCCCGCCGTTGCTGCTCGACGACGAGCAGGTCGTGGCCCTCACGGTCGCGCTGCGCACGATCACCGCGAGCGGCGTCGGCGACGACCTCGCGGAGGCCGCCGTCCGCGCGCTCACGACCGTGCGGCAGGTGCTCCCCGCACGGCTCCGGCACCGCGTCGACGCGGTGGACGTCACGACCGTCGCCGCGGCACCCGGGCGCCCCGCCGCGCAGGTCGACCTCGACGTCCTGCTCGCCGTGAGCGCGGCGGCCCGCCGCCGGGAGGTGCTGCGCTTCGACTACGCGCTCGCGGCGCCGGGCGCGCCGTCCGACGCCCCACCCGGCACTGCGCTCCCCGACGACCCGCGCACCGCTCTGCCGCCGCGCCGCGCGGAGGTGCACCACGTCGTCGTGCGGGGCGGCCGCTGGTACGCGGTCGCGTGGGACCTCGACCGCGACGACTGGCGGACCTTCCGGCTCGACCGGATGACGCCGCGCACCCCGACGGGACCGCGGTTCGCGGCACGCGAGGTGCCGGGCGGGGACGTCGCCGCGTTCGTCGCCGCGCGCTTCGTCGGCGCTCTCCCGAGCACCGACCCGGGAGCGGGTCCGCAGACCCTCCGGGACGCCGGTAGCGCGGCGCCCCGCGGCTCGGGCGCGACGCGGGCCCCGGGGACCCCGGCTCCGGGGTGGCCCTGCCAGGGCTGGGTCGAGCTCGGCGCCCCAGCGCGCGCGGTCGCGCCGTTCGTCGAGGACGGCGCGGTCGAGGCGGCGGGCCCGGAGCGCTGCCGGGTCCGGCTCGGGTCGTGGTCGTGGGTGGCGCTCGCGGCGCGTGTCGCGGCCTTCGACGCCGACGTGCTCGCCGCGGGCCCGGCCGAGCTCGTCGCCGCGTGCGACGCCGTCGCCCGACGCCTCGGCGCGGTCGCCGCGTCGTGACGGTCAGTCGGGCACCGCGCCACCGGTGAGGTTGACGATCGCCCCCGTCATCGCCGCGGCGCGGTCGGACGCGAGGAAGGCGGCGGCGTCGGCCACCTCCTGGACGGTCGGGAGCCGTCCCCGCAGCGTCCCCGCGGCGAGGGGGCCGTCGTCGAGCAGCTCCTGGACGGTCTGCCCGGCCGCGGCCGCGGCGGGCGCGAACAGCTCGCGCGTGTACGAGCCGTGGGCCGGCCCGTCGACGACCGCGTGGGGCCGCAGCCCGACGACGCGCACGCCGGCCGGGGCGAGCTCCGCCGCAAGGAGCCGGGTGAGCGTCTCCTTGCCCGCGGCGCTCACGCCGTGCCCGAGGATGCCCGGTACGACGAGCCGCGCGCCCGGCTCGGACAGGGTGAGGAGCACGCCGGGCCGGTCGCGCGCGAGGTAGGGGGCCACGGCCCGGCTCGTGAGGAACAGGCCGCGCAGGAAACCCTCGACCGGGCGCCAGAACTCCTCGAACGAGAGGTCCCCGAGCAGGGTGCCCTGGTCGTGGGGGACGCTCACCGCGTCGAGCACGACGTCGATCCCGCCCGCGGCCGCGGCGACGGCCGCGGCGTGGGCCTCGACCGCCCGCTCGTCGAGCACGTCGAGCCGCGCCGTCTCAGCGCGACCGCCCGCCGCGGCGATGTCGCGCGCGACGGCATCGAGGTGGTCCTGCGTGCGGCCCGCGAGGAAGACGCGCGCGCCCTCCCGCGCGAAGGTCCGGGCCACGGCCCCGCCGATCGCGCCTCCGCCGCCGTAGACCACGGCGACCCTGTCCTCCAGCAGTCTGGTCATGTCGCCCTCCCGGTGCGTCCCGTCGAACGGGTCTCGGTCCCGCCGGCGCGACCCGCGACCGGCGCTCATGATGCAACCTCAGGGTTGCACATCGCCGCGGTTCAGCGCAACCCCCTGGTTGCATCCGTCTGACAGGGCGTGCGGGCGGCCCCCGCCGTAGCGTGGAGCGACCCGCCCCCGGCAGATCGGACCCGCCATGACCGCACCGGCACGCCACGACGTGCTCGTCCTCGGCGGCGGCAACGCCGGGCTCTCGCTCGCCGGGCGCCTGCGCCGCGACGGTTGCCCCGACGTCGCCGTCGTCGACCCGCGGACCACGCACCAGTACCGGCCGCTGCTCTCCTACGTCGCGTCGGGCATGGCGACCCTCGACGACCTCACCCGGCCGCAGGAGGACGTCGTGCCCGACGGCGTGCGCGTCTACCCCGACCGCGTCGTCGGCGTCGACCCCGAGCGCTCGCTCGTGCACCTCGCGGGCGGGCGCACGCTCGGCTACGGGGACCTCGCGGTCTGCCCCGGGTCGGAGGTCGACTGGGACGCCGTGCCCGGCGCCGAGCAGGCGATGGGCACGCCGTTCGCCGCGACGAGCTACCTGCCCGACCTCGCGCCGAAGACGTGGGAGCTGCTGTCGTCGCTCACCTCCGGCACGGTGGTGTTCGCGATCTCGGCGCGGCACGTGCCGTGCTTCCCCGTGGGCCTCAAGCCGCTGTTCGTCGCCGCCGACCACTGGCGCCATGCCGGCGTCCTGGACGCGATCCGGGTCGAGCTCGCGGTCGAGTCGCCGCGCCTCGTCGACGACCCGCGCGCGGAGCCCACGCTGCGTGCCGCCGCCCGGCGCTACGGCGTGCGGGTGCGCACCGCGACGTCGCTCGTGTCCGTCGACGCGACCCACCGCACGGCCCGGCTCCGCGGGCCGCACGGGACCGACGAGGTCTCCTACGACGCGCTCTACGTCGCGCCGCCGCACCGCGCCCCGGCGTGGGTCGCCGCGAGCGGGCTCGCGACCCCCGAGAGCGACGGGTTCGTCGCGGTCGACCCCGAGACCCTCCAGCACGCCGCGCACCCGCGCGTCTGGGGGCTCGGAGACGCCGCGGCGGTCGACGCGATGCCGTCGGGCGGCGCCCTGCGCCGGCAGGTGCCCGTCGTGGCACGCAACATCCAGGCCCGACGGCGCGGCACCCCGATGCAGCGCTACGACGGCTACTCGGTCGCGCCCGTCACGACGTCGCGCGACCGCCTCCTCCTCGCGGAGTTCGACCGGGACCGTCGGCCCGACCCGGGGTTCGGCGTCGTCGACCTCGCGCGCCCGCGCCGCAGCCTGCTGCTGTTCGACCGCTACCTGCAGCCCACGATCTACTGGCGGCGGCTGCTCCAGGGCAATGTGTCCTGACCCGCGGCACGCCGCAGCACGAAGAAGAACGGGCGGCCCATGCCGCGCGCCTCCATGCACCCGACGAGCGTGTCGTCGTCGACGGCGCGCAGCGCGTCCTCGACCGGGAGCGCGTCGTAGGTCATCGCCGCGGTCACCACGCCCCGGTGCACGACGGCGCGCACCCGCGCCCGGGGCGCACGCGTCCGGGTGAGCGGCAGGAGCGCCCGCGCGATCCGGGCGACCGGTGGTCGGCGCAGCGCCGGCGCCGACCGCAGCACGAGCGGGAGCGGGACGAGCGCGGGGTTGACGTCCACGAGGCCGCCGCCCGCGCCGTCGAACAGGAGGGGGTGCGCGTCGCCGCCGGGCTCGAACCGCTTGCCCGCCCAGCCGAGCGCCTCGAGCGCGCCGTCGAGCACGTGCCCCGTCGGCAGCCCGGATCCCCACCAGAACCCCGGGAGCGCCTCGCCGTCGACGAGCGCGAGCGTGTCGAAGAACGCGAGCGCCCCTGCCGTCGTCGTGCCGCGCGCGAGGTCGTCGAGCGTGCCGGCTCCCCGCGGGCCGTCGGGGTGGGTCATGTCTCCTCCTCCTGCGGGCGGACGGCGACGCGCACGTCCCGCTCCGATCCTGACGCGGCGGCGCGGGCCCCGCCCGCCGATTGCCGGTGCGGCGGCCCCGCCGCACCCTGGGACGATGACCGAGACCCGACCGACCACGATGCGCCGCGGCACCCTGACGTTCGACGTGCACGACGACGGTCCGGCCGACGGAGCGCCCGTCGTGCTCCTGCACGGGTTCCCCGAGGACTCGTCGACGTGGTCCCGCGTGGCACCGCTCCTGCACGACCGAGGGCTGCGCACGGTCGCGCTGGACCAGCGCGGCTACTCCCCCGGCGCGCGCCCGCAGGCCCGGGCGGCGTACCGGCTGCCCTTCCTCGTCGCGGACGTCCTCGCCCTCCTGGAGCGCACCGGGCCGGCGCACGTCGTCGGGCACGACTGGGGCGCCGGCGTCGCGTGGGCGCTCGGGGCGTGGGCGCCCGAGCGCGTGCGCAGCCTGACCGTGCTCTCGACGCCGCACCCGCGCGCGATGGCACGCGGGCTCGTGCGGTCGGACCAGGCGCTGCGGTCGCTCTACGTCGCCCTGTTCCAGCTCCCCGCGCTGCCCGAGGCGTTCCTGCGGCCGCGGCTGCCCGCGCTGCTGCGTCGCTCCGGCCTGCCCGCCGAGCAGGCGGAGCGGTGCGGGGCGCTCATGCGCGAGCCCGACGCCCTGACCGCAGCCCTGGACTGGTACCGCGCGCTGCCCCTGGGCGCGCGTCCCGTCGGAGCCGTCCGGGTCCCGACGACGTACCTGTGGGGCGCGGCGGACCCGGCGCTCGGGCGGTGGGCCGCCGAGGACACCGAGCGGCACGTCGAGGCGCCGTACCGCTTCGTCGAGCTCGACACCGGGCACTGGCTGCCGGCGCACGCCGCGGTCGAGGTGGCGTCGGCGGTCGCCGACCGGGTCGCGGCCTCCACCGCGGACGTCGCGACCTGAGCCCGCCCCGCGCCCGCCGTCAGGACGACGACGCCGGCGCGCCGTCGACGGTCTCGTGCCGCTTCTGGCGCGCGAACCGCGCGGGCAGGTCGGGGCCGTCCCAGACCTGGATCGCGCGCCAGATGGACGCCGCGATGGGCACGGCGAGCACGGCGCCGGTGAGGCCCGCGAGCACGGTGCCCGCGGTGAGGGCGATGAGGATGACGAGCGGGTGCAGGCGCAGCGTGCGGCCCATGACGACGGGCTGGAGCAGGTCGCCCTCGAGCTGGTTCACCGCGATGACGATCGCGACCACGATGAGCGCCTCGACCGGCCCGACGGCGACGAGCGCGACGAGCGCGCACAGGACGCCCGCGAGCGTGGCCCCCACGAGCGGGATGAACGCGAGCAGGAACACGAGCACGGACAGCGGGAGGACCAGCGGCACCCCGACGATCGCGAGGCCGATACCGATCGCGACGGCGTCCACCGCGGCGACGATCGCCGTCCCGCGCACGTAGCCGCCGAGGGTGCGGACCGTCGTCTCGCCGATGCGCTGCCCGCGCGCGTACCGGGCGCCCTCGAACGGACGCAACAGGAACTCCCAGATCGCCGGGCCGTCCTTGAGGAAGAAGAACAGCACGACGATCATCACGAAGAACCCGGCGACGAAGTCGACCGTCTGGGAGGCGCCCGCGAGCGCCCCGGCGCCGACCGCGTCGGACTGGAGCAGGCCGACGAGCGAGTCGCGCACCGACGCGATCTGCTCCTCGGTGATGTCGAACGGCAGGTTCTGCACGTAGGTCTGGAGCTCGTCGAAGCCCTCGACGGCCTGGTCGCGCAGCTCCGGCCACTGCTTGACGACCGCCGCCGCGACGAGCCACACCACCACGCCGAGCACGACGACGAGCGCGAGCAGCGCGACGACCGTCGCGAGGAACGACGGCACGCCCTTGCGTCGGAGCAGGCCGACGAGCGGCGAGATCGCCGCGGCGAGCACGAGCGCGATGAGGACCGGGATGACGATGAGCGTCAGCCGCGTCACGGCGAACACCGCGACGGCGACGAGCGCGACGAGGGCGAGCACCTGCACCGAGCGCGTGCCCGCGCGACCGAGGCCGTCCGACCAGAGCGCGGACGCCCCCGCCGGCCGCGCGGGCTCGACGGCGTCGGCCCGGTCCGCGGCGGCGTCCGTCTCCCCGTCAGGGGCACGTTGCGCGACGGCGACCCGCTCCGCGGCGGGAGCCTCCTCGGCGCGCTCGTCCGCCCGCTTGCCCGACCGCCGTCTGCCCAGACCCATCCCGCTCCCTCTCTCGCCGCACGTGTGACGGCCAGGGTGCCACGATCGGGCGTCACCCGCCGGGTGCCGGGACCGGGCGCCCCGTAGGCTGCGAGGCATGGCGTCCCGCATCAGCGAGCTGGTCCTCGACTGCGCCGACCCCGAGCTGCTCGCTCGGTTCTGGTGCGACGTCCTCGGCTACGTCGAGCTCGACCGCGAGGAGGACGGGTCGATCGAGATCGGCCCTCCCGACGTCGGGTTCGGCGGCCCGCAGCCGACGCTGATCCTCAGCCCGAGCACCGACCCGCGCACTGGCAAGCTCCCGCTGCACCTCGACGTCAACCCCACCGACCGCGACCAGGACGCCGAGCTCGAGCGGCTCCTCGCCCTCGGCGCGCGGCCCGCCGACGTCGGCCAGACGGGCGACGAGCCGTGGCACGTCCTCGCCGACCCCGAGGGCAACGTGTTCTGCCTGCTGCGCCGGCGCCTCGACCCCTGAGGCGTCAGGAGGGCTGCGGGCCGGGTGACGGCACCGCGAGGTCCTGCGTGCCCACGACCCCGAGCAGGCGGATCCGGTCCGCCGCCTCCGTGCCCGGCGCCGCCGTGAGCACGAGGAGCACCTGGAGCTGGTCCTCCGTGGTGAGCGCCTGGCAGTCCACCTCGATCTCCCCCACCACCGGGTGCACGAGCGTCTTGTGGTCCACGAACCGGCGCGCGACCTCCTGCCGGTCCCACAGCGCGACGAACTCCGGGCTCGTGCGCGACAGCACGCGGACGAGCTCCCCCGCGCGCGAGGACGCGCCCAGCACCGCCACGGCCGAGCGCAGGCTCGCGACGAGGGCGCGGCCCTGCCGGTCTCGGTCGTGTGCCGGGTAGATCGCCCGCGCCGTCCCCGGGTGGGCGAACCACCGGTAGATCTCGCTGCGGTCCCACCCCGCGTACGCCGACGCGTCGCCGTAGAGCGCGCGCGCCAGGTCGTTCTGCGCGAGCGTCTGCGCGAGCGGGTCGAGGATCAGCGCGGGGGTGTCGTCCAGGCGGTCGAGCACGCGCTGCAGCGCGGGAGCCACGTGCCCGGGATCGGTCGCCCGGTCGGGCACCCCGTGCCCGGCGACCCGGTAGAGGTAGTCGCGCTCGTCGTCGGACAGGCGCAGGGCTCGCGCGATCGACGCGAGCATCTGCGTGCTCGGCTGCGGCCCGCGCTGCTGCTCGAGGCGCGTGTAGTAGTCCGTCGACATGAGCGCGAGCTGCGCCACCTCCTCGCGGCGCAGGCCCGGTGCCCGACGGCGCACCCCGGCCGGGAGCCCCACGTCGCCCGGCTGCAGCGCCTCCCGGCGACGGCGGAGGAAGTCGGCGAGCGCGGCGCGGTCCATGCGCCCATCGTCCGGGGTGCGCGGCGCCCGTGCCAGGGATCGCCGGTCCCCCGTCCACCGGACTCTGCCGCGCCCCGCGCACGGCGCCCAGGATCGAGGCATGGACATCACGAGCAGCACCGTCTTCATCCCCGGCGCGACGAGCGGTATCGGGCTGGCGCTCGCGGTCGCGCTGCACGAGCAGGGCAGCACCGTCGTCGTCGGCGGGCGCCGCACCGACCTCCTGGAGCGGATCGCCGTCGAGCACCCCGGTCTCGACACCGTGCGCATCGACACCACCGACCCCGAGAGCATCGCCACGGCCGCGAAGGAGGTCCTCGACCGCCACCCCGACCTCGACACGCTCGTCACCATGGCCGGCATCATGCGCACCGAGGACTGGCACCACCCCGAGGGCTTCCTCGACACTGCGGAGCAGATCGTCACGACCAACGTGCTCGGCCCGATCCGGCTCGTCGGCGCGTTCGTCGAGCACCTGCAGACCCGGCCGCGCGCGACGATCGTCACCGTGTCGTCCGGGCTGGCGTTCGCGCCGCTCGCGGCCACGCCGACGTACGACGCGTCGAAGGCCGCGATCCACATGCTCAGCGAGGCGCTACGGCTCCAGCTCGCCGACACGAGCGTCGACGTCGTCGAGCTCGTCCCGCCGTCGGTGGCGACCGACCTCATGCCGGGTCAGCGCGAGAGCGCGATCGCCATGCCGCTGGACGAGTTCGTCACCGAGGTCGTCGAGCTGCTGCGCACGCAGCCCGACGCGCACGAGATCCTCGTCGAGCGCGTGAAGCTCCTGCGGTTCGGCGAGGCGCGCGGCGACTACGACGACGTCGTGCGGACCCTGAACGCGTCCGACCCTCACGGGCGCTGAGCGGGCTGGTCCGTGACGGCGCAGGACGGGCGACGCGGGAGCCTGGTCAGGAGCGCGTACCAGCGGGCCGGGACGCGAAGAGGTCGAGCCCGAGAGCGCGCGACAGGAGGGCGCCCGCGCGGCGGCCGCGCACGGAGTTCCCCGCGTCGTCGAGCCGCGGGGAGAACGCCGCCACCGCGCCCTTCCCCGGCGACATCATGACGATGCCCCCGGAGATGCCGCTCTTGGCCGGCACCCCGACCTCGAAGAGCCACTCGCCCGACCTCTCGTACATGCCCGTCGAGGCCACCACGCTGAGCGCGTCGCGGGCCATGCCCGCCTCGACCACGCGCTCGCCGGTCGACGGGTTGACGCCGCCGTTGGCGAGCGTGGCGCCCATGACGGCGAGGTCGTGGGCGTCGACGCGCAGCGCGCACTGCCGGGTGTAGAGATCGACGACGGCCCCGGGGTCACCGTGCAGTCGCCCGTGGCTCGCGAGCAGCGAGGCGAGCCCCTCGTTGTGCCGGCTCGTCCGGGACTCGGACCGGTAGACCTCCTCGTCGACGTCGAGGGCGCGCCCGGCGAACCGCGACAGACCGTGCACGAGGAAGTCCCACCGGGCGTCGTCCGTGTCGCCGGGGACCAGACCCGTCGTCGCGAGCGCGCCCGCGTTGACCATCGGGTTCATCGGGTGCCCCTCGCCGTGCTCGATGGCCAGGACCGAGTCGAACGGCACGCCCGTGTTGTCGACGCCGACCCGCTCCAGCACGGCGTCGTGCCCGATCTCCTGGCAGACGAGCGCGTACACGAACGCCTTCGATATCGACTGGATCGAGAACCGGTGGCGCACGTCGCCGCGCGCGTGCTCCGCACCCGCCGTGTCGGTGAAGACCACACCGAACAGGTCCGGCTCCGCACCCGCGAGCGCCGGGACGTCCTCGATGACAGTGCCCTCGTCGAGGTCGCGGAAGCGCTCGTACGCGTCGTCGAGAGCGGCCTCGACGACGTCGCGCCCGGGCAGGGTACCGGTGGAGACCCACGGGTCGGGAAGATGGCTCATCCGTCGTGACGCTACCCGGGGCGCGTGCCGCTCGCCCGGGAGGTCAGAACAGCGGCCACGGGACGGCGGGCATGTCGCCCTCCGGTGCGGGGAACCGTGCCGTGCGCAGCAGCCGGTCGCAGCGCTCCGCGAGGGCGGCCACCTCGTCGGGTGCGAGGAGACCGCGCAGGCGGTGGGCGAGGTCGCCGTCGAGGCCCGCGCGCACGCGCTCGACGCCCGCGAGCTCGTCGTCGGCGAAGGGCTCGCCGAGCCAGCCCCAGAGCACGGTGCGCAGCTTGGGCTCGACGTGGAAGGTGACACCGTGGTCGACGCCGAGGCGCCGCCCGTCCGCCAGCGGCAGCACGTGCCCGCCCTTGCGGTCGGCGTTGTTCACGACGGCGTCGAGCACCGCCATGCGCCGCAGCGCCGGCGAGTCCTCGTGCACGACGCTCACCGGGCGGTCGTCCTCGTCGACGCCCTCCAGCACCGTCCGCACGCCGTCGGGCGGCACCTCGTCGGTGGGCACGACGTCGACGGGCGACTGTGCCGCGTCGACGTCCTGCCAGAGCTGCACCATGCCCGGACCGAGCGGCCCGTCGCGCAGCCACGTGCGCGGCACGACTCCCCCGCCGAACACCTCCGAGACGAGGTACGCGGCGACCTCGCGGCCCGCGAGCGTGCCGTCCGGGAAGTCCCACAACGGCTTCTCGCCCGCGACCGGCTTGTACACGACCGAGACGTCGCCCAGCCGGGCGAGGAACGTCGCGTTCGACGCGGCGCGGATCCGCCCGACGACGTCGAGCGGACCCTCGGTCAGGGCGGCGTCGAGCGGGGTGCCGGCAGGGTCGAGACCGGACGGCGGGACGGCAGGGCCGAGGCCGGACGGCGGGCTGGCGGGGTCGACGTCGGACGGCGCGGCGGCGTCGTCGTGCGGGGTCGTCACGCCTCGCCGGGCAGCGCGCACTCGTGCCCGTCGGGGTCGACCGGCCGGCCGCACAGCGGGCACAGGGGGCGGCCCGCGCTCACGACGGCGCGCGTGCGCTGCGCGAACGCGCGCGCCGTCCCCACGGGCATCTTGACGAGGAGCGACTCTGCGGGCTCCGGCTCGTCGGCCTCGGGATCGAGGTCGTCGTCGTCCACGAGCGGGAACGCCTCGACGATGACCTGCGCCGTGCGCGGGTCCCAGGTCAGCCGCATCGCGCCCGTGCGGAACTCCTCCTCGACCGGGAGGTCCAGCGGGTCGTCGTCGACGAGCTCGGCCGGGACGTCGGCGGGGACGCTGTACCGGTTGTCGGGCTCCTCCATGAGCTCGTCCAGCAGGCGCTGGATCGTGTCCGCCAGGACGGCGGACTGCTCCTTCTCGAGCGCGACGCTCGTCGTCCGCGTGCCTTCGCGCGCCTGCAGGTAGAACGTGCGGGAGCCGGGCGACCCGACGGTCCCCACGACGACGCGGTCCGGCCAGTCGTACTCGTGGACGAGAGTGGGCATGACCTCACTCTACGAGCGCACGGCCCGTCCGCACGGGACGGCCACGGGTCGGACGTCGGCTCGGCTACCGCGCGGCGTCGGCCTGGCCCGGCCCGGCGCCGCCGCCCACCGGCGCGTCGCCCGCGGGCGCCGCGCTGCGCAGCCAGGAGAGGTCGCCCGCGTCGGTGTTCACCGCCACGACCTCCGGGCGGTGCGGCCCGTACCGGACGACGGAGATCGATGCCGGGCCGACGACGATGCGCTGGAAGAGGTCCAGGTGCACCCCCAGCGCGTCGGCGAGCACGGACTTGATGACGTCGCCGTGCGAGACCGCCGCCCACACCGCGTCCGCGCCGTGGCGGGCGGCGACCTCCGCGTCGTGCCGCCGGACCGCCTCGACGCCCCGGGCCTGCATCGCGGCCAGCGACTCGCCGCCCGGGAAGACGGCCGCCGACGGCTGCGCCTGCACGACCGACCACAGCGGCTCCTGGGCGAGGTCCTTCAGCGCACGACCCTGCCACTGCCCGTAGTCGCACTCGGTGATCCCGTGCTCGGTCACCGGCTCCAGGTCGTCCGTCTGGTGGTCGAGCACGGCTTGCGCGGTCTGCCGGCACCGCTCCAGCGGGCTGGTGACGACCCGCACGAGCGGCACGCCCGCGACGCGCTCGGCCGCCCGGGCTGCCTGTTCGCGCCCGACGGCGTCCAGCGCGACGCCGTCGGCCCGCCCGGCAAGGATGCCGCTCGCGTTCGCGGTGGTGCGGCCATGACGGACGAGCAGGACGGTCGGCATGCCCCGAGCGTAGGTGACAGGGCCCTCACCCCGTGGCGGCGACGTCCGGGGGCGGTGGTACCTCGGCCTGGGTCGAGATCACCCGCGGGGCCAGCTGGTCGGGCAGGGGCGCCAGGCCCGGCCCGCCCGCGCGGATCCAGGAGTGCAGGGCGGCGGTGAGCTCGTCGCCCGCCAGCTGCTCGAACCAGGCGGGGCCGGCGGCGCGCGCGGCGGGCACCGGCCGCACCACGACGACGTCCCCGCGCTCGCACGCGTCGAGGCAGTCGACGACCGTCAGGCGCGCGTCCCCCGTCTCGGCGATCCGGCGCAGACGCTCGAGCTGTCCGCCCGGGCGGGTGTCGGTCGCGCCCAGCGTCTCCCCCGCGCACAGCCCGCACGCCGTGATGCCGGGCACCGTGCGCGCCGGGCGGGGACGACGCCCCCGCTCGTCGGTCGGGATCGACGCCGTCACGCGCCAAAACCTCGGTCACGAACCGCCGTCGCACCGTGCCCGCTGCGATGTGCTCGGGACATCCTGGCTGCCCTACTTCCTGTCGTGCTGGCGGAACCCGCGGCCCACCGCCGCATATACCCGGTAAGGGTATATCGCCTGAGGGGAGGGCCCGCTCGCTCGACCGGGCTGACACCGTCCTGGATCGGCTTGCCCTGGGTTCGAACCCCCGAAATAGGCTCCGATGAGCAGTGAAGGGTCGCCGCGCACGACCTGGCCGCCGTGCACGTTCGGCGCGCTGCTCGACCCTCCGGCATGGGCCGCGGGGCGCGCGCACGTCGGTGCGCACGCCCCGCGGGCGGGATCAGCTCGAGGCGAGCAGGTCTTCCATGGTGGAGATCTCGGCCTGCTGGGTCTCGACGATCTCCTGCGCCATCGCGACCGCGTCCGCGTTCTCGCCCTCGTCGACCTGGGTCTGCGCCATCTCGACGGCACCCTCGTGGTGGACGATCATCTGCTCGAGGAACAGCTGCCCCGCCTCCGCGCCCTGCGCGGCGTCCAGGGCCTGCATGTCCTCCTCGCTCATCATCCCGTCCATGGACCCGTGGCCCATCGCCTCGTGGTCCATGTCGCCGGACTCCTCCATCGGGGAGCCCCACTCCTCGAGCCACGTGGTCAGCTGCTCGATCTCGGGCCCCTGGGCGTCCTTGATCTGGTTCGCCAGGTCCGTGATCTCAGGGTCGACGCCGTCCTTGGCCAGGATGACGTCGGACATCTCGATCGCCTGCTCGTGGTGCGGGATCATCATCTGGGCGAACATCACGTCCTGGTCGTTGAACGTGCCGTCCTCCGCCGTGCCGTCCTGCTCCTCGGCCCCGGTCGTGGCGGATGACGGCGCCGTCCCGCTCCCGGGCTCGTCGTCGGTCGAGCACGCCGCCAGGCTCGCGACGGTCACCAGCGCGATCGCCGGCACCAGCACACTCTTGAACTTCATGGGACAGACCTCTCGTCTCGGTACTCAGGAACCACATGCGCCCCGGTGCGGGGCGTATCGGTCGACGCAGGGTGCGTCGACGGCGTGCGGCTCCTACGTCCGAGAGATGCCGAGAAGGTGCAGCGACGGCGCGAGGCCGACGAAGGGCTGAGCGCGCCCCGGTTCGACGAGGCGGGACCAGACGGGGGTGAGGCGTGCCAGGAGGCCGCGCCCGGGGCGCACGAGAGCGAGCAGCACGACCAGCACCATGAGGCACATGGCCGACGCCATCTCGTGCCCGCCGCAGTCGAGGCAGCCACCCTGCTCGTGGTGCCCGGGGCCGTCGTCGGCCACCGGTGCGCCCGCAGGGTGGCTCGTCTCGGCGATGACCGCCGCAGGCCCGACGTGGGCCGTCGACGACCCGCTCATCGCGTGCATCGTCACGACGCCGAGAAGCAGCGCAGCGATCAGCAGGGCACCCGAAAGCCCTCGCCGGCGCCCGGCGAGCAGCGAACGGAGTGCGGCCATGAGCTGCATGTCGCCGCCACCCTAGCAAGCGGCCACCCGGTCCGGTCACGGCACGACGAGAAGAGGGACCGACAGGTGCCGGTCCCTCTTCGTGTGTCGGGCTGACAGGATTTGAACCTGCGACCCCTTGACCCCCAGTCAAGTGCGCTACCAAGCTGCGCCACAGCCCGTGGCTGGATCACCGAGCCAGATCCGACCGGATCGGACCCCGTGAAGCCTCGGATACTCTACCCCATCCGTGACGCCTCCAGCGCACCGTTTGCCCCGGTCGGGGCTGTGCGGTCGGTCTCGCCGGAGGTCGCCGCGGCGTCCCGCTCCCCCGTCGGCAGGTGCGCGCGCCACGCGCTCGCCACGATCACCAGGCAGACCGTGGCGATGACCAGGCCGCCGAGGAACATCTGCGCGTACGTCCACCGCACGGACAGCGCCGCGAGCGCCACGGGCACGCAGAACCCGATGTAGGTGAGCGAGTAGTAGACGGCCGTCAGGCCGGCAAGGTCGTCGGGCGTCGCGATGCGCTGGACCTCGCTGAGCCCGGCGACGAGCGCGAGCCCGTAGCCGGCACCGAGCACCATCGCGGCGATGAGCGCCGTCGGGAGGTCGAGCCGCGCCGAGGCGTAGGCCCCGAAGCCCATGCCGACGACGACGATGGACATCGCCACGACGGACGCCCGCGCGCTGTGCCGGGTGTCGATGAGGCGGCCGAGCACCTGGATGCCCACCCCGCAGCCGAGGCCGAGCACGGTCATGAGCCCGGAGAACGCGATGGGGGCGCTGCCCGCGCTGGCGGACACGAGGCCGGGCAGCACGGCGTAGGCGCTGCCGGCGCACCCGAACACCCACGGCGCCACGGGTACGACGACGCGCAGGAACCGCCGGTGCGCGACCGCCGGCACACGCAGGTCGTCGCGCAGCCGGCCGCGGGCCCCGCCGTCGGGCACGACGCGCGTCTCCGGGACGCCCAGCAGCCAGACGCCGGTCGCGACGGCGAGCGCCGCGTGCAGCAGGTAGGCGGTGTGCGTGGGCCAGGGTGCCCACTGGGCGAGCACCGCGGCGACGCCGGCCCCGACGAGGAAGCCCAGCGTGAGGGCGAGGCCCGCGCGTCGGGCGCCGGAGCCGCCGTCGGGCACGCCGGACGCGCGGGCGGTCGCGTCGCTGAGCTCCTTGACCCAGGTGGTGCCGACGGCCATGACGAGGCCCAGCGCGACGCCGCACAGGACGCGGCCCGTCGCGAGCAGCGCGGCGGACGACTCCCCCGCCGCGAGCACGAGCGACCCCGCCAGCGCGATCGGCGCGGCGGGCAGGAGCAGCGGGCGGCGCCCGTACCGGTCGGAGAGCGGCCCGCCGAGCAGGAGCGCGGGGACGATCCCGAGCACGTACGCGGCGAGCAGCGCGTCGACGGTCACCGCGGAGAAGTGCCCGACCTCCCGGTACATGACGAGCAGGGGCGTGAACTCGTTGCCGCCCCACGCGACGGCGAACATCACCGCCGCGACGGCGAGCCACGCCCGCGGCCCGACGGCGGCGCTCACCCCCGGCGCGGAGGCCTCGGTCGTGGGGTCCGAGGCAGCCGCGCTCACAGGCCGACCCTCGCGTCCTCGAGGTGGCGCTGGACGCGGCGCTTGTAGGTGCGGGTGTCGCGCACCTCGAGCGCGTCGACGAGCGCGCGGTGCCCGGCGACGAACGTCGTCGCCCGGCCCGGGTCCCACCGGACGCTGTGCGCGACCATCCGCTGCTGGCGCTCGCGCAGGCTCACGAAGAACGTGGTGAGCAGCGCGTTGCCCCCGGCCGCGACGATCTCCTGGTGGAACCGCGCGTCGAGCGTCGCGTACTCCGCGACGTCGCCGTCGGCGACGGCGGCCTCCTGGGCGGTGGCGAGGTCGCGCAGGAGCGCGACGAGGGTGGCGAGCTCGGTGTCGGGCAGGCGGACGACGAACTGGGCGGCGTGCGTCTCGACGAGCAGGCGCGCGTCGAGGACGTCGTCGGCCTCGCCGGCCGCGACCGGCACGACGAGCGCGCCGCGCTTCGGGTAGAGCCGGAGCAGGCCCTCGGCCTCCAGGCGCAGAAACGCCTCCCGGACCGGCGTGCGGCTCACGCCGAGCTGTTCGGCGATCTCGCCCTCGCTCGTCATGGACCCGCCGGGCAGGCTGCCGTCGAGGACGCGGGACTTCACGTGCCGGTACGCCTGCTCCGTGGCAGAAGCGCTGGTGGTGCGTGGCATAGATACATGATGCATCTATCGTGTGCACGACATCGACCGCAACCGCTCTCCGGGGCCGTGCGGTTCGACACACCGAGCGCGGAACCCTCAAGTGGTAGTTGACGCCGCCCGTTACTTACAGTTTCGCCGAAACTGTAAGTAAGGTGACGTCATGGAAGCAGTTCAGGCGCTCGCAGTCCCAGCGGTAGCTCACGTGAGCCACTACTGGACAGCAGAGAACGACGGCCTTTCGACACGTGCGCAGGTGGCGGCTGGCTCGGGACCTTACGAGTCCACCATCCCGACCGCCATCGCGGACTACTCCCCCGTACTGACGCCGCAGCAGTCCGCCGCCGCCGAGGAAGCAGCCGCCGCTCTCGCACGCTTCGACTCGTACGCCAGCGCAACGCTCGGGCCGGACAACCCCACCCTGGGTCCGATGTCCTCGATCCTGCTGCGCACCGAGTCCGCTTCCTCGTCGCAGATCGAGAACCTGACGGTCGGCGCCAAGCAGCTCGCGCTCGCCGAGATCGACCTGACGGCGAGCACCAACGCACGCACCGTCGTCGCGAACGTCCGGGCCATGCAAGCCGCGATCGACCTCGCCGACCGGCTCGACGAGGCCTCGATCCTCACGATGCACCGCGAGCTCCTCGCCGGGCAGCCCGGATGGGAGGAGCACGCGGGGCGTTACCGAGGCACTCTGGTCTGGGTCGGCTCGTCGAGCATCAGCCCGAGAGGCGCGACCCACGTCGGGCCCCAGCCCGAGCTCGTCCCTGGAGCGATGGCGGACCTGATGGCCTTCGTCCGCCGGGAGGACCTTCCCGTCCTCGTCCAGACCGCCGTCGCGCACGCGCAGCTCGAGACGATCCACCCGTTCACGGACGGCAACGGCCGCACCGGCCGGGCCCTCGTGCACGCCATGCTGCGCTCGAAGGGCCTCACGCGGAACACCATCGCCCCGGTCTCCGCGGGCCTCCTCATCGACACCGAGGCCTACTTCGACGCGCTCACCGCGTTCCGCGCCGGTGACGCCTGGCCGATCGTCGAGCAGCTCTCCCGCGCGAGCCGGTTCGCCGCGACGGCCGGAGCGCGGCTCGTCGACGACCTCGCAGGACAGGTCGCCTCAGCGCGGGAACAGCTTTCCGGGCTGCGGCCCCAGGCCTCCGCCTGGAGCGTCGTGCCGCACCTCGTGGCCCATCCGGTGATCAACGCGGCGTTCCTCCGCGACCACCTCGGGTTCAGCGACGTCACCGCCCAGCGAGCGCTGAGCCAGCTCGCCGATGCGGGTGTCCTCCGCGAGCGCAGCGGCCTCCGGCGCAACCGGGTCTGGCAGCACGAGGGGATCCTCGCCGTCCTGGACCTGTTCGCCCAGCGGATCCGGCGCAGCTGACGACGCCTGGAGGTCCCGGCGGGTGCCGACTACGTCCGCTCGTCCGTTACGAGGCCCTCCGACGGCCCCGTGCCGTCCCGCAGCGCCGCGTCGAGCCGTCGGACCAGCTCGCCGAGGCGATCGCCGCCGCCCGGCGCGGGCGGGTAGCAACGCAGCACCGCGACGACCTCGGGCGTCGCGAGCGCCCGCGCGGTGTCGAGCCACCTGCTCGCGACGCTCTCGTCGGACCCGTCCCCGCCCGCGGCGAGCGCGGCGGCGTGCGCAGCGTGGGCGGCGGAGCCGAGGACGTGCTTGATCTGGTGGGCGTCGGCGATCGGGTGCAGGTACGCGGCGCCGGCCGCCGCCATCGCGGCCCGGGCTGCCTCCGCCGCGGCGGGATCGCCCGCCTCCTTCGCCGCGCGCAGTGCCGCCCAGGCGGTGTCGCGCAGCACCTTGCCGCGCGCACCGCCGTCGGCGAACGCGCGGGCCGCGTCGACCGCCTCGCGGGGGCGTGCGTCGTCGGGCCGGACCGCCTCGACGAGCTCCAGCGCCGGCTCCGCGCACCGGGCCGCGTACCCCGTGACCGCCCGCAGGTCCTCGATGCTCAGCTCGACCGCAGCCGCCGTCGTCGTCACCGCTCGCTCCTCGCTCTCGCGCGCTCCCGTCCGGGCCAGGACGCGGAACGCCCTGCGAGCACCGTACCGAGCCGGGCACCCTCACGTCCCGACCCACGACCCGGCCCGCGGCGCACACGACGGCTCACACGACCGGCCCGGCCCCCCGCGCGACCTGGAGCACCCGGGCGACGCCGGGCTCGTCGGGGTCGTCGGTGATGTCGCGCCCGTCGAGCCAGCACCCGACGACGTGCGCGAGCTCGCCGGGGTGGCTGAAGTTCATGGCGTGCGGAGCGCCCTCGATCGCCGCGACGGTCACGTGCGGGGGCGCGAGCGCTCCGACCTCCCGCACCCGCCACGGCGGCGGCATGAGCGGGTCGCGCGTGCCGAGGACGGCGAGCGTCGGCACGGGGACGCGCAGCACGCGTTCGAGCGAGGGGAACCGGGCGAGCTCGGCGAAGAGCTGGAGCGCGTTGACCGGCCCGAACCGCACGTAGTCGGGCACGGCGACGCGCGCCATGCGCGGGCTCTCGCGCACGGCGTCGCGCGCGAGCTGGGTGAGGGCGCGCCCGAACGGCTGGTTGTGCACGCCCCCGGCCGGCGAGGCGAGCACCACGCCGGCGACCCGGTCGGGGGCGGCGTGCGCGACCTCGAGGCTGACGGGCCCGCCCATGGAGTTGCCGAGCAGGACGACCCGGTCGAGCCCGAGAGCATCGAGCGTCGACAGGAGCGCCCACGCGAGGGCCGGGATGCCGAGCGGGTGGCCCCACTCCTCGCTGCGCCCGTACCCGGGCAGGTCCGGCACGACGGCGGTCGCGCGGTGGGCCAGACGCTCGGCCGTCGGGAGGAGGTAGGTGCCGGAGATGGCGAAGCCGTGCACGTGCACGATCGGCACGGCGCCCGCGACCTCGGGTCCGGAGCGCACGAAGACCTCGCGGCCCTCGACGGTGACGTGGCGCGACGTCCACCCCTCTGCGGCCATACCGCGATCCTCCCAGTCCCCCGCGCCGACCTCGGCAGCGCGGGCGGCGGAGCACCCGCGACGGGTGAGGCGCCGGGACGACCCGGGCGGCGAGCATGGACGCCGGACGGGGGTCGACGTGGAGCAGAGCACGGGTCGGACCGCGGGTCGGCCGACGGCGGCCGACCGGCGCCTCGCGCTGCTCCTGGCCGCCGCGATGTTCGTGCTCGTGGTCGACACGTCGTTCATGAACGTGTCGATCTCCGCCGTCGTGCGCGACCTGGGCACGACCGTGAGCGGCGTCCAGACGGCGATCGCGCTCGAGGCGCTCGTGTCGGCGTCGTTCATCCTCGTGGGCAGCAAGGTCGGCGACCTCGTGGGCCGGCGGCGCGCGTACGTCGTCGGGCTGCTCGCGTACGGGGCGGGCGCGGTGGCGATGACGCTCGCGCAGAGCCTCGTGGCGGTCGTGATCTTCTGGTCGGTCATCGGCGGGCTCGGAGCCGCGCTGCTGCTGCCGGCGATGCAGTCGCTCGTGCACGGCAACTTCGAGGGCACCGCGCGCAAGGCGGCGTACGCGCTCGTGGGCGCGGCGGCGTCGATCGCGGCGGCGGTCGGGCCGCTGCTCGGCGGCGTCATCACGACGACGCTGTCGTGGCGCGTGGCGTTCGGGCTCGAGGCCGTGGTGATCGTCGTCGTCCTCGTGGGCGTGCGGCTCGTGCGCGACGTCCCGTACACGGGCGACCGCGCGGTGGACGTGGTCGGGACGGTCCTGTCCGTCGTCGGGATGGGCGGCGTCGTGCTGGGCGTGCTGGTGTGGCAGGAGGGCGGCGAGGCGGTCGGGGCGCTCGTCCTCGTCGGTGCGCTGGGCTTGGTGGGCCTCGCGTGGTGGCTCGTGCGCCGCGCGCGGGCGGGGCGGACGACGCTCGTCGACCCGGGGCTGTTCCGCTCGCCCGCGTTCCGGATCGGGGTGTCGCAGCAGCTCCTGCAGCAGGTCGCGCTGGGCGGGGCGATGATCGCGCTGCCGATCTTCCTGCAGATGGCGCTCGGGTACGACGCGCTGCTCGCGGGCCTCTCGCTCGCCCCGCTGTCGCTGACGATGTTCGCCGCCGCCCTCGTCGCGGGCAAGCGCCCCGGCCGACGGCGGCCGGCCTCCCGCGTGCTCGCGGGCTTCCTCCTGCTCGTCGTGGGCGTGGTGGCGCTCGTCGCGGTGGTGCCGCGGGCGTCGTCGGGCTGGTGGCTCGCGCTGCCGCTCGTCGTGGCGGGCGCCGGGCTGGGGCTCCTGATCTCCCAGCTCAACGCGTACACGCTCTCCCCCGTGCCGGAGGAGCGCGCGAGCGAGGCCGCAGGCGTGAGCTCGGCCGCCGGGTCGTTCGGCCTCTCGCTCGGACTCGCCGTCGCGGGCGCGGTCATGCTGGCGTCGCTCGCGGCGGGGTTCACGGCGCGGGCGGAGGCGAGCGACGTGCTGCCCCCGGACGACAAGGAGCAGGTCGCCCGGGTGCTCGAGGACGACGCCGAGATCATGAGCGACGCCCAGCTCGTCGAGCTCCTCGCCGACGAGCCGCCCGCGGTGCGGGCCGAGGTCGTGGCCATCAACGACGACGTGCGGGCGCGGGCGCTGCAGGTCGCGCTCCTCGTGCCCCTCGTCGCGGGGCTCCTCGGCGTCGTCGCGGCGCTGCGCATGCGCCGCCTGCCGGACCCCGAGGTGCGCGAGGGCGAGCCGCCGGTCCTCGGCTGACCCGCGTCGTCGGGTTCGTGACCGGACCGAGACCCGGTTCGTTGCTCGTGCTAACCGTCGCGAAACGCCGGGGAAACAGCGACTTGTGAGCATCGCTGACGGCAGGGGGCCCCACCACACGACCGCCGGTCGCGCCGTACCTCCGCGCGCCCGGAGGAAGGACCGCTCGCCCATGACCCGTCCCGTCCCCCGCAGACGGCTCCGCGCCCGCGCCGCCCTCGTCGGCGGTCTCGCGGTCGCCGCGGCGGCCCTCGCCGCCCCCGCGCACGCCGCACCGTCCGTCGCCCAGGTCTCCCTCACGGCGCCCGCGTCGGTCGAGGTCGGCGCGGAGATCACCGTCACGATCGCCGCGACCGGTGCCGTCGACCTCTACGCCTACGACCTCGCCGTCGCCTACGACCCCGACCTCGTCGCGCTCGTGGACGACTCCGTCGTGACCCCGGACGGCGGCTTCGCCGACGCGACCGACGACGCGGCCGGGACGGTCGCCGTCACGCACACGCGGCTCGGCACGTCGCCCGGCCTCGAGGGCGACGTCACCCTCGCGACCCTGACGTTCACCGCCGTGTCCGACGGCGCGGCGGCCTTCGCCGTCCCGACCGCCACGCTGGTGGGCGCCGACGCCGGGACGGCGACGCTCACCGACGGCGCGAGCGCCACGACGACCGTCACGGCGGCCGACGTCCCGCCCACGGCGGAGCCGACGGGCGGGACCACCACGCCGCCGGTCGACGACGGCGGCACCACGCCCCCCGGGGACGACGGCGCGTCCGACTCGTCGTCGTCCCCGTCCGGGTCGACCTCGGGCGGCGCGCTCGCGTCGACCGGGGCGAGCGTCGCGTGGTTCGTCGGCGCCGCGCTCCTCGCGGTCGCCGTCGGCACGGGCATCCTGCTCGCGCGGCGTCGGGCGGCCACGCGATGACCGGCCCGCTGCCCCGCCCCGACAAGCCGCTCGCGCACCTCGCGCCCGTCCCCTCGAAGGAGCCGTCCGTGACCACCACCCACCGGCGCGCCGCCACCGGCGGGCTCGCCGCCCTGACGATCGGCGGCCTCGTCCTCGGCGTCACGACGGCGCCCGCCGCGACCGGTGCGCCCGGCGCCGAGCCCGCGCCGCTCCTCGCCCCCTACTGGACCGCGCTCGACCTCACGGGCGACCAGCAGGTCACGACGGACGACCTCGCGGTCGTCGCCGCGGCGCTCGGCGCGACGTCGGCGGACGCCGTGTGGGACGACGTCGCGCCCGCCGACACGGACGGGGACGGCACGATCACGGTGACCGACCTCGCCGCCGTCTCGCAGCGCATCGTGTACGACGACGGCCCGTTCGAGCTCGTCGAGGCGTCCGTGCTCGACATGCAGGCCGCGATGAACGCGGGCACGACGACGTCGGTCGCGATCACCCAGGAGTACCTCGACCGGATCGAGGCGTACGACACGACGCTCGTCGACACGGGCGCCGGCGGGCGGCCGCTGCACTCGATCATCAGCACGAGCGACGTCGCGCTGCAGGCCGCCGCGCGCGCCGACGCGGTCCGCGCGACGGACGGCATGACGAGCCTGCTGCTCGGCGTGCCCGTCGCGGTGAAGGACAACTACGACACGAAGGACATGCCGACCACGGGCGGCTGCGGCTGCTGGGACGACAACCGGACGACGACCGACGCGACGATGGTCGAGGGCCTGCGCGCCGACGGCGCGGTGATCCTCGCGAAGGCCAGCCTGGACGAGTTCGCGTTCGGGTTCGCGTCGGAGTTCTCCTCGTTCCAGGACGCGGGCACGAGCACGCTCGTCGCGAGCCCGTACGTCACGAGCCGCACGGCCGGCGGGTCCAGCGGCGGCACGGGGGCGGCCGTCGCGGCGAACCTCGCCGGGCTCGGCCTCGGCACGGACACGGGCGGGTCGATCCGCGTCCCGTCGTCGTACAACCAGCTCGTCGGCTTGCGCCCGACGGTCGGCCTCGCGAGCCGCGACGGCATCATCCCGCTCGCGCTGAGCCAGGACACGGGCGGGCCGATGGCGCGCACCGTCCTCGACGCGGCCGTCGCGCTCGACGCCGTCGCGGGGGTCGACGCCGCCGACCCGGTGACGTCGCGCCAGGAGGGCGAGGTCCCGGCGTCGTACACGCAGTACCTGGACGAGGGGGCGCTCGACGGCGCCCGCATCGGCTACGTGCCGTCCATGCTCGGCAGCAACGCGGCGACGCTCCGCCTGTGGGCGCAGACCCGCGCGACGCTCGAGTCGCTCGGCGCGACCGTCGTCGAGGTCACGCCGCCGACCACGTGGTCGCCGGTCCTGCCGAACGGCTTCGCGAGCGTCCTCTCCGAGGGGTCGGGCTCGACGAACGAGTTCAAGCACGACCTCGACGCGTACGTGGCGACCCACCTCGCCCCGCAGGTCGAGGCCCGGACGCTCCAGGGGATCGTCGGCTCGGGCCGCTACGTGCCGTCCCGCCGCAGCACGTACGTCTCGCGCGACGCGGTCACCGAGGAGGCGTACCACGCGTGGGCAGGCCCCGAGGGGTCGCACACCAAGGTGCTCGCCGAGGGCAAGGTGCTCGTCACCGCGATGCTCGACGACGCCGACCTCGACGCGCTCGTCTACCCGAGCGCCAACCCGTACGGGACGATCGGCACCAACCTGCGGCTCAGCCCGAACACCGGGCTGCCCGCGGTGACCGTCCCGGTCGGCCAGGCGGTCGCGACCGACGGCACCGTCACCGGCGGCGGCGTCAACCTCGAGCTGCTCGGTCGCGACTTCGACGAGGGCCCGCTGCTCGGCCTCGCGTACGCGCTCGAGCAGGCCACGCAGGCCCGCACCTCCCCCGCGCTCTACGGCCCGCTCGGCTGAGCGGCCCACCACCAGCGCCGACGGCGGCCGTCCCCTCCCGGGGGCGGCCGCCGTCGTCGGTCAGGAGAGGTCGCCCATCACGGCGACGACGCGTCAGCGGCGCGGTGTCCGACGGCGCTCGTCGTCGCCACCGAGCGCGGCACCGAGCGCCGCGAGCACGAGCAGGTCCACCACGAGGCCCGCGACGCCGACCCACTGCAGCGCGCGGAACACGAGGAGCTGGGTGAGCAGGAGCGAGACGAGCACGCCGCGCCGGACCCACACGGCGCCGGCCCGACGGTCCTCGGGCCGCCCGCGGCGGGACACCACGACGCACGCGACGACGCACGCGACCGTCGCGGCGACGCCCGCGGCGATGCCGGCCCCGACCCAGGTGGGCACGTCGACGTCGCCGACCAGCACGCGCAGCCCCGCGAGCAGCGAGCCCAGCGCCGTCCCGAGCACGAGCACGACCACGACGACTGCGGCCCAGCGGCGCTGGAGCGTCTGCGCGAACCAGGCCGACGAGCGCCGCACGAGGGCGCGCACCGGGTCGGGCACGTCGACGTCGTCGCGCGGCACGGCCTCGACGAGCGCCGCGACCTCGTCGGCCGCCGGCTCGCCGCGACCCAGCGTGACGAGCGCGCGGGCCTCGTCGCGCGCGTCGTCGGTGAACCCGCCGGCGACGCCCGCGACGGCGCGGTCGGTCGCGACCGCGAGGTACTCGGCCGGGTGGTGGCGCCGCCACCCGTGCAGCGCCTCGACGACGAGGACGAGCACGACGACCGTCGCGTAGATGAGCGCCGCCGTCGGCTCGTAGAAGTAGTCGTTGTCCGCGGTGACGAACTTGCCGATCTCGTCGACGAACAGCCCGAACCCGATCCCGCCCACGAACGCGCCGAGCGAGCGCAGGGCCGGGCCGACGAAGGAGAGCAGCAGCACGAGGGCGAGCGCCATGCCGAGCCCGCCCCACAGCACGTGCGCGACGTGCAGGTCTCCCCCGCCGACCTGCGGGTACCCCGACGCCGCGAGGAAGAACCGCGTCACGAGCACCGTCGCGACGGCGACCACGAGGAACGTCACGACGTGCCGCACGGCCGCGGTGTCCCGGGCCGCGCCCAGGCGCAGGGCGCGGCTCCGCCGGGAGGCCCCGGCGGAGGCGCGCCCCGTGCCCGTGCTCACCGCTTGCGCTTCTCCCGCACGCGGACGCTGATCTCGATGGGCGAGCCCTCGAACCCGAACGTCTCGCGCAGGCGGCGCTCGATGAAGCGGCGGTAGCCCGCCTCGAGGAACCCGGTCGCGAACACGACGAACCGCGGCGGGCGCGTGGAGGCCTGCGTCGCGAAGAGGATGCGGGGCTGCTTGCCGCCGCGCAGCGGGTGCGGGTGGGCGGCGACGAGCTCGCCGAGGAACGCGTTGAGGCGGCCCGTCGGGATGCGCGTGTCCCAGGAGTCGAGCGCGCGCTCCATCGCCGGGGCGAGGCGGTCGGTGTGCCAGCCGGTGCGGGCCGACACGTTGACGCGCGGCGCCCACTGCACCTGCACGAGGTCCTTCTCGATCTCGCGCTCGAGGTACGGGCGACGGTCGTCGTCCATGAGGTCCCACTTGTTGTACGCGATGACGAGCGCGCGGCCCGCGTCCACGACCTGGGAGATGACGCGCGTGTCCTGCTCGGTGAGCGGCACGGATGCGTCCACGAGCACGACGGCGAGCTCCGCCTTCTCGATCGCGGCCTGCGTGCGCAGCGACGCGTAGAAGTCGGCGCCCTTCGTCTGGTGCACGCGGCGCCGGATGCCGGCGGTGTCGACGAGGACGTACGGGACGTCCTTGATCGTCACGAGCTCGTCGACCGGGTCGCGCGTCGTGCCGGCGATCTCGTCGACGACGACGCGGTCGGCGCCCGCGAGCTTGTTCAGCAGGGAGGACTTGCCGACGTTCGGGCGCCCGACGAGCGCGACGCGACGCGGCCCGGTCGGCCGCACCTCGCCGTGCTCGGACTCCGTGGGCAGCGCCGCCATCGCGGCGTCGAGCAGGTCGCCCGTCCCGCGGCCGTGCAGCGCGGACACGGGGTGCGGCTCGCCGAGGCCGAGGCTCCACAGGTACGCGGCGTCCGCCTCGCCCGACTGCCCGTCGACCTTGTTGGCGCACAGCACGACGGGCTTGCCCGACTCGCGCAGGAGGCGCACGACGCGCTCGTCCGTCGCGGTCGCGCCGACGGTCGCGTCGACGACGAAGAGCACCGCGTCGGCGAGGGAGATCGCGACCTCGGCCTGCTCGGCGACCTTGGACTCGATGCCCGCGACGTCGACCTCCCAGCCGCCGGTGTCGACGAGCGTGAAGCGGCGCCCGGCCCAGTCGGCGGGGTAGCTCACGCGGTCGCGCGTGACGCCCGGCTTGTCCTCGACGACGGCCTCGCGGCGGCCGAGGATGCGGTTGACGAGCGTCGACTTGCCGACGTTCGGGCGCCCGACCACGGCGAGCACGGGCAGGGGCGCCTCGGGCGCCGCGCCGTCGAGCGCGTCCTCGTCGGCGTCGAGCAGCGCGAGGTCGGCGTCCTCGAGCTCGTAGTCGTCGAGTCCGGCGCGCAGCGCGCGCTCGCGCGCCTCGTCGTCCGCGGCGTCCGCGGGCGCCAGGGGCTCCTCGGCCTGACCGACGGCGTCGGTCCGTCCGGGCGTGCCGGGCTGGGCGGGGTCGGGTGTGGTCATGGGGTCCATTCTCCCAGGCCGCGGGCCAGGCTCCGAACCGGGCCGCGGGCGCGTCGTGCGGGTGCCCGTCCGGCGCGCCCGGCGTCAGCCCGCGGCACCGTCCCGGCGGGCGGCGAGCCGCGCGACGACGGCCCGCACGACGTCGTCGGGCACGGGCTCCGCCAGCGGGAACCGCAGCGTGCCCTTGCCGTCCTGGTAGCGCGCGATGCGGCGCGCGAGCGCGTCGTCGACCTCGGGCACGGGGTAGAGCGAGACGTGGTGGGCCCAGCCCGCGAGGTAGACGACGTACCGGCCGTCGCGCGTGAAGGTCGGGATGCCGTAGCTGATGCGCTCGCCCAGGCCGGGCACGGTGTCGTGCACCACGGCGCGCAGGTGCGCGACGACCTCGCGCGCATCCGGGGCGAGCGTCGCGAGGTACTCGTCGACGGTCGCGGGCTTGCCGGGCGGCTCGGCCATGCGTGCTCCCTCCCCCGCGGGCGGCGCCTGCCCGGCCCTGCGACGGGGCGCCGGCGCCTGAGCGCGAACCTACCGCGCGGCGGGCGTGCCCGCGAGGCGCACGAGCACGACCCCGGCGACGACGAGCACGCCGCCCGCGGCCTGCACGAGGCTCGGCACCTCGCCGAGCAGGAGCCACGCGATGGCGACGGCGAACAGCACCTCGGACAGCCCGACGAACGACGCGAGGCGCTCGCCCATGCGCACGGTCGCGGCGACGCCCGAGACGTAGGCGAACGCCGTCGCGACGAGCACGACGACCGCGAGCGGGACGTACCAGGGCGCCGGCGAGCCGAGGAGCGTGACGTCGACGAGCGGGGCGGCGAAGGGCAGCACGCCCGCGAGCGCCGCCGCGCCGAGCGCGAGCGCTCCGACGCCGAGCCCGCTCGCGGCGAGCGCGACGGGCGGCAGGCGCGTCGGGCGCGCGGACAGCACGAAGTAGGCGCCCAGCCCTACCGCCGCGCCGAGCGCGAGGAGGACGCCGAGGAGGTCGGGGCGGGCGCCGCCCGGGTCGACGACGAGCACGAGCCCGAGGACCGCGACGGCGCAGCCGGCGAGCGTGAGCCGGGGCGGCACGCGGCGCGTGCGGGCCCAGGCGAGGCCGACGAGCAGCACGGGCGCGAGGTACTCGATGAGGAGCGCGATCCCGACGGGCATGCGCGCGACCGCCGCGAAGTAGCACAGCTGGGTGCCCGCGACGGCGACGAGGCCGAACCCGAGGACGAGCCGCCACTCCTCGCGCAGGAGCCGGTGGCTGCCGCGCAGGGCGACCGCCGCGACCGGGGCGAGGACGAGCGCCGAGCACAGGGCGCGCGCGAAGACGGCGGCGCCGGGCGTCCAGCCCGCCTCGAGGAGCGGCTTGACGAACGGTCCGCTCGCGCCGAACGCGAGGGCCGACGCGAGCCCGACGAGCAGACCGGTGCCCGGGCGGTCGCCCACCACGTGCGCCACCGGCCGGTCCGTCCTCATGGCCTCGGCCGGTCCCCGCGCGGGTCGTCCAGCGGCAGCGCCACACCGGTCAGCGCGACGGTGTCGGCGACCAGCTCGGCGAGCGCGGTGCGGATGCGCTCGTTCGCGTCCTCGAGCGCCTGCTTGCCGCTCACCCCGGGCACGCGCTCGACGGTGAGCGGCGCGCCGAAGCGGACGACGAGCCGACGGCGCAGCCCGGGGACCCGGTTGACGCCCTCGCCCGCGCGGCGCGTGCCGAGCACGGCCACGGGCACCACGTGCGCGTGGCCGTTGAGCGCGAGCCACGCGACCCCGGCGCGCGCGGACGTCGCGTCGCCGCGCCCCCGGGCGCCCTCGGGGAAGACGCCGACCGCCCCGCCGCGCCGGAGCACGCCGAGCCCGGCCGCGAGCGCCGGGCGTCCGCCGGTGCGGTCCACGGGGATCTGCCCGGCGGCACGCAGCACCCAGCCGACCGGCCCGGTGAACATCTCCTCCTTGACGAGGACGTGCAGCAGGCGGGGCGCGACCCCGAGGACGAGCGGCCCGTCGACGACGCCGGTGTGGTTCGCGGCGAGCACGACCGGGCCGTCAGCCGGGACGTGCTCCGCCCCGATGACCTCGGTCGCCCACACGACACGGGCGAGGAAGCGACCCACCCAGCGCGACCACGCCGGCCCGGCGGGCGACGGGACGCCGTCTCCCGTGCCGCGGCTCACGAGCCCTGGCGCGGGCCGACCGCCCGCCCGGTGACCTGCTCGACCACGGAGAGCACCGCGTCGATCGTCTGCTCGAGGTCGAGCTCCGACGAGTCGACGGTCACGACGCCGTCGGCCGCGACCTGGAACTGCGAGACCGTCGCGTCGTCGCGGTCGCGCCGCAGCACCTGGTCCTTCGTCGCCTCGACGGCGGCCGCGTCGGCCGTCCCGTGCACGTCGAGCGAGCGGCGCGCGAGGCGGGCCTCCTCGCTCGCGGTGAGGAGCACGCGCACGTCGGCGTCGGGGGCGACGACCGTCGTGATGTCCCGGCCCTCCGCCACGACGCCGCGGCCGCCCGCGAAGCCCGCGGGCGTGCGCTCGGCCTCGATGGCCGCGCGCTGGAGGCGCCGCAGCTCCGCGCGCACCGCGAGGTTGGTCGCGACGGCGCTCACGGCCGTCGAGATCTCGGTCGAGCGGATCGCCTCGCCGACGTCCGTCCCGTCCACGTGGACGGTCGGACCGGACGGGTCGAGGCCCATGACGAGCGGCATGACGCGCACGGCGTGCGCGACGGCGTCCTGGTCGGCGAGGTCCTCGCCGCGGTGCAGGCACCACCAGGTGGCGGCGCGGTACATCGCGCCCGTGTCGAGGTAGGCGAGGCCGAGGCGGCGCGCGACGCCCTTCGACACGCTCGACTTGCCGGAACCCGACGGCCCGTCGATCGCGACCGTCAGCGCGCCGTCGGCGCGACCCTCCCCCGCACCCGGCGTCCCCGCGCTCACTGGGCCAGGTCCTTGCGCAGCGCCGTCGCCCCGTGCAGGTAGACGTGCTGGACCGCCGCGCGGTCGACGTCGAGCTCGGCGTGCGCCATGAGGCGCACCACGCGCGGCAGCGCGCCGGGCACCGCGATCTCCGTCGCGCACATGAGCGGCACGTCGCCGAGGCCCATCTCGCGCGCCGCGGCGGCCGGGAAGTCGGCCACCAGGTCGGGGGTGCACGTGAAGAGGATCGAGATGAGCGCGCCGGTGTCGACGGCGTTCGCGTCGAGCACCTCCTGGACGAGCTCGCGCGTGCGCGCGAACAGGTGCTCGCGCTCGTCGGCGTCGAGCTGGGTCGCGCCCCGGATCGCCCGGACCGGCATGGATGGTGCTCCTTCGTGCGGGACGGCCCGCCTCGCGGCGGTCCGTCGGGGTGGTGTGCGGGACGCGCGGACCTAGAGCCCGACGCCCGCCATGAGCGTGCCGAGCTCGGTGCGACCGAGCACGCGCGTCGTGCCGGGGCGCAGGTTGCCGAGCGCGATCGGGCCGATGCGCGTGCGCACGAGGCGCGTCACGGGGTAGCCGACCTCCTCGAACATGCGTCGGACGACCCGGTTGCGGCCGGAGTGCAGCACGACCTCGATCATCGTCTGGTCCGCGACCTGGTCGACGACGCGGTACGCGTCCGCCTGCACGACCCCGTCCTCGAGCTCGATCCCGTGCAGGAACTTGTTCGCGACGTTGCCCGCGACCTTGCCGCGCACCGTGACGAGGTAGGTCTTGGCGACCTCGTGCGAGGGGTGCGCGAGGTGGTTCGCGAGCTCGCCGTCGTTCGTGAGGAGCAGCAGGCCCTCGCTGTCCGCGTCGAGGCGGCCCACGTGAAACAGGCGCTCGGGCCGGTCGGCGACGAGCTCCGCGACGGACGGGCGGCCGTCCGGGTCGTGCATGGTCGACACGACGCCGCGCGGCTTGTTGAGGGCGAGCGTCACGCGCGAGGAGTCGAGCTGCAGGCGCATCCCGTCCACGTGCACGACGGCGCGCGCCGGGTCGACCCGCACGCCCAGCTCCGTGACCCGCACGCCGTCCACCTCGACGCGGCCCTGCGCGATGAGGTCCTCGCACGCGCGACGCGAGCCCAGCCCGGCCGACGCGAGCACCTTCTGCAGGCGCACGCCGTCCTCGACGTGCACGTCGCGCTGGGGCTCGCTGGGCTGCCCGCGCACGGGACGGCGCGGCCGGCCAGCCGCCTGGCCGGCGCGGGGCGCCGACGTGCCGCGACCCGCGGCAGGGCGACCCCGACCGGCGGCCGCGCCGCGGCCCGCACCGGTCGCCCGACCGGCCTGGCCACGACCGGCGCCCTGCTCCCGGCCCTCGCCCGCGCCGCGGCCCGCGGACGAGCCCTGCGCGGACGAGCCGCCGCGCCGGGGCGCGCCACCCGCGCGTGCGCCGT
>NZ_JBJXVU010000013.1:0-107695 GCF_046159675.1 Cellulosimicrobium sp. RS | reverse complement strand
GGGTGGGGGGTGGGGGGTGGGGGGTCAGCCTTCCGCGACGACCATCGCCGAGGCGATGCCGGCGTCGTGCGAGATGCTCAGGTGCCAGGCCGTGATGCCGAGCGCGTCCGCCCGGGCCGCGACCGTGCCCGTGATCTCGACCTCCGGCGGGCCGCCGACGACGCGGTGCACCGTCGCGTCGTGCCAACGCATGCCCGCGGGGGCGCCCAGCGCCTTGGCGATGGCTTCCTTCGCGGCGAACCGCGCGGCGAGCGACGCGGGGGGCAGGTCCCGCTCGGCCTCGGTGAACAGCTTCTCGCGGAGCCGGGGCGTGCGCTCCAGGGTCTCCATGAACCGCGCGACGTCCACGACGTCGATCCCCACGCCCTTGATCATGCGCCCACCCTACGGTGGCGACCAGGCCTCCCCGCCTCCACGAGCAGGTGGTCCTGGTTCGTCCGGGAGACCGGACGAACCAGGACCACCTGGTCGACGCAGGGGCGGGGCCGGGGGCTACTCGACCGTGACCGACTTCGCGAGGTTGCGCGGCTGGTCGACGTCGAGGCCCTTCGCCGTCGCGAGCGCCATCGCGAAGATCTGCAGCGGCACGACGGCCAGCAGCGGCGAGAGCAGCGTCGGGGACTCGGGGATCCAGAAGATCTCGTCCGCGTAGGGGCGCACGGCGTCGTCCCCGTCCTCGGCGATGACGAGCGTGCGTGCGCCGCGCGCCCGGATCTCCTGGATGTTCGAGATGACCTTGGAGTGCAGGCCCTCACGGCCCTTCGGCGACGGCACGACGACGAACACCGGCTGGCCCTCGTCGATCAGCGCGATCGGCCCGTGCTTGAGCTCGCCGGCCGCGAAGCCCTCCGCGTGGATGTACGCGAGCTCCTTGAGCTTGAGCGCGCCCTCGAGCGCGACGGGGAACCCGACGTGGCGCCCGAGGAACAGCACGGACGAGGCGTCCTTCATCGACCGCGCGGTCGCGCGCACGTACTCGCCGCGCTCGATGACGGTCTGGATCTTGCGCGGCATCTCGCGCAGGTCCTCGAGGATCGCCGCGATCTCGTCGGGGAACTTGTTCCCGCGCAGCTGCGCAAGGTAGAGGCCCAGGAGGTACGCGGCGGTGATCTGCGAGAGGAACGCCTTCGTCGAGGCGACCGCGATCTCCGGGCCGGCGTGCGTGTAGAGCACGGCGTCGGACTCGCGCGGGATCGTCGACCCGTGCGTGTTGACGATCGAGATGACCTTCGCGCCCTGCTCGCGCGCGTGGCGCACGGCCATGAGCGTGTCCATGGTCTCGCCGGACTGGGTCACGGCGACGACGAGCGTCTTCTCGTCGACGATCGGGTCGCGGTAGCGGAACTCGTGCGCGAGCTCGACCTCGACCGGGATACGGCACCAGTGCTCGATCGCGTACTTCGCGACGTGGCCCGAATAGGCCGCCGTGCCGCACGCGACGACGATGATCTTGTCGACCGAGCGCAGCACGGCCTCGTCGATGCGCAGGTCGTCGAGCACGAGCTTGCCCGACGGGTCGGTGCGGCCGAGCAGGGTGTCGGCGACGGCGTGCGGCTGGTCGTGGATCTCCTTGTCCATGAAGGACGAGAAGCCGCCCTTCTCCGCGGCGGCCGCGTCCCAGTCGACCGTGTAGCGCTTCGCCTCGGCCGGGTTGCCGTCGAAGTCGGTCACCTCGACCGACGTCGGGGTGATCGTGACGATCTGGTCCTGCCCGAGCTCGAGCGCCTCCTTGGTGTGGGAGATGAACGCCGCGACGTCGGACCCGAGGAAGTTCTCGCCCTCGCCCAGCCCGACGACGAGCGGCGAGTCGTGCCGCGCGCCCACGACCGTGTCGGGGGCGTCGGCGTGCACGGCGAGGAGCGTGAAGGTGCCCTCGAGCCGCCGCGCCACCTGCCCCATGGCGAGCGTGAGGTCCTTGGTGTCGCGGTACGCCCGCGCGAGGAGCTGCGCCGCGACCTCGGTGTCGGTCTCGGACCGGAACGTCACGCCCTCGGCGAGGAGCTCGGCCTTGAGGGTCGCGAAGTTCTCGACGATGCCGTTGTGGATCACGGCGAGGCGGTCGTCGTCCGCGAGGTGGGGGTGCGCGTTGGTGTCCGTCGGGCCGCCGTGCGTCGCCCACCGCGTGTGCCCGATCGACGCGGTCGCCGCGGGCAGCGGGTGCGTCTGGATCTCCTGCACGAGGTTCGCGAGCTTGCCGGACTTCTTCGCGAACGCGACGGCGTCGACGCCGGGCGCGACGAGCGCGACCCCGGCCGAGTCGTAGCCGCGGTACTCGAGCCGTCCGAGTCCTTCGAGAGCGACGTCGAGGGGTCGCCCCGAGGCCTCTCCGACCATGGTTCCAGGGCCTACGTAGCCCACGATTCCGCACATGGTGATCGAGTCTAGCCACGGACCCGCGCCGCTTCGGGGCCGCGCGATCCCGCGGTTCTTCGTGAGGTCCGCTGCCTAATCGGGGGCCCCGCGGCGCGCGAGCCGTCCTCGCGCCCGCGGCCTCGTCGTGTCCCGGTCCGTGGCGCGTTCGCCGGGCGTGGGACGCGCGGCACCGCGAGGCTGGTGCTCGTGCCCACCGTCCGGATCGGTCTCTCGGGGTGGCGGTACGCGGACTGGCGCGGACCGTTCTACCCCGCGGGGCTCCCCCAGCGCCGCGAGCTCGAGCACGTCGCCTCGCTCTTCCCCGCCGTCGAGCTCAACGGGTCGTTCTACTCGTTGCAGCGGCCGTCGTCGTTCGTCGCGTGGCGCGACCAGACTCCCGAGGGCTTCACGTTCGCGGTCAAGGGACCGCGCTTCGTCACCCACATGAAGCGGCTGCGGGACGTGCGGACGCCGGTCGCCAACTTCCTCGCGAGCGGCGTCCTCGCGCTCGGCAGCAGGCTCGGGCCCGTCCTGTGGCAGCTCCCCGCGCGCACCACCTTCGACCACGACCTGCTCGACGCGTTCCTCACGCTCCTGCCGCGCACCACCGGCGAGGCGGCGCGGCTCGCGCACGAGCACGACGACCGCCTGCGCGCGCCCGCCTGGACGGAGACCGACGCGGACCGCCCGCTCGTGCACGCGCTCGAGCCGCGGCACGCGTCGTTCGCCACGCCGGAGGCGCTCGACCTCCTGCGCCGGCACGGGGTGGCGTTCGCCGTGTCGGACGGCGCGGGCCGGTGGCCGCTCGTCGAGGCGGTCACGAGCCCGCTCGTGTACGTGCGCCTGCACGGGGACCAGGAGCTCTACCGCAGCGGCTACCGGCCGCACGTGCTCGACGCGTGGGCCGAGCGCGTGCGCGCCTGGCACGCCGCGGGCCACGACGTCGAGGTCTACTTCGACAACGACGTGGACGCCCACGCCCCGGCCGACGCGCTCGCCCTCATGGCCCGCCTGCCCGACCTCGCGCTCCCCGGCCCGGGGGCCGCCGTCGAGCCGGCACCGCGCCGTCGTCGGGCCGCGCTCGGGGCCGACGACGCCCGCTGAGGCGACCCCCGGAAGGCAGCCCCGTGGTGCCCGGGGCCGCCCCGTGCACCGGCACGGGCGCGCATCCGGCAGAATCGGGCGGGTGTCCTCACCCGCCGACGACCCGTCCGACCTCCTGCGGGCCCACCTGGCCGCGCCGTCGTCCTCGCCGTACGTCGATCTCGACCGGGCCGTGTGGAGCCGGCTGTCGGAGTCGACGCCGCTGCCGCTGACCGACGACGACGTCGCGCGCCTGCGCGGCCTCGGTGACCCGATCGACCTCGCCGAGGTCGACGCCGTCTACCGGCCGCTCTCGCGCCTGCTCAACCTCTACGTCACCGCGACGTCCGGCCTGCACGAGGCGACGTCGACGTTCCTGCGCGAGGAGACCGGCAACACGCCGTACGTCATCGGCGTGGCCGGCTCCGTGGCCGTCGGGAAGTCGACGACGGCGCGCGTGCTGCGCGAGATGCTGGCCCGCTGGCCGGAGACGCCGCGCGTCGAGCTCATCACGACCGACGGCTTCCTCTACCCCAACGCGGAGCTCGCGCGCCGCGGCCTCATGGACCGCAAGGGCTTCCCGGAGTCCTACGACCGTCGCGCGCTCATCCGGTTCCTGTCCAAGGTCAAGGCGGGGCACGCCGAGGTGCGGGCCCCCGTCTACGACCACCTCACGTACGACATCGTGCCGGGGGCCGAGGCCGTCGTCCGCAAGCCCGACGTCCTCGTCGTCGAGGGCCTCAACGTGCTCCAGCCGGCGCGCCCGAGCGCGCACGACGAGTCGACCGTCGCCGTGTCGGACTTCTTCGACTTCTCGATCTACGTGGACGCCCGCACGCGCAACATCCGGCAGTGGTACGTCGACCGGTTCCTCGCGCTGCGCCGCACCGCGTTCGCGCGCCCCGAGTCGTACTTCCGCCGCTACGCCGACCTCACGGACGAGCAGGCGGTGGAGCGAGCGAAGTCGATCTGGGACGCGATCAACGCGCCGAACCTCGAGCAGAACATCCTGCCGACGCGCGGCCGCGCGACCCTCGTCCTCACGAAGGGCTCGGACCACTCGGTCCAGCGCGTCCGCCTGCGCAAGCTCTGAGGCGGCCCGCTCAGCCCACGGGCGGAAGGTCAGGTCGCGCAGGGCGGCGTGCCCGACGACGTCGCCCCCGACGATCCGGGCGGCACCGTCCCGGAGGCGTCCGCCGCGCGCGGACCGGGCAGGGGCTCGCCGGTCGCCGGGCCGGTCGCCGGGCCGGTCACCGTGCGCCCGTCGGCCGTCGCGCCCCCGCCGGGCGAGGTCGCGGCCGGCGTCCCGCCGGTCGTCGGCGCGGTCCCGGCCGGGTCGGTCGCACCCTCCGCGGCCGGCGCCTGCGGCGTCGGCGGCAGCTCGCCGCGCTGGCGCGCCCGCATCATGAGCACGCGGTCGATGACGAACCCGCTCCCGACGCCCAGCACGATGCCCACGACCATCGCGAGCAGCGGCTCGTGGCCCAGCCACCGGGCGGCGACGAGCCCGATGAGCACCGAGTAGACGGCCCACGTCACCGCCGCGACGGCGGAGAACGCCATGAAGCGGCGCCGCGGGTACCCGACGGCGCCGGCCGTCATGTTCACCGCGACGCGGCCCACGGGGATGTAGCGCGCCGCGAGGATGAACGACGCGCCGCGGTGCGCGAGGGCGCGCTCGGCCCACCCCACGGCGCGACGCCCGCGGGGCGTGCGCAGGATGCGCAGGCGCTCCGTGCCGACGGCACGACCGATGGCGAACGCGATCTGGTCCCCGGTCCAGGCGCCCAGTGCCGCGACGAGGAGCACGAGCACGAGGTTGGGCTCGCCGGTCGCGTGCGCGGAGACCGCGAGCGTGATGACGACCGACTCGCTGGGGACCGGCGGGAAGAACCCGTCGATCGTCGCGAAGCCGAACAGGGCGGGATAGATCCACGCGGACGCCGCGAGGGCGAGAATCCAGTGCTCGAGATTCTCCAGGAAGATCGACACGGCGTCGGGCAACGGCGTCCTCGTTCGTCTGCTGGCGGGGAGGCCAGGCGGGCGGTGGCGGCAGGTCGGTCGTCCTGCACCAGGACAAGCCTACGGAGCGCGAGGACGACGACCATCAGGGAGACCCCCGGTTCACCCCTGAGGACCCCGGGCGCGACGGCGCCGCGCCCGTGACGATTCTGCCGTGCCCGCCGCGGCAGTTCGTCATCCCGGCGGACGACTTCCCGCGGCGGGCCCGTACGTCGTGAGGACCAGGGGCCCGCGGACGCCCGGTGGGCTAGCTCCCGGCGCCCGGGAGCCGCGCGACCCCGAGGGTCGAGGACAGCGTGCGCAGGTCGGCGGCGTCGAGGTAGAGCTCGCCCCGCAGGTGGTCCGTCTCGTGCTGGACGATGCGCGCGGGCCACCCGGTCAGCACGTCGTCGAACGGCTCGCCGGCCTCGTCCTGGCCCGTGAGCCGGACGGCGTGGGCGCGCGTCCGCTCGGCCTGCCAACCGTGCACGGAGAGGCAGCCCTCGAAGAACGTGCGGGTCTCCTCGCCGACGACCTCGTAGCGCGGGTTCACGAGCACCCGGTACTCCAGGGGGCTCCGCTCCCGGTCGTCGCCGACGTCCGGTGCACCCGGGTCCTCGACCACGGCCACCGCGAGGCCGATGCCGACCTGCGGCGCGGCGAGCCCCACGCCGGGCGCCGCGCGCATGGTCGTGCGCATCGCGTCGAGGAAGCGCGGCAGCGCGTCGCCGAGCTGGCCCGCGTACGGCACGGCCGGCGTGCGCAGCACGGGGTGGCCGGCCTGCACGATCGGCAGGACGCCGTCCGGGTACGCGGCGAGGAGCGCGAGCACGTGCTCGCGCAGCGCCTCGTCGACCCCCTGTCGCACGCTCGTGCCCGCCTCGCGTCCCGTCGGCCGTCCGGACGCGGTCACAGGGCGAGCCGCTCGCGCACGACGCCGGCGAGCTGCCCGGCGACCGCGTCGGCCTGCTGCTGCGTCGCCGCCTCGACCATGACCCGGACGAGCGGCTCGGTGCCCGACGGCCGCAGGAGCACCCGCCCCGTCTCGCCCAGCGAGCGCTCCGCACCGGCGACCGCGGCCAGCAGCGCCTCGTCGGTCGACGCGCGCGCCTTGTCCACGCCGGGGACGTTGAGGAGGGTCTGCGGGAGCCGCTGCACGACGCCCGCGAGGTCCGCGAGCTTCTGGCCCGTCGCGCGGACGCGCGCCGCGAGCTGGAGGGCCGTGAGCACGCCGTCGCCCGTCGTCGCGTAGCGCGACATGACGATGTGGCCCGACTGCTCGCCGCCCAGGCCGTAGCCGTGGGCGCGCATCTCCTCGAGCACGTACCGGTCGCCGACCGCCGTCTGGACGGTGCTGATCCCCGCCGCGCGCATCGCGAGCAGCAGCCCGAGGTTGCTCATGACCGTCACGACGAGCGTGTCGTGCGGGAGCGCGCCCTCGTCCTTGAGCGCGAGGGCGAGGACGCCCATGATCTGGTCGCCGTCGACGACGGTGCCCCCGTGGTCGACCGCGATGCAGCGGTCCGCGTCGCCGTCGAACGCGACGCCGAAGTCGGCCTCGGACGCGACGACGACGGCCTGGAGCTGCTCCGGGTGGTTCGAGCCGCACGCCGCGTTGATGTTGCGGCCGTCGGGGCTCGCGTTGATGACGACGACGTCCGCGCCGGCCGCACGCAGCGCCGCGGGCCCGACGTCGCTCGCCGCGCCGTTCGCGCAGTCGACCGCGATCCGCAGGCCGGCCAGCGGCTTGTGGTCCTCGTCGGCGCCGATGCTCGACATGAGGTGCTCGACGTACGCGCCGCCCGCGCGGCCCGAGTCCGGGGAGATGCGGCCGACGACGCCGTGCGTCGGGCGCTCCCACTCCTGGCCCAGCAGGCTCTCGATGCGGTCCTCGACCGCGTCGTCGAGCTTCACGCCGCCGCGCGCGAGGAACTTGATCCCGTTGTCCTGCATGGGGTTGTGCGACGCCGAGATGACGACGCCGAAGTCGACGTCCATGGTGCTCGTCAGGTAGGCGACCGCCGGGGTCGGCAGGACTCCGACGTCCTTCACGTCGACGCCCGCGCTCGCGAGCCCCGCGATGAGTGCCGCGCCGAGAAACTCCCCGGACACGCGCGTGTCGCGCCCGACGACCGCGCGCGGGCGGTGCCCCTCCTCCTGACCGCTCGCGAGCACACGGGCCGCGGCGACGCCGAGGTCCAGCGCGAGCTCCGCCGTCACGTTGCCGTTCGCGAGACCGCGCACCCCGTCGGTGCCGAAAAGCCGTCCCATGGAAGTCCTTCCCCTCGTACCGGCCGTACGCCGACCGTACGACCGTCAGCCGCTGCCCGCCGTCGACGGGTCTTGGTCACCGCTCCTCACAAACGCCGTCGGCCCCGGTGGACCAGGTCCACCGGGGCCGACGAGCGCACAGCGCAGGATCAGCGCTTGGAGTACTGCGGTGCCTTGCGGGCCTTCTTGAGACCGGCCTTCTTGCGCTCGACGACGCGGGCGTCGCGAGTGAGGAAGCCGGCCTTCTTCAGCGCGGGGCGGTTGTGCTCGGCGTCGATCGCGTTGAGCGCGCGCGCGATCGCCAGGCGCAGCGCGCCGGCCTGGCCCGAGGAGCCGCCGCCCGTGATGCGGGCGACGACGTCGAAGCGACCCTCGACGTCGACCAGCTTCAGCGGGGAGTTGACGAGCTGCTGGTGGACCTTGTTCGGGAAGTAGTCCTCGAGCGTGCGCCCGTTGACCTTCCAGGTGCCGGTGCCGGGGACGAGGCGCACGCGCGCCACGGCCTCCTTGCGGCGGCCCAGGGCCTGGCCGGGGGCGGTGATGCTCTGGCCGCGGCCCGTGGGGGCGGCGGACTCGGAGGTGTAGGTGCTGGGCGTCTCGTCGCCCAGGGTGTCGGTGTCGACGGTGGTCTCGGCCACGGGTGGTGTCCTCGCGTCTCTCTGTGCGCTACGCCTGGGCGGCGATTACTGCGCGACCTGGGTGATCTCGAACGGCTTCGGCTGCTGAGCGGCGTGCGGGTGCTCGGCACCCGCGTAGACCTTCAGCTTGCCGAACTGGGCGCGACCGAGGGTCGTCTTGGGGAGCATGCCCCGGACGGCCTTCTCGACGGCACGCTCGGGGTGCTTGTCGAGCAGGTCGCCGTAGGCGACGGCACGCAGACCACCCGGGTAACCGGAGTGGTTGTAGGCCATCTTCTGCTCGCGCTTGTTGCCGCTCAGGGCGACCTTGCCGGCGTTGATGACGATGACGAAGTCACCGCCGTCGACGTGCGGAGCGAAGGTCGGCTTGTGCTTGCCGCGCAGCAGGGTGGCCACGTGGGTGGCCAGGCGGCCCAGGACGACGTCGGTCGCGTCGATGACGTACCAGTCGCGCTGGACGTCGCCGGGCTTCGGGGTGTACGTACGCACGGTCGTAGCCTTCGTTTCTGTCTCAGGATGTCTTCTTCGACCGCTGAAGCGTGCGGCCGAGAGGGCAGGTCGTTGCGCGGCGGGCTCGGTCGACACCCGCTCCTTGGCCGGCAGCGAGTGGGCGCGCTAGCGACACGGGTGTCGTGAGATGAGCACAACGACTCACCAGACTACCCGCGAGGCAGGCCGCCGGTCAAAGCGGCCGGGCGCTCCCGGACGCACGTCTCGCAGCGCGTCGAGCGGGCCTCGTGGACGCAGCCGGGGCAGTACAGGCGCAGGGTGCGGCAGCTCGGGTCGGCGCAGTTCTCGTACTTCGCCGTCGGCGCCCCGCACGCCGTGCACGCGCCGAGCGGCGTCGAGCCCGGGCCGAGCTCGACGTGCATGCGCTCGTCGAACACGTAGAGCGACCCCTCCCACAGCCCCTGCGAGCCGAACACCTCGCCGTAGCGCACGACGCCGCCGTCGAGCTGGTAGACCTCCTCGAACCCGCGGGCGCGCAGCAGCGCCGACAGCACCTCGCACCGCACGCCCCCCGTGCAGTACGTGACGACGGGTCGGCCCTTGAGGTCGTCGTAGCGGCCCGAGTCGATCTCGGCGACGAAGTCCCTCGTGGTCGCGACGTCGGGCACGACGGCCCCGCGGAAGCGGCCGATCGCCGCCTCGAACGCGTTGCGGCCGTCGAGCATCACGACGTCGTCGCCGCGCTCCTCGACGAGGTCGTGCAGGGCCTGCGGGCTCAGCCGCTCCCCGCCGCCGACGACGCCGCGCTCGTCGACCCGGACCTCGTCCGGCACGCCGAACGCGACGAGCTCGGGGCGCACCTTGACGGACAGGCGCGGGAAGTCGCGGCCCGTGCCGTCGGACCACTTGACGTCGACGCCCTCGAAGCCCGGGTACCGGCGGGTGGTCTTCACGTACTGCTTGAGGTCCTCGACCGTCCCGCCGAGGGTCGCGTTGATCCCGTGCTCCGACACGATCACGCGACCCGTGAGGTGCCACCGCTCCCCCAGCGCCTGCTGCCAGAGCTGCACGGCACGCGGGTCCGGCAGCGGCGTGAAGGCGTAGAAGAGCACGATCTTGTGGACGGCCATGCCCACCAGGATAGGGAGGGCTAGCGCGCCCGACGGACGCGCTCGACGTCCCAGACCGGCTCCGGCGCCTCGACGACCTCGCCGTCCTCGCGGAACACGAGGAACCGGTCGAATCCGCGCGCGAACCACCGGTCGTGCGTCACCGCGAGCACGGTGCCCTGGAAGGCCGCGAGCCCCGCCTCGAGCGCCTCCGCCGAGTGCAGGTCGAGGTTGTCCGTCGGCTCGTCGAGCAGGAGGAGCGTCGCGCCGTCGAGCTCGAGGAGCAGGATCTGGAAGCGCGCCTGCTGGCCACCGGAGAGCGTCTCGAAGCGCTGCTCGGCCTGGCCCACGAGCTCGTACCGGTCGAGCGCCCGGCTCGCGCCCTCGCGCCCCATGCCCGCCCGGTGCCCCTCGCCGCGGTGGAGGATCTCCAGCAGCGTGCGCCCGCGCAGCTCCGGGTGGTCGTGGTTCTGCGCGAACCAGCCCGGCCGCACCCGCGACCCGAGCACGGCCCGGCCCGTGTGCGCCACGGGAGCGGGTGCCGCCGGGCCGCCGGCCACGTCGTCGGGCACGGTGCCCGGCTCGGGGTCGCTCCCGCCCGCGGCGAGGAGGCGCAGGAAGTGCGACTTCCCGGAGCCGTTCGAGCCGAGCACCGCGACGCGCTCGCCGAAGAACACCTCGACGTCGAACGGCTTCATGAGCCCCGTGAGCTCGAGCCGCTCGCACGTCACCGCGCGCTTGGCCGTCCGCCCGCCCGTGAGCCGCACGGTCACGTTCTGGTCGCGAGCGACCACCTCGGGGCGCCCCGCCTCCTCGAACTTGCGCAGGCGCGTGCGCGCGGCCTGGTACCGGCTCGCGAGGCCGTCGTTGAACGCGGCCTTCGTCTTGAGCGTCCGCACGAGCTCCTGGAGCTTGGCGTGCTCCTCGTCCCAGCGGCGCGCGAGCTCGGCGAGCCGCTCGCGGCGGTCCGCGCGGGCCTGGGCGTACGTCGCGAAGCCGCCGCCGTGCACCCACACCGTGCCGCCGCCCGGCGTCGGCTCGAGCGTCGCCACCTGGGTCGCGGTGCGCGACAGCAGCTCGCGGTCGTGGGACACGAAGAGGACCGTCTTGGACGACGCGACGAGCCGCTCCTCGAGCCAGTGCTTCGTCGGCACGTCGAGGTGGTTGTCCGGCTCGTCGAGCAGCAGGACCTCCTCCGGCCCGCGCAGCAGCGCCGTGAGCGCGAGCCGCTTCTGCTCGCCCCCGGACAGCGACCGCACGTCGCGCCACTGCGCCTTCTCGAACGGGACCGACAGCACCTCGTCGGTCACCTCGTCCCACCCGGCCTCGGCGTCGTAGCCGCCCACGTCGGCCCAGTCCACGAGGGCCTGGGCGTAGCGGAGCTGGGCGGGCTCGTCGTCGACCGTCATGATGTCGTGCTCGGCGGCCGCGAGCTCGAGCGCCGCCTCCCGGACGGCGGTCGGCGCGAGCCCGACGAGCAGGTCGCGCACCGTGCGGTCGTCGTCGATGCGGCCCACGTCCTGGCGCATGACCCCGAGCCCGCCGCTGCGCACGACGGCACCGCCGTGCGGGGCGACCTCGCCGGTGACGATGCGCAGCAGCGTCGACTTCCCGACGCCGTTGGGCCCCACGAGCGCGACGCGCGCGCCGTCCGCGACCCGCAGGTCGACGCCGTCGAGCAGGGTGCGCCCGTCGGGCAGGTGATACGTGACGTCGCTGAGGTCGAGGTGTCCCACCCCGTCATGGTCCCCGACGTCGGCCGCGCGGTCACGCGCTTTCCGGACCCCGGCGTCCGGCACCTCGGCCGGGCCGGCGCCACCCGCCGGGTGGCGGGATGGCGGATGGCGGGTGGCGGGACGGCGGGATGGCGGGACGACTCAGCGCCGGCCGCCGCCGAGGAGGCCGCCCAGCCCGCCCAGGAGGTCGCCGAGACCGCCGCCGGAGCCCGACCCGCCGCCCAGGAGCCCGCCGAGGACGTCGCCCAGGCCGCCCCCGCCGGTCTGCGAGGTGCCCGGCCGCTCGCCCGCGCCCGTCCCCGCCGCGGTGCCGCCCGAAGTGCCGCCCGCCGTGCCGCCCGAGGTGCCGGTCGTGGCGCCGCCCGACGACCCGGCGCCGCCGAGCTGCTTCGCGAGGAAGGCCAGCGCGATCGGCGCGAGCGCGGGCAGCACCTTCGCGAGCAGGTCCTTGCCGGTGCCCGTCGACTGGGCGAGCTGCGCGACGACCGCCTGCTCGTTCTGCCCGAACACGTGCCCGACGATCTTGCGGCCGTCGTCGGTGTCGACGTCGTCGAGGTCGACGCCGCCCTCCACGAGCGCCGGGTCGTGCTGCGCGAGGGCCTCGCCGAGCGACGCCGCGCCCGCCGGGTCCTGCGCGTTGGCGCGCAGCCCGCCCAGCAGCGCGGGCAGCGCCGCGCCCACCGCGCGCTGCGCCGTCGCCTCATCGACGCCGAGCCGACCGGCGAGCTGGTCGAGCGGGACGGTGGACAGGATGTCGTCGATGCCGGCCATGGGGTCGTCCTCCGGTTCAGGGGTGCTCCAGCGGGTGCGCACCGGGGCGCGGTGCGGCCCCACCGTAGTCCCGGCCGGGCGTCCTCGCAGGCACTCGCGTCCGGGGCTGCGTCCGGCCCTGCGAGGTGCCAGGGTGGGACGCATGAGCGAAGACACCACCGCCACGAGCCCCGACCCGGAGACGGGCGCCGAGGGCGACACCGACCAGCTCCAGCCCGAGGAGACGCTCCTCGACCGCGGCGTGGACGACGTGCTCGACGAGGGCTACTCCCCGCCCGAGCGCCCCCGCTCGAACCACTTCGGCGAGACGCCGTGGGAAGAGGTGCACGGCGAGACGCTCGACCAGCGCCTGGCCGAGGAGGAGCCGGAGGAGTGGGAGCGCGACCCGTCCGAGCGTCCCGACGAGACCCGCGCGGGCCGCCTCGTCGCGGACCCCGACGCCCTCGACGGGCGCCAGAACGACACGTACGCCGACGACGAGGGGATCTCCGGGGGCGCCGCGGGCGCCGAGGAGGCCGCCGTCCACGTCGTCGAGGAGCCCTGAGAAGCCCCGAGGAAGCCCCGAGGAAGCCCTGAGGGCGAGCGCCCGCCCGCGGCCGGCTCAGGCCGGCTCGCGGGGCGGCGCGTCCTCCCAGACGTCCTCCTCGTTCCGCACGGCGCGGATGCGGTCGGCACGCGCCGCGAGCTCCGCGTCGGGCGGGTAGGTGACCTCCTCGAGCACGAGCCCGTGCGCCGGCACGACGCCCGCCCCCGCGTCCCGGCGCCGGCTCGCGAGGAGCTCCGCGGGCCACCCGACGTCGCGGCGCCCCTCCCCCACGGCGAGCGACGCGCCGACGAGCGCGCGCACCATGTTGTGGCAGAACGCGTCCGCGCGGACGTGCGCGACCACGAGCCCCGCGTCGGGCCCGTCCGTCGGGCGCGACCACGACAGGTGCTGCAGCTCCCGGATCGTCGTGGCGCCGGGTCGCGGCTTGCAGAACGCCGCGAAGTCCCGCACCCCGAGCAGGGGCCGCACGGCGGCGTCCATCGCCGCGACGTCGAGCGGCCGCCGGTTCCACAGCACCCACTCCCGGCGCAGCGGGTCGCGCTGCGCCGGGTCGTCCGCGATGCGGTAGGTGTACGCGCGGTGCAGCGCGGAGAAGCGGGCGTCGAACCCGGCCGGCGCCTGCGCCGCACGGTGCACGACGACGTCCCCCGGCAGCACGCCGCCCAGCCGCGCGACGAGCGCGTCCCCCGGCGCGCGGTCGGACCGGCCGGGCAGCGCCTCCCACTGCGCCCGCGCGAGGTCGACGTGCGCGACCTGCCCCCGCGCGTGCACGCCCGCGTCCGTGCGCCCCGCCACCGTGAGCCGCGGCGCCGCGCCCCGCAGGATCGTCGCAAGACCGTCCTCGAGCGTGCCCTGCACCGTGCGCAGCGTCGGCTGCCGGGCCCAACCGGCGAACGCCGTCCCCTGGTAGGCGAGGTCCAGGCGCACGCGCACGACGTCGTCCGGCACGTCGGGTCGCGGGGCGTCGGGGTCCGGGAGGGCGGGGGGCGGGACGGCGGTCACGGGAGTTCACCGTAGTCGCCCGCCCGTGCGCCGCGCGCGCCGCCGTGCCTACGCTGCCGCCCATGACCGGCGACCCGCACGACGTCCGCACCCTCGCCGTCGACTGCGGCGGGGGCGGCATCAAGGCGAACGTGCTCGACGCGTCGGGCACCGCGCACGCCGCGGCGGTGCGCGTCCCCACGCCCTACCCCCTCCCGCCCGACCTCCTCGTCGAGACGGTCGCGGGCATCGCGGCCACGCTGCCTCCCGCCGACCGCGTCACGGTGGGCATGCCCGGGATGATCCGGCGCGGCGTCGTCGTGCACACGCCCCACTACGTGACGCGCAGCGGTCCCCGGTCGCGCGTGGACCCCGCGCTCGTCGAGGCCTGGACGAGCTTCGACGTCCGCGCGGCCGTCGAGCGCCGGCTCGGCGTCCCGGCGCTCGTGCTCAACGACGCCGAGGTGCACGGCGCGGGCGTCGTCGCGGCGTCCGGCCTCGAGCTGGTGCTGACGCTGGGGACGGGGCTCGGCTCGGCGCTGTTCCACGGAGGCCGGCTCGCGCCGCACCTCGAGTGGTCGCGCGCCCCGGTGCGGCGCGGCACCACGTACGACGAGTACGTCGGCGAGCCCGAGCGCCGCCGCCTCGGCGACGGGCTCTGGTCGCGCCGGGTCCTCGCGGTCGTCGAGGGGCTGCGGCCCGTGTTCTGGTGGGACCGCCTCTACCTGGGCGGCGGCAACTCGCGCCGGATCACCCCGAGCGTCCTCGACCGGCTCGGCGACGACGTCGTCGTGGTGCCGAACTCGGCGGCCCTCGTCGGGGGCGCCCGCGCGTGGGACCTCCCGCCGGCCTGACGCCTCAGCGACCGGCCGTGCCGCGGTCCGGCTCTCCGTCCGCGGTGCGCTGCCTGGGCGCGGCCGCGGCGGGCTCGAGAAGGCCCGGCAGCGCGCCCTCGTCCCCGCCTCCCGGAGGCACGCCCGCGGCGAGCGCGCCGTGCGCGTCGAGCAGGACGCGGTTGAACGCCACGGGCGCGTCCAGGCTCACCAGGTGCCGCGCGCCCGGGACGACGACGAGCCGGGCCGGGGCCCCGCCCGCGCGCGCCGCGGCGAGGAACCCGCGCTCCCCGAGCCGGAAGTGGTCCCAGCGCCCGTTGACGAGCCAGACCGGCGAGTCCGCCGCCGCGAGGGCCCGGACCGGGTCGACCGACCCCACCTCGCGCAGGATCGCGCTCATGACGTCGAGGGCGAACCCGCCGGCCGCGAGGTCGACGGCGGCCTGGGCCGTCATCGCCCGGTCGACGAGCGCCTGGTTCAGCCCGGCTCCCCCGTCCGGGAGCCGCTCGATGCCGCGCGCGAGGACGAGCCAGCCGCCGCGCAGGCGCGTCGACGGCGGCGTCGAGCACGCGGCGGCGACGAGCCCCACGACGCGCTCGGGGTGCAGCGCGCGCGTCTCGATCGCCACGTAGCCCCCGAGCGACAGCCCGACGACGAGCGCGCGGCCGCCGACCGCGTCGATCCCGGCCGCGACCGCCTCGACCGCGCCGTCGAGCGTGAACGCCTCGCCGCGCCGCACCCCGTGGCCCGGCAGGTCGATCGCGACGGCCCGCATGCCGGCGCGACCCAGCGCCGCGAGCTGGTCGCGCCACATCGAGCGCGAGGTGCGCGACCCGTGCACGAGGACGATGGGCGGCCACGTCCCGGCCCCGGTCCCGGTCCCGGTCCCGGGCGACGCGTCGGTGGAGGTCACGTCTCGACCGTAGGCCCTGCTCCACGCGAGATCGACCGGGGGAACACGACAGGGCCGGAGGCTCGCCAGAGCCGGGGACGCCGCAGGGCCCGGGACCGTACGGTCCCGGGCCCTGCGCGACGAGCCCCGGAGGGCTCGGGCGGGAAGAGGAGGCTCAGGCCTCCTTCTTCTCCTCCGTGGCGTCCTCGACGGGCGCGTCCTGGACGTCCTCGGCGGGAGCGTCCTCGACGGCGGCGTCCTCGACGGGCGCGTCCTCGACCTTGTCGGCCTTCTTGGACGGCTTGTCGGCCTTCTTCTTGCTCGCCTTCTCGGCAGCCTTCTCCGCCTCGCGGACGACGGCCTGCTTCGGGCTGACGGGCTCGGTCACGAGCTCGATCACCGCGAGGGGCGCGTTGTCGCCCTTGCGCGTGCCGACCTTCGTGATGCGCGTGTAGCCGCCCTCACGCTCCGCCATCTGCGGGGCGATCTCGGTGAACAGCGTGTGCACCACGGACTTGTCGCGGACGACGCGCAGGACGCGACGGCGCGCGTGCAGGTCGCCGCGCTTGGCGAACGTGATGAGGCGCTCGGCCACCGGGCGCAGGCGCTTCGCCTTGGTCTCGGTGGTCGTGATGCGGCCGTGCTCGAAGAGCTGGGTGGACAGGTTCGCGAGCATCAGGCGCTCGTGAGCCGGTCCGCTGCCGAGCCGGGGGCCCTTGGCGGGGGTAGGCATGGGATGTGCTCCTTGGGAAGTGATCGCGCCGCAGGTGCGGACCCGGACGCGCTGAGGTGTCTAGAGCCGCAGGCTCAGTACTGCTGCTCGGTGTCCGAGAACGTCGCCTCGTCGTCGTCGCCGTCGTAGTACGCGGCGGCCGACGGGTCGAAGTCGAGCGGCGAGTCCTTGAGGGACAGGCCGAGCTCGGCGAGCTTCTCCTTCACCTCGTTGATGGACTTCGCACCGAAGTTGCGGATGTCCAGCAGGTCCGCCTCGCTGCGTGCGACGAGCTCGCCCACCTGGTGGATGCCCTCGCGCTTGAGGCAGTTGTACGAGCGGATCGTGAGGTTGAGCTCCTCGATCGGCAGCGCCAGGTCCGCGGCCAGGGCCGCGTCCGTCGGCGACGGACCGATCTCGATGCCCTCGGCCTCGACGTTGAGCTCGCGGGCGAGGCCGAAGAGCTCCACCAGCGTCTTGCCGGCCGACGCGAGCGCGTCGCGCGGCGAGATCGCCGGCTTCGTCTCGACGTCCACGACCAGCTTGTCGAAGTCCGTGCGCTGCTCGACACGCGTCGCCTCGACCTTGTAGGTCACCTTGAGGACCGGCGAGTAGATCGAGTCGACCGGGATCCGGCCGATCTCGGCGTCGAACGACTTGTTCTGCGAGGCCGAGACGTAGCCACGGCCGCGCTCGACGGTCAGCTCGATCTCGAGCTTGCCCTTGTCGTTGAGCGTGGCGATGTGCAGCTCGGGGTTGTGGACCTCCACACCCGCGGGCGGGACGATGTCCGCCGCGGTGACCGCACCAGCACCCTGCTTGCGCAGGTACATCACGACGGGCTCGTCGTTCTCCGAGGAGACGACGAGGTTCTTGATGTTGAGGATGACCTCGGTCACGTCCTCCTTCACACCCGGCACGGTGGTGAACTCGTGGAGCACACCGTCGATGCGGATGGAGGTGACCGCCGCGCCCGGGATGGACGACAGCAGCGTGCGACGCAGCGAGTTGCCGAGCGTGTAGCCGAAGCCGGGCTCCAGCGGCTCGATGGAGAAGCGCGAACGGTTCTCCGAGATGACCTCTTCGGTCAAGGTGGGGCGCTGTGCGATCAGCACTGGTGGTTTCCTTTCGGTGAGCGTCCGCCATATGACGCTGCACGGTTCAAGGCGAGGTGCGTGCCTGCGGCACGCGGCCCCGGCCGGGACTCTGTCCACCCGGCCGGGAAGGGTGCGTCGACCCCGTCAGGAGGCGGCTGCCCCGTGACGGGCGCCGTCGACGGGCTCGGCCGGTCGGTGACCGGGCGGCCCGTCGACGGCACGTCGACGACGAGGGTCAGACGCGACGACGCTTGGGCGGCCGGCACCCGTTGTGCGCCTGCGGCGTCACGTCCTGGATCGAGCCGACCTCGAGGCCGGCCGACTGCAGCGAGCGGATCGCCGTCTCGCGACCCGAGCCCGGGCCCTTGACGAAGACGTCGACCTTCTTCATGCCGTGCTCCTGCGCCTTGCGGGCAGCGGCCTCGGCCGCGAGGCCGGCGGCGAAGGGGGTCGACTTGCGGGAGCCCTTGAAGCCGACGTCGCCGCCGGAGGCCCACGCGATCACGGCGCCCGACGGGTCCGTGATCGACACGATCGTGTTGTTGAACGTGCTCTTGATGTGCGCCTGGCCGGCGGGGACGTTCTTCTTGTCCTTGCGACGAGGCTTGCGCCCAGCGGCGGCGCGAGTCTTGGGAGGCATGTCCTTCTTCTCTCCTGGTCTGAGGTGGTCTGACCGCGGGGATCTCCACCCGGCACGGGACGGACCGTGAGGTCCGCGTCAGTGCGCGAGCAGGGCCCGCCCTGCGGACTGGCTCAGCGGGCCTTCTTCTTGCCGGCCACGGTGCGCTTCGGTCCCTTGCGCGTACGCGCGTTGGTCTTCGTGCGCTGGCCGCGCACGGGCAGGCCGCGGCGGTGACGCAGGCCCTGGTAGGTGCCGATCTCGACCTTGCGGCGGATGTCGGCGGCCACCTCACGACGAAGGTCACCCTCGAGCTTGTAGTTGCCCTCGAGGTAGTCGCGGAGCGCGACGAGCTCGGCGTCGCCGAGGTCCTTCACGCGGGCGTCCGGGCTGATGCCGGTGGCGGCCAGCGTCTGCTGGGCGCGGGTACGGCCGACGCCGTAGATGTAGGTGAGCGCGACCTCGAGCCGCTTGTCGCGGGGGAGGTCGACGCCGATGAGACGTGCCATGTGCCTTTCGGCTCCTCGTGCTTCGTCGGAGGTCTGTCGCACCGCCCTCCCACGGGGAGCTCCGTGGGCCCCGGCCTCCGAGCCGGGGGTTCCCCTGCCTGTGGCGTTCTCCTCCCGGACTCGCGTCCGGGGTGCCGAGCAGGTTCGTGGTGGTGCGCTGGTGGCCGGCCGTCGTCGTGACGGGCGGCCTGGTGACCGCGGTCCCGGAGGACCGTCACCCGTGGCGCAGGTGAGGGCTCAGCCCTGGCGCTGCTTGTGCCGCAGGTTCTCGCAGATCACCATGACGCGACCGTGCCGGCGGATCACCTTGCACTTGTCGCAGATCTTCTTGACGCTGGGCTTGACCTTCATCTTCGTTCCCTCAGTGGTGCCCCGCTCCGGGCGCGACCGACGAGCGGCCCCGGTGGTCCCGGGTGCGAGGCGGGTGAGTGGGTGGACGCGTGACGACTACTTGTAGCGGTAGACGATCCGGCCGCGGGACAGGTCGTACGGGCTCAGCTCGACCACGACCCGGTCCTCGGGGAGGATCCGGATGTAGTGCTGGCGCATCTTGCCCGAGATGTGCGCGAGAACCTTGTGCCCGTTGGCCAGCTCCACGCGGAACATCGCGTTCGGCAGGGCCTCGACCACGCTGCCCTCGATCTCGATGACACCGTCCTTCTTTGCCATGTCCTCCGCTAACTCTCGTCTGAACTGCTAGGACTCCCGCGCACGCCCGACCCGAGGGTCGTCCGATCGTGGGAGGTGCGTGGAGCCGCGTGCGGTGGTCGGTCGCCCGGGTCCCGAGGGACGGGGGCCGGATGAACGACGTGCACGGACTACACCCGACGGACCATCCTACGGCATCCGGCAAGGGACGGGAAACCGTGGCGGGTCGTGCGCGCGGTGCGACGCGTCACTCCCCCGTCGTGCGGGGTGCCGTCGGGCGCTGCCGGACGGGAGCGAGGCGGCCCGCGACAGGCCGGTGCGCGGTCAGGCCGCGAGCGGTGCGACGCGCACGCCGAGCTCCGCGAGCTCCGCGGCGCCGCCGTCGGGCGCGGTGAGGACCCAGATGCCCTCGTCGAGGATCGCGACGCTGTGCTCCCAGTGCGCGGCACGGGTGCCGTCGTCGGTCACGACCGTCCAGTCGTCCTCGCACACCTCGGTGAACCGCTCGCCCCGCGTGAGCATCGGCTCGATCGCGAGGCACATGCCCGGGCGCAGCCGCGGGCCCTTCTCACGCGTGCGGTAGTTCGGGACGTCCGGGGGCTGGTGCATCGCGGACCCGATCCCGTGGCCGACGTAGTCCTCGACGATGCCGTAGGTCACGCCGTCCGACTCCCCCGAGACACGCACCGAGTCCTCGATGGCGGCCCCGACGTCGCACAGCCGCTCGCTCGTCGCGAGGGCGGCGATCCCGGCCCACATGGCGCGGCGCGTCGCCTCGACGAGCGCCTCGTCCTGCGGGTCGCCCTCGCCGAGCACGAACGAGACCGCCGAGTCGCCGTGCCAGCCGTCGACGACGGCCCCGCAGTCGACGGAGACGACGTCGCCCGGGCGCAGCTCGCGCGGCCCGGGGATGCCGTGGACGACCTCGTCGTTCACCGACACGCAGAGCGACGCCGGGTAGCCCTCGTACCCGAGGAACGACGGCGTCGCCCCGGCGTCGGCGATGACCGCGGCGGCGAGCGCGTCGAGGTCGGCGGTCGTCATGCCCGGTCGGACGGCGTCGCGCACCGTCCCGAGCGCGCGCGCCACGACGAGGCCGGCGCTGCGCATGGACCGGACCTGGTCGTGCGTCTTGTACTCGATGCGCTCGCGACCGAACACCCTGCTGCTCCTCAGAACCGACGGAAAGACGTGCGGGCGCTCAGCCGACGAGCGCGGTCAGCGCCGACACGATGCGGCCGGTGACCTCGTCGATGTCGCCGATCCCGTCGACGCGCACCAGCAGGCCGCGGTCCGCGTAGGCGGAGGTGAGCGGCGCCGTCTGCTCCGCGTAGATGTCGAGGCGGCGCGCGATGGCCTCCTCCGTGTCGTCCTCGCGGCCCTCGATCTCCGCGCGCTTCGCGAGGCGCGCGAGCAGCTCGTCGCGGTCGGCGGTGAGCTCCACGACGCCGTCCAGCGCGACGCCCAGGTCGGCGAGGATCGCGTCGAGCTCGACGACCTGGGCCGCGTTGCGCGGGTAGCCGTCGAGGATGAACCCCTGCGCGGCGTCGTCCTGCGCGAGACGGTCGCGGACCATCGCGTTCGTCACCGAGTCGGGGACGAGGTCGCCCTTCGCGGTGTACTCCTGCGCGAGGCGGCCGAGCTCCGTGCCGCCCTTGATGTTCGCCCGGAAGATGTCGCCGGTCGAGATCGCCGGGATGGACAGCTGCTCGGCGAGCCGGGCGGCCTGCGTCCCCTTGCCCGCGCCCTGCGGGCCCATGATGACGAGGCGCGCGGGGCGCGCGGCGGACTGGCCGTCGGTGGCGTTGCTCAACGGAGGAACCCTTCGTAGTGGCGCTGCTGCAGCTGGGAGTTGATCTGCTTGACCGTCTCCAGGCCGACGCCGACGACGATGATGATCGAGGAGCCACCGAACGGGATGTTCGTGCTCACGCCGAGCCCGATGAGGACCAGCGTCGGCAGCAGTGCGACGAGCGCGAGGTAGATGGCACCCGCGGAGGTGATGCGGGTGATGACGTAGTCGAGGTACTCGGCGGTGGGCCGGCCGGCACGGATGCCCGGGATGAAGCCGCCGTACTTCTTCATGTTGTCTGCGACCTCGTCCGGGTTGAACGTGATCGACGTGTAGAAGAAGCAGAAGAACAGGATCATCAGCACGTACAGCAGGATGTGCAGCGGCGCGGACGGGTCGGCCAGGTTGGTGCTGATCCAGATCACCCAGTCGGCGCTCTGGTCGCCGAACTGCGCGATGAGGCCCGGGACCGCGAGCAGCGAGGCCGCGAAGATCACCGGGATGACGCCCGCCATGTTGATCTTGATCGGGATGTAGGTGCTCGAGCCGCCGTACATGCGGCGACCGACCATGCGCTTGGCGTACTGCACCGGCACGCGGCGCTGCGACTGCTCGACGAACACGACCAGCCCGATGACGAGCACGATGACCGCGATCATGATGATGAAGTTCGTCGCGCCGTTCGCGCCGCCGGCGATCGACCACAGGGCGGTCGGGAAGCTCGCGGCGATGGACGTGAAGATGAGCAGCGACATGCCGTTGCCGACGCCGCGCTCCGTGATGAGCTCGCCGAGCCACATGATGAGGCCGGTGCCCGCGGTCATCGTGATGACCATGAGGGCCATCGTGACGAAGCTGGCGTCCGGGATGACGTCGACGGAGCAGCCCTGGAAGAGCAGGCCGTTGCGCGCCGTCGTGATGACGGTCGTCGACTGGAGGATGGCGAGCGCGATCGTCAGGTAGCGCGTGTACTGCGTGAGCTTCGCCTGGCCCGACTGGCCCTCCTTGTGGAGCGCCTCGAAGCGAGGGATCACGACGCGCAGCAGCTGGACGATGATGCTCGCGGTGATGTACGGCATGATGCCGAGCGCGAAGATCGACAGCTGGAGCAGCGCGCCGCCGCTGAAGAGGTTGACCAGGCTGAGCAGGTCGTTGCCGTCGGCGGTCTCCGCGATGCACTGCTGCACGTTGGGGTAGTCCACGCCGGGCGTGGGGATGAACGACCCCACCCGGAAGATCGCCATGATCGCGATCGTGAACAGCAGCTTGCGCCGCAGGTCGGGCGTCCGGAAAGCCCGGGCGAATGCGCTGAGCACCTATCCTCCTGGCCCGCCGAGGCGGGATGTCGTGTCGCCGGGAGGCCCGGCGAGGTGTGACGCACGGCACGGGCGCCAAGAGGCACCCTAGCCGTAGCGCCGCGTCGAACGGCAAGTCGGTCCCGATCACCGGACGGGCCGGCCGTGGACCTGGGAGTGACGGCGGTCACCCCCGGGGTGCGGGGAGACAGCCGTCGGAGAGTCTAGACCGTGGTGCGCTGCCGGACGGACCACGGGTCGTGCAGGGAGGCACCCTCAGACGCGGACAGGGCCGACGGCGCGTACGCGCCACCGGCCCTGTCCAGGGGTGTCAGTCCTCCGAGACCGAACCGCCGGCCGCGAGGATCTTCTCGCGAGCCGCGCCCGAGAGGGCGTCGACCGCGACCTCGAGCTTGACGGTGATCTCACCCGTGCCGAGCACCTTCACGAGCTGGCCCTTGCGGACCGCGCCCTTCGCGACGAGGTCCTCGACGGTGACCTGGCCACCCTCGGGGTACAGCGCCGCGAGCTTGTCCAGGTTCACGACCTGGTACTCGGTGCGGAACGGGTTCTTGAAGCCGCGCAGCTTCGGGAGGCGCATGTGCAGAGGCATCTGCCCACCCTCGAAGCGCTCGGGAACCTGGTAACGAGCCTTCGTACCCTTGGTACCGCGGCCCGCCGTCTTACCCTTCGACGCCTCACCACGACCCACGCGGGTCTTGGCCTTCTTGGCGCCGGGAGCCGGACGCAGGTGGTGGACCTTGAGCGTGCCGCCGGCACCCTCGGTCTGCGCGGGGGTCTGCTCGGCCTTCGCCGGAGCCGACGCCTTCGCAGCGGTCTTCTTCTTCGGAGCCTCGGCGGTCTCCTTGGTGGCCTTCTCAGCCATGGTCACTCGACCTCCTCAACGGTGACGAGGTGCGCCACCGTCGCGACCATGCCGCGGATCTCCGGGCGGTCCTCCTTCACGGCGGTGTCGCCGATCCGCTTGAGGCCCAGAGTGCGCAGCGTGTCGCGCTGGTTCTGCTTGCCGCCGATGGCGGACTTCGTCTGGGTCACCTTGAGCCTGGCCATCAGGCGTTCACCCCCGCAGCACGGGCACGCAGGAGCGCGGCCGGGGCCACGTCCTCGAGCGGGAGACCACGGCGCGCGGCGACAGCCTCAGGCTGCTCCAGGTTGCGCAGGGCCTCGACGGTCGCGTGCACGATGTTGATCGCGTTGGACGAGCCGAGCGACTTGCTCAGCACGTCGTGGATGCCCGCGCACTCCAGCACGGCGCGCACCGGACCACCGGCGATCACACCGGTACCCGGAGCGGCCGGACGGAGGAACACGACGCCGGCGGCGGCCTCACCCTGGATGGGGTGCGGGATGGTGCCCTGGATGCGCGGGACCTTGAAGAAGTTCTTCTTGGCCTCCTCGACACCCTTGGCGATCGCCGCGGGCACCTCCTTCGCCTTGCCGTAGCCGACGCCGACGGTGCCGTCGCCGTCGCCCACCACGACGAGCGCGGTGAAGCTGAAGCGGCGGCCGCCCTTGACGACCTTGGAGACGCGGTTGATGGTGACGACGCGCTCGACGAAGGCGTTCTTCTCGGCTGCGTCGCCACGGCGACCGTCGCGACGGTCACCGCGACGGTCGTCGCGGCGCCCCCCGCGCGCGTTCTGGTCGCTCGACTCGTTGGCGGCACCCGTGGGGGCGCCGGTGTTGCTGCGCTGCCCTGCAGCCATCAGAGAATCCTTTGCTTCCGTGTGGGGATGGTCGGCGTCGTCACAGGGACAGACCGCCCTCGCGAGCGCCGTCGGCGACCGCAGCGACCCGACCGTGGTACTTGTTGCCACCACGGTCGAAGACGACGGAGTCGACGCCCTTGGCCTTCGCACGCTCGGCGACGAGCTCGCCGACCTTGCGGGCCTTGGCGCTCTTGTCGCCGTCGAGCGCACGCAGGTCCGCCTCGAGCGACGAGGCCGACGCGAGCGTCTGACCGATCGTGTCGTCCACGACCTGAGCCGTGATGTGACGCGTGGAACGCGTCACCACGAGGCGCGGACGACCGGCGGTCCCCTTGATCTTCTTGCGCAGGCGCAGGTGCCGGCGCTGACGCGCGACGGCCTTGCCCTTGCCGAGAACCTTCAGAGCCATCGTTACTTACCAGCCTTTCCAGCCTTGCGGCGGACGACCTCGCCGGCGTAACGCACACCCTTGCCCTTGTACGGCTCGGGCTTGCGGATCTTGCGGATGTTCGCTGCGATCTCGCCGACCTGCTGCTTGTCGATGCCGGAGACCGAGAACTTCGTCGGGCTCTCGACCGCGAACGTGATGCCCGCGGGCGGGGTCACGACGACCGGGTGGCTGAAGCCGAGGGCGAACTCGAGGTCCGAGCCCTTGGCCGTCACGCGGTAACCGGTGCCGACGATCTCGAGCTTCTTCTCGTAGCCCTGCGTCACGCCCTGGACGAGGTTCGCCAGGAGGGTGCGGGTCAGGCCGTGCAGCGCGCGGGACTCGCGCTCGTCGTTCGGGCGCGACACCACGAGGGTGCCGTCCTCCTGAGCGACCTGGATGGGGGCGGGCACGTGGTGCTCGAGCGAGCCCTTGGGGCCCTTCACGGTCACGAGCGCGCCGCTGATGGTGACGTCCACTCCGGCGGGAACCGGAACGGGGATCTTGCCGATTCGAGACATGGCGTATCTCCTTTCCGGGTTACCAGACGTAGGCGAGGACTTCGCCGCCCACGCCCTTCGTGGCGGCCTGCTTGTCGGTGAGCAGACCGGAGGACGTGGACAGGATCGCCACGCCCAGGCCGCCGAGAACCTTCGGCAGCTCGGTGGACTTGACGTACTTGCGCAGGCCGGGCTTCGACACGCGGCGCACGCCGGCGAGGCTGCGCTCACGGTTCGGGCCGAACTTGAGCTGGATGGTGAGGTTCTTGCCCACCGTCGCGTCCTCGACGCTCCAGCCGGAGATGTAGCCCTCGGCCTGGAGGATCTCGGCAATGTGCGACTTCAGCTTCGAGTACGGCATGGTCACCGTCTCGTGGTAAGCCGAGTTCGCGTTCCGCAGACGCGTCAGCATGTCTGCGATCGGGTCGGTCATCGTCATCGGGCTCTAGCCCTTCCTCGACGTGGTATCCGGGCGGGGCGCGTCGAGCGACGCGCTCCGCCAGGACCTACGACGTAGTTGTTACCAGCTGCTCTTGGTGACGCCCGGAAGCTCACCACGGTGGGCCATCTCGCGCACGCAGATGCGGCACAGGCCGAACTTGCGGTACACCGAGTGCGGGCGACCGCACTTCTGGCACCGGGTGTAGGCGCGGACCGCGAACTTCGGCTTGGCGGCCGCCTTGTTGATCAGGGCCTTCTTCGCCATGTCAGTTCTCCTTGAAGGGGAAGCCGAGACGGCGCAGCAGGGAGCGGCCCTCGTCATCGGTCGTCGCCGTGGTCACGATCGTGATGTCCATACCGCGGACACGGTCGATCTTGTCCTGGTCGATCTCGTGGAACATCGACTGCTCCGTGAGACCGAACGTGTAGTTGCCGTTCCCGTCGAACTGCTTGGGCGACAGGCCGCGGAAGTCGCGGATGCGCGGCAGGGCGATCGACAGCAGGCGGTCCAGGAACTCCCACATGCGGTCGCCGCGCAGCGTGACGTGCGCGCCGATCGGCATGCCCTCGCGCAGCTTGAACTGCGCGATGGACTTGCGGGCCTTGGTCACCTGCGGCTTCTGGCCGGTGATCGCGGACAGGTCGCGGATGGCGCCCTCGATGAGCTTCGAGTCCTTGGCGGCGTCACCGACACCCATGTTCACGACGATCTTCGTGACGCGGGCGACCTGGTTGACGTTCTCGTGCCCGAACTCCTCGCGCAGACCGGCGACGATCTCCTCGCGGTAGCGCTGCTTCAGGCGGGGCACCTCGGGGGCGACGATCTCGGTGCTCATCAGATGTCCTTCCCGGAGCGCTTGGCGACACGCACGCGCACGGTGCGCTTGCGGCCGTCACGCTCGACCTCTTCGGTGCGGTACCCGACGCGGGTGCCCTTCTTGGTCTCCGGGTCGACGACCATCACGTTGCTGATGTGGATCGGGGCCTCGACGGTCTCGATCCCACCGGTCCGCGTGCCGCGCTGCGACTGGCCGACCTTGGTGTGCTTGGTGACGCGCTGGACGCCCTCGACGATGACGCGGTCACGGTCGGTGAGCACCTCGAGGACGCGCCCCTGCTTGCCCTTGTCCTTGCCCGCGATGACGACGACGAGGTCGCCCTTCTTGATCTTGGCCATGGTCAGAGCACCTCCGGAGCCAGCGAGATGATCTTCATGAACCGCTTGTCGCGCAGCTCGCGCCCGACCGGGCCGAAGATGCGCGTCCCGCGCGGCTCGCCGTCGTTCTTGAGGATCACGGCGGCGTTCTCGTCGAACTTGATGTAGGAACCGTCCGGACGACGGCGCTCCTTGGCGGTGCGGACGACGACGGCCTTGACCACGTCGCCCTTCTTCACGTTGCCGCCCGGGATCGCGTCCTTGACGGTTGCGACGATGACGTCGCCGATTCCGGCGTAGCGACGGCCCGAGCCACCGAGAACACGGATGCAGAGAATCTCCTTGGCACCCGTGTTGTCGGCGACACGAAGTCGCGACTCCTGCTGGATCATGTAATGAACTCCTGTCGTCGAGCCGGTTCTCGCCGGGGGCGAGCCTTGCCGAACGGATAGCTGTCAGTGCCGGGTCCCTCGCGGGTGAACCGGCCAGGACCGGGCGGTGGACCCGCCCGACCTGTCCTCACTGGTTGCCGCACCGCGGTGCGGCACGAGAGCGGTCGTGACGAGCGAGCCGGGGCCCGCCCGTCACGACCGGTGGATCACTTGGCCTTCTCGAGGATCTCCGCGAGGCGCCACCGCTTGGTCGCGGACAGCGGGCGGGTCTCCATGATGAGCACCAGGTCGCCCACGCCGGCAGAGTTCTGCTCGTCGTGCGCCTTGACCTTGCTCGTGCGGCGGATGACCTTGCCGTAGAGCGGGTGCTTGACCCGGTCCTCGACCTCGACCACCACGGTCTTGTCCATCTTGTCGCTCACGACGTAGCCGCGGCGCGTCTTGCGGTGCGCGCGCTCCTCGGCCGCCTCGGGCGCGTTCGTTGCGTTCTCGCTCATTCCAGCCTCACTCACTCGGCGCTCGGCGCGGTTCGGATGCCGAGCTCGCGCTCACGCAGGATCGTGTAGATCCGCGCGATGTCGCGGCGGACGGCCTTGAGGCGCCCGTGGCTCTCCAGCTGGCCGGTGGCCGACTGGAAGCGGAGGTTGAAGAGCTCCTCCTTGACCTTCTTGAGCTCGGCGACGAGCGTCTCGTCGTCCATGGCGTCGAGGTCGACGGGGGCGAGCCCCTTCGTTCCGATTGCCATCAGTTGCCACCACCCTCGCGCACCACGAAACGGCACTTCATCGGGAGCTTGTGGATCGCGCGGCGCATGGCCTCGCGAGCCAGGTCCTCCGGGACACCCGCCAGCTCGAAGACGATCCGGCCGGGCTTGACATTGGCGACCCACCACTCGGGCGAACCCTTACCGGAACCCATGCGGGTCTCGGCAGGCTTCTTGGTCAGGGGACGGTCCGGGTAGATGTTGATCCAGACCTTGCCGCCACGCTTGATGTGGCGGGTCATCGCGATACGAGCAGCCTCGATCTGGCGGTTCGTCACGTACGCCGGCTCGAGAGCCTGGATGCCGTACTCGCCGAACGAGATCTGGGTGCCACCCTTCGCCGCGCCGGAGCGCGACGGGTGGTGCTGCTTGCGGTGCTTGAGCCTGCGCGGGATCAGCATGACTCAGGCCTCCGTTCCGGTCTCAGGGGCCTTCGCCTCCGCGGCGGGAGCAGCCTGCTCGGGCGCCGCCGGCGACTCGGACGCGGGGGTCCGCTCGGCCGAACGCTCGGGACGACGGCCGCCACCACGACGGTCGCCGCCGCGCTCACCGCGCGGGCCGCCACGGCCCTGGCGCGGAGCGGCCGTGGCCTGCTGCGCGGCGAACTCCTTCTCGGTGACGTCGCCCTTGTAGATCCACACCTTCACGCCGATGCGGCCGAACGTGGTGCGGGCCTCGAAGAAGCCGTAGTCGATGTACGCGCGCAGCGTGTGCAGCGGCACACGACCCTCGCGGTAGAACTCCGACCGGCTCATCTCCGCGCCACCGAGGCGGCCGGAGACCTGCACGCGGATGCCCTTCGCGCCGGCGCGCTGCGCGGACTGGATGCCCTTGCGCATGGCACGACGGAACGAGACGCGGCTCGCGAGCTGCTCGGCGATGCCCTGCGCGACGAGCTGCGCGTCCGTCTCGGCGTTCTTCACCTCGAGGATGTTGAGCTGCACCTGCTTGCCGGTGAGCTTCTCGAGCTCGCCGCGGATGCGGTCGGCCTCGGCGCCGCGGCGGCCGATGACGATGCCCGGGCGCGCCGTGTGGATGTCCACGCGGACGCGGTCACGGGTGCGCTCGATCTCGACCTTGGAGATGCCGGCGCGCTCGAGACCCGTGCTCATGAGCTTGCGGATCTGGACGTCCTCGCGGACGTAGTCGCGGTACCGCTGGCCGGGCTTGGTGCTGTCGGCGAACCAGCGCGACCGGTGGTCGGTGGTGATGCCGAGGCGGTACCCGTGCGGGTGAACCTTCTGTCCCACTATCGGGCACTTCCCTTCGTGTTCTCACGCGGAGCGACGACCACGGTGATGTGGCTGGTGCGCTTGAGGATGCGGTTCGCACGGCCCTGGGCCCGCGGGCGGAAACGCTTGAGGGTCGGGCCCTCGTCGACGAACGCCTCACGCACGACGAGCTCCTGCTCCTCGAACGCTTCGCTCGCGCGGTCCGCCTTCACCCGGGCGTTGGCGATGGCGCTCTCCACGACCTTGCGGACGGGCTCGCTCGCCGCCTGCGGTGCGAACTTCAGCACCGCGACGGCCTCGGAGGCCTGCTTGCCACGGATGAGGTCCACGACGCGCCGGGCCTTCTGGGGCGTGACACGGACGAACCGCGCCTGCGCCTTGGCTTCCATTGCTGTCCTGCCTTCTTGTCTCTTGACCGTCCAGGTCGTCACCAGACTGACCCGGGGGTCAGCGGCGACGACCCTTCTTGTCGTCCTTCACGTGGCCGCGGAAGGTCCGCGTGGGAGCGAACTCGCCGAGCTTGTGGCCGACCATCGACTCGGTGACGAACACCGGCGTGTGCTTGCGACCGTCGTGCACGGCGAACGTGTGACCGAGGAAGTCGGGCGTGATGACCGACCGACGGGACCAGGTCTTGATGACGTTCTTGGTCCCCTTCTCGTTCTGAGCGTCCACCTTCTTCTGCAGGTGGTCGTCGACGAAGGGGCCCTTCTTCAGGCTACGAGGCATGTCTCCAGGCTCCTATCAGCGCTTCTTGCCGGTACGGCGACGACGCACGATCAGCTTGTCGCTCGGCTTGTTGGGACGGCGGGTACGACCCTCCGGCTGGCCCCACGGGCTCACCGGGTGGCGACCACCGGAGGTCTTGCCCTCACCACCACCGTGCGGGTGGTCGATCGGGTTCATGGCGACACCGCGGACGGTCGGGCGCTTGCCCTTCCAGCGCATGCGGCCGGCCTTGCCCCAGTTGATGTTCGACTGCTCGGCGTTGCCGACCTCGCCGACCGTCGCGCGGCAGCGCAGGTCGACGTTGCGGATCTCGCCGGAGGGCATGCGCAGCTGCGCGTACGGCCCGTCCTTGGCGACGAGCTGCACGGACGCACCGGCCGAGCGGGCGATCTTCGCGCCGCCACCGGGCTTGAGCTCGATGGCGTGGATGACCGTACCGGTCGGGATGTTGCGCAGCGGCAGGTTGTTGCCGGGCTTGATGTCCGCGCCCGCGCCCGCCTCGACGACGTCGCCCTGCTTGAGCTTGGCCGGCGCGACGATGTAGCGCTTCTCGCCGTCCGCGTAGTGCAGGAGCGCGATGCGCGCGGTGCGGTTGGGGTCGTACTCGATGTGCGCGACCTTCGCCGGCACGCCGTCCTTGTCGTGACGACGGAAGTCGATCACGCGGTACGCACGCTTGTGGCCACCACCCTTGTGACGGGTGGTGATACGACCGGAGCTGTTGCGGCCGCCGCTCTTGGAGAGCGGGCGGACCAGAGACTTCTCCGGCTGCGAGCGCGTGATCTCGGCGAAGTCGGCGACGCTCGAGCCGCGGCGGCCGGGCGTCGTCGGCTTGTACTTACGGATTCCCATGGGGATCTGTCCTCAATCTGCTCTCGTCGGCTCAGCCGAAGATGTCGATCGTGCCCTCGCGGAGGGTGACGATCGCACGCTTGGTGTCCTTGCGCTTGCCCAGGCCGAAACGCGTGCGACGCGTCTTGCCCTTGCGGTTGATCGTGTTCACCGAGGCGACCTTGACCGAGAAGATCTGCTCGACGGCGATCTTGATCTCGGTCTTGTTGGCCCGCGGGTCGACGACGAACGTGTACTTGCCCTCGTCGAGCAGGCCGTAGCTCTTCTCGGAGACGACCGGCGCGAGGATCACGTCACGGGGGTCCTTGGTCACGGTGGTCACTTCGCGGCCTCCTCGGCAGCAGTCTCGTCCGCCTCGGTGGAGGTGGCGACGGCCTTCGCGGAGCGACCCGTGGCCGGGCCCGTCAGGAACGCGTCGAGCGCGCCCTGCGTGAAGACGACGTCGTCGGAGACGAGCACGTCGTAGGTGTTGAGCTGGTCGGCCACCAGGAGGTGGACCTGCTCGACGTTCCGCAGCGACTTGATCGTCAGCTCGTCGCCACGCTCGGTGACGACGAGGACGTGCTTGCGCCCGGAGAGCTTGGCGAGCGTCGTGACGGCGGTCTTGGTCGACGGCACGCCGTCGACGCCGAAGCCGGTCACCACGTGGACGCGGCCGTTGCGGGCGCGGTCCGAGAGGGCACCGCGGAGCGCGGCGGCCTTCATCTTCTTGGGCGTCCGCTGGTCGTACGAGCGCGGCGTGGGGCCGTGGACGACGCCACCGCCGGCGAACTGCGGCGCACGGGTCGAACCCTGGCGGGCGCGGCCGGTGCCCTTCTGCTTGTACGGCTTGCGACCACCACCGCGGACCTCGCCGCGGGACTTGGTGTCGTGGGTGCCCTGGCGTGCGGCAGCACGCTGGGCGACGACGACCTGGTGGATCAGCGGGACGTTGAGCTCGACGTCGAACACCTCGGCGGGGAGCTCGGCGGTGCCGGCCTTCTTGCCCTTGGGGTCCAGCACGTCAACGGTCAGAGCGGACATGGGGTTCACGCTCCCTTCGCGGCGCTGCGCACGAGGACGACGCCGCCCTTGGGGCCGGGAACCGCGCCCTTGACGAGCAGCAGACCCTTCTCGGCGTCGACCGCGTGGACGGTCAGGTTCTGGGTGGTCTGACGGACGTTGCCCATCCGACCGGCCATGCGCAGGCCCTTGAAGACTCGCGACGGGGTCGAGGCCCCACCGATCGAGCCGGGCTTGCGGTGGTTGCGGTGCGAGCCGTGGGAGGCACCCACGCCGGAGAAGCCGTGACGCTTCATGACACCGGCGGTGCCCTTGCCCTTGGTCGTGCCCACGACGTCGACCACGGCGCCGGCCTCGAAGGCCTCCGCGGTGATCTCCTGGCCGAGCGAGTACTCGGTGGCGTCGGTGGTGCGGACCTCGGCGACGTGACGACGCGGCGTGACGCCGGCCTTCTCGAAGTGGCCCTTGAGCGGCTTCGTGACCTTGCGCGGGTCGATCTGGCCGTAGGCGAGCTGCACGGCGGCGTAGCCGTCGGCGTCCGACGTGCGCACCTGCGTCACGACGTTCGTGCCGACCGCGACGACGGTGACGGGCACGAGGCGCCCGGCCTCGTCCCAGAGCTGCGTCATCCCGAGCTTCGTGCCGAGCACCGCGGTGACCGGGCGCGCGTTCTGCTGGGGGGTAGTCATGATGTCCTCCAGCCTCAGAGCTTGATCTCGATGTTCACGTCAGCCGGCAGGTCGAGACGCATGAGCGAGTCGACCGCCTTCGGCGTGGGATCGATGATGTCGATCAGCCGCTTGTGCGTGCGCATCTCGAAGTGCTCGCGGCTGTCCTTGTACTTGTGAGGCGACCGGATGACGCAGAAGACGTTCTTCTCCGTCGGCAGCGGCACCGGACCCACGACCGTTGCACCAGCGCGCGTCACCGTGTCGACGATCTTGCGCGCCGAGCTGTCGATGACCTCGTGGTCGTAGGACTTGAGCCGGATGCGGATCTTCTGTCCCGCCATGGCGTCGTCTGACTCTCTCTCTCGAACCGCTAGCTGTCCGACCCCCGCGCTCGGGCGTGTCGCGTAGTCGCGACGCACCTGGGCGCACACGCCAAGAGGCGCAGGGCCGTTGGATATGTGGACTCCCGCCGGGCTCCGTGCTGACGCACGGCTCCGCGAACCGGACCACAACGTTTGTGCGAGCCTGTCGGAACGTGTGTTCCGCGGGGTACTCGATCCATGGCGACACAGAGAGCTCAACCCGCAGACCCGGGAGAAGTCCCGGGGTCCTGGCCCTCGGCGAGAGGACCGGTTCAACACACTGTTCGACACGTGAAAGAGCGCACCCGTAACAGGCAACCTGAACAGTCTGCCACACGAAGCCGCCGTCGTCCAAGTCGGGACGACGCGACGCCGGTGTGACGGTGACCGCAGGCCGAAGGCCCGGCCCCGCGGACGGGACCGGGCCTTCGACGAGGTGCTGCAGAGGCAGCGTCAGATCACTTGAGGATCTTGGTGACGCGGCCCGAGCCGACGGTGCGGCCACCCTCACGGATGGCGAAGCCGAGGCCCTCCTCCATGGCGATCGGCTGGATCAGCTCGACCGTCATCTCGGTGTTGTCACCGGGCATGACCATCTCGGTGCCCTCGGGCAGCGTGATGACGCCGGTGACGTCCGTCGTGCGGAAGTAGAACTGCGGACGGTAGTTCGAGTAGAACGGGTTGTGACGGCCGCCCTCGTCCTTGCCCAGGATGTAGACCTGCGCCTCGAACTGCGTGTGCGGGGTGATCGAGCCCGGCTTCACGACGACCTGGCCGCGCTCGACGTCCTCGCGCTTGATGCCGCGCAGGAGCAGACCGGTGTTGTCGCCGGCCTGAGCCTGGTCCATCTGCTTGTGGAACGTCTCGATGCCCGTGACCGTGGTCTTCTGGGGCGAGCGGATGCCGACGATCTCGACGTCCGAGTTGAGGTCGAGCGTGCCACGCTCCACCTTGCCGGTGACGACGGTGCCACGACCGGTGATCGTGAAGACGTCCTCGACGGGCATGAGGAACGGCTTGTCGAGCTCGCGGACGGGCTCGGGCACGTTCTCGTCCACGGCCTCCATGAGCTCGAGGATCTTCGCGGTCCACTCGGGGTCGCCCTCGAGCGCCTTGAGACCGGAGACGCGCACGACCGGCGCGTTGTCACCGTCGAACTCCTGCGAGGAGAGGAGCTCGCGCACCTCCATCTCGACGAGCTCGAGGATCTCCTCGTCGTCGACCATGTCGGACTTGTTGAGCGCCACGAGCAGGTACGGCACGCCGACCTGGCGGGCGAGCAGGACGTGCTCGCGCGTCTGGGCCATCGGGCCGTCGGTCGCGGCGACCACCAGGATCGCGCCGTCCATCTGGGCGGCACCGGTGATCATGTTCTTGATGTAGTCGGCGTGACCCGGGGCGTCGACGTGCGCGTAGTGGCGCTTCGGCGTCTCGTACTCGATGTGCGCGATGTTGATCGTGATACCGCGCTGCTTCTCCTCGGGAGCCGCGTCGATCTCGTCGAAGTTGCGCTGCGTGTTCGCCGGCAGGTCCGGGTACGTGTCCGCGAGCGTCTTCGAGATCGCTGCCGTCAGCGTCGTCTTACCGTGGTCGACGTGACCGATGGTGCCGACGTTGACGTGCGGCTTGGTCCGCTCGAACTTGGCCTTAGCCACTGGGGTCCTCCTGGGACTTGGGTAGATGTGCCGAACGTTGCGAATGTCGACCGAGAGATCCTACATCCGCGGGGCGTTGCGGTTTCCTACAGGTTGATGGTTGTGCGGGTCTTCGACCTGTGGGGACTCACTCGCCCCGGGTCTTCTTGATGATCTCTTCGGCAACGTTCCGAGGAACCTCGGCGTAGTTGTCGAACTGCATCGAGTACACCGCACGACCCTGGGTCTTGGACCGGAGGTCACCGATGTACCCGAACATCTCTGACAACGGTACGTGGGCCCGGACGACCTTCACACCCGTCGCGTCCTCCATGGACTGGATCATTCCACGACGTGAGTTCAGGTCGCCGATGACGTCGCCCATGTACTCCTCGGGCGTACGCACCTCGACCGCCATCACCGGCTCCAGCAGAACCGGGTCCGCCCGCTTGACGCCCTCCTTGAGGACCATCGAGCCGGCGATCTTGAACGCCATCTCCGAGGAGTCGACCTCGTGGTAGGCGCCGTCGAGCAGGATCGCCTTCACCCCGACCAGCGGGAAGCCGGCGAGCACGCCGAGCTCCATCGCGGACTGGATGCCGGCGTCGACGCTGGGGATGTACTCGCGCGGGATGCGACCACCGGTGACGGCGTTGGAGAACTCGTAGAGCTCGCCCTCGGACGTGTCGAGCGGCTCGAAGGTCACCTGGACCTTCGCGAACTGCCCGGACCCACCGGTCTGCTTCTTGTGCGTGTACTCGATCTTCTCGGCCTTGCGGCGGATCGTCTCGCGGTACGCGACCTGCGGCTTGCCGACGTTCGCCTCGACCTTGAACTCGCGACGCATGCGGTCGACGAGGATGTCGAGGTGGAGCTCGCCCATGCCGCCGATGACGGTCTGGCCGGTCTCGTCGTCCAGCTTCACGCGGAAGGTCGGGTCCTCCTCGGCGAGCTTCTGGATCGCCGTGGAGAGCTTCTCCTGGTCGGCCTTCGTCTTCGGCTCGATCGCCACGTCGATGACGGGCTCGGGGAAGCTCATCGACTCGAGGATGACCGGGTTCGCCATGTCGCTCAGCGTGTCGCCGGTCGTGGTGTCCTTGAGGCCGATGACCGCGTAGATGTGACCGGCGCTCGCCTCGTCGACCGGGTTCTCCTTGTTGGAGTGCATCTGGAAGATCTTGCCGACGCGCTCCTTCTTGCCCTTGGTCGAGTTCGCGACCTGCTGGCCGGGCTCGACGCGACCGGAGTACACGCGCACGTAGGTGAGCTTGCCGAAGAACGGGTGCGCCGCGACCTTGAAGGCGAGCGCGGAGAACGGCTCCGAGGCGTCGGGGTGACGCTGGATGACCTTCTCCTCGTCCTTCGGGTCGTGACCGTCGATGGCCGGCACGTCGAGGGGCGACGGCAGGTAGTCGATGACCGCGTCGAGCATGGGCTGGACGCCCTTGTTCTTGAACGCGGAGCCGCACAGGACCGGGAACGCCTCGCCCGCGATGACGAGCTTGCGGATGCCGGCCTTGAGCTCGGCGATCGTCAGCTCCTCGCCACCGAGGTACTTCTCGAGCAGCTCCTCGTCGGCCTCGGCGACGGCCTCGACGAGCTCGCTGCGGTACTGCTGGGCCTTCTCGACCAGGTCCGCGGGGATCTCCTCGGTGTCGTACGCCTCGCCGAGCTGGGTCTCCCCGTGCCAGACGAGCGCCTTCATCTCGAGCAGGTCCACGACACCGGTGAAGTCGCTCTCGGCCCCGATCGGGAGCTGGATGACCAGCGGCTTCGCCTTGAGGCGGTTGATGATCGTGTCGACGGTGAAGTAGAAGTCCGCGCCGAGCTTGTCCATCTTGTTGACGAAGCAGATGCGCGGGACGTTGTACTTGTCCGCCTGGCGCCACACCGTCTCAGACTGCGGCTCGACGCCCTCCTTGCCGTCGAAGACGGCGACGGCGCCGTCGAGCACGCGCAGGGAGCGCTCGACCTCGACCGTGAAGTCGACGTGGCCGGGCGTGTCGATGATGTTGATCTGGTTCTTGTTCCAGTAGCACGAGACGGCGGCGGACGTAATGGTGATGCCGCGCTCCTTCTCCTGCTCCATCCAGTCGGTCGTGGACGCGCCGTCGTGCGTCTCGCCGAGCTTGTAGTTCACACCCGTGTAGAACAGGATGCGCTCGGTGGTCGTGGTCTTCCCGGCATCGATGTGGGCCATGATGCCGATGTTGCGGACCTTGCTCAGGTCGGTCAGCACGTCAAGTGCCACGGTCTGCTTCCCTCGTTAGATGGGTTGAGTCGGGGGCGCTGCTCGGACCGGGATGACCGGCCTCGGACCCGCCGACAGCCCCGGGGACGCTCCGGTCCCCGGGGCCCGTCGTGCGGACTACCAGCGGTAGTGGGCGAAGGCCTTGTTGGACTCCGCCATCTTGTGCATGTCCTCGCGGCGCTTGACCGCGGCGCCGAGGCCGTTGCTGGCGTCGAGGATCTCGTTCATGAGGCGCTCCGTCATGGTCTTCTCGCGACGGGCGCGCGAGTAGTCCGTGAGCCAGCGCAGCGCGAGGGTCGTCGCACGCGCCGGGCGCACCTCGACCGGGACCTGGTAGGTCGCACCACCGACGCGGCGCGAGCGGACCTCGAGCGCCGGGCGGACGTTCTCGAGCGCGCGCTTGAGCACGACGACCGGGTCGCCGTCCGTCTTCGCCCGGACGCCCTCGAGGGCGCCGTAGACGATCGACTCGGCGGTGGACTTCTTGCCGTCGAGCAGCACCTTGTTGATGAGCTGCGTGACGACGGGAGACCCGTAGACCGGGTCGACGATGAGCGGCCGCTTCGGGGCCGGGCCCTTGCGAGGCATCAGCTCTTCTCCTTCTTGGCGCCGTAGCGGCTGCGGGCCTGCTTGCGGTTCTTCACGCCCTGCGTGTCGAGCGCGCCGCGCACGATCTTGTAGCGCACACCCGGGAGGTCCTTCACACGACCGCCGCGCACGAGCACGATGGAGTGCTCCTGGAGGTTGTGGCCGACGCCGGGGATGTAGGCCGTGACCTCGACCTGGGAGGAGAGCTTCACGCGAGCGACCTTGCGCAGCGCGGAGTTCGGCTTCTTCGGGGTGGTGGTGTACACGCGCGTGCACACACCGCGCCGCTGCGGGGAGCCCTTGAGGGCGGGAGTCTTGGACTTCCCCACCTTCGAGGTCCGCCCCTTGCGGACGAGCTGCTGGATCGTAGGCACTACGTCTCCGTGTCTTCTCGAGCTACCGGGGCTATCCCCGATGGTGGTCGTGCGGGCTGCTGGAGCCGATCGCACGAGGCACCCGCAGCGCGAGAGACGCTGCAGCAGCCACCTACCACCGGCTCGATGGTCCGGCTCCGGGCCGTGGGCGCGAGCGCGCCACCAGGACCGGGATCCGGAGTGCCCGGGCACTCACATCGGCCCGTCCGGAGACCGCCACGCGGCGGTGTGCGACGATCGCTCGCCCGCACCGTCCCGCCAGGGACATCACGGAGGGCCCGACGGCGCGGGCACGGTTTACCAGGTTACCTGCCACCCGGCAAGGAGTCAAAGGAGCAGGTCGCGAGCACGGCCGCTCCCCCAGGCCCGTCGTCGTCCCGCAGGAGGGACGACGACGGGTGCCCGCCGGCCACCGCGTACGAGGCGCGGCAGCCGACGGGCACCCGTCGTGGGACGTCAGCGGTAGTCGCCGAAGTCCAGGTCCTCGAGCGGGATCGCCTCGCCGGAGCCCATGCCGAGCGCCGGGAAGTCGATCTCGTCGTAGCCGAAGCTCGGGTAGAGCTCCGTCTTGGCCTGCTCGGTCGGCTCGACCTGGACCTTGGTGTACCGGGGAAGACCGGTACCGGCCGGGATGAGCTTACCGATGATGACGTTCTCCTTGAGGCCGAGGAGCGGGTCACGACGACCGCTCATCGACGCCTCGGTGAGCACGCGCGTCGTCTCCTGGAACGACGCGGCCGAGAGCCACGAGTCCGTCGCGAGCGACGCCTTCGTGATGCCCATCAGCTCCGGACGGCCGGAGGCCGGCTGGCCACCCTCCGCCACCGCGCGACGGTTCGCGTCCTCGAAGCGGCCGCGCTCGGCGAGCTCGCCCGGCAGGAGGTGCGAGTCACCCGAGTCGAGCACGGTCACGCGACGCAGCATCTGCCGCACGATGACCTCGATGTGCTTGTCGTGGATGTCCACGCCCTGCGAGCGGTAGACCTCCTGGACCTCGTCCACCAGGTGCTTCTGCGTGGCGCGCGGGCCGAGGATGCGCAGGACCTTCTTCGGGTCCACCGCACCCTGGACGAGCTGCGTGCCGACGTTCACGTGGTCGCCGTCCTGCACGAGCAGACGGGCACGCTTCGTCACCGGGTAGGCGATCTCCTCCGAGCCGTCGTCCGGCGTGAGCACCAGACGGCGCGAGCGCTCCGAGTCGTCGATCGCGATGCGGCCCGAGAACTCCGCGATGGGCGCCTCACCCTTGGGGGTGCGGGCCTCGAAGAGCTCCGTGACACGCGGCAGACCCTGCGTGATGTCGTCCGCGGAGGCGACACCACCGGTGTGGAAGGTACGCATCGTCAGCTGCGTGCCCGGCTCACCGATCGACTGGGCGGCGATGATGCCGACCGCCTCGCCGATGTCGACGAGCTTGCCCGTGGCGAGCGAGCGCCCGTAGCACTTGGCGCACGTGCCGACGCGCGACTCGCACGTGAGGACCGAGCGGACCTTGGCCTCGCGGACGCCCGCGGTGACCGCGGCGTCGATGAGGACGTCGCCCGCGTCGTCGCCGGCCTTGCCGACGACGTTCCCCTCGGGGTCGACCAGGTCGGCCGCGAGGGTGCGCGAGTAGACGCTCGTCTCCACCTTCGGGTGGCGCACGAGCTTGCCCGCGAGCTCCTCGGCGATCGGCAGGGTCAGGCCGCGCTCGGTGCCGCAGTCCTCCTCGCGGACGATGACGTCCTGCGACACGTCCACGAGACGACGCGTGAGGTAGCCCGAGTCGGCGGTCCGCAGCGCGGTGTCCGCCAGACCCTTGCGGGCACCGTGCGTCGCGATGAAGTACTCGAGGACGGACAGGCCCTCGCGGTAGTTGGACTTGATCGGGCGCGGGATGATCTCGCCCTTCGGGTTCGCCACGAGACCGCGCATACCGGCGATCTGACGGACCTGCATCCAGTTACCACGCGCACCCGAGCCGACCATGCGGTACACGGTGTTGCGGTCGTTCGCCTCGAGGTTCTCGCGCATGACCGACGCGACCTTGTCCGTCGCCTGGGTCCAGATCTCGATGAGCTCCTGACGGCGCTCGTCGTCCGTGATGAGACCACGGTCGTACTGCTGCTGGACCTTGAGCGCGCGCTCCTCGTGCTGCTCGAGGATGACGGCCTTCTCCTTGGGCGTCGCCACGTCGGAGATCGCGATCGTGACGCCCGAGCGGGTCGCCCAGCGGAAGCCGGCGGCCTTCAGCGCGTCGAGCGACGCCGCGACCTCGACCTTCGGGTAGCGCTCCGCGAGCTCGTTGACGATCGCCGAGAGGCGCTTCTTGTCGACGACCGAGTTCACGTACGGGTAGTCGACGGGGAGCGTCTCGTTGAACAGCGCGCGACCGAGCGTGGTGTCGAAGAGGATCGGCTGACCCTCCTCCCAGCCCTCGGGAGCCTCGAAGCCGGAGACCGGCGGGACGAGGTCCGTCGTGCGGATCTTCACCCGGGCGTTGAGGTCCAGGGTGCCCTGGTCGAACGCCATGATCGCCTCGGCCACCGAGCCGAACGCACGACCCTCGCCCTCGGCACCCTCGCGGTCGCTCGTCAGGTGGTACAGACCGATGATCATGTCCTGCGAGGGCATGGTCACCGGACGGCCGTCCGACGGCTTGAGGATGTTGTTGCTCGAGAGCATGAGGATGCGGGCCTCGGCCTGCGCCTCGGCGCTCAGGGGCAGGTGGACGGCCATCTGGTCACCGTCGAAGTCCGCGTTGAACGCGGCGCAGACGAGCGGGTGCAGGTGGATCGCCTTGCCCTCGACGAGCTGCGGCTCGAACGCCTGGATGCCCAGGCGGTGCAGCGTCGGTGCACGGTTGAGCAGCACGGGGTGCTCGGTGATGACCTCTTCGAGCACGTCCCACACGACCGGGCGGGCACGCTCGACCATGCGCTTCGCGCTCTTGATGTTCTGCGCGTGGTTGAGGTCCACGAGGCGCTTCATGACGAACGGCTTGAACAGCTCGAGCGCCATCTGCTTCGGCAGGCCGCACTGGTGCAGCTTGAGCTGCGGGCCGACGACGATGACCGAACGGCCCGAGTAGTCGACGCGCTTGCCGAGCAGGTTCTGACGGAAACGACCCTGCTTGCCCTTGAGCATGTCCGAGATGGACTTGAGCGGGCGGTTGCCCGGGCCGGTGACCGGACGACCGCGGCGGCCGTTGTCGAACAGCGAGTCCACGGCCTCCTGGAGCATCCGCTTCTCGTTGTTGACGATGATCTCCGGCGCACCCAGGTCGAGGAGACGCTTGAGGCGGTTGTTCCGGTTGATCACGCGGCGGTACAGGTCGTTGAGGTCGCTCGTCGCGAAGCGGCCACCGTCGAGCTGCACCATCGGGCGCAGGTCCGGCGGGATGACCGGGACGGCGTCGAGCACCATGCCCGTGGGCGAGTTCGTCGTGGTGAGGAACGCGTTGACGACCTTGAGGCGCTTGAGGGCACGCGTCTTGCGCTGGCCCTTGCCCGAGCGGATGGTCTCGCGCAGGGACTCGGCCTCCGCCTCCAGGTCGAAGTCCTGGAGACGCTTCTGGATCGCCGCGGCGCCCATCGAGCCCTCGAAGTAGGTGCCGTAGCGGTCCTGGAGGGCGCGGTACAGCATCTCGTCGCCCTCGAGGTCGGCGACCTTGAGGTTCTTGAAGCGGTCCCACACCTGCTCGAGACGGTCGAGCTGGGCGTCGGCGCGCTTGCGGATCTGCGCCATCTCGCGCTCGGCCGAGTCGCGGACCTTGCGGCGCGCGTCGGCCTTGGCACCCTCGGCCTCGAGCTCGGCCAGGTCGGCCTCGAGCTTCTGGGCGCGGGAGTTGATGTCGTTGTCGCGGGCGTCCGCGATCTCCTTCTTCTCCAGGTCGATCTCGTTCTGGAGGTTCGGGAGGTCCTCCTGGCGGCCCTCCTCGTCGACCGAGGTGATCATGTACGCCGCGAAGTAGATGACCTTCTCGAGGTCCTTCGGGGCGAGGTCGAGCAGGTAGCCGAGGCGCGAGGGCACGCCCTTGAAGAACCAGATGTGCGTGACCGGCGCGGCGAGCTCGATGTGGCCCATGCGCTCACGACGCACCTTCGAGCGCGTCACCTCGACGCCGCAGCGCTCGCAGATGATGCCCTTGAAGCGCACGCGCTTGTACTTGCCGCAGTAGCACTCCCAGTCCCGGGTGGGGCCGAAGATCTTCTCGCAGAAGAGTCCGTCCTTCTCGGGCTTGAGGGTGCGGTAGTTGATGGTCTCGGGCTTCTTCACCTCACCGTGCGACCACGCACGGATGTCGTCGGCCGTGGCCAGGCCGATACGCAGCTCGTCGAAGACGTTGACGTCGAGCAAGTTGTCCTACTTCCTTCGCCTGCCGGGACCGGCCGTGGCCGGCCCCGACGCCAAAAAGACGGTTGGTGTGGGGGTCGTCGGTGGGAGCGGGGTGACCCGCTCCCACCTGCCCGAGATCAGATCTCGTCGACGCTGGACGCCGCGTTGGGGCGGCGCGACAGGTCGATGCCGAGCTCTTCGGCTGCGCGGTACACGTCGTCGTCCGACTCCCGCATCTCGATGGACACGCCGTCGCTCGAGAGCACCTCGACGTTCAGGCACAGCGACTGCATCTCCTTGAGGAGGACCTTGAAGGACTCCGGGATGCCCGAGTCGGGGATGTTCTCGCCCTTGACGATCGCCTCGTAGACCTTGACGCGACCGGGCACGTCGTCCGACTTGATCGTGAGGAGCTCCTGGAGCGTGTAGGCCGCGCCGTACGCCTCGAGGGCCCACACCTCCATCTCGCCGAAGCGCTGACCGCCGAACTGCGCCTTACCACCGAGCGGCTGCTGGGTGATCATCGAGTACGGGCCGGTCGAGCGCGCGTGGATCTTGTCGTCGACCAGGTGGTGGAGCTTGAGGATGTACATGTAGCCCACCGACACGGCCTCGGGGAACGGCTCGCCGGAGCGGCCGTCGAAGAGACGCGCCTTGCCGTCGGCGCCGACCATGCGGTCGCCGTCGCGGTTCGGGATGGTCGTCGAGAGCAGGCCCGTGAGCGCGTCCTCGTGGACGCCGTCGAACACCGGGGTGGCGACGGGACGGCCCGGCTCGGACGTCGCGGCGATCTCGGGGACGTTCTCCCGCCAGGAGAGGTCCTTGCCGTCGGCGAGCGAGATGTCCCAGCCCTGCTTCGCGACCCACCCGAGGTGGGTCTCGAGGACCTGGCCCACGTTCATACGACCGGGGACGCCCAGCGGGTTGAGGACGACGTCGACCGGCGTCCCGTCCTCGAGGAACGGCATGTCCTCGACGGGCAGGATCTTGGAGATGACGCCCTTGTTGCCGTGACGGCCGGCGAGCTTGTCGCCGTCCGTGATCTTGCGGCGCTGCGCGATGTAGACGCGCACGAGCTGGTTCACGCCCGCGGGCAGCTCGTCGCCGTCCTCGCGGTTGAACTCGCGCACGCCGATGACCGTGCCGGACTCGCCGTGGGGCACCTTGAGGGACGTGTCGCGCACCTCGCGCGCCTTCTCGCCGAAGATCGCGCGCAGCAGGCGCTCCTCCGGGGTCAGCTCGGTCTCGCCCTTCGGCGTGACCTTGCCGACCAGGACGTCGCCCGCGCCGACTTCGGCACCGATGCGGATGATGCCGCGCTCGTCGAGGTCCGCCAGGACGTCCTCGGAGACGTTCGGGATGTCCCGCGTGATCTCCTCGGGGCCGAGCTTGGTGTCGCGCGCGTCGACCTCGTGCTCCTCGATGTGGATCGAGGAGAGCACGTCGTCCTGCACGAGACGCTGGCTGAGGATGATCGCGTCCTCGTAGTTGTGGCCCTCCCACGACATGAACGCCACGAGGAGGTTGCGGCCGAGCGCGAGCTCGCCCTCGTCGGTCGCCGGGCCGTCCGCGAGGACGGAGCCGGGCTCGACGCGCTGGCCCTCGTCGACGAGCACGCGCTGGTTGTAGCTCGTGCCCTGGTTCGAGCGGCGGAACTTCGCGATCCGGTAGCTGCCGGTCGTGCCGTCGTCGTTCGCGACGAGCACGAGGTCGGCCGAGACCTCGGTGACGACACCGGGCTTCGTCGCGACGACGACGTCGCCCGCGTCGACGGCCGCGCGCCACTCCATGCCGGTCCCGACGAGCGGGGCCTCGGAGCGGACCAGCGGCACGGCCTGGCGCTGCATGTTCGCACCCATGAGGGCGCGGTTCGCGTCGTCGTGCTCGAGGAACGGGATGAGCGCCGTGGCGACCGAGACCATCTGGCGCGGCGAGACGTCCATGTAGTCGACCTGCGCGCCGGGGACGATCTCGACCTCGCCGCCCTTGGTGCGCACGAGCACGCGCTCGTCCGCGAAGGAGCCGTCGGCGTTGAGCGTCTGGTTCGCCTGCGCGATGACGTGGCGGTCCTCGTCGTCGGCCGTGAGGTAGACGACCTCGTCGGTCACCTTGCCCGCGGTCACCTTGCGGTACGGCGTCTCGATGAAGCCGAACGGGTTGATGCGCCCGTACGACGCGAGCGAGCCGATCAGACCGATGTTCGGACCCTCAGGAGTCTCGATCGGGCACATGCGGCCGTAGTGCGACGGGTGGACGTCACGGACCTCCATGCCGGCGCGGTCGCGCGACAGACCACCCGGGCCGAGGGCCGAGAGACGACGCTTGTGCGTCAGGCCCGCGAGCGGGTTGTTCTGGTCCATGAACTGCGAGAGCTGCGACGTGCCGAAGAACTCGCGGATGGACGCCACGACCGGGCGGATGTTGATGAGCGTCTGCGGCGTGATCGCCTCGACGTCCTGCGTCGTCATGCGCTCGCGCACGACGCGCTCCATCCGCGACAGGCCCGTGCGGACCTGGTTCTGGATGAGCTCGCCGACGGCGCGGATGCGGCGGTTGCCGAAGTGGTCGATGTCGTCCGTCTCGACGCGCACCTCGACGGCCTCGCCGTTGCGCGTGCCCGGGATGCTCGCGTGGTCCGCATGCAGCGCCGCGAGGTACTTGATCGTCGCGACGACGTCCGAGACCGACAGCGTGGAGTCGCTGAGCGGCGCGTCGATGCCGAGCTTCTTGTTCGCCTTGTAGCGGCCGACCTTCGCGAGGTCATAGCGCTTCGGGTTGAAGTAGAAGTTCTCGAGGAGCGCGCGGCCGGCCTCGACCGTCGGCGGCTCGCCCGGGCGGATCTTGCGGTAGAGGTCGACGAGCGCCTCGTCCTGCGTGTGGACGTGGTCCTTCTCGAGCGTGTCGAGCACGGACGGGAAGTCCGCGAACTGCTCGCGGATCTCGGACTCCGTGAGGCCGAGCGCCTTGAGCAGCACGGTCACGGACTGCTTGCGCTTGCGGTCGACGCGCACGCCGACGGCGTCGCGCTTGTCGATCTCGAACTCGAGCCAGGCACCGCGCGACGGGATGATCTTCGCGGAGAAGATGTCCTTGTCGCTCGTCTTGTCGGCGGCGCGCTCGAAGTAGACGCCGGGCGAGCGGACGAGCTGCGAGACGACGACGCGCTCGGTGCCGTTGATGATGAACGTGCCACGCTCGGTCATGAGCGGGAAGTCGCCCATGAAGACCGTCTGGCTCTTGATCTCACCGGTGTTGTAGTTGACGAACTCCGCGGTGACGAACAGCGGCGCGGCGTACGTGAAGTCCTTCTCCTTGCACTCGTCGGCCGTGTACTTCGGCGGCTCGAAGCGGTGGTTGGAGAACGACAGCGACATCGAGGACCCGAAGTCCTCGATCGGGGAGATCTCCTCGAAGATCTCCTCGAGACCCGACGTCGAGGGCACGTCCTGGCGCCCGGCCTCGGCCGCGGCGGCGACGCGCGCCTGCCACGCCTCGTTGCCGAGCAGCCAGTCGAAGCTCTCGGTCTGGAGGCCCAGCAGGTCGGGGACCTCGAGCGGCTCGAAGATCTTGGCGAAGGAGAGGCGACGCGATGCGGTGCGGTTCGCGATGGCGTCGGCGGACGGAGCAGAAGGGGTGCGCGAGGCAGCCAAGAGGGGTCCTTCCCTGCAGATCGAAAGAACGCTGCACCGGCCGGGCTGGACACGATCACCGCCGCCACGACACCTCGCGGACGCGCACGTACGTCGTCGAGGGGGTCGGGGGTATATGAGATCGGGGGCACAGGACAGCGCAAAGCGTGAGCATACCCCAAGAAGGCGTCGCCACACAACCTCGGGGCACACTCCCCCGCCCGGCCCCGGACGCTGCGCGCCTCGCCGGTACTCGCACGGGCCTCGTCGCCCGCCCTCCGGCCCGCCGTGCGGGCCCTGCACCTGCTGCTGTCGACCTCGCTGTCCTGCGTCGTCGACCCGCACATGGTGGCACACTCGTGGCCGTTCCGTGAAGCCGGTGCGCCGACGCCGTCGGATCCCGGTCGCCCCAGGACGCCGCGCGACGCCGCGGGCCGCCCCCGGGCCCTCCTGGCCGCCCGGCGCCGCCCCCGGGGAACGACGAGGCCCGCACCCCAGGCGGGGTGCGGGCCTCGTGCGGCGTGCGACCGGTCCCGTCAGGACGGGACCGGTGCGATCACTTGAGGGTGACCGTGGCGCCGGCGCCCTCGAGGGCAGCCTTGGCCTTCTCGGCCGTCTCCTTGTTCGCGCCCTCCAGGACCGGCTTCGGGGCACCGTCCACGAGGTCCTTGGCCTCCTTCAGGCCGAGGGACGTGAGCGCGCGCACCTCCTTGATGACCTGGATCTTCTTGTCGCCGGCAGCCTCGAGGATGACGTCGAACTCGTCCTTCTCCTCCTCGGCCGGGGCGTCGCCACCGGCGCCACCCGCGGGGGCGGCGACCGCGACGGCGGCGGGGGCGGCGGCGGTGACCTCGAAGGTCTCCTCGAAGGCCTTCACGAACTCGTTGAGCTCGATGAGGGTGAGGCCCTTGAACTGCTCGATGAGCTCGTCGGTGCTGAGCTTCGCCATGATGGCGTTCCTTTCGGTCGGTGCTCGGCAGCGGCCCGGGGCGGGCCTGCCAGAAGCGGGGTGTTGTGCTTGCGCTGCGTCGATCGCGGGACCGGGCGAGCCCGGTCACGGGATCAGGCGGCAGCGCCCTCCGATTCCTGCTTCTGACGCAGGGCATCGATGACGCGGGCGGCCTGGGCGGTGTTCGCGGTGAAGACGTAGGCAGCCTGGAAGAGCTTGGCCTTCATCGCGCCGGCCGCCTTGGCCAGCAGGACCTCGCGGGACTCGAGGTCCGCGAGCTTCGTGACCTCCGCGGCGGTCAGGGGGCGCCCGTCGAGGACACCGCCCTTGATGACCAGCGCGGGGTTCGCCTTGGCGAAGTCACGCAGACCCTTGGCTGCCTCGACCGGGTCCCCGGTGACGAAGGCGATGGCCGAAGGACCCTGCAGGTCGGCGTCGAGTCCCTCGACACCGGCCTCCTTGGCCGCGATGGCGGTCAGCGTGTTCTTCACCACGGCGTAGGTTGCGTTGCCGCTGAGCGACCGACGCAGCTGCTTGAGCTGCGCGACGGTGAGCCCGCGGTACTCGGTCAGCACGGCAGCGTTCGAGTCGCGGAACTTCTCCGAGATCTCGGCGACTGCGGCTGCCTTGTCCGGCCTCGCCATGGCAATCCTTCCGGTGGTGGTACCACCGGCGTCCGTCCCGGAACGAGAAAGAGCCCCGCGCAGGCGCGGGGCTCGCAGTCGCACGCGCGGCGGGGCCGGGCGGACGTCGTCGATTCGCTACCTGCGCTGGCCTCCACCTCGTGGGCGGGACTTCGGTCCGTCACGTCCTGCAGACGGAGTCTGCGGGCAGCGACGGACGACCGGCGGTCTTGGGTACACGCTCATCGTACGGGACGACGGCGCGTGCTCCAAACGGCGGCCCGTGCCGTCAGAGCACCAGCGGGCCGAAGCAGACCAGCGGCACCGGCTCGGGCTCGTCGGCCACGGCCCGGGCGAGCGCCGTCCCCGGCATGGCGCCGTCGCGCAGCTCGGCGTGGAGCGACGGCATGACGCGCGCCGCGACGTCGTCGCGCAGCGGGGCCACGCTCGCGATCACCGCGCGGGCGCCGAGCCGCAGCAGGACGCTCGTCAGGCCGAGCGACTCGCCGCCGATGCGCGGCGTCGAGAGCCCCACCTCGCACGCCGACAGCACGACGACCACGCCGTGCAGGTCGGTCCCGTCGAGCTCGTGCGCGAACAGCGGACCGTCGGCGAGCCGCAGCGACGAGAACAACGGGTTGTCGGTCTCGTGCGTGCCGTGCGCGGCCAGGTGCACGACCCCCGCGGTGCGCAGCCCGTCGACGACGGCCTCGCACGTCGCCTCCTCCCCCGTGAGCGCCTCGGCACCCTCCCAGACGGACGCGACGAGCTTCGCCTCGGCGCCGGAGAAGCGCAGGCCCGGTCCGGCGACGACGAGCGCCTCGTCCGCCCGGCGCACCGGCTCGCCGACGCGCAGGTCCACCCACGAGTTCGCCCACGTGCGCAGCCCGCGCCGCGAGGGCAGCGAGGCCCACGGCAGCGCGAGCAGCAGGTCGCGGGCAGCGACGTGGAGGTCGCCGTCCGCCTCGAGCGGGACGACGAGCGCGTCGTCGAGCGCGGCCAGCGTCCGGGACAGCGAGCCGACCGCGGCCTCGCGCATGGGGACCGGGATGAGCACGTTCGACAGGACCGCGAAGTCCGCGCGCGCACGGCGCACCTGCTCGGCGACCGCCGCGCGCGACGCGAGGCGCACGAGCCGGGAGCCCCGGGCGCTGACGCGGACGGCGAGCACGTCGTCGCCGTCCAGCATGAGGTCGGCCACGACCGCGTCGGACCCGGCGTCGGCCAGCATGGCGCGCAGCCGCCGCTCCGACGCGGGGACCGGGGCGGCGGCCCCTCCCCCGTGCTGCCAGGAGCGCCGTCGTGCGTCGTCCTGGAGGCGCCGCGCCGCCTGGAGGTGGTCCTGCCGGCGCGCGAGGCTGGCCGCGTCCGAGGGCGCCCCCAGCGCGCGGGCCGCCTCGACCTCGCGCCGGGCGGCGGCGAGGAGGTCCGCGAGGACCGGGTCCGCGGGCGGGCGCACGCGGCCTGTCCCGGCGAACGCCGCCCGGCCGCGCTCGACGGCGTCGAAGATCGTCCCGGGGCGCCGGGTGCGCAGCGCCGCCTCGACGTCGACGTTGCCGAGCCGCACGCCGTGCACCGCGGACGCCGTCACCGCGTCCACGGACCCCAGCCGCGCGCGGTGGTCCGCGAGCGCCGCCTGGCCCCGCCGCACGGCGCGGACGCCGGCACGCCGGTCGCCCGCCACGAACGCGAGCTGCGCGAGGACCGCCTCGTGCTGGAGCCGGACGGGGAGCGGCGCGCGGCCGAGCCGCGGGGGCACGGCCCGCAGGACCTCCTGCGCCCCGCGCACGTCGCCCGCGGACACGAGCCACTCGACGGCGAGGAGCTGCGCCGGGACCTTGATCCCGAGGCCCGAGACGCTGCCCAGGGTCTCGCCGTCGTGCGCGAGGTCGAGCGCCCAGGTCGCGTGCCGACGGGCGCGCGCCGGGCCCACGGGTGTCGCGCGGTGCTCCGTGAGCGCCGCCTGGAGCTCCGCGACGCGGGCGCGCAGCACCCAGGGCCTGTTGCCGAGGCGGTCGAACCGGCGCGACGCCGAGCGGGCGAGGCGCCGCGCCTCGGCGTACCGCCGCAGGCCGAGCACGACGCGCGACCGGACCAGCTCGACCTCCGCGAGGTCGCGCAGCATGCGGTAGCGGGAGAGGTGCTCGCGCGCCTCGCTCAGCGCCTCGTCCGCCTCCGTGAGCAGGCCGGCGTCGAGCAGCACCTGCGCGCGGTCGATGAGCCCGACGGCGGCGTGCCGGTCCGGCGCCTGCGCCGCGGCCTCGTCCATGGCGCGCAGGGCGACCGGCAGGTCGCCGCGCAGGTACTCCGCGTACCCGAGGTTGTGCCGGGCCTTGGACACCAGGAGCTGGTCCCCGAGCGCGGTGGCCCGGTGGACGGCGTCGTCGAGGTCGCGGCTCGCCCCCTCGGCGTCGCCCAGCTCGAGGCGCAGGGAGCCGAGGTTGAGCAGCAGGACGGCCGCGTCGAGGGGGCGCGCGTCGTCGATGACCTCGGCCGCCGCCTCCATCTCGTCCAGCGCGGCGGCGACGTCGCCGGTCCGCAGCCGCAGGAGCCCGCGCTGCGACCGTACGACGAGAGCCAGGTCGCGCCTGGCCAGCGCGGCGCCGCGCGCCTCGACCTCGGCGAGCCGTTCGTAGGCGCCGTCGACGTCGCCCGTCAGCTCGAACTCGGCGAGCGCGAGCCCCAGCAGGGCGCGCGCGGCCAGGTAGGCGTCGTCCCGGCTCGCGCCCTCGCCCACGGCGTCGACGTCCTGGACGATCTGCGCGAACGCGCGGCTCGCGCGCCGGTGCTGGCCGCGCGCGTTCACGGCCTGCGCAGCGGCCAGCCGGGCCTCGAGCACCTCCCGGCCGCTGCGCACCACCGCTCATCACCTCATGCGTCGTCACCCGGGGTCGGGACCAGACCCGTCGCCAGGGTAATGGACGGCCACAGCCAGGCGCAGCGGTCCGGCGCGCCCTGGCCGGGCTGCAGGACGCCCGGGTCCGTCGGGTCGTCGGCGATCCGCTCGAGCAGGGACGCCGCGAGCTCGCCCGCGAGGACGGGCGCCGCGAACGACGTCCCGCTCCACGTCGCGAACCCGCCCTGGAACCCCTCGGGGTCGATCGTGGCGCGGTATCCCGGGCCCCACAGCTCCTGCACGTGGCGCGAGGGCGCGACGGCGCCGTCGATCGTGCGCGGGATCGTGGACACGAGGGCCGCGCCCGGGCGGGTGCACGTGATCCAGGGGCCGTCGTTGCTGAAGAGCGACACCGTCCCGTCGGGGTTCTCCGCACCGACCGTGAGGACCGGCGGCTCGTCGAGGAGCAGCGTCACTCCCTCGAGCGGGACGGGCGGCTCCGCCTTCCTGTTGATCCGCGGGGCGAATGCCGCCGGGTAGGTCGGGCGGGTCTGGCCGTCGTTGCCCGACGACACGACGACGATGACCCCGAACCGGCGCAGCGCGCGGATGAGCGCTCCGAACGGGGCGTCGAAGTCCGCGTCCTCCGGGCGCTCGTGGTAGTACCCGAGAGAGAGCACGAGGACGTCGATCGGCGCGTAGCCGTCGCGACCGGCCAGGCCGAGCACGTGCCACAGGAGCACGCGGCGCAGCGTCCGCAGCAGGTCGCGCTCGGGCACGATGCCCGACCCGCCGTAGAGGCGCGGGGCGAGGATGACGGCGTCCGGGCAGAGCTGGTGCACGAGGCCCGCGATGAACGTCCCGTGGCCCGCGACCGGGTCGAGCGGACCGGTCAGGGGCGAGACGGACACGCCGCCGATCTCCGGGTCCTCGTACGGGTACTCCGTCGGCGGGAGGGTCGACAGCGGCTGACCGAGCAGCTCGGGGTCGCGCACGACGATCGTGCCGCGCGTCTCGAGGTCGTCGTCGAACCACGGGTGCTCGCCGACGCCGGTGTCGAGCACGGCGACGACGGGGCGACGGACGCCGTCGCCCGCGACCCACGGCGTGTCCCCCGCGGGCAGCGCACGGCGCGGCACGGGCCCGATCCAGCTCACGGGCGTGCGGCCGCCCGAGCCCGGCAGGGAGTACTCCGCGGTGCCCGCGAAGGGGTGCGGCTGCGTGTAGGGATGGGGCTGGGTGTACGGGTGCGGCTGCGTGTAGGGATGGGGCTGGGTGTACGGGTGCGGCTGCGTGTACGGGAACGGCTGGGTGTACGGCTGGCCGCCGATGAACGGGGTCGGCGCGACCATGTGGTCGAGCGCGAGCCGCGGGCTGTGCCGGTCGTCCGGGCACAGTCGTCCGCTCAGCTCCTCGACGAGGCGCCAGGCGTCGGGGAGCTCCCCCTGCGTGTCGTCGCGGTAGCGCAGACGCACGGAGTAGCCGAACGTGCGGAGCAGGTCGGTCGTCGTCTCCGGGTCGAGGTCGGCCTCGCGCACGAGCTCGGCGTCGTCGATGCTCTCCTGCTGCACCTCCACGCGAAGGCGGAGGCGCTCGGCCGCGCGCTCGAGCCACCGCAGGGAGCGGTTCCCCTCGCGGTCGAACGGCGACTCGGGGATGAGGATCCGGTCGCCCACGTACCAGGTCGGGTGCGGGGACTGCTGCCCGGCGCGACGCTGCGCGGCGACCGGGTCGATCGTGCGGGTGCGCCACTGGAGCCGGCTCGGCCGGTCACCGAAGAAGCCGGGGTCCGCCGCGGCGGGGGGTTCAGGGGTCTCGCTCACGTGCTCCTCCTCGGGAGATGACGTTCGTCCGGTGCCGCGCGCGTCGTCGTCGACGGGCGGCCGCCCGCGCACCGCTGCGCGGGGAAGGGTTGCTGGTGGTCCTGCGGTCGGTGGGCCGCGGGCGTCGCCCGCGGCCCACCGGGTGCTAGAGCTCGACGACCGGCGTGCTCACGGCACCGCCGGCGCCGTCGGCGCGGCGGACCACGAGGCTCGCCGGGCCGCGGTCGACGGCCTCGAAGACGAAGCGGCCGTCGTCGTCGCTCGTCGTCTCGCTCACCACGCCGGGGCGGTGCAGCTCGACGCGCAGCGCCGTCGCGGGGGCGGCCCAGCCGTCGATCCGGATGCGGCCGTCGTCCGTCGGGGACAGCGAGATCATCACCGTGACGGACTCGGACGTGAACGTGATCGTGCGCGCCTCGACGGGCGGCGCGTCGCCGCGCACGGACGTCGCGGGGGCCTGGACGTACTCCAGCTCCATGACCTCGGCCTCGAGCCCGGCGAGCGTGATCGCGAAGAGCGACCGCTCGACGAGGCCGTCCGGGACGGGGTCGATCTCCTCGGCGATCCGCGCGAGGTCGGCCAGGAGGGCGAGGTCGACGGCGTCGAGCGGCTCGTCGGGGCTGTGCGTCGGCTCGGTGCTCATGATGCTTCCCACGGTTCCCCCTGGTCGTCGATGATGTCGCGCAGCTTGGCGAGGCAGCGGCCCCGCGTGGAGCCGATGCTCCCGACGGGCATGCCGATGGCGGCCGAGATGGCCTTGTAGTCCGGACGGTCGGCGAGCGACACGAGGTGCAGGAGCTGGCGGCAGCGTTCCGGCAGCCGGTCGAGCGCGGCCCAGAGGGAGCGGTCGCGCTCGTTGCGGAGCACCTCGACGTCCGGCGTCGGGTCGCCCGACGGGAGCTCGGGGACGCCCTCGTCGGTGTCGTCCGGGAGCTCGGTGCGCCGTCGGGCCTCGTCGCGGTGCTTGCGCACGGCCTCCCAGGCCGCGCGCTTGGCCGTGATGAGCAGCCACTTGAGGACGGCGTGCGGCTCCTTGATGGTCATCGCGTTGCGCACGAGCGCGACCCACACCGTCTGGACGAGGTCGTCGGCCTGCTCGCGCTCGACGCCCTGCGCGCGCACCGTGTGCCACAGGAGGGGGGACGCCTCGCGGACGAAGTCCCCGAGCGCCTCCGGGCGGCCGTCGCGGTACTCCAGGAGCGCGAACGCACCCCGGTCCCCCAGGCTGAGGCCCGGTTCGCCGGTGTCGGCCACCTCGTCGGTCGTTCTGGTCATGGGGCGCACTGTCCTCGGCACGCTCGTCCGGTCAGGCATCAGCGGGGGGTCCCCGGAAGCGCCTGATTCTACGGCCGGGCCGGTGGGGTCGACAACCATCGTCACTGGTCACACCCCTCCCGGCTCGTGCGGTTGCGTCGCATCTCGTCCCTCCGGCACACGGGCGGGAGCGTCTGGTCGGCGCTCCTCCACCCGGACGAGAGGGGCGGACCGCCCGTCTGATACATCGCGGCCGGCTCCGTCCGGAGCGATCCCGGCCCGAGACCCGCACCGGCGGACCCGTCCAGATCGCGCACCGCTCCGAACCCGGGGCGACGCGCGGAGAGGCCGCGCGACCACCGAGCGGAGACCACCATGACCTCGTCCCCGAACCGCCTGCTCGCAGCCGTCTTCGGCACCGTCTACCTGCTGGTCGGCCTCGCCGGCTTCGTCGTGACGTCGGGGGTCGGCTTCGCCGCCACCGAGGGCCGCAACCTCCTGCTGTTCGAGGTGAACCCCCTGCACAACATCGTCCACCTCGGCATCGGGGCGGCGCTGCTGCTCGCGTCGCGCAGCGTCCGGGCCGCGCGCGGCACGAACGTCGCGATCGGCGCGGTGTACCTCCTCGTCGGCGTGGTGGGGCTGTTCCTCGTCGACACCGGCGCCAACATCATCGCGCTCAACGGCGCCGACAACGTGCTCCACCTCGCCAGCGCGCTGCTGCTCCTCGGCGTCGGGCTCGCCGCGGACCGCGAGGACGCGGGCCGCACCGTCACGGCATGACGACGCCCGTCCCGACCCGCCGCGTCGGCGCCGCGCTCGCGCTGCTCGGCGCCGGGATCGTCGACCTCGGGCTCGTCCGGGGCGCGTTCCCGGCGCCGTCCGGCCTGCTCGCGCTGGCCACCGGGGCCGGGGAGCTCGTCGTCGCGCTCGTGCTCCTCGCCCGCGGACCGCGGCCCGGTCGCGCGACGGCGGTCCCGCGCGTCGGGATCGCCCTGCTCCTCGTCGCGACCGTCGCGGGGATGGCCGTGCCCGTCGCGTCCGGCGTGCCGCTCTCCGCGGGTGCGGCCGCCGCGGCCGCCCTGCGGGTCGCGACGGCGTGCGTCCTCGCCCGCCCGGCGCGCGTCCCCGCCGACGGCCCGCCGGCGCGCGCCGGGGCGCGGCTCGTCGCGCTGTTCTCAGTGTCCGTCGTGGTCGCCGCCGTCGCGACGTTCGGTCTCGGCGGGACCGACGCCGCGCGGCACGCCGTCCCGCACGGGTCCCACCTGCCCACCCTGGGGCACCTGCCGGGTCACGGCCAGGCCCACGACGGCGGCCCCGGCACCGCGCCGTGAGGGCCCGACGGCGGCTGCGCCCGGAGCGGCGCCACGCCTCCCGGAGGGTACGAGTTCTCCCGTAACCGCGGGGCCCGAAGTTCCGGGGAATCCCTCATGCCGCGCGGCGGGCACCGGGCCTAGCGTCGGGAGCGACCCCTGCACCCACACCGCGGGTGCGGACCGGCGAGGCGCGACGACGCGCCCCGCCCGAGCACGAGGAGCACCTCCGTGAGAACAGTCCTCCCCGGCCGCACGCGCGGCCTCACCGGGCGCGCGCTGCGCGCCCTCGCCTCCGTCGTCGCCGCGGCGACCGTCGTCGCGGGCGGCGCGCTCGCCGCCGCGCCCGCGACCGCCGCGGCGCCGTCCGCCGCCCCCGCCGCTCCCGTGAGCGCCGCCGCGCCGTCGGGCAGCACGCAGTGGCTCACCGGCTACTGGCACAACTTCGACAACGGCTCCGTGACGATGCGCCTGTCCGAGGTCCCCCAGGCGTACAATCTCGTGGCGATCGCGTTCGCGGACAACCTCGCCGGGACCCCCGGCGGCATCACGTTCAACCTCGCGAGCGCGGAGCTCGGCGGCTACACCGAGGCCCAGTTCAAGGCCGACGTCGCGGCCATCCGGGCCCAGGGCCGCAAGGTCGTCATCTCCGTGGGCGGCGAGAAGGGGAACGTCATCGTCTCGAACGCGACCGAGGCGAAGAACTTCGCCGACACCACGTACGCGCTCATGCAGAAGTACGGGTTCGACGGCGTCGACATCGACCTCGAGCACGGCATCAACGCCACGTACATGTCGAGCGCGCTCCACCAGCTCGCGGCGAAGGTCGGTCCGAGCCTGATCCTCACCATGGCGCCGCAGACGATCGACTACCAGGCGACGAGCATGGGGTACTACCAGCTCACCCTCGCGATCAAGGACATCCTCACGATCGTCAACACCCAGTACTACAACTCCGGCTCGATGATGGGCTGCAACCAGCAGGTCTACTCGCAGGGCACGGTCGACTTCCTCACCGCGCTCACCTGCATCCAGCTCGAGATGGGCCTGCGCCCCGACCAGGTGGGCATCGGCGTCCCGGCCGTGCCGCGCGCCGCGGGCGGCGGCTACCAGCCGCTCGCGAACGTCGTCAAGGCCGTCGACTGCCTCGAGGTCGGCACCGGCTGCGGCGCCTTCAAGCCCGCGAAGCCGTACGGCAAGATCGGCGGCGTCATGACCTGGTCGATCAACTGGGACAAGACCAACGGCTACCAGGTCGCGTCCGTGATCGGCGGCCGCCTCGCGAGCGGTCCGACCACGCCCACGGAGCCGACCAACCCCACCGAGCCGACCAACCCCACCAACCCGACGAACCCCACCAACCCCGGGACCTGCACCGCGACCGCGTGGTCGGCCTCCGCCGTCTACACCGGTGGCGCCCGCGTCTCCCACCAGGGCCGCACCTACGAGGCCAAGTGGTGGACCACCAACGAGAACCCCGCGCAGAGCGGGCAGTGGGGCGTCTGGAAGGACCTCGGCGCCTGCTGACCCGGCCGGCACGCCCTCTGGCGACCTGCTGAGACGACGACGGCGCGGCACCCTGGTCGGGTGCCGCGCCGTCGTGCGTGGTGCGGACGGAGGACCGTCCGCGGGGAGGACTGCCGTCAGGCGGCGTCGTCCTCGAGCAGCTTCGTCGTCTTGGACTGGTCCAGCGGGATGCCGGGGCCCATCGTCGTCGTCAGCGTGGCCTTGGTGATGTACCGGCCCTTCGAGGACGACGGCTTGAGACGCAGGACCTCTTCGAGGGCCGCCGCATAGTTCTCCACGAGCGCCTTCTCGTCGAACGAGACCTTGCCGATGATGAAGTGCAGGTTGCCGTGCTTGTCGACACGGAACTCGATCTTGCCGCCCTTGATGTCCGACACGGCCTTCGCCACGTCCATCGTCACGGTGCCGGTCTTCGGGTTCGGCATGAGACCACGGGGGCCCAGCACCTTGCCCAGACGACCGACCTTGCCCATGAGGTCCGGCGTCGCCACGGCGGCGTCGAAGTCGGTGTACCCACCGGCGACCTTCTCGATCAGGTCGTCGCCGCCGACCTCGTCGGCACCGGCCGCACGGGCCTCCTCCGCCTTCGCCGCGTTCGCGAAGACGATGACGCGGGCGGTCTTGCCCGTGCCGTGGGGGAGGTTGACCGTGCCACGGACCATCTGGTCCGCCTTGCGCGGGTCGACACCGAGGCGGAACGCGACCTCGACGGTCGCGTCGTACTTCACGGTCGACGTCTCCTTGGCGAGACGGATCGCCTCGAGCGGCGCGTAGAGACGCTCGCGGTCGATCTTCTCCTCGGCGTTGCGGTACGCCTTGCTGCGCGTTGCCATCTGCTTCTCCTTCTGCAGTCGTGGTCAGCGGGTCCGCGCGGACCCTGCCACCGTCGCCCGCGGGGTGCGGAGCGACGTCGTGCACGAGGCCGGCACACAGGTCCGGCCTCGGTTCTTCGTCAGCCCTCGACGGTGATACCCATCGAGCGGGCCGTGCCGGCGATGATCTTCGACGCGGCGTCGAGGTCGTTCGCGTTGAGGTCCTCGAGCTTGGTCTGGGCGATCTCGCGCACCTGGTCCGCGGTGATCTTCGCGACCTTGGTGGTGTGCGGCGTCGCCGAGCCCTTCTGCACGCCCGCGGCCTTCTTGATGAGCTCCGCCGCCGGCGGGGTCTTCGTCACGAAGGTGAACGAGCGGTCCTCGTAGACCGTGATCTCGACGGGGATGACGTTGCCGCGCTGCGACTCGGTCGCCGCGTTGTAGGCCTTGCAGAACTCCATGATGTTCACACCGTGCTGACCGAGCGCGGGGCCGATCGGCGGCGCGGGCGTCGCCGCACCGGCCTGGATCTGGAGCTTGATGAGGCCGGAGACCTTCTTCTTGGGAGGCATGACTCTTCCCTGGCTTTCTTCTCGTGGGCCGACGCCGTGGGCGATGACCCGGTTGCAGTACTGCGCTCACGCGGGGCGGCTCGGGCCGCCCGCGCGTCAGATCTTGGCGACCTGGTTGAACGACAGCTCGACCGGGGTCTCCCGGCCGAAGATGGAGACGAGGACCTTGAGCTTCTGGTTCTCGACGTTGATCTCGGAGATCGTGGCGGGCAGCGTGTCGAACGGGCCGTCCGTGACGGTGACCGACTCGCCGACCGTGAAGTCGACCTCGACGGGAGCCTTCGCCGCGGCCTGCGCGGGCTTGCCGGCCTCCGGGGCGGGGGTGAGCATCGGCGCGAGCATCGAGAAGACCTCGTCGAGCGTCAGCGGCACCGGCTGGTGGGTGTGCCCGACGAAGCCGGTGACACCGGGCGTGTGGCGCACGGCGCCCCACGACTCGTCGGTGAGGTCCATACGCACGAGGACGTAGCCGGGGATGCGCACGCGTCGGACGATCTTCTTCTGCGCGTTCTTGATCTCGGCCACCTCCTCCATGGGGACCTCGATCTGGAAGATGTAGTCCTCCATGTTCAGGCTCTGGATGCGGTTCTCCAGGTTGGCCTTCACGCGGTTCTCGTAGCCCGCGTAGGAGTGGATGACGTACCAGTCGCCCGGCTGCGAGCGCAGCGTGCGCTTGAACTCTGCGACCGGGTCCTCGATGACGTCGCCGTCCTCGTCGGCCGGGCGGACCTCGTCGGCCTCGTCGTCGTCCGACGGCTCGTCGTCGTCCGACGCGTCGTCGGTCTCGTCAGCGGCGTCGTCCGTCGCGTCGTCGTCGGCCTCGTCAGCGGCGTCGAGGGCCTCGTCGGCTCCGTCGACCGCCGGGACGTCCGTGGTCTCGTCGACGTCGTCCTGGGCACCCTCGGGCTGCGTCGGGTCGACGTTCTCCGTCTGGTCCAGCGACTCCTGGGACACGAACGAACCTGCTTTCTCAACGAACTGCTCGAAGACTTCTTCTGGAAGCGCCGACGGCGCCCCGAGAGGCGCCGGCTGCCGTGCTGACCCGGCCTGGCCGGGGAAGGTCGTGCGCTAGCCGAAGACCCACCGGACGGCCTGGCCGATCCCCAGGTCGAGGACGGTCACGAACGCCATGACCACGACCACGAAGACCAGGACCACCGTCGTGTAGGTGATGAGCTCGGACCGCGTCGGCGTGACGACCTTGCGGAGCTCGGCGACCACCTGGCGCACGAACAGGGCGATGCGCGCGAAGACGTTGGGCTTCTTGTCCGCGGACGGACCGCCCTTCTTCTTCACCTCGTCGGCGCGTGCACCGCCTGCGCCCACGGCCTCTGACGGCGATTCGCTCACTCGATCTTCCCCATCGCTCACGTACGGGACCTGCTCGAACCCTCGGTGCGACCCGGTGCCGGGCCGCGCGCGGATCCCGGGAAGGTCCCGCGAGAGCCACGCCGTGCAGGGTAGACAGGACTCGAACCTGCAACCTGCGGTTTTGGAGACCGCTGCGCTACCAATTGCGCCACTACCCTTCGTGCCGACGGCGCCCCGCGCGGCCCCGCTCCCTGGACGAAAGTCGTCTCACGGGCGCGGACCAGCGTGGCGGGCGTCAACCACCGAGGGATCACTGTACGCGACGCGGCGCCCCTGGTCGAACCACCGTCCACCGATCGGTGGACACGAGGTCCGGACGAACGGGCGTCGCGGGCCGGGGCCCCGCGCCGACACGCTGGTCCCATGACGACGACACCCCTCCCCGCCGGCCCCCGCGGCGCCGGCTCCGGCCCCGGCGCCGGGCAGAGCGGACCGGCCGTGGACGTGCGCGGCCTGCGCAAGCGCTACGGGCCCAAGCAGGCCGTGGACGGCATCGACCTGCGCGTCGAGCGCGGCGAGATCTTCGCGGTCCTCGGCCCCAACGGCGCCGGGAAGACCACCACGGTCGAGATCCTCGAGGGCTTCCGCCGCCGGGACGCGGGCGAGGTCCGCGTGCTCGGCGAGGACCCCCAGACCGCGGGCCGAGCCTGGCGCTCGCGCCTCGGCGTCGTCCTCCAGGACTCGCGCGACCAGGCCGAGCTCACGGTCGCCGAGCTCGTCCGGCACTTCGCGACGTTCTACCCGACGCCGCGGGACCCCGACGAGGTGATCGACGCCGTCGGGCTGCGGGAGAGGGCCCGCACGCGCACGCGCCAGCTCTCCGGCGGGCAGCGCCGACGGCTCGACGTCGCGCTCGGGATCGTCGGCCGGCCGGAGCTGCTGTTCCTCGACGAACCTACGACGGGGTTCGACCCTCAGGCCCGCCGCGCGTTCTGGGCGCTCGTCCGGTCGCTGCGCGAGGACGGCACGACGATCCTGCTCACCACGCACTACCTCGACGAGGCGGCCTACCTGGCCGACCGCGCGGCCGTCGTGCGGTCGGGGCAGGTCGTCGCGCTCGACGCGCCCGACCGCCTCGGGGGCGCGGAGGCGCGCCGTCCCGTCGTGCGGTGGCTCGACGGCGGCACCCGGCGCTCCGAGCGCACGGACTCCCCCACCGCGGTCGTCGCGGCGCTCGCCGCGCAGTACCCCGACGGCGAGGTCCCCGGGCTCGAGGTGACGCGCCCGAGCCTCGAGGACGTCTACCTCGAGCTCATCGGCGAGCCGGTCGCGTCGAGCGACCCGGCCCCCGACCCGGACCGGCCCGGCGCACCCGCCGCGGCCCGCACGCCCGACGACGCGACCGTCGTCGTCCCCGAGGAGGCCCGACCGTGACCGTCGCCCCGACCACGCGCGCACCGCGCGCCGCCCTGCCCGGGCCCGCCCGCCTCGGCGTCGAGCGCACGCGCGCCGAGCTGCGCGGGTTCTTCCGCGAGCGCGACGCGGTCGTCTTCATCTTCACGTACCCGCTCATCATGCTCGCGATCTTCGCGACCGTGTTCGACGGGCAGGACCAGGGCGACGCGGGCTACTCCGTGCCCTTCGCGCAGTACTTCCTGCCGGGGATGATCGCGACGGGCGTCATGCTCACGAGCTTCCAGTCGCTCGCGATCTCGATCGCGGTCGAGCGCGACGACGGCGCGCTCAAGCGCCTGCGCGCGACCCCGCTGCCCGCGTCGGCGTACTTCTACGGCAAGGTGGGCCTGGTCCTCGCGACCTCGATCGTGCAGACGGCGCTCCTGCTGCTCCTCGCGGCCGTCGTGTACGACGTCCCGATGCCCTGGGACATGCCCGACGCCGCGACCCGGCTCACGACGTTCGCGTGGGTGTTCGTGCTCGGGTGCGCCGCGGGCGCCGTGTGCGGGGTCGCGTTCTCGTCGCTGCCGCGCTCGGGCCGGTCCGCGACGGCGGTCGTCACGCCCGTCGTGCTCGTGCTGCAGTTCATCTCCGGGGTCTTCTTCGCGTTCTTCGCGCTGCCCGCGTGGATGCAGACCGTCGCCTCGGTGTTCCCGCTCAAGTGGATGGCGCAGGGCATGCGCTCGGTCTTCCTCCCCGAGCAGGCCGCGGCGCTCGAGCCGTCCGGGTCGTGGCAGCACGGCGCGACCGCTGCTGTACTGGTCGCATGGCTGGTCCTGGGGCTCGTGGTGGGCGCGCGGTCGTTCCGGTGGCGGCGCCGTGACGACGGCTGACCCGCCGTCGCCCGCGGGCGGGCTCCCGGCAGCCGGGGACCGGGCCGGGGGCGAGGACGGGGCCGGGGACGGTGCGGCCACGGCCCAGCTCGACGGCACGTGGGCGCGCGACGTGCGCTGGTGGGACGTGGCGTTCTACGTCATCGTCGTGCTCAGCGCGCTCGCGCTGCTCACCGCGGGCGTCGCCGGCACGGCCCTGCTCGTGTCGCTCGCCGCGCTCGGGACGATCCTCCTGGCCTACCTCGCGTGGGGGCGGCGCGCGGCCCGCACGCGCGCCCAGGTGCCGGCGCACCTCTACCTCGTCGTCGCGATCGCCGGGACGCTCGTCGTCGTCGGGCAGGACGCGCTCGGCACGCTGCTGCTGTTCGCCGTCTTCACGCAGATCTGGATGCTCTCGGAGCACCTCTGGGCGCAGGTCGTGCTGTGCGTCGTGCTCGCGGCGGGCACCGCGCTCGCGCTCGCGTTCGACCCGGCGACGGGGCGCGTCGAGCCCGACGAGCTCGCGAGCGCCGCGCCGCAGATGGGCGTCGCGCTCGCGTTCGCGCTGAGCCTCGGGCTGTGGACGGCGCACACGATGCGGCAGTCGGAGCGGCACGCGCGCCTCGTCGACGCGCTGCGCGCGACGCAGGCCGAGCTCGCGCGCTCGCACCACGAGGCGGGCGTGCTCGCGGAGCGCGAGCGGGTCGCCCAGGAGATCCACGACACGCTCGCCCAGGGGTTCACGAGCGTCGTCATGCTGGCGCAGGCCGCGGGCGCCGACCTGGACCGGGGCGCCCCGGACGCGGCGCGCGAGCGCCTCGCGCTCGTCGAGTCGACGGCGCGCGACAACCTCGCCGAGGCCCGCGCGTTGGTCGCGGCCTCCGCGCCGGCCCCGCTGCAGGGCAGCACGCTCGGGGAGGCGCTGCGCCGCCTCGCGACGCGCTTCACCGAGGAGACGGGGACGCGCACGGAGCTCGCGGCCGACGACGTCCCGGGGCTGTCGAGCGCCGAGGAGGTGGTCCTGCTGCGCTCGGCCCAGGAGGCGCTGACGAACGTGCGGCGCCACGCCGGGGCGGGCGCGGTGCGGGTCGTGCTGCGCCGCGACGCGGACGGGACCCTCCTGGAGGTGTGCGACGACGGTCGCGGGCTGCCCGCCGACGCGGCCGAGGGCTACGGTCTGCGAGGCATGCGCGAGCGCGTCGCCGCGGAGGGCGGCAGCCTCGAGGTCGGGCCCGCGCCGGGCGGGGGCACGCGCGTCGCGGTGCGGCTGCCCGCGACGGGCGTGGGCACGGGCCGGACGGCCCCGACGAGGCGAGGAGCGGTGCGGTGACGAGGACGACGGGCCGGGACGGCGCGGTGCGGGTGCTCGTGGTCGACGATCACCCGGTCGTGCGCTCGGGCATCGTGGGGATGCTGGCCGCCGAGCCCGACCTCGCGGTGGTCGGGGAGGCGGGCGACGGCGCGCAGGCGGTGGAGCTCGCGCGCGAGCTGGCGCCCGACGTCGTCCTCATGGACCTGCGGATGCCCGTGCTCGACGGCGTGGGCGCGACCGCGGCGATCCTCGGTGCACCGGGCCGTGGGCGCAGGGCGGCGGGGCCGCGCGTCGTCGTGCTGACGACCTACGAGACCGACGCCGACATCCTGCGGGCCGTCGAGGCGGGCGCCACCGGCTACCTGCTCAAGGACACGCCGCGCGAGGAGCTCGTCGCGGGCGTGCGCGCCGCGGCGCGGGGGCAGACGGTGCTGGCGCCGAGCGTCGCGACGCGGCTCGTGACGTCGGTGCGCGGGACGGAGCGGCTCACGGACCGGGAGGTCGAGGTGCTGCGGCTCGTGGCCCGCGGGCTGTCGAACGCGGCCGTCGGACGCGAGCTGTTCATCGCCGAGGCGACCGTGAAGACGCACCTGCTGCGGGCCTTCGCCAAGCTCGGCGTGGACGACCGCACCGCCGCCGTGACGGTCGCGATGCAGCGCGGGTTCCTCCCCGGGGCGTGACGCGCGCGGGCGCCGTCGGCACCCCGACCTGCGGCGGGACCTGCGCCGCAGTCGTCCCGCGCCCGACGGCGGGCGCCGGGCGCTCGTGACAGACTCCCGCTGTGCGAGACCTGGCGACGCTCCCGAAGGCCCACCTGCACCTGCACTTCACGGGGTCCATGCGGCCCGACACGTTGCGCGACCTCGCCACGCAGTACGGCGTGCGGCTCCCCCACGCGCTCGTCGACGGCGACCCGCTGCGCCTGCCGCCCACCGAGCGCGGCTGGTTCCGGTTCCAGCGCCTGTACGACGCGGCGCGCGCGTGCGTGCGGTCCGAGGCCGACATGCGGCGCATCGTGCTCGAGGCGGCGCAGGACGACGCCGCGGAGGGGTCGGGGCGACTCGAGATCCAGGTGGACCCGACGTCCTACGCGCCGTTCGTCGGGGGCATCACCCCGGCCGTGGAGATCGTGCTCGACGCCGCCCGGTCCGCGAGCGCCGCGACGGGGACGGAGGTCGCGGTGGTCGTCGCGGCGTCGCGCACGCGGCACCCGCTCGACGCGCGGACCCTCGCGCGGCTCGCGGCGCAGTACGCGGGCGAGGGCGCGGGCGAGGTCGTGGGGTTCGGTCTGAGCAACGACGAGCGGCGCGGGGACACGGCCGAGTTCGCGCGCGCGTTCGCGATCGCGCGACGGGCGGGGCTCGCGTCGGTGCCCCACGGCGGCGAGCTCTTGGGCCCCGGCCACGTGCACGAGGTCGTGCGCGAGCTGGTCCCGGACCGCCTGGGCCACGGGGTGCGGTCGGCGGAGGACCGGCGCGTCCTCGACGACGTGGTGGACCGGGGGATCGCGCTCGAGGTGTGCCCGGCGTCGAACGTCTCGCTCGGCGTCTACGAGGAGGCGGGGCAGGTCCCGCTCGGCGCGCTCGTCGACGCGGGCGCGCAGGTCGCGCTCGGCGCGGACGACCCGCTGCTGTTCGGGTCCCGGCTCGTCGGGCAGTACGAGACGGCGCGGCGCGAGCACGGGTTCTCCGACGCGGAGCTCGCCGACCTCGCGCGGTCGTCGATCCGAGCGAGCCGGGCGTCGTCGGGCACCAAGCGACGGCTGCTCGCGGGCGTGGACGACTGGCTCGCGGCGGGCTGACGCCCGCGTGCGCGCGGGCCGCCGGAGATCGGCGGACCGCCGCGTGGGGTCACGCGCGCGTCGCGACGACGAAGACGCGACGGAACGGCAGGAGCGTGCCTGCGCCGCGCTCCGGGTACGCGTCCCGCAGCGCGGCGGCGTACTGCACGACGAACGCGTCGCGCAGGTCGTCGGGGAGGGCCTGGAGCACCGGACGGGCGCCCGTCGCGGAGACCCAGCGCAGCACGGGGTCCGGGCCGTGGAGCACGTGGAGGTACGTCGTCTCCCAGGCGTCGACGGCCCAGCCGAGCGTGGTCAGCGCGTCCAGGTAGACCTCGGGGTCGTGCGCCGCGGGGCGCTCGACGCCCGCGGCGTGCGTCGCGTACGGGGGTCGGGCGGCGAGCTCGCGCAGGAGCCGGTGGCTCGGCGCGTCGTGGTTGCCGGGGACGGAGAACGCGAGCGCGCCGTCCGGGGCGACGTGGTCGGCGAGCCGGGGAAGCAGGTCGAGGTGGCCGGGCACCCACTGGAGCGTCGCGTTGCTCACGACGACGTCGGCGGGCGCGGGCGGCGCCCACGAGCGCACGTCCGCGAGCTCGTACCGCACCCAGGCGGCGGACGCGTCGCGCCGGGCGGTGGCCACCATGGCCGGCGACGCGTCGATCCCGGTGATCGCGGCGTCGGGCCAGCGTGCGTGCAGGAGCGGGGTCAGGTGGCCGGGGCCGGACCCGAGGTCGACGACCGTGCGCGCGTCGACGGGGACGCGTGCCACGAGGTCGGCCATCGGGCGCGTGCGCTCGTCGGCGTGGCGGAGGTAGAGGGCAGGGTCCCAGTCGCGTGGCATGACGGCTCCGTCCGGTCGCAGTATCTAGACGTCAATAATCTTGACATCAAGATACACACGTCCTCCCGGCTCGTCGCGCGGACTCTCATGTGCGTCTCATCCGGCTCTCCGATACTGGGTCCATGACTCGCCGGACCGTCGCGTGGCTCGTGGGGGCGCTCGTGCTCGTCCTCGCCGGCGCCGCCGCGGCGGGCGCGCTCGCCGCGCGGCCGCAGGACCGCGCCGTCGGCGTGGCCGTCGTCGTGACGCCCGCTCCCCCGGCCGCGACCCCGACGACCCCGGCCCCCACGCCCAGCCCGACCGACGACGACGGCGACGGTGACGGTGACGGTGACGACCCGGACGACGACCGCGTCACGCCCGCCCCGCCGTCGAGCGACGACGACCGGGACGACGACTCGGGTGACGACCCCGACGACGACGCGACCGACGACCAGGACGACGACCGCGACGGCCCCGACCGGGGCGACGGGTGAGGCGCCGGGCGCGCGGCGCGGGACTCACGGTCCGCACCCGGATGCTCGCGGCGTTCCTCGGCCTGTCCGCCCTCGCGCTCCTCCTCGCGGGCGGCGCGGCGTGGTTCCTGCAGCGCGGACAGCTCGACGCACGCATCGACGAGAGCCTCGTGCGGAGCGCGAACGAGCTGCGGCGGATCGCGGGCTCCGGCGTGAACCCCGTGACGGGCGAGCCGTTCCGGTCCGCCGAGGACGTCGTCGTCGCGTCGATCCAGCTCACCGTGCCCGCCCAGAACGAGGGCGTGCTCGGGCTGCGCGAGGGTCGCACGCCGCTCGTGTCGCAGCAGGACGTGCGCCTGCGCCTCGAGGCGGACGCCGAGCTCGTCACCGCGCTGTCGCCGCTCGTGGCGGGCGACCACGTGGTGCTGCGCTCGGTCGGGACGGCGACCGCGGACTACCGCGCGCTCGTCGCACCCGTGCGCGCGACCGGGGCGGACGGCGCCGGGCCGCCCGCGGCGCTCGTCCTCGCCTACGACCGCTCGGCGGAGCACGCCGAGTTCGCCCAGGTCTTCCGCACGTACGCCGTCGTCGCGCTCGGCGCGCTCGTGCTCATCGGCGTCGTCGGCTGGGTCGTGGCCGGCCGGCTCCTGCTCCCGATCCGCACGCTCTCGCGCACCGCGCAGCGCATCGGCGAGACCGACCTCTCCGCACGGATCCCGGTCACCGGCAACGACGACCTCTCCGACCTGTCCCGCACCGTGAACGGCATGCTCGACCGGCTCGAGGGCGCGTTCGACTCGCAGCGCCGGCTCATCGACGACGTCGGGCACGAGCTGCGCACGCCCCTCACCGTGGTGCGGGGTCACCTCGAGCTCATGGACCCGCACGACGCGACCGACGCGACCGAGACGCGCGACCTCGCGCTCGACGAGCTCGACCGCATGAACCGCCTCGTGGACGACCTCGTGACGCTCGCGACCGCCGGGCGCCCGGACTTCGTGCGCCCCCTCGACACGGACCTCGGACGGCTGCTCGACGACGTCCACGACAAGGTCCGCACGCTCGGCGACCGGCGGTGGCTCGTCGACGCGCGCGCGGACGTCGCGGTGCGGGCCGACGCGCAGCGCCTCACGCAGGCGCTCCTCCAGCTCGCGGCCAACGCGGTGAAGTTCTCGGCGCCCGGGTCGGCCGTCGCGCTCGGCTCGGCCGTGTCCGACGACGGCGCGCGCGTGCGCGTCTGGGTCCGCGACGAAGGCGTCGGGATCGCCCCCGAGCAGCAGGAACGGATCTTCGAGCGGTTCGCGCAGGCCACCACGCCCGGCGCGGCGCACCCCGAGGGCGCCGGGCTGGGGCTCGCGATCGTCGCCGCGATCGCCGACGGCCACGGCGGCCGCGTCCACGTCGCCTCGACGCCCGGCGTCGGGTCGACGTTCACGCTCGACCTGCCGCTCGTGCCGGTCCCCGGGCAGGCCGCCGGGCCGGCCGGCGACGCCGCGGCCCCGTACGGGGCCACCGCGCCGACCGCACCCACGGCGCCGTCCGCCGCGACCCCCGAGCTGCCGCCGGACACGCCGGACGCGCGGCCGAACGACCCCGGGTCGGGCTCCGAGACCCGCACCCGGACCGGCACCGACAACGGCACCCAGAGCAGCACCGAGAACGACACCGACCCCGACGGAAGGACCACCCGGTGAGCCAGATCCTCGTCGCCGAGGACGAGACCCGCATCGCGTCGTTCGTGGCCAAGGGGCTGCGCGCCGCGGGCTACGCGAGCACCACGGTCGCGACGGGCCGCGAGGCGTTCGACCTCGCGAGCAGCGGCGACTTCGCGCTCCTCGTGCTCGACCTCGGCCTGCCGGACCAGGACGGCTTCACCGTGCTGCGCCGGCTGCGGGAGACCGGGAACGCGATCCCCGTCATCATCCTCACGGCGCGCACGTCCGTCACGGACACCGTCGCCGGGCTCGAGGGCGGCGCCGACGACTACATGGCCAAGCCGTTCCGCTTCGAGGAGCTCCTCGCGCGCATCCGGCTCCGACTGCGCAGCGAGCCCGCGGGCGAGGTCACGGTGCTCACGCACGGCGCGCTGAGCCTGGACCTGCGCACGCGGCGGGCCCGGACGTCGGACCGCGAGGTCGACCTCTCCGCGCGCGAGTTCGCGCTCGCCGAGGCGTTCCTGCGCAACCCCGGGCAGGTCCTCAGCCGCGAGCAGCTCCTGTCGCGCGTGTGGGGGTACGACTTCGACCCCGGCTCCAACGTCGTCGACGTGTACGTGCGGTACCTGCGCAACAAGCTCGGCGCGGAGCACTTCGTCACCGTGCGCGGGATGGGCTACCGCCTCGCGGACGCGCCACGGCGCTCCTGAACCGACGACGACGCCCGCCCCGGAGGCCGGGGCGGGCGTCGTGCGGGCGCGGGCGGCGAGGCCCGGGCCCGGTCAGGTCGCGGACTGCGGCGACGGCGGGGTCACCGGGCTGGCCGGCGTGCTCGCCGTCTGCGCGGTGCCCGCGGTGTCGGCCGTCGGGGCGGTGCTCGCGGTGTTCGCCGTCTGGCTCGTCACGGCGGAGGCCGCCGTCGTGGGCGACGCGGACGTGTTCGCGGAGCCCGCGGTGACCGTCGTGATCGACGTCCCGTTCTGGACGTCCGTCGGGCTCGGGGTGGCCGACGCGGTCGCCCCGGCCGTCGCGGCCGTCGCGGCGTCGGACGTCGTCACCTCGACCGACGGGGAGACGACCGCCTCGTCGGGGGCGTCGAGCGCGCCCTGGGCGGCGGCCATCGTGGCCCCGAGACCGACCGCGCCGAGCGCCCCGGTGACGATCCATGCGCTGCGTGCCTTCATGGTGCTTCTCCTTCGTCCGATGGTGCGCACGACCCCTCGGCCGTGCAGGTCTCGAGCCTCCCGCTCACGCGTGAGAGGCCGAGGAGGTCGTCATGAGAGTGCTCTCAGGAACCGGCAGCAGCCCGTCGGCGACCGCGAGCCAGGCCTCCGCGAGCTCGCGCGAGCCCGCGCCCGGCACGAGGGACAGCACGACGCCCGCGGCCCGGGCGCGCAGGCCCGCCGGGTCGACGGCGGTCCCGAACACCGCGAGGCACCGCTCGACGAGCCCGCCCACGCCCCCGTACACGGTCGGCGCGAGCGCGGGCAGGACGGCGAGGTGCCCGACCAGGCACGCGAGGTCGTCCACGCGGTGGCCCGGCCCGAGCGTGTCCACGTCGAGCAGCGCGGCCACGCGCGGCCGGGCCGTCGCCCCCGGGACGTCGACGGCGTCCGCGCCCGCGGCGAGCAGGACGTTCGCCTCGTAGAAGTCGCCGTGCGTCGCGACGACGGGGCCCGGGTCGCGCGTCGCGACCGCGTCCCCGACCGCGCGCGCCACGCGCCGCACCCGCCCGGCGTCGAGCCCGTGGACCGCGAGCGCCGACGTCGCGTAGTGCTCCACGCGCTCCGCCCACGCGGGTCGACGGCGCAGCGTCGTCGCGCGCTCCGGCAGCGCGTCGAGCGCACGGAGCAGCTCGCGCGGGTCGATCGCGTCGGGCTGCGCGGCCGGCCCCGACGCCGCGAGGTGCTGCGCGAGCGACGGGCCGCGCGCCTCCTCGAGGACCACGAGGCCGTCGTCGTCCCGGGCGAGGCACCGCGGGGCGCGCACGGCCCCGTCCTGGAGGAGGTCGTGGCGGCGCGCGAGCGCGCGCGCCCGGCCGGGCCGGACGACCTTGACGTAGAGCGTGCGGGAGGGCGTCCGGACGCGGAGCACCGCGCGCCGCAGCGGCCGGTAGGCGACCATCGCCACGGACTCGACGGACTCGCCCGGGGCGAGCACGCCCGCGTCGTCCAGGCGGCGCGTGAGCCCGGGTGCGTCGCACGCCGCGGCGAGCGCTGGCAGCGCCGGGTCGGCCGGGTGCCGCCACACGTGCACGACGCGCGGCCCGTCCTCCAGGCGCGCGACGCCCGGCCCGACGGCGTCGGGCGGCAGGGGCGCCGTCGTGGCGAGCAGGTACGCGGTCGCGTCGACGGTCGCCACCGCCCCGCCGGGCCGCGCCGGGAGCGTGCGGCGCGCGACGACGTCGTACCCGACGGTGACCTCCGCGCCGGGGCGCGCGTGCACCTGGTGCACGCGCCACGTGCCGAGCGCGGCGCCGTCGGCCCCGAGCGCCGCGTCGAGGAGGCCGCCCGCGTCGGGACCGGTGAGCAGGTCGAGCCAGGCGCGCTGGTCGGGGACGGCGGGGGCGATCGTCATGCGCCCAGGGCACCGTGCGCGCGTGGAACGGGGGTGAGAGCGCGATGAGAGTCCTCTCATCGAGTCTGCACCAGGCCGCCCGGCCACCCTTGACCCGCGGGCGGGTCCGTGGGAATGTATCGATGTGTTGATACAAAGTGTCTCCGAGGAGCCGGACGGGGTCGATCTGTTCTTCCCCGCCGCGTACGACCTGCTGTGGAGCGTCGTCGCCCTCGCCGCGCTCGCGGGCGTCGGCGCCCTCGTCGTGCTCGCCGTGCGCGCGCTGACGCGCGAGCCGGCACCCGCCCTGCACGGGCTCGCGGACGGCGACCCGGTGCGGCGCGCCGCCCGACGGCACGCGACGACCGTCAGCGTCGCCGCGGCGACCGCCGCCGCGCTCGTGGGCGCCGTCCTCGTGCAGGCCGTGGCGACCGCCGTCGGCGGCCTCGCGGAGGGCGTGCTCGTGGGGCTCTCCCCCGCGCTCGTCGGCCTGGCGTTCCTCGGGGCGCACGCCGTCGGCGAGCGCACCTGGCCGCGCCAGCGCACGGCGGTCCGGGCGGCCACGCTGCGCCCGCGCACGGTGTCCGACGTCGCGCCGCGCGGCCTGCGCCGCCTCACCTGGGCCCTCGGTGCCCTCGTGCTCGTGCTCACCGTCGTCGGCGGCCTCACCGCCGGGGCGGACGGGCGGTCCGTGACGCGCGTGCTGGGCGACGTCACGTCCACAGCCGGCCCCTACCCCGGGTGGTTCTACGGCGCGTGGCTCGCCGCCGGCGGGGTGCTGCTCGTGGCCGGCGCGGAGGGCGTGCTCCGGCTGGTCGCGCGCCGCCCCGCCGTCCCGCGCGTCGAGCCCGGGTGGGACCTCGCGCTGCGCCGCGCGTCCGCGCACCGCGTCCTGCGCGGCACCCAGCTCGCGCTCGGGCTCACCGCGGCCGGCACGCTCGCCTACGGTGCGAACGCCGCCGCCCGGGCGGGCTACCCCGGGGCGGTCGTGCTCGTGGTCGTCGCCGTCGTGATCGCCCTCGTGGCGGTCGCCGTCGGCGTGCGTCCCGCGCCCGACCCCGACGCGGAGGTCGCCGCCCCGGCGTCCGCGGGGCACGGGCGTCGCGATGGGTGAGCTGCGCGTCGAGATCGACCTGCGCACCGGCCTCGCCCCGTACGAGCAGATCCGGAGCCAGGTCGTCGCGCACGTCGCGGCCGGGCGGCTGCGCGTCGGGGACCGCCTCCCCACGATCCGCGCGCTCGCGACGGACCTCGGTCTCGCCCCCGGGACGGTGGCCCGCGCCTACCGGGAGCTCGAGGCGGCCGGGGTCGTCACGACGCGTCGCCGGGCCGGGACCGTCGTGGCCGACGGCGTCTCCCCCACGGACGTCGCCGCGCGCCACGCCGCGCACGAGCTCGTGCGCACCGGCCGCGAGGCCGGGCTGTCGGACGACGCGATCGTCGACGTCCTGCGCGGCGCGCTGCTCGACGCGCACCGCCCGGACCGGGGCGCGCCGCACTGACCACCGGCACCGACCGGCACGGACCACCGGCACGGACCACCGGCACAGACCGTGCGTCACGACCGGGTCACGATCCGCCGAGAACCGGCGCCGTCGTCCGACCGGGCGCGGCGGACGGCGCATGATGGACCATCGCGGCGACGCCGCGGCAGACGAAGGGGGACCAGGTGGAGCAGGGAACCGTCCGCTCGACCGTGACCGCACCCGCGCCCGGCGCGCGACCGACGGCGGCACCGCGCCGCCACGGGCCCGTCCGGCGGGCGGTCGCGCGCGCCGTCGTGCCTGCGCTCGCCGCCGCGCTGGCTCTCGCGGGCTGCCAGGCGGGCCTGCCGGACATGGAGCCCGGGCGGACGCCGTCGGCCTCCGAGAGCCCGGCCTCGCCGGAGCCGACGAGCCCGAGCCCGTCCGCGCCCACCACGGCCCCGGAGCCCACCCCCACCGAGACGCCCGAGCCCGAGCCGACGCCCACCGAGACGCCTGAGCCCAGCACGCCGCCGCCCGCCGCCGAGCCCACGCCGGAGCCGACGCCCGAGGCCCCGCCCGAGCCGGTCGAGCTCGCGCGCGGGGCGACCGGCGAGCGGGTGGTCGCCCTCCAGCAGCGCCTCGCCGACCTCGGCTACTTCATCGGCGCGCCCGACGGCGACTTCGGCGGCGGCACCCAGCAGGCCGTGTGGGCCCTGCAGAAGGCGGCGGGCCTCTCGCGCGACGGCGTCGTCGGGCCGGCGACCCAGGCCGCGCTCGACGAGGGTGTCACGCCGCAGCCGCGCAGCGGGTCGGGCAAGGTCGTCGAGATCGACCTCGACCGTCAGCTCCTGCTCGCCGTCGAGGACGGTCGCGTCGTCACGGTGGTCAACGCGTCGTCCGGGAACGGCGAGTCGTACGAGGCGAAGGGGCGCACCTACCGCGCGAGCACGCCGCGCGGCACGTTCCAGGTGGGCCGGCAGGTCGACGGGAACCACTCGTCCAGCCTCGAGCTCGGCGACATGTGGCGCCCCAAGTTCTTCACCGGAGGGATCGCGGTGCACGGCTCGGGGTCGATCCCGCCGTGGCCCGCGTCGCACGGGTGCGTCCGCGTCGCGAACTCGGCGATGAACTGGCTCTGGGACACCTGGCGCGCCGACCCCGGCACCACGGTCCTCGTCTACTGAGCCCCGCGCGTCGGGCGCGTCAGAGCGCGACGCCGACGAGCACCGGCTCCGGCACGAGCTCGACGCCGAACGCCTCGACGACGCCGTCGCGCACCGCGCGCGCGAGCTCGACGACGTCCTCCGCGCTCGCCCCGCCGCGGTTCGTCAGCGCGAGCGTGTGCTTCGTCGACAGCCGCGCGAGGCTCGACGGGCCCTGCACGCCGAACCCCTTGGTGAAGCCCGCGTGCTCGATGAGCCACGCGGCCGACGTCTTCACGAGCGTCGGGTCGATCTCGCCGAGGCTCGGGCCGGTCGTCCGGGTCGGCGTCGCCGTGCGGACCGGGTACCGCGGGGCCTCGGCCGGGAGCAGGTCCGCCTGCTCGGCCGGGACGACGGGGTTCGTGAAGAACGACCCGGCGCTCCAACGGTCGTGGTCGGGCCCCGCCGCGGGGTCGACGTCGGGGCCGACGCCGTCGAGCAGCATGCCCTTGCGCGCGCGCAGAGCGAGCACCGCGGCGCGCACGTCCGCGCTCGGCGCGCGGTCCCCGACCTGGACGCCGAGCGTGCGTGCCAGCTCGGGGTACGCGACCGGCGCCGACAACGACCCGAGCCGCGCCTGGAAGCCCACGTCGAGCACGACGTAGCGGGGCGACGGGTACCAGGGGCCGTCGTCGTCGGACCCGGCGCCGGCGTCCACGTGCATGCTGCGCTTGAGCAGCGACGTCCGGTAGCCGAACGCGAGCTCGCCCAGGGCGAGCGTGCGCACCCGCGAGCGCGCGCGGTCCCAGACCCGCACGGTCGAGACCACGCCCGCGACGTCCTGCCCGTACGCGCCGATGTTCTGGACCGGCGCCGCGCCCACGGTGCCCGGGATGCCCGACAGCGCCTCGACCCCGACCCACTCCTCCGCGACCGCGCGCGCCACGAGCTCGTCCCAGTCCTGGCCCGCCGGGGCGTGGAAGCTCGCGCCCCCGCACGAGTCTTCCGCGTCGACGGTGATCCCGCGCCGCAGGTCGCGCACGACGACGCCGCCGAAACCCTCGTCGCCCACGAGCAGGTTCGAGCCTCCCCCGATCACGAGGAGCGGCTCCCCCGCCTCGTCGGCGGCCCGGACGATCTCCAGCAGCTCCGCCTCGCTGTGCGCCTCGACGTACCGGTCCGCCGGCCCGCCCACGCGCAGCGTCGTCAGCTCGGCGAGCGACGGCGTCCCGACGGCCTCGGGACGCAGCCCCGGGGCGGTCCCGACGATCTCGGGCAGGTCACGGTCCACGGGGGCGGCAGGTTCGCAGGTCACCCGTCCAGCGTAGTTCGGGTTCCCCGTCAGTCGGCGCGCCCCGCGCGGTCCGCGCCCTGGGCGGCCTGCTGGCCCGCGGCACCGGCGGCCGTGGGGAGCGGTCGCGTCGCGCCGACGACGAGCAGGCCGACGACGACGGGCACGGCGATCACGAGGAGCGCCCCGCGGTAGCCGACGTGCTCGGCGAGGAAGCCGATGAGCGGCGGCCCCATGAAGAACGCGGAGTACCCGATCGTCGCGACGACGCTCACGCGCACGGCGGCGCGCGCCGGGTCGTCGGACGCGGCGCTCATCCCCACGGGGAACCCGAGCGCCGCACCCATGCCCCACGCGACGACGCCGACGAGCGCGACCCAGAGGTTCGGGGACAGCGTGAACACGAGCAGGCCGAGCAGCGCGAGCGCGGCGCCCAGGCGCAGGACGGCGACGCGGCCGTAGCGGTCGAGCAGGCCCGTCCCGAGCAGGCGCATCCCGGTCATGGCGGTGAGGAACACGGCGAGGCCGACGGCGCCCATGGCGTCGGACGTGCCGAACCCGTCGACGACGGCGAGGCTCACCCAGTCGTTCGCGGCGCCCTCGGTGAGCGCGGCCGCGAGGACGACGAGGCCGATGAGGAGGGTGCGCGGCTCGGTCCACGCGCTGAGGGCCCCGCGCGCGTCCTTGCCCGTCCCGTGCGACGCCCCGCTCCCGGCCGCGGCGGCGGGGTCGGCGCCGGCGGCGTCCTCGACGGCGTCGGCGACCGCGTGGTCCACCTGGCCCGCGGGGAGGAAGAACCGCACGGACCACAGGACGCCGACGAGGCTCAGCACGACGGCGGCCGTGAGGTGCGCCTGGACCGGCACGTGGAGCGCGGCCATGAGCGCACCGACGCCGGCGCCGGCCATGGTGCCGAACGAGAACCCGGCGTGGAAGCGCGGCATGATCGCCTTGCCGAGCCGCTGCTCGACGGCGGCGCCCTCGAGGTTCATCGCGGCGTCCCACACGCCGGTGCCGATCCCGGCGAGGAACAGACCGACGCGCACGACGACGTCCTCCCCCGTCGCGACGCCCGTGACCGCGGTGACGAGACCGACGACGTTGGTCACGGCGAAGACCGTCACGGCCTTCGAGGCACCGAGCCGCTGGACGACCATCCCGGACAGCGGCAGCGCGAGCAGCGACCCGACCGCCATGAAGAGCAGCAGGAGGCCCATCTGCGCCTCGGTGAAGCCGAGCGAGTCCCGCACCGCGGGCAGGCGGGAGGCCCACGTCGCGAAGTTGAACCCGTTGAGGAAGAAGACCGCGAAGACGGACCAGGTGGCGAGGGCGACGACGCGGCGGTCGGGGCGGGCGGTGGTCACGCGGAGGTCTCCTCGCGGCGGTGCGACGGGCGGGTGCGGGGGCGGCGGGACGCGGCCCGGTGGGCGGTGGCGGAGGACCCCGCGCGGACGCTGCGCCACGGGCGGCGACGACGGGCGCCGTCGGCCAGGGCGGGGCCGCCCACGGCGTCCGGGGCGTGCGCGCCGGGGGTCAGGACGTCCACCGGACCATCCTGCACCGCGACGGGTGCGGCGTCGTCGGTGCCGCACGCCGGGCGCGCCGCACGGGCGGCGGCGGTGCCCAGGGGTGCGACCTGGCGCGCGAGGAGGACGCTGAGGACCATCGCGGCGACGATGAGGACGAGCGCGTGGCGCGCGCCCATCGCCTCGGCGGCGAGACCGAGGAGCGGCGGGGCGGCGAGCGACGCCATCGAGGAGAACGCCGACACGACCGAGACACGGCTCGCGGCCCGCAGGGGCTCGTCGGACGCCGCGGCGATCCCGACGGGCACCGCGAGCGCGGCGCCGAAGCCCCACAGGACGACCCCGACGGCCGCGAGCGGGAGCGTCGGCGCGAACCCGAACAGCACGAGACCGGCGATCGACGCCACGCCCGACGCGCGGAGCACGGTGACGCGGCCGAACCGGTCGATGAGGCGCGTGCCCGCGAGGCGCATCACGGTCATGGCGGCGACGAACGTGCCGAAGACGACCGCGCCGACGGCCTCGGTCTGGGCGAACCCGTCCACGACGGCGAGGGACAGCCAGTCGTTGGCGGAGCCCTCGGAGAGCGCGGCCGAGAGGATGACGAGCCCGATGAGCAGCGTGCGCGGCTCGCGCCATGCCGACAGCGCGGCGCCGAGCCGGGCACCGCGCCGGGCGAGGCGCGCGCGCAGGCCCGCCGTCTCGACGTCGACGACGGCGTCGCCGAGCGCGTCGACCGGGGCCGGCGCCGCTGTGCCGGGCGCGGGGGTCCGCGTCGGGAGGGTGTCGTGGACCGTGGCGGGGATCGCGGCGAGCCGCCACACGGTGGCCACGACCCCGGTCGCGACGAACTGCACGACGACGGGCACCTCGGCGTGCGCGCACGCCGCGCCGACCAGCGAGCCGACGACGGCGCCGACGGAGAACGCGGCGTGGAACTGGGGCAGGATCGTGCGCCCGACGCGCCGCTCGATGCCCGCGCTCTCCACGTTCATCGGCACGTTGCCGAGCGAGAACGCCATGCCGTTGACGAAGATGCCCGCGGCGAGGAGCGCGACCGACCCGGTGGCGGGACCGAGCCCGAGCAGGAGGAACGCGACGCCGAACAGGCCCGCCGAGACGGCGAACGCGACCCGGCCGCCGAACCGCGTGACGAAGGGTCCGGCCGCGGTGACCGTGAGGAGCGCCCCGACGGCGCCCGCGAGGAGCACGACGCCCAGGTCTGCGGGGCCGAGGCCGAGTGCGTCGCGCACGGAGGGGAGGCGCGCGAGCCAGCTCGACATCATGACGCCGTTGAGCGCGAACACCCCGAGGAGCACCCAGCGGGCCCTGGCCAGGGCGCGGGCGTCGGACCCGGGGCCGGACGGGAACTGCGCAGCACCTCCTCGAATCGATTCGATCCGACGGACGAGAGTGCGCTTCGAATCGATTCGAGGCATGGTCACCAGTGTGCGGGTACGCTGGCCGCGCGTCAATCGAGAATCCCGCGCCCGCGGGAGGCAGGGAGCGTGATGAGCGACACCCCCGGGAACCGGGAGCCCGCGGCGCCCGCCGCGCCGGCTCACCGGCCCACGCTCGCCAAGGTCGCCGAGCTCGCGGGGGTCTCCGTCTCGACGGCGTCGCTCGCGTTCTCCGGCGCCGGGCCGATCACCCCGGAGACCCGCGCGCGCGTGCTCGACGCCGCGAAGGAGCTCGGGTACACCGGACCGAACCCGCTGGGCCGCCAGCTCCGCTCCGGCCGGTCGGGCGTCGTCGGGGTCGTCGTCGGCGACCAGCTCCGCCGCGCGTTCCGCGACCCGGTCGCCGTCCAGGTGCTCGACGGCCTCGTCTCGACCCTGGGCGAGAACGGCCTCGGCGTGCTGCTCATCCCCGGCATCCCGTCCGACGACCCCGCACGCGCCGTCGACCCGCTCGTCGAGAGCGCGGCCATGGACGTCGCGGTGCTCGTGTGGGGCGTCGGTACGGACGACGCGACGCTCGCCGCGCTCCAGCGGCGCGGCGTGCCCGTCGTCGTCGGCGAGGGCCGCCCCGTCGAGGGCGCCCCGCTCGTCCTCATCCACGACCGCGCGGGCACCGCGGACGCCGTGCGGCACCTGGTCGAGCTCGGGCACACGCGCATCGCCGAGGTCTCGCTCCCCCTCGACACGTCCGACCGCAGCGGACCGCTCGACGCCGCGCGGCTCGCCCAGGTGGACCGCACCCCGACAGCCAACCGCCTCGCGGGCGTGCGCGACGTCGTCGAGCCGGTCGCGAGCTGGGAGACCGAGGCCTCGCTCGTCGAGCACGGCCGGTCCGCCACGCTCGCCCTGCTCGGCCGCACCGCGGCCGACGGGACGACCGAGCCGGCCGACCCCGCGACCCGGCCGACCGCCGTCATCGCCCACTCCGACCTCCTCGCGGCGGGCGCGCTGCTCGCCGCGCGCGAGCTCGGGCTGCGCGTGCCCGACGACGTCTCGGTCGCGGGGTTCGACGGGCTCGACCTCCCGTGGCTGGCCCCCGACGTGCTGACGAGCGTGCACCAGCCGCTCGCGCGCAAGGGCGCCGAGCTCGGGCTGGCCGTCATCCGCCAGCTCGCGGGCGAGGCGCCCACCACGGTCGAGCTCGACGTCGAGCTCGTGGTGGGGACGACGACGGGCGCCGCCCCCACCACCTGAGCGCCCGCGTCAGCCCAGCCGGCCCGGCTGGAGCGGGTTCGCGCGCGCCGCGGCGAGCAGGTACCACGACGTCGCGCCGACGTGCTGGACCTGGAAGTACCCGAACCCGAACCCCGAGTCGAGCAGGCTCGACGCCGCGACGACGCCCGCGCGCTCGGGCAGCGGCGCGCCCCCGATCGTCTGACCGGCGCCGACGCCCTCCTGCACGCCCTGGACCTCGCGCAGCAGGCCCTCGGCGCGGACCCGGTCGTCGTCCCGCTCGCAGCCCCGGCGTCCCCGCCGCCGGTCGTGACGACTCCCCCGCCCGCGTGCCCCGCGGTCCGCGAGCGCCGACGCGAGCTGCGCCGTCCCCTCCAGCCACACGCCCTGCGGGTGCACCGGCAGGTCGTTGTACGAGGCCGTCGACGTGAGGCTCGCGCTCGAGAACGTCACGCCCTCGACGACCGTGCCCGCCGGGAGCTGCGACACCCCCTCGCCCGCGACGTCGCGCGCGGCCAGCGCGTCGTCCGCCCAGTCCAGGGCACGGGCGTAGCGCCGCTCGCGCAGCGCGAGCCACCCCCACGTCTGCGGGTCGAGCGGGAGCGGGTCCCGGTTGATCTCGGTGCCGTCGTTCGTGCCGGTGTAGAGGTAGCCGCCGTCGGGCTCCCACATGCGGTCGACGAACGCGCGCGCGTGCTCGGCCGCACGGCTCCAGCGCCGGTCGCGCGTCACGGACCCGAGCTGGCGGAAGAACGCGACGCAGTCGACGTTGTGCTCGGTCGAGCCGTTGGGGATCGGGACGTTCGCGCCGTCCACGCCGAACGAGAACCCGCCGAGGGGCGCCTGCGACCACGTGTTCGCGACGATCCACTCGCCGATCCGCCGGGCGGCGTCGAGGTAGCGTCGCTCGCGCGTCACGGCGTGCAGGTGCAGCAGGGCGATGCCCGGCCAGGCCATGTCCCCGACCGCCGTCCCGAGGAAGCCGAACTGCCACCCGACGTTCGCCGTCCCGTCGGGGAGCACGAGCCCGTGCTCCTGCGGCGTGCCGTCGTAGAAGGTGTAGGGACCGACGTTGTACGCCTGCCGGAGCCGGCCGTCGTCGTGGTCGGGGTCGTGCTCGAGCGCGAACACGAGCCCGTCGCCGAGCGCCCGCGCGCGGTCGAGGTGGCGTCGCCCGGCGGTGAGCGTCGCGAGGATCGCGAGGGCGTTGTCGTAGACGAACGCGGTGGAGAACAGCCCGAGCTGGTCCGCGTAGGACTGCGCGAGCCGCGGGCCGGGGTTCACCTCCGGGTAGGCGTCGGTCGCCGCGGCGAGGAAGCCGTGGGCGCGCCGGACCGACGCCGCGCGGCCCCGCGCCGGGACGCCGGGCGCACCCCGCCCGAGATCGCCTGCGGCGGGCAGCGGACCGGTGCTCGTCGCCGCGGCCGGGGCGGCCGTCAGCCCCGCGAGCGCGAGCGCGCCACCGAGGGCGAGGACGGTGCGTCGGTCGACGCCGCGAGCGGGACCGGGGTCGTGCGCGGTGAGGTCGGGCCGTCCAGAGCGGCCGCCGTGCTGGGTCATGAGCGTCTCCTTCGACGTCGTGAGTGGCGCGACCCACCATAGTGGGAGCGCTCTCACGGCGAAAGGGGTCCCACGCGGGTCAGGCGCGGGTTCCAGCCCGCCTCCCTGGCTGCGGTTCATGCCCGGACAGGAGATGTGGTTCGCCCGGAGCGGGTGGGACGCGGGACGACGACGAGGGCGCCGCACCCGGCCGGGTGCGGCGCCCTCGTGGCGTCAGGAGCGCATGGTCGCCCAGGGCGACCGCAGGTCAGAGGCGGACGACAGCCTGCGTCTTGCCGAGCACGCGTGCGCCCTCGAAGATGACCGTGAGGTCGACACGGACGGTGCCCGCCTCGGCGTCGATCGCGCCGACGGTGCCCGTCACCTCGAGCGTCGCGACGCCCGGGTTCGGCACGGGCACAGGGCGCGTGAACCGGGTCTGGTAGTCGACGACCGCGCCCGGGTCGCCGGCCCAGTCCTCCACCAGCGCGACGGCGGCACCCATGGTGAACATGCCGTGCGCGATGACGCCCGGCAGGCCGACCTCGGCCGCGAACGCGTCGTTCCAGTGGATGGGGTTGAAGTCGCCGCTCGCACCGGCGTACCGCACGAGGCGGGCGCGGTCGACCTCGACCGTGCGCGTGCCGATCACGTCGCCGACGGCGAGGTCGGCGAGGACGGGACGGGTGACGCCGGTGCTCATGCGCCCTCCCCGCGGACGGCGAGGGTCGAGGTGACGGTCGCGACGGGCTCGGTGCCGCCGTCGGACAGGGCCGCGATCTCGCAGCGCGTGGTGACCATCGCGAGGCCGGCTCGCTCGACGATCGAGTCCACGTGCAGCACGGTCACGAGCTCGTCGCCCGCGACGATCGGCCGGTGGTGCGTGAAGCGCTCGTCCGCGTGGACGACGCGCGAGAAGTCGATGCCCGCCTCCGGGTCCTCGATGAACTGCCCCTCCGCCCGCTGGGCGACGACGACCGCGAAGGTCGGAGGTGCGACGAGGTCCGGATAGCCAGCACCCCGCGCCGCCACGAGGTCGTGGTGCACGGGGTGGGTGGCGCCGACGGCGCCCGCGAACTCGCGCAGCTTCTCGCGCCCCACCGAGTACGGCGCGTTGGCGGGGTACTCGCGGCCAACGTAGGCCAGGTTGACGCTCACTGCGGGTCGCGGGTGCGGAGCCGGAGGCTCAGCGGGTCTCGCGGTGCGCGGTGTGCTTGCCGCAGCGCGGGCAGAACTTCGCGAGCTCCAGGCGGTCCGGGTCGTTGCGACGGTTCTTCTTCGTGATGTAGTTGCGCTCCTTGCAGTCCACGCAGGCCAGCGTGATCTTGGGGCGAACGTCAGCGCTCTTGCTTGCCACGGTAGTGAGCCACCTCTCGCGCCTCCGGAGGGCGCATGTGCTGTGCAGGTCGCACGACGCCGGCCGCCGTACGAGGTTGTCGAAAGTGGTAGCGGAGGCGGGGATCGAACCCGCGACCTCACGATTATGAGTCGTGCGCTCTAACCATCTGAGCTACCCCGCCGCGTGACTGAACGCGAGGTCGCCTTGCAGTATTCCAGCAAGACGACCCCGCGTCACCACAGAGCCCCGAAAGGGAATCGAACCCTTGACCTTCTCCTTACCATGGAGACGCTCTGCCGACTGAGCTATCGGGGCAGCGCGGAAAACTCTACACGGAACATGGCGCCGAGAGAAATCGGCGTCGTTCCGCCGTTTCCGGGCCGTCGGACCGTGCCCGGGACGCGCTCGCGGGGCACGCCCCACGCACCGGACCGGCACGACGACGGGGCGCCACCCGTGGGTGACGCCCCGTCGCTCCGGTGGCAGGTGAGGGATTCGAACCCCCGAAGGCTGAGCCGTCTGATTTACAGTCAGATCCCTTTGGCCGCTCGGGCAACCTGCCGTGTGGAGTTGTCGCTCGCCGGTGGTCGCTGCACCAGGTGCAGCCCCTGCCGTGCGGGCGAGCCAACGATACAGCCCGAGCGGACCAGGTGCGAAATCCGCGTGTGGGCGCCCCTCCGTACAGTGGTGCGGTGACCCACCCCTCCCCCGCGCCGGACCACCTCCCCGGCACCGGGACGCCCGCGCCCCCCGACGCCCCGTCCGTCCCCGCCGCACCGTCCGACGCCTCGGCACCCGCGCCGTCGGGCACGGACCGCGGCGCACCCGCCCCGACGGACCGCTGGGGCCTGCTGCTCGGTGCCGGCGCGTTCTTCCTCTGGGGCGCGATGCCCCTGTACTTCCCGCTCCTGGAGCCGGCCGCACCGCTCGAGATCATCGCCCACCGCGTCGTGTGGAGCCTGCTCTTCTGTCTCGTGCTGCTCGCCGCGACACGCCAGCTCGGGGGCTTCGTCGCCGCCCTCCGGTCGCCCCAGACGCTCGGGACGCTCGCCGTCGCCGCCGTCCTCATCGTGACGAACTGGACGGTCTACGTGTACGGCGTCCTCTCCGGCCACGTGCTGGACGCCGCGCTCGGGTACTTCATCAACCCGCTCGTCACCGTGCTCCTCGCCGTGGCGGTCCTGCGCGAGCGGCTGCGGCCCGCGCAGTGGGTCGCGGTCGGCGTCGGCGCGGCCGCCGTCGTCGTCATCAGCACCGGTGCCGGCGGCCTGCCGTGGATCGCGCTCGTCCTCGCCGGCTCGTTCGGCCTCTACGGCCTGGTGAAGAACCGCGTGGGCCGCACCGTCGAGGCGCTCCCGGGGCTCGCCGTCGAGACGGCGGTGCTCACGCCCGTCGCGCTCGTCTACCTCGGGTGGCTGGGCGCCACGGGAGCCGGCACGTTCGGCACCGAGGGCGTCGGGCACGCGCTGCTGCTCGCCTCCGCCGGGATCGTCACGGCCCTGCCGCTGCTGCTGTTCAGCGCGGCCGCCCGGCGGCTGCCGCTGAGCGTCGTCGGCCTCCTGCAGTACCTGGGCCCCGCGCTGCAGTTCCTGTTCGGCCTGCTCGTGTTCCACGAGCCCATGTCGCCGACGCGGTGGGCGGGCTTCGGGCTCGTCTGGCTCGCGCTCGTCGTGCTGTCGGTCGACGGCCTGCGCACCGCCCGGGCGACGCGCCTCGCGGCCCGTCGCTGAGCACGCTCGACTACGGTGGGACCCAGCACCGTTCCCGGCCCGAGAGAGGACCACCCATGGCCGACTCGTCGTTCGACATCGTCAGCAAGGTCGACCGCCAGGAGGTCGACAACGCGCTGAACCAGGCCGCCAAGGAGGTCTCGCAGCGCTACGACTTCCGCAACGTCGGCGCCTCCATCGCCTGGAGCGGCGAGACGATCGTCATGGTCGCCAACTCGGCCGAGCGCGTGCTCGCGATCCTCGACGTGTTCGAGACCAAGCTCATCAAGCGCGGCATCTCGCTCAAGTCCCTCGACACGGGCGACAAGGCGCCCAAGGCGTCGGGCAAGGAGTACCGCCTCGTCGCGACCCTCAAGGAGGGCCTGTCGAGCGAGAACGCGAAGAAGATCACCAAGATCATCCGCGACGAGGGCCCCAAGGCCGTGAAGACCCAGATCACGGGCGACGAGGTGCGCGTGACGAGCAAGTCGCGCGACGACCTCCAGACCGTCATCGCGCTGCTCAAGGGCGCCGACCTCGACGTCGCGCTGCAGTTCGTCAACTACCGGTAGCTCGCCATGACCCTGCCCGGCGGCGGCCCGCGCCCGGTCGCGCCGGGCCGTCCCGCCGCGTCGTCGAGCGGGCTCCCGCGCGTCGTCGCGACGGACCTCGACGGCACGCTCCTGCGTTCCGACGGCACCGTCTCGGAGCGCACCCGCTCGGCCCTGCGCGCGGCCGAGCACGCGGGCGTCGAGGTGGTGTTCGTCACCGCCCGGCCGCCGCGCTGGCTCGGCGCGCTGGCCGACGTCGTGGGCGGGCACGGGCACGTCATCTGCCTCGGCGGGGCCGCCGTCTGGGACCTCGCGACCGCGAGCCCGCTCGACGTGGTCGGGTTCGCGGACGGCCACGCGGCAGCGCTCGTCGCGGACCTGCGCACCGCCGTCCCGGGTATCGCCCTCGCGTTCGAGCGCGTCGACGGCCCCACGTTCGACCCGGGCTTCCGCTCCACGCCGGACGACGACGCCGACGTCGTCGCCGTGGTCGAGACGACGCTCGGCCCCGGCGCCGCGCCGGGCGGCGCGACGCGGCAGCCGGTCGGCAAGATCCTCGCGCGCGACCCCGCCGTGCCCGTCGAGGACTCCCCCGCGACGCAGCCGGTCGTCGTCGCGGACGGGCAGACGACGGCGCAGGAGACGTTCTTCGCGCGCGTGCGCGCCGCCGTCGGGGACCGCGCCCACCTCGCCTACTCCGGCGCGGCGGGGCTCGCCGAGCTGCTCGCCCCCACGGTCACCAAGGACGCCGCGCTCGCGCGCTGGTGCGCGCGCCTGGGCGTCGATCCGCGCGACGTCTGGGCGTTCGGCGACATGCCCAACGACCTGCCCATGCTGCGCTGGGCGGGGCGCTCGTTCGCCGTCGCGAACGCGCACCCCGACGTGCTCGCGGCGGCGACCGACCGCACGGGCTCGAACGACGACGACGGCGTCGCGCGCGTCCTGCTCGACGCCGTCGAGGCCCTGCGCCGCGCGCCGAGGAGGACGTCGACGGCCCGCTGAGCACGGCCACCGGGCTCCAGGCCCCGCACTCCGGTGCGCGCCGGTCAGTGGTAGGTGATGCCGCCGTAGCCCGGGCCGTGGCCGGCCATCGCCTCGAGGCGCTTGATGCGCTCCGCCATCGGCGGGTGGGTCGCGAACATCTTGCCGACGCCCGCGCCGCGGAACGGGTTGGCGATCATGAGGTGCGAGACGTCGACGAGGTCGCGGTTCTGGGGCAGCGGGGCGCGCTGCGTCCCGGCGTCGAGCTTGCGCAGCGCGGACGCGAGCGCGAGGGGGTCGCCGGTGAGCTTCGCGCCGTCCTCGTCCGCGTCGTACTCGCGCGTGCGCGAGATCGCGAGCTGCACGAGCATCGCCGCGATCGGCGCCAGGACCACCATGGCGATCGCCGCGAGCGGGTTGCCGCCGCGGTCGCGGTCGCCGCCGAAGATCAGCAGGAACTGCGCGAGCGACGTGATGACCCCGGCGAGAGCGCCCGCGACCGACGACGTGAGGATGTCGCGGTTGTACACGTGCATGAGCTCGTGCCCGAGGACACCGCGCAGCTCGCGCTCGTCGAGGAGGCGCAGGATGCCCTCGGTGCAGCACACGGCCGCGTTCTTCGGGTTGCGACCCGTCGCGAACGCGTTGGGCGCCTGGGTGGGCGAGACGTACAGGCGCGGCATCGGCTGGCGCGCCTCGGTCGAGAGCTCGCGCACGATGCGGTACATGGCGGGCTGCTCGAGCTCGCTCACCGGGCGCGCGTGCATCGCGCGGATGGCGATCTTGTCGGAGTTCCAGTAGCCGTAGAACGTCGTGACGAGGCCGATGCCGACGAACACCCACAGCAGGTTCGCGCGCGCGCCGAACAGGGCCCACAGGCCCAGGACGATGGCCCACATGACGCCGAACAGGCCTGCCGTCTTGAGACCGTTGAAGTGCTGACGCCCCACGCTGTGCTCCCTTCCGCGCCCCGGGCCCGCCCGCGCGGTGTGCCGGGCGCCCGACGGGCGCCGACCCTGCCGACGCCCACCTGGATGAACGCCCGAGGCGACCGTCCCGTTCCCGGGCGGGGCGACGGCGTCGGACACCGGGGCGACGGCGACCCCTGGAGGGCCCAGGGACGACGACGGCGCCCCACCCGGGTGCGGGTGGGGCGCCGTCGGGCGTGCGGCCGGGGCCGGGTCAGCCGGCCTGCGACTGTCCGCGCGCGACACGGATCATGTCCTCGCGCGGCACGACCTTGATGCGCTCGCGCCCGTGCGGCTCGCCGAGCGAGCGCTCGTAGGCGTCCAGGAGCTCCCAGCCCGACCACTCGATCGGGTCGACGCCGCGCTCGCGCAGGAAGTCCAGGACGGCCTCGGGCTCGCCGAGCGGCGCGACGCGGCCCGCCGTGAGGTCGGCCGCCGCGACGTCGCCGCCGTCACCCGCGCCCGTGACGTCCTCGACGAGGTGCCGGACGGTCTCGGACGCGTCGGACTTCGTGTGCCCGATGAGGCCCACGGGGCCGCGCTTGATCCATCCCGTCGCGTAGACGCCGGGGAGGTGCTCGCCGTCGATGTCGACGACGCGGCCCTCGCGGTTGGGGATGACGCCCTTGAGCTCGTCGAAGGGGATCTCCGGGAGCGGCGAGCCGAAGTAGCCGACCGCGCGGTACACGGCCTGGACGGGCCACTCGTGGAACTCGCCGGTCCCGGAGACCGTGCCGTCGCCGTTGAGGCGCGTGCGCTCGGTCCGCAGCGCCTCGACCTTGCCGTCGCCGAGGACGGCCGACGGCGCGTGGAGGAAGTGCAGGTGCAGACGGCGCGACGCCGTGTTCTCGCTCGGGTCCTTGAGCGTCCAGTCGGTGAGGGTCTTGACGACCTGCTTCGTCTGGTTCGAGGAGCTGATGGCGGCCATCGAGCCCTCGTCGAACTCGAAGTCCTCGGGGTAGACGATGACGTCGACGTCCGGGACGTGGCCCAGCTCGCGCAGCTCGAGCGGCGAGAACTTGGCCTGCGCCGGGCCGCGGCGGGCGAAGACGTGCACGTCGGTGACCGGCGACGCCTTGAGCGCCTCGTAGACGTTCTGCGGGACCTCGGTCGGCAGCAGGTCGTCCGCGTGCTTCGCGAGCACGCGGGCGACGTCGAGCGCGACGTTACCAGCACCGAGGACCGCGACCTGCTCGGCCTCGAGCGGCCACGTGCGCGGGACGTCGGGGTGGCCGTCGTACCAGGACACGAAGTCCGCCGCGCCGTAGGAGCCCGGGAGGTCGATGCCCTCGATCGGGAGCGCCGCGTCGCGGATCGAGCCGGTCGAGAAGATCACCGCGTCGTAGTACTGGCGCAGGTCGTCCAGCTTGAGGTCGACGCCGTAGTCCACGTTCGCGAGCAGGCGGATGTCGCCGCGGCTCAGCACCTTGTGGAGCGCGACGATGATCTGCTTGATGCGCGGGTGGTCCGGCGCGACGCCGTAGCGCACGAGGCCGAACGGCGCGGGCAGGCGCTCGAACAGGTCGATGCTCACGTCGAGGTCGGTCTTGGACAGGATGTCCGCGGCGTAGATCCCGGCGGGACCAGCGCCGACGATCGCGACGCGCAGTGGACGGATGCTGCTCACAGGACAGGGCGCCTTCCGGTCGAGGACGGGGGTCTCTCCCGCGCGGCCGACGGGCCGTTCCGCGTCGACCGGTGGGTACCGGCCGCAGGAGACCTCTCGATTGTACGACTGGGGTGAGGGTTGCCTCACTCGGGCCCTCTCCTCCGTGACCAGCCTGACACCGGTCTCGCCTGCTGGATACCCCGTCTTGCGGTCCGGGCGAATGTAACGCCGGGGGTCAGCGGTCGACGCGGAGGCTCTCCTGGACCGCGCGGATCTCCGCCGCGGCCCACGGGTGCTGGGTCAGCGTGCACGTCCCGGTCGTCTGCACGAGGTCGGCCACGGGGCCGCGCGGGACCACGACCGTGCGCACCGCCTGCACGAGGACAATGCCCCCGCCCCCCTTGAACGACGCCTCCAACCAGCGCCCCGGCAGGCCGTCGACGTCCACCTCGCCGCCGTCGAGCTCGCGCAGGCGCGGCATCGGCCGGAGCTTGCGGAGCACCTCGGCGTGCGCGTCGTCGAGCGTCTGCTCCGCCCGGATCCGCGACACCGTGACGATGACGTTCGGGTTGAACTCCCCCGGGTCGACCTCGCGGCCGAGCGCGAGCGGCAGGCCCACGTGCGGGAGCGGGACCCACCTCTCCGGCGCGACCACGCGCACCCCTACGGGCGCGGGGAAGTCGTCGCTCGGGTAGCGCAGCTCGGTCATGCGTCAGGTCCTCTCGTCGGGGGCGGGCGCCACGGGGCGCGTCAGCAGTCTCGCACCCGACGCCGGACGCGTGTACGCCGAGGGCGCGGGACCCTCTCGGGGTCCCGCGCCCTCGGCGGAGCTCAGCCGGATCAGCTGTTCGAAGCCTGCTCCTGCTGCTGCGCGTTCTGCGTGGCCTTCTGGCCCGCGTCCGTCAGCGTCTGCGCGACGTTGTTCAGCTGCGTCTGCGCGGCCGGCCAGTCGCTGCCCTTGAACTGCTGGGCGTCGGGGCCCTCCCACGGCACGCTCTGGATCTGGGAGTTCAGGTTCTGCATCGTCGTCCGGATCTCGTCCGCCTTCTGCTGCAGCGTCTGACCGAGCCCACGGAGCTCCTCGACGTTCGCGCCCCACATGCCACCAGCCATGGTGTTCTCCTTCTGTGTCTCGACCCCCACCCTGCGTGGACGTCGTCCCGTTGTCGATGGCAGTACTCAACCATCGGCCCACGAGCGCCGTCGATGGGGAGGTGTCCCCATGAGGTGCCCGTGGTCGTCACGTCGCTACCGCGGGAGCGCGACGTGCAGCTTGCGCGCCCTGCCCGAGACCACGAGGAAACCGCGTCCCGGCGGGAAGTCCGCGCGGCGGATGCGGCCGAGCCCCGTCCCGAGCAGCGTGTCGCCGTCGAGGTCGCCGGGCGTCAGGAGCAGACCGGTGCGGCCCGCCTTGAACGGCTGCGCGATCGCCCACGCCTGGCCCCACGTCGAGGACTCCGCCTCGCCCACGACGAGCTGCTCGGCTCGCGTGGCGGCCCGCACGAACGCGACGAGCGGCTGCTCGGCCGGGGTGCCGGTGAACTCGGTCACCGACTCGACCAGCACCGTGAGCGTGCCAGGACGCAGCGACCCGCCCTCGATCGCCTGGGTGAGCGTCTCGAGGAGCGTCACGACCTCCTCGGGCGACGTCGCGACGGTGTCCCACGCGTCGAGCGCCGAGATGCTCGTGCGGCGCGGCGAGAGGTACACGACCCGGCCCGCGCGCGCCCGGCGCACGGCCTGCGCGATGGTGACGAGCGCCGTCGTGCGGCCGCCCCCGGGAGGGCCGGAGAGCATGAACGTACCGCGCGCGGGGAGCCCCACGGGCGCGATGTCGAGGTCGTCGAGGCCGATCGTCGGGCGCCCGCCCGTGACCTCCGGCAGCGCCTCGAGCGCGAAGCCGTCCGGCAGCCGCTCGACGCCCGGCGCCTGCGCGATGCCGAGCCGCGTCATCGCGTCGCGGAGCTTGCCGAGCTCGCGCGCCTGGAGCGCGACGTTCGGGTCTCCGCCGAGCACCGCGACCTGGACCTCGTTCTCGTCGAGGACGCCGCGCCCGGGCGGGGACGTCAGCGACAGCACGTCCTTCGGGACGCCGAGCGTCAGGTAGTCGTCCTCGCTCGCGAGGCGCAGCACGAGCCGCTTCTGGATCGTCGAGCCGAGCGACGTCGGGACCGACGCCGCGCGGTCGCCCGCGACGACGACGTGGACGCCGACCTGGCGCCCGTCGGTCGCGACGGCCGTGAACGCGCCCCACACGGGGAACGCGTGCGCGGGCCGGAACTCGTATGACTCGCGGAACGCGCCGATGCTGTCGACCAGCAGCAGGATGCGCGGCTCGTCGGGCGCGCCCGCGAGCCGGCGGTACTCGTCGAGGCTGCCCGCGCGGACGGCGGCGTAGCGGGCGGACCGCTCGTCCACGAGGTCGCGCAGGGTGCGCAGCAGGCGCTGGACGCGCTCCTCGTCGTCGCCCGAGATGACGGCGCCGACGTGCGGCAGGTCCTCGAGCATCCGCAGGCCGCTCGCGCCCGCGTCGATCGCGTACACCTGGACGGGGCCGCCGCGCGCGGTGATGGCGGCCGAGACCGCGATCGTCCGCAGCGTCGCGCTCTTGCCCGACCCGCCCGTGCCGTAGATCGCCATGTTGCCGTCGCGGTCGGGCTCGTAGAACACCGTCGGCTGGGCCTGGGACTTCGGGTCGTCCTCGACGCCGAGCAGCAGCATCGTGTCCGTGCGCGGGTTCGGCAGGCGCGCGAGGTCGTACGTCGGCGCGAGCTCGGCGAGCCACGGCTTGCGCGGCATCGGGACGGCGGCCTCGGTCGCGGCCCGCGAGATGGTCGCGACGACGCGCGCGATGTCGTTGGGGCCCGGGTCGGTGACCTCCTCGACCTCGGGCTCCGGGAGCTCCCAGCGCACGCCGGTGCCGAACGACATCTCCTGGACGTCGATCCGGGGGCGCTCGGGGCGCGACGTCGTCCAGCCGCCGGCGTAGCCGGTCTGGAACGGGGTGATCCGGCCGGGGCCGGTCTTCACGGCGCCGCGGCCCGGGATCGACGGGTCGAAGTGCGCGGCCATGGGGATGCCGAGGATGTCCGTCGAGTCGTCCTCGTCGGCCATGCGCAGCGCGACGCGCAGGTTCGTGTTGGCGCGCAGGTTGTCCTTGATGACGCCCGCGGGACGCTGCGTGGCGAGGATGAGGTGCAGCCCGAGGGACCGGCCGCGCTGGGCGACGTCCACGACGCCGTCCACGAACTCGGGGACCTCGTTGACCAGGGCCGCGAACTCGTCGACCACGATGAGCAGGCTCGGCGGCGCGTCCGGGTCGCCCGTGCGCTCGAGGGACGCGAGGTCCTTGGCCTTCTTCCGGTTGAGCAGGTGCTCGCGGTAGCGCAGCTCGGCCCGCAGCGACGTGAGCGCGCGGCGCACGAGGTGGGGCGAGAGGTCCGTGACGAGCCCGACGGTGTGCGGCAGGTTCACGCAGTCCGCGAACGCGGCGCCGCCCTTGTAGTCGACGAAGAGGAACGTCACGCGGTCCGGGCTGTGCGCCGCGGCCATGCCGAGCACCCAGGACTGGAGGAACTCGGACTTGCCCGCGCCCGTCGTCCCGCCCACGAGCGCGTGCGGGCCCTGCGTGCGCAGGTCGAGGTAGAGCGGCTCCGTGCCGGAGTGGCCGACGAGGCCGCGCAGGTTGGTCGGGGCGGAGCGCCGCACCGGCGGGGAGCCGTCGCGCGGCGTGAGCGACCCGTTCTCGCGCCACGCGTCGATGAGCCGGCTCGGGTCCTCCGCGAGCGCCGTGCCCGCGAGCGCGAGGTAGGAGACCGAGCGCGGGAGGTCGGAGTCGTCGTCGACGGGCGCGCCGACGTCGACCACCGGGGCCAGGATGCGCGCGACCTCGTGCGCCGTCGCGAGGTCCACCGTCTCGCACGCGACGGGGAAGGTCAGGCGCCCGACGCGGACCTCGCCGCTCGTCGCGCCGGCGGAGCCGCCCGGGGTGTCGGCGGTGTCGACGGTGTCCACGAGCACGAACGTGCGGCACGCGGCCGGGAGCTGCTCGACGGACGGCGCGACCCACACGACGTGCACGCCGGCGTCCGCGCCGCGCTCGACGAGGCGCGTGAGGCGCGAGCGGTCGACCGGGGCGTCGTCCTCGACGAGCACGACGACGGTCGGCAGGACCGGCTTGGGGGTGTCCTCCCCCTCCTCGGGGTCGATCGGTCCGCGCAGCTCGGCGTGCGTGCCGAGGTCGGCGCCGCGCAGCTCGACGAGGTCCTCGAGCCGGGACAGGAGCGACTGCGCGGCCCCCGGGTTGTCGGCGAGGTGCTCGCCGCCCAGCGGGCTGTGGGCCGACCCGGTGTGCGGGAGCCACTCGAGCCACTCCCAGTCCGCGCGCGAGCGCTGCGACGTCACGGCCGCGAGCACGAGCTCCGACGGCGAGTGCAGGCCCGCGAGCTGGACCAGCACGCCGCGCGCGACGGCGTCGACCGCGGCGCCCGCCCCCGCGACCCCGAGCGCGCCGTCGGTCCGCAGCCGCGCGACGACCGGGACGCCGGAGATCGTGGCGCACTGCGCGTGCAGCTTCTCGAGCTCGTTCCAGTACTCCGGCAGCGTGTTGTTCTCGTTCGGCTGCTCGAGCTGCGTGCGTGCGGGCGCGGAGCCGAGACCGATCCGGACGGAGAGGAACGCGTCGTGCTCCGGGCGGTGCGTCCACAGCAGACCGCCGAGGCGCCGCACCGCGTCCACCGTGTCGGCCACCGAGGGCGCCTCGGAGAGCCGCACCGCCCGCTCGACCGCGTGCGTGCGGTCGATCGTGTCGCGCATCGCGACGACGGCGGCCTCGAACTGCTCGCGCTGCGCCTTGAGCTTGCGCCGCGCCTGCACCTTCTGGTCGAGGTAGTTGCCGAGCATGAGGATCGGGCTGAGCCCGATGAAGACGATCGACAGGACGTTGCGCGTGACGGAGTAGAGGATCACGCCCATGAGGAGCGGCGCGACCATCGCGAGGTAGGGGAACCGCTGCGGCTCGGGCGGCTGCGGCGGCTTGGGCGCGCGCAGCTTGCGCTCGCCGAAGCGGGCCACGACGCGCGGGGACCGGTTGAACTCCACGACCGGGCTCGTCGGCGCGAGGCTCGTCGTGCGGTGCAGCGCGACGACCGAGACCACGGTCGTGCCGATCGTCACCGTGTCCGCGGACGTGAGCGTCGAGCGCAGCATGCGCTGACCGCCCATGACCAGGCCGTTCGCGGAGTTCGTGTCCGTGATCTCGATCGTCTCGCCGACCGTGATGCGCGCGTGCCGCTTCGACACCTGCGGGTCGCTCAGGCGGATGTCCATGTTGCGGTCGCGTCCGAGGTAGCTCGTGCCGACGGGCAGCGAGAACTCGCGCCCCGCGTCCGGGCCCTCGAGCACGCGCAGCACGGCGACGGCGGCCCCGCGGTCCTGGCCCGGCGAGTCGAACTGCTCGGACACCCGCACGATCGAGACGGTCGAGCCGGACCGCAGGCCCGCCTCGACGAGGTCGCTCGTCGGCGACAGCACGCGGCCCTGGCCGCTGCCCGACGGCGACGTACCGACCTGCAGCGTGAGCCGGTCCGGCACGGCGGTGCCCGCGCGCGTCGGGTCGCCCGCGAACAGCGCCTCGGCGACGTCGCGCACCGACGCCGTCGCGTCGGCCGTGACGGCGACGTTCGTCGTGCTGGCGTCGGGGCGGTGCAGCGTGAGCTTGATTCGCACGGGAGTTCCTCGTTCGGGTCCGGGTGGTCAGCGGCGGACGGCGAGCGGTCGACGGGCGCGACCGACCGGAACGCGCGGCGCGCGCTCGCAGGAGCGGGTCGGCTCAGCCGTCGTCGGTCAGGTCGAGCAGGGGCAGGTCGGCCGCCGTCACGAGGCGCGACGCCACGGCGTACTCGACGAGGCGCGCGCGGCGGTTCGTCGCGAGCGCGCCGGGCCCGCCGCGCAGGCCCTTGACGCCGATCCGGTCGAGCTTGTCGCACACGTTGTCGAGCTTGCGGTTGAAGCGCGTCGTCGCCCAGCCGAGCCGGGCCGCCGCCGCGGCGGACGACGGGATCTCCGACAGGCCCGTGCCGTCGCGCCGCAGCATCGGCTCGGCGAGCGCCACGATGAGCTGCTTCTGGCTCGTCGTGAACGTGATCATGCCGATCGTCGTCGCGCCGCCCGCCTCCGGGTCCTCCGAGCGGATCTCCTGGTAGGGCGCGCCGCGCAGCTGCGCGGTGATCTCGTACGTCGTCGGCCCCGCGGTGAACACGATCGACGTCGTCGGGAAGACGATCGGCAGGCGGTTGCCCGGGGAGAGCCACGACTGGACGCCGCCGCCCGAGTCGCACACCGTCGCGGAGATGAGCGACCCGACGTTGGCGAGCCACCAGATGCCGCCCTCGTGCGCGATGCGCAGGAAGCGCCGGTGCAGGTACGGGTTGTCCTCGATCGCGAGGTCCCCGTCGCGCCCGATGTCGAACGGGTCGCCGTCGGTGGACGGGCGGAACCACTCGCCGCAGAACTCGACCGCCAGCTCGCTCATGCCGCCTCCCCCGTGACGCACATCCTCTGCGGCGTGGCCGAGACCTTGCCGTCCCGGTCGACGATGACCTCGATGCAGACCTGCTCGCCGGGCTTGGCCCGGAGCTCGACCGACGTCTTGTCGAAGTTCTCCTTGAACGGCGTCTCCTCGATCGGGTCGATCTTGCGCCACCAGAAGGAGTCGTCCTCGAGCGCCTTGTCCGAGTCGTAGGCCCACGTGAACGTCGCGACCTCGCGCGCCGGGTCGTAGGTGCCGACGAGGTCGTTCACCGGGGGCACGAGGTCGCCGAGGTTGTCCGACGGGACGAAGTCGTCGTCGGGCGAGGCCGAGCTCTCGCCGCCCGCGGTGGTCTCCGTGTCGTCCGGCGTCGCGTCGGGCCGCAGGAGGAAGAAGCCCCCGACGGCGACCGCGACGCCGACGACGCCCGCGACCGTCGCCCAGAGCGCGCCGCGGCCGGAGCGCTGCTCCTGCGGGGACGCGTCGTCGGGCGCCTGGTCCGGCCCGGCGGTCCGGTGCACGGTGTCCTCGACGGGCGGGGTCCCCCAGCCACCGGGACGCCGCGGGCCGGGGTACAGCCGCGAGGGGTCCGTGAGCTCCGCGACGGGCGCGCCGCCCTGCCCGACGGCGGTCGTCGGCACCGTGCCGGACGTCCCCGCCGAGGGCCCCTGGTCCCACGCGGCGGGCGCGTACGGCACCTGGGGGCGGTACGGCGCCGGCTGCCCGGGCGCGGTGCCCGGGGCGACGGTCTGCCCGGGCCACGCACCGGGCGGGGCGGTGTGCAGCGGCGTGGTCGGCTGCGTCGGGCGGCCGGGTGCCACGGGCCCCGCGGACGTCCCGGTCCCGGACGGGTCGATCGAGACGACCTGGCGCAGGCGCGTCCCGGCGTCGTCGTCCGGCTCCTCCTCCTGGACGTGGCCCGAGTCGTCGAGCAGGTCGATCGGCGTCACCGCGTACGACAGCTCGTTCTGGACCTGCTGGAGGGCGCGCGCGAACGCGAGGACCGTCGGGTAGCGCGACGCCGGGTTCTTCGCCATCGCCGTCGCGAGCACGCGCTCGAGCGAGGCCGGGACGTCGGTGCGGCCCGTGGGCGGCAGGGGCGAGCCCTCGATGCGCGAGATGAGGTTCGCGCTCGAGTTCGACCCGCCGGGCACCTCGAACGGCGTGCGCCCGGCGAGCAGCGTGTACGTCGTCGCGGCGAGCGCCCAGACGTCGGTCGCGATGCCGCTGCGCGGGGGCTCCGCGAACGACTCCGGCGGGGACCACGGGATGGACATGCCCTCGGCGCGCGCGGCGTCGTCGACCGTGGACGAGATGCCGAAGTCCGTGAGCGCGGGGTGCCCGTACTCGGTGACGAGGATGTTCGCGGGCTTGATGTCGCGGTGCAGGATCCCGGCGCGGTGCGCCGTCTCGACGGCACCGGCGATCTGGACGGCCGTGCGCAGCGCCTCCGCGACGGGGAGCCGCTCGGTGCGGTAGCGCGCGCCGAGGTTGGGCCGCGAGCAGTACTCCATCGCGAGGTACGGGCGGCCGTCGTCCGCGATGTCCGCCTCGTACATCGTGACGATCGACGGGTGGGTCGAGAGCGTCGCCATGAGGTCGGCCTCGGCGTCGAACGCCGCGCGCTGCGAGTGGCTCGACCACTCGTGCAGCAGCACCTTCACCGCGACGCGGCGGCGCGGGCGCTGCTGCTGGTACAGGAAGACGTCCGAGAACCCGCCCGAGCCGATGAGCGAGACGTACTCGAAGCCGCGGATCTCCGGTGGTGGGGACGGTGCGCGCTTGCTGCTCACCGGATCCCCTCGAACCGCAGGGTCACGCCGTCGCCCAGGTCGGCGACGTCGCCGTCGACGACCAGGACCGGCTCGGACGGGTGCAGGCGCCGCGGCGGCTGGCCGGCGCGCAGGAGCGTGGTCCCGTTCGTCGTCGCCATGTCGCTGACGAGCACGTGCCAGCCCTCGAGCGTGATCTCCAGGTGCGAGCGCGAGATGTCCTGCTGCGGGCTCGGCACCGTGACGAGACGCGGGAGCTCCGCGGCCTGCGTGCGCGGCGAGCGCGGGCGACGGCCCACGACGACCGGCCGGTCGAGATCGAGCGTCTGGCCCGTCGAGACCACGACCCGGCCCAGCGGCGGGCGCACGGCGAGCTCGGCGTCGCCGTCGAGCGGCGCGTCGCACACGGCGCACGTGTCGCGCGACGGCGGGTTCGCGTGCCCCTCGGGGCACGTGCGCGCGAGGATCTGTTGCTGCCCCGGTGCGGGCGGCGGGCTGAAGGACGGGACCGGGGGCGGCACGGGCGCGTCCTCGACCGCCGGCTCCTGGGCCGCCGCGCGCAGGTCCGCGATCGCCGACGACAGCACGGTGTGGCCGTCGTGGTCGAGCCCGGCGACGGGCGCGGGCTCGTCGTCGGGCGTGACGGTCGCCGCCCGGTGCGCGGCGGCGGGCGTGGCGCCCGTCCACTCGCGCGGGACGCCCGCGATGAGGCCGTCCGGTGCGGGCGGCGGGGTGGGCACGGGCGCCTCGTCCGTCGGCGGGACGGGGACGGCCGGGACGGGCGGCGCGGGCGGCACCGTGGCCGACGGCGCGGGCTCGTCGGCCTCGTCCGTCTCCTCGTCCTCCGCGGAGCGGACCGCGGCGTCCTCGACGGTCCGCAGGATGGTGGAGCCCCACAGGTGGGCGTAGTCGTCGTCCTCCTCCGGGGGCGCCTCGGAGACCGGCGCGGCCGGCTCCACGACGGGCGGCGGCTCGACGGCGTCGGGCTGCGGCGCGATCGTCTCCTCCGGGAGCCGGAGCGTCGCCCCGAGACCGCCGAGGACCGTCGTCGCCGACGGCACCGCGGGCGCCTCGGCGAGCGTCGCGGTCTCCGCGGCGGCGTGGCTCGCACCCGGACCGGGCTGCGAGGCCTGGTCCTCGCGGGCGCTCGCCTCCGGGGTGACGAGCCGGTCGTCGTCCGGCCCGGGGTCGGAGCCGAGGTCCTCGCCGCCCGCGATGGGCAGCTCGGGGCGCTCGGGGCGCTCGACGAGCGGCCACGCGACCGCGGACGCGAGCACCACGCCCGACTCGAGCGGCACGGAGAGCACGTCCCCGAGGAGCGGCCCGCCGGGCGGTGCGGGCTCGACGGGCACCACGCCCGCGTCGGCCCGGACGAGCAGCTCGACGACGTCGTCGAGGACCCGCTCCGACCAGGTGGTGACGCCCTCGCCCTCGACCTGGACGCGGTCGCCGCCGTCGAGCTCGAGCGTGACGGAGAGGCGGCCGCGCGCGGCCACGTGGACGCGACGGCCGGTGACGACCGCGACGACGAACGGCGGCACCGTGCGCAGGCTCGAGCCGAACGCGCCCGTGAGGACCTGGAGGACCTCGACGACGCCCGCGTCGGTGCCGAGCTGGTCCCACACCTGCTCGACGAGCGAGGGCTCCACCGGTGCGGGCAGCACGACGACCGCGCCGCCGCGCACCACGGTGCGTGCCGTTCCGGTGACGTAGCGCAGCGTCACGTCAGACCCCCGATCTGCAGACGAACATCCCTGGGCAGCGTGTCCTCGTCGACGACCGGACCCGGCGCCGCCACCTGGTCCCGCGGCGTCGTGCTCCCGCCGCTCGTGTCGTCGGACACGCCCGTCGCGTCGACGACGACGACTGTGATGTTATCCCGGCCACCGGCCGCGATGGCCTCGTGGACCAGCCGCTCGGCGGCGCCCTGCGGGTCCGGCGTGGCGAGCAGGACCTCGGCGATCCGCTCGTCGGACAGCTCGCCGGTGAGGCCGTCGGAGCAGACGAGCACGCGGTCGTGCCGCTCGATGGGCAGGTACCAGAAGTCGGCCTGCGGGGCGTTGCGCGAGCCGAGCGCGCGCGTGACGACGTGGCGCCGCGGGTGCGTGAGCGCCTCGGTCGGGGTGAGGAGACCGGCGTCGACCATCTCCTGCACCTCGGAGTGGTCGACGCTCACCTGCTCCAGGCGGCCGCCCGCCAGGTGGTAGGTGCGCGAGTCGCCGACGTTGACGACGAGCCAGTACGGGTTGCCGTCCTGCTCGGAGACGACGACGCCCGTGACGGTCGTGCCGGCGCCGCGCCCCGGCTCGGTGACGATCGCCTGCACGTTCTCCTGCGCGACCGCGATCCGGGTCCGCACCTCCTCGGGCGTGACGACCTCGAGGTCGGCGAGCGGGCGCAGGGCCTCGACGGCCGTCGCGCTCGCGACCTCCCCCGCCTCGTGCCCGCCCATGCCGTCGGCGACGAAGAAGACGGAGCGCGCGGCGAGGAAGCGGTCCTCGTTGAGGAGGCGGCGGGCGCCGCGGTGCGACGCCGCGCCCCAGGCCAGGTGCACCTCGGCGGGCTGGTCGGTGGTCACGAGACTCCCGGGTGGACGACGAGGCGACGGTCGCCCACGTGGATGGTCGCGCCGACGGGGACGCGCACGCGCGTCCCCGGCTCGGCGACGCGGGGCGGGGCTCCGGGCACCGACACGACGGTGCCGTTCGTCGAGCCGCGGTCGGTGAGCCACAGGCCGCTCGGGTCGACGCGCAGCTCGGCGTGCGTCTTGGAGACGGAGCGCGTCGGGTCGTCGAGGGCGACGAGGGTCCACGGGCCGTCGTCGGGCGCCTGGGGGTTGCGGCCCACGAGGGTCGGGCGGTCGACGGTGCGCCGCTCCCCCGACTCGAGCTCGAGGACGACGGCCACGTCGGGCGCGGGGTCCATCGCGCGCACGTCGCGCGCGGACATCCGGGTGCTGTCCCACTCGGGCTCGGCGGCCTCGGGGCCCGCCGCCGGGGTGGCGGACCGCGCAGCAGCCGGGGCGGGCGTCGGCACGGGCGTGGGCGCCGGCACCGCGGCCGGCGGGGGCGCGGCGGGCGGCGGGGCGGACGCTCCGCTCCCGACGCCGGGGACGCCCGTGATGAGACCGCCCTCGGTGGGCGCGGGCGTGGACGGGAAGGCCCACGGGTCCGGCACGGGCGCGGCCGACGGTGCCCCGGACGCCTCGCCCGGGCGGGCCGGCGAGGCGGGAGACGGCGGCGGCGCGAACGACGCGGCGGGGGTCGCGGCCGACGGTGCGGGCGGGCGCCCGGCGTCGGGCGCCGGGTACGACGCCGGGTGGCCGCCCGGGGCGGCGGGGTACGCGCCGGGGGCGGCCGGGGCGCCGTACGCCCCGGCGGGGCCGCCCGCCACGAGCGAGGCGACGCCGTCGTACCCCGAGGACGTGGGGGCGACGCCGCGCACGTCGAGCACGAGCGACCGGCCCGCCTTGTCGTGCCAGCCCTGCGACCGGCCGGTGGAGTCGAAGCGCGGGCTGAGCAGCACGACGAGGATCCCGCCCAGCGGCACGACGCCCACGATGATCCAGCGCAGCGCCGCGCGCCCGAACCCGACCGGCCCGCGCGTGCCCGCGTCCACCGTGCGGATGCCGGTCGCGAGGTTGCCGAGCGTCTTGCCCGTCGACCCCTCCCAGAACCAGACGCCGACCCACCACGCGAGCGCGAGCACCGCGGCCACGACGTAGACCACGAGGATCTTGCCGAGCAGCGCGGCGGCCTCGTCCTGGGTCACCGTCTGCACGCTGCCGAGCGGCGCACCCACGACCGCGAGACCCGCCACGAGGACGACGAGCGCGACGACGGCCGGCACGGCCGCGTCGACGAGGTACGCGAGGAACCGGCGGCCGGTCCCGGCGAAGGGCGCGGCGGCGAGGGACGACGGCGACGCCCCGGCCGAGACCGGGACGAAGGCCTTCTGCGTCGCCGCGTAGACCTCGGGCTCGGTCGTCGTGTCCGGCGCCGAGTGCGCGACGGCGGCGTACGGCAGGTCCGGCCCACCGCGGCCCGCGACGGCCTGGACGCCGCCGACCGGCCCGGCCGACGGCGCGGCGACGGGCCGGCCCGTCCGCGGGAACGGCTGACCGCACACCGCGCAGAACGCGGCCCCCGGGGACTGCGCGGACCCGCAGGCGGGGCACGTCACGTCGCTCATGACTCGTCTCCCTGTCGACTCGACGGCCCCGACGACGACCCTGCCGCCGGGGGCACGGCTCCACCCCGCGCACCGGCGCGGCGGCCGGGCAGCCACCGGCGCAGGCCCGCGGAACCGGCGCCCGCGCGCACGGACCGCAGCGAGAGCGCGGCGCGCACCCGCGCGCGACGGTTCACGGAGGAGCGTAGCCCTCCGACGACGGAGTCGACGTCCGCCCAGAACGCCTCGATCTCCTGCTCGGTCGGCTCCCCGGTGCCGAACACGGTCGCGTCGGCGCGGTGCGCGAGCGGGATGGTCGCCGTCGCGCCGTACGCCTGCGCGAGCACCCCCGCGCCCTCGCGGCGCGTCGAGCCGGCGGGGACGGGCGTCCCGAGGTCGGTCGCGGCGTCGAGCACCTCGCGCCAGCCACCGCTCACGCGGTCGACGGGCCGTTCCGCGGTGCGGCGCCGCGCCCGGCGCCGCGCCTTGTACGCGAGCACGAGCACGACGGGGAGCGCGAGCAGCGCGAGCGGCACGACCACGGCGACGCCGATGAGGACGGCCTGCCCCCAGTCGAACCCGTCGCTGTCGGCCTTCTCCTTCTCCTCGTCGTCGATCTTCCCGGCCTCGGCCTCGGCCGGCTCCTCCGGCGGCTCCGGGTCCTCGAGGATCGGGGGCTTGGGCACCTGGAGGCTCTTCGGCTCGGGCTGGATCTTGTTGTCCTCGTCCGGGATCGCCGTGATCGGCACCCAGCCGTGCCCGACGAACGGCACCTCGGCCCACGCGTGCACGTCGGTCCCGGTCGCCGTGTACGGCTCGCCCGGCTCGAGCGGGTTCTTGTCCAGGTCGGGGTAGAAGCCCATGACGACGCGCGCCGGGATGCCGGCCTGGTTGGCCATGAGGGCGAGCGCGACGGCGAACTGCTCGTCGTCGCCCACCATCTCCTCGTCGGCGAGCAGCGTGTCGACGCGCTCCGCCGAGTGGCCCGGTCGCGACGGCGGCTGCGTGTCCAGCCCGCTCGAGAAGATGCCGCTCGCGACGAGGCCGTCGCGCAGCGCGTAGAGCTGGTCGACGGGCTCGGTCTCCTCGCCCACGAACTGCGCGGCCTTGCCCGCGAGCGACGCGGGCAGCACGCCCTTCGGCGGCGTGGGGACCTGCACCGACTGGTCGATCGCCCCGGCGCGGAGGTCGTCCTCGGTGGGCTCGGCCGTGACGAGCGCGTCGAGCGTGTAGGTGTCGCCCGGGCGCAGCCCGGCGGTCGACAGCGCCGTGCCGGTCGTGCCGTTGTAGTACGTCGTGTCGGCGAGCTCGCGCGCCCGCTCGCCGGTGTAGGTGATGCCTGCGAGCTGGCCGACGTCCGGCACCCACACCCCGGTGTAGTCGCCGACCTGGACGTCGAGGCGCGTCGGCGTGCCGGGCGCGACCGTCGCGATCTCCTGGCCCGCGCGCGTGTAGACGCCCGAGCCGGGCAGCCCGCTCGAGACGTCGTAGACGACGCCGTTGTAGGTGTCGAGCGCGGCGAGGCGGACCTTCGCGCCCGGGGGCAGGCCCCGGACGGTGAACAGCTCGTCCTCGCGCATGTCCTTCGCGTACTTGCGGAACGCCGTGAGCGGGCTGACGTACTGGTGCAGGTCGAGCGGCGGGACGACCGTCTCGCGCAGGACGGTGCGCGGGTCGTCGGGCAGGAGCGCGGGGGCCGCGAACGCCGCCGCGACGCCCCCGACGACGAGCATCGCGGCGCCCGTGCGCACGCGGTGCCACCACAGGCGCCGCGTCGCGGCGCGACTCGCCTCCGTGGTGATCTGGTGCGCGCCGAGGCGCGCGGCGGTGACGCGCCACCCCGCCCAGAGCAGGCCGACCCCGCCGAGGACGAGGCCCTGCACGACCGGGTACGCCGCGATGACGGTCCCGAGCAGGATGACCGCGACGAACGCGACGGCCACCGGCACGAGCGCCCACGCGGCACGGCGCGCGCGCCACGCGATCGTGCCCGCGAGGAGACCCGTGACGAGCATGAGCAGGTACGGGACGACGGCGAGGTGCGGGAACGAGTGCAGCGGCGGGACCGTCGTGACGAACTCCTTCCAGCCCGCCACCGCCCCCCGCGCGAGGTCGGCGATCGTCGCGAGCGACGGGAGCACGCCGCCGATCGCGTCGGCGGGCAGGGCGAGCAGGCCGCCCAGGAGGAGGTACGCGAGGACCGCGACCGGGAGCACGGTGTACGCCGCCCAGCGCCGCCAGGCGCCGAGCCACGCGACCGCGAGACCGACGACGGCGCCCCCCGCCGCGGGGAGCAGGTAGCCCGAGGAGCCCCAGACGGGACCGAACCCGACGACCGTGGCGCCGAGGACGAGGACGAGCGCGAGCGCGTCGACGGCGCCGAGCACCGTGAGGGCGCGCGGGGTGTCGGCGCCCCGCAGCCGGGTCGTGTTCCGCTGCGACGTGCCGGACGAGGGCGCCGGCGTGCCGACCGACGTGGCGCGGCGCGAGCCGCGCGTCGTGGTGCTGGGAGCGCTCATCAGTCGTTCAGCCTCCGCAGGGCGAGGGGGAGCTCGCCGAGCTCGCCGATGGTGAGGACGACGAGCTCCGCGATCGCGTGCCGGCTGAGGGACGCGCCGGGCACGCACTGGATCGCCATGACGCGCACGTCCTGCGGCAGGCGCGCCGACGCCGCACGGAGCTCCGTCGGGGTGACCCGGCTCCCGACGATGAACGCCACGACGGACGCGTCGGTGATCGTCAGGCCCGCGACGCGCGCGACGTCGACGAGCGACGTGCGCTGCGACTGCGTCTCCACGCGCGCGAGGTCGTCGAGGAGGCGCGTGCGGTGGTCGCCGCGCAGGTTGCCGTCGTTGACGAGGACCGTGACGCCGCGGTCCTCCTTGATCGCCTGGAGCCCGAGGGACCCGCACGCGCTCACGGCGAGCTCGAACTCGTCGTCGTGCGCGTAGTCCTCGGCCCGCGTCGAGAGCAGCACCGCGAGGTGCGAGCGCCGCGTCTCCTCGAACTGGCGCACCATGAGCTGGCCCGTGCGGGCCGTCGTCTTCCAGTGGATGTGGCGGCGGTCGTCGCCGGGCACGTAGTCGCGCAGCGCGTGGAACGACACGTCGGAGTTCGAGATGTCGGTGGTCACGCGGCCCTCGAGGTCCTTGAGGAACCCGGTCGACGAGCCGGACAGGTTCTTGACCCGCGGGTGGACGAAGAGCTCCTCGGGCTCGGTCCACACGACCTCGCGCCGCAGGAGCCCGAGCGGGTCGGCCCGCACGGAGCGCACCGGGCCGACGGAGATGACCGACCGCCGGTGGGTCGGCACGGTGAAGATCTCCTCGTGGCTCCCCTGCGGGCGCAGGCGCGGCACGGGGAACGTCGCCATGCCCTGCCCCACGGGCAGCTCCATGACCGACGGGAGCAGCGGTCGGGCGGAGTCGTTGCGGACGTCGAGCCGGCCCACCGCGCGGTCCCCCACCGTCACGCGCTGCTGCGCGAGATCGAGCACGACGGCGTACCGGAAGCGCCCGAGGACGAACGCGACGGCCGCGAGCAGCGCGACCGTGAGCAGGACCGCCACGACGAGCAGCTCGAGCCACGACAGCGCGAGCCCCGCCCACCAGGCCGCGACCGTGACGACGAGCGCCGCCCAGCCGAACGGGCTGACGGCGGACGTCACGGGCCGGATCGTCCGCGCGGCGGGCGCGAGCGCACGCCCGACCGGCGCGGTGACCCGCGCGAGGGGTGCGGCCAGGGGGCGGAGCAGCCCGGCGAGGGCGGACCCCGCGCGGGGTGCGCCCGGGCGGCCGCCGCTGGCGGTGCGGCCGGAGCGGGCGCTGGGGCGCCCGCTCGTCGGGCCGGAAGTGGCGTTCATGGCATGGGCTCTCGGTCGGTGCGGGCCGTCGGTCCGCCGGCGGCGGGACGGCGTGCGGCCGGCGTGCGGGACGCCGGTCGCGTCAGGCGCTGCGGCGCTCCTGCGGCGCCGCGACGTCGGCGAGCAGGCGGCCGAGCACGGCCTCGTTCGTCGCGCCCGCGAACTCGGCCTCGGGGTCGAGCACGAGGCGGTGCGCCCACGTCGGCTGCGCCAGCTCCTTGACGTCGTCCGGCAGGACGTAGTTGCGCCCGTGCGCGGCGGCCCACACCTTCGCGCAGCGCACGAGGGCGAGCGCACCACGGACGGAGACGCCGACGCGCACCTCGGGCGCGTTGCGCGTCTCCTCGGCGAGCCGGGAGACGTACTCGAGCACCGCGCCGTCGACGTGCACGCGCGCGCCGAGCTCGGCCATCTCCGTGACGGCCTGCGTCGTGATGAGCGGCTGGAGCGTCTTGCTCCGGTCGCGGACGGACGCGCCCGAGAGGATCTCGACCGTCGAGGCGTGGTCCGGGTAGCCGATCGACGCCTTCATGAGGAAGCGGTCGAGCTGCGCCTCGGGCAGGCGGTACGTCCCGGCCTGCTCGATGGGGTTCTGCGTCGCGATGACCATGAACGGGCGGCCGACGTCGTGGCCGACGCCGTCGACCGTGACCCGGCCCTCCTCCATGACCTCGAGGAGCGCGGACTGCGTCTTGGGCGAGGCGCGGTTGATCTCGTCCGCGAGGACGATGGACGCGAAGATCGGGCCCTGGTGGAACTCGAACTTCCCCGTCTTCTGGTCGTAGATCGTCACGCCCGTGACGTCGGACGGCAGGAGGTCCGGGGTGAACTGGATGCGGTTGTTCGTGCCCTGGACGCTCGCGGCGAGGGCGCGCGCGAGCGAGGTCTTGCCGGTGCCGGGCGCGTCCTCGAGGAGGATGTGGCCCTCGGAGAGCATGCACGTCAGGGTCAGGCGCACCACGTGCGCCTTGCCCAGGACGGCCTGGCCCACGTTGCCGACGAGGCGGTCGAAGGTCTGAGCGAACCAGGTGGCCTGCTCGGGGGTCATGGTGGTCATTCGTCGCTTCCGTTCGCTGTGCTGTCCGAGGTGGGGCGCGGTCCGCGCTAGTACCACGTCATGGTGTTCGTGCTCCCGATGGTCGTCTCGATCCGCGCCGAGCCGCCCGGCTGGCCGTAGACGCACTGCTGGCCGCCGGAGTAGTTCCCGTTGCCGTCGGTCCGCAGGGCGCGGCCCTGGGCGTCGCGGCTGTAGTTGCCGGAGCCGATCTGCGACCCGCCGCCGTAGCACGTCACCCGGAACGCGGTGTTGGCGGGGCCGTCCTTGATGGTGAGGTAGAGCTCGGCGCACGACGAGTGGCTGCAGTACCCCGGCCAGTTGCCGTCAGGGAGCTTGTGGTTGCTCCCCTTGCTCACCGTGAGGACGGGCTCGGGCTTCTTGTCGGACGTCGCCGACCGGCACGTCTCCTTCGCGGCGCCCTCCGTCGGGATGACCCGGACGCAGATCTCGCGCGTCTCGGAGTAGCCGACCGAGAGGCTCCCGGAGCCTTCCTTCTGGGTGGACTGGACCGCGCCGCGCACCTGCACGGAGTACCCGCGCCCGTTGCCCGCGGTCGACCAGCTGTACGTGATCGAGCGGTCGCCGCCGTTCATCGACACGACCGGCGCCGGGATGGGCCCGTAGGGCGACTCCTCGTTCGCCGTCGCCGCAGCGCCCGGCTCGCGCGCGCCGTCGACACCCGCGACCGCGCGCACCTTGATCGAGTACGGCTTGCCGTTCGACAGCCCGCCGACGACCTTGTTCGCGCCGAGCGTCTGCCAGCCGCCGCCTGCGTCGTACTGGTAGGAGATCTCGTCGGCCAGCACGCCGTTGCCCGACGCGGCGCCGAACGACAGCTGGATCTGACCGTCCGTGCCGTTCGCGTCGGCGCTGAGGTTCGACACCGCGCCCGGCTTCGCGAACGCGCGCACCGGGTCCGACGCCGGCGAGAACTCGGCGTCGCCGAGCTTGTCCGTCGCCTTGTTGTGCGCGCGCACCCGGAACGCGTAGCCCGTCGTGTCCGCCGGGACGCCGACCGTCGCGGACGTCGCGCCGCCGGCGGCGGTCGCGGTCTGCACGACGCTCCCGCCCCGCAGCGCCTCGATCGTGTACCGCGTGATCGGTGCGCCGTTGCCGTCCGGGGCGACCCACGAGACCTGCATCTGCGACGTGTCGCCGATCGACGTGCGCTGCACCGCCGGCTTGGCGGGAGCCGCCGGCTTGCCCGCCGGCGTCTCGGCCGCCGAGTAGTCGCCCCAGTCCGAGGGGTCGGGGGCGAGGTTCACGGCCTGGGCGCGCACCTTGTACGCGACGCCGTTCTGCAGGCCGTCCCACGTCACCGACGTCCCGGTCAGGGCCGTCTTCTGCACGGCGCCGCCCGGCGGCGCGGGCGAGATCTCGAGGTTGACCGTCTCGATCGGCGAGCGGTCGGTGTAGGTCTTGTTGGTCCAGGTGACCGTGAGGGACTTGTCGCCGAACTCGAGGGTGGGTGCGGCGGGCGGGTCGGGCTTCTCGTCGGGTCGCGCGACGGCGGAGGCCGGGGAGGCGGGTCCGTCGCCGACGGCGTTGGTCGCGTAGACGGTGAAGGTGTACTCGACGTTGTTGGTCAGCCCGTCCAGGGTGCAGGTGGTGGTGCCGCAGGCCTTCTCGTAGCCGTTCTGGGAGCGCACGGTGTAGCCGGTGATGTCGGCGCCGTTGTTGTTCGGCGGGTCCCAGGTGAGCACGACGGTCTTTGAGCGGACCTCGACGACCTGCGGGGTCGAGGGCGCCTCGGGCTTGCCCAGCACCTTGAGCTGCACGCGGCCCTCGACCTCGCGGTCGGGGTCCTTCGTCGCGTCCTGGATCCGGTACCGGACGACCATGACCCCGACGAAGTCGTCGCGCGGGGTGACCGAGACCTGGTCGCCCGCGACGGAGGCGGTGCCCTGCCCCGTCTCCACCACGGCGTCGACGAGGGTCAGCGGCCGGTCGGGGAAGGGGTTGGAGTCGTTGGCCAGGACGGGCACGGTGGTGGCCTTGCCCTGGTGGGCGTCGTCGACGGTGTCGGGGTTGGCGCGCGCCAGGGGGCGGGTCGAGGCCACGACGGTCAGGGTCGCGGTGCCCTCGACCGGGGGGTGCTCGCCGTCGGTGACGGTGATCGGGACCTGCACGACCGAGCCCTTGGGCACGTCCGGGGTCGCCTGGGCGCGCAGCGTGGTGCCCTCGACGGACACGGTCACGCCCTGCGCCTGGCCGGTGGCCCGGAACGTCAGGGGGTCGCCGTCGGGGTCGGTCGCGAAGCGCGCGAGGTCGATCGATGCCTCCTCGCCCGCTGCGACGTCGAGCGTCGGGGTCGACAGCTCCGGCGGCAGGTTCTCCGGCGGGAGCACCTGGACGGGGATCGTCAGGACGTTCGTCCGGCCCTCCGGGTCGTCCGGGCCCGACCCGTCCGTCACCTCGAACGACACCGACGCCGGGCCGGTGTAGTCCGCGTCGGGCGTGTAGACGATCTCGGTCACGGACGGGACCTGCCGGTCCCCCTCGGTGACCTTGACCTTGTCCTCGGTGGTCAGGCGCGGGGAGCGGCCCTCCACGACGAGCACGTGCTGGGTGAGGTCGATCGGGAGCGACTCCCCCGCCAGCACCTCGAGCTGCGTGCCCGGCCGCAGCGTGGGCTTCTGGTCGGTGAGGCCGGGGACCTTGACGAAGGCCTTGGCGGTCAGGCCGTCGATGTCGGTCGCGGTGTAGGTGATGACCTGGCGGCCCTCGGTGAGGGTGACGGTGAGCTCGCCGTCGGGGGTGACGCTCGCGGTGCTCGCGTCGGTGGTGACGGTGAGCTCGCTCGCGGCGCCGTCGGGGTCCTCGTCGTTGTCCAGGACGGGGACGGTGACCTCGGTCTTGCCCAGGATGTCCTCCACGGGCACGGTGTCGTCGCGCGCCACCGGGGGCAGCAGGGGCGCGTTCGCCGAGACGTTCACGGTGACCGCGCCGGTCGCGCGGGCGCCGTAGGTGTCCTGGATCTGGTAGTAGAACGAGTACGAGCCGTCCTGGTCGGGCGAGGTCAGCACGATGCGGTCGGCCACGACCTCGGCGTCCAGGTCGTGGGTGTCCTCGATCCCGCCCGGGACCAGGCCGACCTGGTCGCCGTCGGGGTCGGTGTCGTTGGCCAGCGCCGCGACCGAGACCGTACGCCCCGGACGCACCGTCACCTCGTCGTCCACCGCGACCGGCGACTGGTTGCTCTCGCCCGGCCGCGCGATCCCCACCCGCACGGTTCCGGTCGCCGTCGCCCCGAGGGCGTCCAGGACCGTGTACGTGAAGGTGTCGAGGCCCGTCGCGTTCTTGGAGGCCGCGTACTCGAGGAAGCCCTCGACGACGCTCGCCGAGCCCTTCGCGGGCGGCGCCGCCACCCCCGTCACCTGGACGGAGTCGCCGTCGGGGTCGATGCCGTCCAGCGGGACCGCGATGCGCACGCTGGACCCGGACAGCACCCGGGCCTCGATCTCGCGCGGCTGCGGCGGGGCGTTGTCCTCACCGTCGCGGATCCGGATCGTGACCTGGGCCGAGTCCTCCTGCCCGTTGACGTCCCGCACCCGGTAGATCGCGTACGCCGTGCCCGCCTCCGAGCCCGCCTTGAACCGCAGCGTGTCCTCCGAGACGAACGCCTCGCCCAGCGCCGGGTCCACGTCCTGCTCCAGCTCGGGCTGCAGGAACAGCTCCAACCCGTCCGGGTGCGTGTCGTTCTTCAGCACCGGGACCGTCACCACGTCCCCCGCGTGCACCGTCACCTCGTCCGCGACCGCGTTCGGCGGCTGCAGCCGCGTCGGCGCCGGCACCGGCACCACCCGCACCTCGCCCACGGCCGACTCCGTGCCGTTCGACACGGTGTAGGCGATGCTGACGGGGCCGTCGAGCCGTCGCAGCTCCGTGACGCGGAGCATCTGGTGCCCCAGGACGGCCACGGAGACGCCTGCGTCCGCCGGGACCGAGACCGACTGGACCACCAGGACGCCGCCCGCCGGGTCGGTGTCGTTGGCGAGCACGTCGACCAGGGTCGAGCCGCCGGTGGGCAGCAGGGCCGTGTCGGTGACGACGATCGGGGCGCCCTCGGCCTCGGACGGCGGCAGGACGTCCACCCGCACCAGGCCCGTGGTCGCGTTCGGGCCGTCGGTCACCTGGTACGTCAGGTCGTAGGAGCGCGGCTCCATCGAGAGGAACGTGAACGTCCCCGCGTCGTAGTTCGGCGTGATCTGCGCCGGGGCGGACTCCGAGACCGACGCCAGGCGCAGCTCGTCCCCGTTCGGGTCGGTGTCGTTGCGCA
>NZ_JBJXVU010000012.1:0-133177 GCF_046159675.1 Cellulosimicrobium sp. RS | reverse complement strand
CGCCGTCCAATGGACCCGCGGACGACGAATCGCACCGTCCACCGCCCAGGCCGCCAAGCCGACCGCGACGGCGACGCCGATCGCACCGCCCTCAACGCCCACCTCGCGAAGAGGGACTCGTAGCAACGCCGCGTGATGCAGAACCCACGTTTCACGGACGTCGCAGAACCTGGTTGTGCGACGTCCGAGAAACGGTCGGTTTCCGCCACCTGCAGTGCTGCTACGGGCGATCGCGTCACGCGACGGACGGTGCGCGGGCGGCGACCGCCCGCGCACCGGTTTAGCCCTTGCCGAGCGTCGAACCGGCCTTCGACTTCGCCGGCTTGCTCGAGGAATCGCTCGCGAGCGTCTTGCCCGCCTTGGACAGAGCGGACTTCGAGGGCTTCCCAGACTTCGACGACTTCGCCATGACGTCACCTCCGTTCGCCAGAAGTCCAGCACAAGGATCTGACACGGCCGTTCCGGGCCGCTGACCGGTACCCGCGATTCGTGGTGCCCTTGCAGAGGCGACGCAACTTCGCGCTCCGCTCGCACCCGCCAACCTTGTACGGCTAGCGATGCTTGGTGCGCACTGAGGTCAGACGGGTTGCGTCTGGCGCGGATGGCAGGTGCGGCACATGCGAGCACCCTCCGGCACGGCGTCGAAACCTTCGTACAGCGCGGGGTCGATCGTGCGCTTCTTGGTCACCCCGGTGACCGCGCCGCAGTCGAACCGGTGCACGCTGGCCGGCGTCTCGCTCGGGTGGCGCACCCGGCGCACGTACAGCCCGAGCGCCCGCATCTGCTCGCGCACCACGGCGCTGGCCGCCGCGTCCACCTCACGCTGGCGTCGCCGCTCGGCGGCTTGCCGCTCGACGAGCGCCCCGGCCGCCTCGGCGACGTCGGCGCGCAGCTGACGCCGGGCCTGCAGGCGCCGGGTGCGCTCCTCGGCGAGGGCGGTCGGGGCCAGAGCCGGCAGCCCCTGGGCGTCGTCGGGGTGGACGTCGTCGAACAACAGCGCCGTGAGTAGCGCCCCGAACCGGCCCCCCGGCGGCGGGGTGGCGGGAGTCCAGACCTTCACCAGCTTCTCGAGGAGCATGCGCTGGTAGTTGCCGCCGCCCGACGCCAGAAGCAGGGCGCGTGCCCACCCGGTGGGCAGAGGCGCAGAAGACCCGTCGGCCTCGCTGAACTCCAGCCACAGGTCGTCGAATGCGAAGTAGCGGGGTGCGACGCCGGTGTACTCACGATGACGGGCGTACTCGGCTGCGAGGCTGCCCCATTGCCCGTTCAGGGGCTCCGGACCATACGTGATGAAGAGTGCCGGGTCGTCCAGCACCTCGGGGATCGGAAGCGTGTCCATCGTTCTCTCTCAGTCGGGTAGCTCGGTGGCGGGGTCACCCTGGAGACGTGAACTGGTCCCGTCTGCGATGCGTAGGAAGTCCGCGACGGTGAGGTAGGTCCACATGAGACATGTTTCTGCCTCCGCGCTGCTCACAACGTCGTGTACACCCTTCGAGGACAGCTCGTTGAGCCGCTTGAGCCGGTTCCCCAGCCCTTTCAGGGTCTCGTTCACGAGGTCTTGATGGGTCGACCCATCGATGTGCTCGACCGCGAACTGTAGGAGCCGGTTGTTGTAGGCGTCGTCGGTCATGGGTCGTTCGCGTCCGTCGTCGCCCGTGATCTTCTCTCCGGTCGCTGGGTACAGCGCGTCGGCCAGGGCCTTGATCATCCGTCGGCACGAGGTGAGAGCGTGACTCAAGTCCTCAGGCGTCCCTCGCTGGAGGGCATCCTCCGCGGCCTCGAACGTCGTAAGCGCGTCGGGGGCGCGACGAGCAAGTGCCCCGGCGATGTAGGCCTGGCCCCGCTCGAAGATGCTTGGGCGTCGCTGCCCCGACTCGATCTGCCGCTCTGTGTCAACCAGGATGTCGTGAACTGCCTGCTTCACGCGCTCGATCGTCGACTCGTACTCGGCCCTGAGAGGCAGGGCCTGGGCTCCCGCTCTGTCGTACTGCTCCGCGACTCGATACGTGTCGATAGGTGTGAGGTTCTCCGGCACCTTCGAGTAGTGCTCGATAACCTCGTTTACCTGCTGCAACTGCGCTTCGATCTGACCGATGCTCAGGGCGTGGAACCTCTCGCTGCCGCCGCGCGGAGTGCGGTCGCGCATGAAGCGCATCAAGATCTGGATCTTCTGCCGCTCACCTTCCTCGGCTCCCACGAGCGCGTCGAGGCTAGCGCCCGCATCGACGAACGCCGGATGGTCGATCTTGGTCTGAGGGGTGAAGTCGAACGTTTCCGGGTAGAGACGCAGCAACGCGATGTAGTCCTGCCGCTTCGTCGCGATCCGGATTGCGCGCCGCACATGACTGGCGACCGACTGTGACGGATCGTCGAACAGGTCAAGCGCCTCGTGCACGAGCTGCTCGACAGACTTCTCCGCCATCGGACTCCTCTGCTGGGCTAGGGCTGGGCCTTGGTCTTCGCTGCGATTATTGGCCCAGACGCACGTCTCGATCATGACTTACCGGTCAAGAAGTCCTCGCACAAGGCGCGCCTTGGGATGGGCCCGGGTCCATGCACGGCGCGTGGCGCCAGGAGCCCTCAGCGGCCTTGTTCCACGTCGACGTCGCGCACGGCAGCCCCTCGGCGGTCGCGCATCGCGTGGGCGCCCGGATCGAGGTTCGGCGCCGCGGCGCGGCCTTCCATCTGCGGCACCGCTGCGACCGCGGCGAGGAGCGCACGGTTCGTCTGCGCCGCCGCGACCGCCCGTCCCTGCAGTGCCTGGGCGTGCGCGATCGCGCGGGCGGTGCGCTCGGCTTGCCGCATGACGGCGATCCATCCGGTGCGTGAGTCGCTGCCCGTGCCGCGGGCCATGAGCCGACTGACGTACGCGGCCCCAAGCGCGGCGTTCTCGCGCCGTTGCCGGTCACGGTCCTCTGCGGTGTAGGCCGAGGGCTGGGCCGCGCGGGCGAGGTCGTCGGAGAGCTTGGCGAGCGGACCTGGCTTGTCCTTCTCGAGCGCGATCGATGCGCGCGCGAACACGCCCGCGGCGTCGGCGGCCGCGAGGCGCTGTCCGCCGTCTCCGAGCGTCCCGGACAGCCCGACCAGGGCGCGTGCGGCGTCGCGCGGTGGCTCGCTCGCACGCACCTTGTCCGCGACGTCAAGGGTGGTCCACCGCTGGGTCCATGCCGGCGTCAGGGCCGGGTCGCCGGCGACGTCGGCGCCCCAGCGGGCGCGCAGCTGGCCGAGCGCCAGGGAGTTGTCGAGGCGGCCCGCGCCGTGCCACACCGGTGCCGCGCGCCGCCCGTCATCGACCGACGGCGGGAGGGCGACCGAGTACCCGACGACGCGCTCGCGCCCGCCCTCGGCGTACCGGGGTCGGACCAGCACCCGCACGTCGCGCAGCGCGTCCAGGAACTCGCGCTCGCTCGTCGCCTCCGCGGCCGCGGCGCGCACGCGCCGGCGCAGCTCGTCGCGCGCCGGGAGCGCGGCACCCTCACGCTCGGCGCGCCCGAGCTCGGCAGGCTTCGCGCCGGCAAGTGCCCCGCGTCCGACCTCGCGCGACTCGAGCACCTGCAGCCCGTGCCGGTGCTCGAGCTCGTTCGTCAGGCGCTGCGCGCGCGGCTGGTCGTTGTGCACCGACGCCTTCGTGCCGTCCTCGCGCACGAGGTTCACCACGATGTGCACGTGGTCGTTGCCGGCCGACGACAGCCCGTGCCGGACCGCGACCCACCGGCACCCGGCGCCGTCGTCACTGGCGGCCCCGAAGCCCATGCCCTCTACGAAGTCGGTCGCGATCCGGTTCCACTGCTCGTCCGACAGCGTGCCCTCCGCGGCGCGCAGCGACAGCGAGCAGTGCCAAACGTGCGCGTCCCGGTCACCGACCTTGACCTGGCGCTGCTGCTCCTCGCTCCACTCCTTGACCGGGACGGTCACGCGCGTGCCGAACACGCGCCGCGGCAGATCGAGCTCGTTGGCGATGTCGAGAGCGTCGTCGGTGCTCAGCTCGCGCCCGCCGACCACGTCCACGATGACGTCGTGCCCGGCAACGACGTGCGGGTTCGTGTGCTCGTTGTGCCGCCCCTCCCCCGCGAGGTACACCATCACGCCGGCGACCCTGTCGCCGCGCGTGATGTTCGGCATCATGCGCCGACCTCGAACCGTCGAAGCGCCCGCCCGACCCGCTCGCTGGTGATCGTCACGTTGCGCAGGGTGTCCGTCAGCTCGGCCTGGATCTCGCCCGTCGCATTCGTCGCACGCGCTACCTGGTTGAGATTGTTCGACACGGCAGCGAGCAGCCTCCGCGCGTGGAACAGCTCCGTCAGCAACTCAGCGCGATCGGTCGCGGTCTCACCATGCTCCGCAAGCGCAGACTCGACGAGCAAGCGCGGCACGGTGACCTTCGCGGCCGCGGCCCGCTGCAACAGCATCGCCTCTTCCTCGGGCGTCACTCCGACGCGGTGGTAGTGGCGTCGTCCCCCGGGCACGTTCGCGCGCCGCTGCCGCTTCTGGCTGCGTGCTCGCGTCGTCTGCTCGGTCACGTCGTCTTGCTCCTGTTCGCCCAGCGCAGCGACCCCGCTCCAGCGGGGACCACACGCCCAGTGTGCCATCGCCGACGCGCAGCGTCGAGCCATCAAGCCACTTACGGCACGTAAGTGTATAGCTTGCTCCGCCGAGGCCTGTGCGCTCAACGTTCCCTCGGCGCGGGTGTCGTGTCTGCGACGGCGCCCAGATGCGTCGCGCTGGCGCGCGCCGTCGTGGGGTTTGTAGCATCGCGGCATGGCGCGAGAACTAGACCCCGAGGTTGCCGAGGCGAAGGCCCGCGAACTCCTCGACGAGCGGATCCGGTCGGTGCGTGCACTGGTGCGCGCAGCCCAGGCCGAGGCGGATCTACGCACGCAGGTACAGACCGCCGAGCGCGAGCATGCACGGGCGTACGCGGCCGCGCTCAGCGACGGGTGGACCGCCGACGAGCTGCGCAAGCTTGGCTTGCCCGATCCCGAGCGCAAGGCGCGCACGCCGCGACGTCGGTCGAGCACGACGGCGCGCTCCGCTCGGTCCGATGAGCCTGTGGCGTCCGAGTCCAACTGAGACGAAGTGAGGGGCCCCGCGCACTGCGCGGGGCCCCTCGTTGTACTCACCGCGCACCGCGCCGAGCGGTGCTACGTCCGATCGATCTCTTGTCCTTGCGAGGCGCCAGGGATACGTGGCGCGGCAGGCCTCGGTCCGTGCTCGGATGAGCGCGGACGGGTCACCCGACCGGCCTGCGCGATGCGCACCGCCTCGAAGGCGGCGACGTCGAAGCTGTCGCGGTCTGCGCGGGTCACGATGCGCGCGAACATGTCGCGCATCGGGCCGTTGTCACCGGCGAGGGCGAGGCGGCTGACGCGGTCGTTTTCGTTCTCGCGATCGCCGACGGACAGCGTCACCTTCGTCCAGTCGATGTGGTGCCCGCTCTCGCTCGCAAGGGCGCTCAGGAACTCGCGCTGGACGCGGCCGTTGCCCTCCCGGAACGGGTGTGCCTGGTTAACGATGTCGTAGACGGTGGCGAGCGCACCCGGCACGTGCTGGGCATCGATCGCGCGCAGGTTGTCGGACGCGCGCAGGTGGCCAGCGAGCACTTCCATGGACGGTTCGATGTCGGGCACAGGCGTGAACCACGTGTCCGCGCTCTTGCGGATCGACACCGTCCGCAGCTCGCCCGCCCAGTCATAGACGTCCTGGAACATGTGCCGGTGGACGGCCTGCAGGCCGGCGAGGTCGTAGGTGCCGGGCAGGTCGTGCTCGCGCAGCGACAGCGCCCGGGTCTCCACGAGGTGGTCCTCTGCGCGGCGTAGGTCGTCCGGCGTCGTGGCGCCGACGCGGTTGCGTAGCGTCTTGCCGTCGTCGAGCAGGTACCCATGCCAGCGGGAGATCTCGTCACCCGTCTCCCACGGTTGCGCCACGTCAGCGCTCCGGCAGGTTCAGGTAGGCCTTGGTGCGTCGGACCAGCTCCTCGCTGTCGATCTCGCCGCGCACGTACTGGTCTTGGATCGCCCGTGCGGCGTCGTCGGTGCGGCCGCCCTCGAGCTCGGTGCTGTGGCGGATCCTGGCGGCGTCGTCGGCTCGTCGCGCGCGCTCTTCGTCGCTGATCGACATGTGGCCCTCCCCTGTCGGTGTCGACGCCAACCTAGCGGCGCCGCACGCGCTCATCACGCGCCCCCGCGCGCCGCGCCTGCATGCGCGACGGCGAGCTCGCCGGCGATCGTGCCCAGGTCGGTGTGCGGCGCCAGGCGTGCGTGCAGGTGGGCGCCGACGCGTGCCAGGGGCGCCTGTGGGATGCGTGCGACGCGTGCGGCCGCGGCGCGCAGTCCGGCGACGCGACCCTCGGGGATCGTCAGGTCGTGGCGTGCGAGCTCGGCGTCGACGACGACGCTCGCGAGGCTGGTCGGCTGCGCGAGCCGCTCGGCGAGGGCGTGCCCGTGGCCGTCCTGGACGAGTTGCGCGGGGTCGGTCCCTTCGGGCAGCACCAGGGCGCCGGCGGTGCCGGCCTCGACGTCGTTGAGCAGGTCCCACACGCGCGACGCGGCACCGCGGCCAGCGGCGTCGGCGTCGAACGCGAACACGGCCAGCGCGACGGCGTCCGGGTGGATCGCGCGCAGCCGCTCGAGGTGCGTCGCGGTGACCGCGGTGCCGCACCCGGACACGGCGACCACGGCGGTCCCGGTGCGGCGGATGGCCTCGGCGTCCAGGGCGCCCTCGACGACCGCGACGCGCGCGCCGGCACGGATGTTCCGCGCGGCCGCGGGGTCGAGGCCGTACAGGTCCCGGCTCTTGTCGAACGCGGGCGTGGCGGTCGTGTTGAGGTACTTCGCCGGCGCATCGCCGTCGTCGTCGAGCGCGGGGTTGCGACGCGCGGTGAACCCGACGATGTCGCCGTGCTCGTCGCGGTACGCCAGCACCAGGCGGTCGCGGAAGACGTCCCCTACCGAGCCGGATTCGGTGCGGAACGCGAGGCCGGCGGCCACGATCTCGTCCGCGCTGAACCCGCGGCCGCGCATGCGGCCCACCAGCCGAGCCCACCCCTCGGGCGCGTACCCGGCCTGCAGGCCGCGCAGCCCGCGTGCGGCGAGGTAGGCCCGGGTCCAGTCGTCAGCACTGTTCGCATGGAAGCGCCAGAACTCCCACGCCGCGGCGTTGATCTGCACCGTGCGCTCACGGGTCAACTCGTCGCTCATGTCAGACCTCCTGACGGGCGACTGGCAGAGTGTCGATATCTGAGGGTGCGCTATTCATCGCAACCGCCCCTGTCGCCGGTCGTTGTGGTCCGCGCCGCGAGGTAGTCGGCCCAGCCGGTCTGGGAGTGGACTGCCCATTTCGCGGCGGTGCTCTGGCTCAGGCCGAGGAGCTCGGCGAGAACTGGTGCTGGCAGCCGCTCAGCGAGGCGAATGAGCGCAAGGTGGCGGCTGGCTCGCACGGGGATCCCGGCCTTGTGCAGGTTGACCGCGATTTGGCGCGTGCACAGGTGAGTTCCCGGGAGCGAGGGCGAGGGCAGCAGCCATCTGTTGTCGCTCGCGCCCGGGACGAGAGCGTAAGGCTTGTACCGCGCGATCTGCGCAAGTCTGGAGATGCGTTCGGCGAGCACGGGCGGGAGCGGGACCGGGCGGTCGGCGAGGACGAGTCGGACGACACCGTCCCGGGTGTAGACGTCGCTGGTGGTGAGTCGCTGGATCCGGGTGAGGGGTAGGGCGAGAATCATGACGAGCAGCCCGGCGACTTGTGTCTCGAGCGACACGTCGGGATCGGCGAGGAGGGTCTTGATGCGAGCGTCGTGCTCCTGGACGTCAGCGAGCACGATGGGTTCGTCGGGCTGTCGGAGGGGGACGACGAGGCGGGCATCGACGAGTCTGCGGTGGCGGGCCCATGTGATGAAGCCGGTCAGTTGTGCTGCCCGGTTGCGATCGCCGCGCAGGTGGCGGTCGAGGTCTGCTTGGGTCAGGTCAGTGAGGGATCGCCCTCGCCGGTAGAGCCAGCGCAGCAACCGGATCGCCTCGCTGATGCGCCGGCGGTCGCCGTGGCCGGCGGAGAAGCTGTAGTGACGGCGGGCTGCTCGCCGCCGCGCGCGTCGCAGGACGCTCCATCTGGCATAGGGGCCGATCACCGCTGCGTGTCCGGGCGGGAGGCCTTCGAGCTGGTGCTCGAGCCACGCTTCGAGACGGCCGAGTGCTTCCTGACGCGGCGGCAGGACTCCGCAGTGCACGAGCACCGCTCGCAGGTGGTCGAGCGCGAGCGTCGCTGGCCTGGCGTCGAGGTCGGCGTGGGTGACAGGCCGGGGAAGCCGTGCGATCTCGTGGAGTAGATCGGTCGACGTGCTGCGCTGCAGCCAACGCATGGTGGAGTCTGGGCGCGGGCTGTTCGTGATCATCGTGAGCAGGGGGTTCAGCCACGGGGGGACGGTGCCGTCGTCGCCCGCGAGCAGGAACGTCGCCATCTCGCGTCTGGAGCAGGACAGACAGGTGCGTGAGTAGTAGAACTCTCCCGAGGCCGCGCACCGGTGGCACCTGTAGTCGTACTCGGGTGCCCCTGTGCAGGGCCCGCACGCCTCGCCGTCCGCAATGCGGCCGACCAGTACAGCGGTCTGGTGACACCTCGCGCAAAGGCGGGGCGTGCGAATCGCTCGCCGGGAGCATGCGCGGCAGACCGGGCCGATCGGCCAGTGCACGTGCGCCGGTCGGTCCTTCCCGCAGAGTCGGCAGGTGTGTGTCGGCTCGGGGGCGCAGCGTCTGCACAGGTCGGGCCTGCCGTCCCGTGCCCTGAGCACGACGGGTTCGAGTTGCCCGCACCCGCCGCAGAGTCGCGGGTCTCGCTGGTGGCAGACCTGGCACAGTGGGCCGGCCTCCGTGACGCGCTTGACGTGCTGGAGTCGTCCGCAACTCGCGCAGACGCGCCGCGGGCGGGCGCAGTTCTCGCACCGCGGCCGGCCGTCGTCGTCGCGCGTGTACGGCGCGGAGTACTTGCCGCAGTCTGCGCAGGGAACCGCTCGCTCGGGTTCGGTGGCGTAGCAGCGCCGGCAGATCAGACCCTCGGGTCGGCGAGCGGTCGGGTGCCCGAGCGCCCCGCAGCGGGCGCAGACTTGGCGGCGGCTCTTGCTGCGACACCAGTCACAGCACCGTCCTTCGTCGACGCGGCCCGAGAGACGGCGGTTGGTCCTGCCGCACACGACACAGCGCGGCAGGTCGACGTCGTAGCTGGCGTCGTGCAGGGCGAAGGCCAGTCGCACGAGCGCGGGCGGGCAGTGCGGGTCGTAGACGGCCAGAGCATCGGGCCTGCTGGCGAGATGGCGGTCCAGAGTGCGAAGACTGCGCGCACTGCTCCACACACCTGCAGCCCGAAGAACATCAACCGCCGCCGCCCGGGCCTCGTCGACGCCGATGTGGGCAGCAACGACGCGGACGATCCGCTCACGCACCACAGCCTCAGACTCGACCGGCCAACGAACGCGGTCGCCACCCGTCACGGCGCCGAGTCGTGCCGAGGTCGGCGGATCTGTGTCCGACGCGCCTGCGGCTTCAACGGGGTCACGGGTGCCCCGGTGGTCGCGTCCTTGCGGATCTCCTCGTTGACGACCTTGGGCGTGATGAGATCGTTCGGCGTGCACGCGAGGATGTCGCAGAGCGCGACCAAAGTGTCCAGACTCAGACGCTGCGGGGCCTGGGTCACAAGGCGATAGACCTGCTCACGCGAGAGCACAATCCCGCGTTCGGCGAGCAGCGGCTGCAGCTCGCTCGTCGCGTACAGGCCGTGCTCAGCCATTCGCAGCCGCAGGTGCCACTCGTAGCCCATCTTCTTGATCATGCTTGCTCCAAGTGCTCGCCATAGATCGTGTCCAGTGCCCGTGCCAGCAGCTGGTTGCGGTAGGACGCCGACACACCGGTGTAGATCGACGTCGTCGAAGCGTGGGCATGCCCCACCTGCTCCTGCACGAACCGCACCGGGTAGTCGAACTCGATCAGGTGCGTCACGTACGAGTGCCGAAGACAGTGCAGATCCAAACCGCCGTCAAGTCCCGCAGCGTCGCGCGCCGTAGTGAAGGCCTCGTTGATCGCCCTGCGCGACAACCGCGTGCCGCGCTCGCTCACCCACAACGCCGGCGACGCGTCCTTCCCCAGCGGCCCCCGCACCTCCTGCAAGTAGTGCGCCAACACGTCCACCACCCAGTCCATCTCCGGCACGAGCAGCACAGTGCGCCGCTTCGAAGGACCGCCGCGCGACGCCTTGCCATGCCGGACCGCAAAAGTCCCGACACGCCCAAACCGCGGGGCTTTCGCGTTCCCGCGCAGATCGACCAGGTCGGCACCGAAGAGCTCGCCGCGACGCAGCCCGAACGCGTAACAGGTCTTGAGCAACGCCGAGTCCCGCAGCGCGGACAGCGAACCCTTCCGACCCCTGCGCCGGATCTCATCGACCGACCCGTCAGCAGCGTCGAACAGCGCCTGGACCTCGTCGAACGTCAGCGGCCGACGCCTCGGCTCACCCTCGTACTCATCCTTGTGCAGCACCGAGTTGTCCTCGTGAAACACCTCCCGCGGCGCGGCCCCGAACCTTCGAACACACTCGGCGCCCCACTCGTACCGGGGATCACGCACATAGGCGCAGAACATCCGGATGGAGATCTCGTAGTTGCGGAGGGTAGACAAGGCCCGCGGGGCGGGCCCCGACCGCAGCGAGCTGATCCACGCCTCACCTTCGGCCGGCCCCCACTGCCACGGGTACAGCCCGCTGAACTGGACGAAGCGCCGCACCATGCGCAGCCGCGCCGTGATCGTCGCATCCCGAAGGAAGCGAGCACGTTGCTGCCTCCCCCACCCCTCCAACATCGCCTCCAGCACTGCCTGCGCCGGATCCAGCGCCACCACGTTGCGTTCAAGCACCGAGGGAGCCGAAGCACGGAGATCGTCCATGAGATCGTTGTATCAGATGCAAGAATCTGATATCCAGTGCACGCGGGGATGGAGATCGTGGCGACGCCTGAGCAGTGATCCGGAGATCACTCTCACCTCGCCCGACACCCGAGAGGCCGACACCAGTTCAGGCGTAACTGCTTGATATCGTCGCGCACGGTAGACCGGTCGCGACCGGACATGTTGCGGAGAGGATCGACATGCGGCGTCGGGCAATGTGGTGGTGCATCGGAGCGGTCGCCATCGTTGGGCTCGCACTTGGTGTCGGCCTGGTCGCGCCGGTTGTCTCCGTCGAGATTGACGACACGTCCACGCCAACGATTAGCCAGGCGCACCTACCACCGGGTGTGGAGCCGACGAGCCAGAGCATTGAGTGCGCATCGGGAGGGTGCTGGCTTCGACTGCAGTTCGACTCGGAGCGTCTCCCTACTGCGGCCGGCGACGACCTCCTCCAGATGCACGGGAACTGCGAGACAGTCGCACTATTCGACCGCCGGCAGGTTTGCGCATCGGTCGAGATCGAAGATTCAATACTGATCGTCGATCTGTCGTTCAAGCGATCGCTACGCCTGTAGCCTCGAGGCCCACGCTGGGCGTTCGCGCCGAGCGTGGGCCTCGGAGTGAGCTACAGCGCTGCGGCTCTTGCGGGACCGTTCAGGCGGCTTTCGAGGAACGAGTAGAGCCCGAAGCTCCGCTCGCCGTAGGCGATCGCGTCCTGGTTGGTCCCGTTGTATCGGGCCAGCGTGTCCTTGATCTCTTGGTCCGTGAAGAACGTGGGCTGGGAGATGTCGATGCCTCGGTCCGCGGCGGACCAAAGCAGGACGAGCGCGCACATCCGGATGTTGAAGGCGTCGTCCTCGTTGAGCCGCATCCAGAGATCACGCTGCTGGTGCCAGTCGTCGACGTCGTAGCTGGGCTCGTCGGTCAGACCAAGAGCCCGCGCCCAGTCGATGACTTCGGCAGCGACCCAGGCGAAGATCTGACTGACCCCCGTAGAAGCGTCTCGCCTCTGCACAGGAGGCGGCACGGGAGCCGGTGTGACCGCCTGCTCCGCTGCGCTGAGCCCGTCCCACCACTCCTTCTGCTCGAGATACGCGTACGTTGCCCGGACGATCGCGTCCGTGCCCACGTCAAGGATGTTCTCTACTGAGCTTTCCCAGAGAACAGCGGTCTCGATGAGAGACTTGCGCATCCCGTAGCCCCGCGCCAGGGACGTGAGGAGGTCATCGTGCTGCCCGAGGATTGCCTCGAAGACGTCCTGGGGAGGATGCAAGACGACGGCCTGCTGGATCGGGGTCGTGGCCTGCTCGAACCACCAGAAGTAGTCCTGGATGAAGGTGCTGTAGTTGGGAATCGAGGCGAGCGGCGTCGGAACGTCAAGAACGGGGGCGTCCACGTCGACCACGCTCTGGCCGATGTCGCGGCCTGACGCGATGTTGTTGTCGATGTTGATCAGCCCGGTGCCCGTGCCGATCGTCTTGGTAGCGATCTGATCGAAGGCCCAGTTGGACGGCAGCAGGTAGCCCAGGTTGCCGCTGAAGCCTGTCGACATCCCCGACACGAAGCTGAGCTTGGCGTAGCCTCGCGCCGAGACGCGTGCGCAGACATTGCGTGAACCGTACACGCCCACTCGGTACTTACTGCCCAGTTCGGCCATCGCAGCAGCGATGGCGCGGAAGTGCGGGAGGATGTTCGCGTCGATCTCCGCGTCCTGGGCGTCGTAGTCGACTGCGAAGTAGACGACCGTGCCTCGCTTGAAGCCGTGGGCGAGCGCGGCGTTGAACGCGTCCCGTGCGTCGGCTCGACCCTGCGTAGCGTTGAAGTACGAGGCTTCTCCTCCGTAGGTCTGGTAGATGGGGAAGACCCTCAGCCCCGCGCTGAAAATCGTCGAGAGCTCGCCGGGTTGGATCTTCTTGTTGAGCTGTGAGTTCAGCGCGTTCGTCAGGTAGCGACCGACGTATCGGTATCCCGAGTTCCAGAGTGTCGCTGCTCGAGGGGCGGTCACCTCGGTGATGCCGTCGCAAGCAGTTCCCGGGCGCTCGGGGTCTCCGTTGGAGACCAAGAGCGAGCACCACGTCTGGTAGTCCGCAGCCCCGGTGGGGGCGAGCTTGCAGAAGTTCTGAAACGCCGTGACGGACATGGAGTCTGCAGAGCTGAAGACAGAGTCGAATGCGACGGCGATCTTGTTGAAGATGAGCGCCGCGTGGAACAGGCGCACCCACTGGCTGCCGCCCGAGTCCTGTGCCCCCACGCCGAAGAGTCCCGATTCGCTGATGCCACCGCGTGTACCCGGCCCGAAAGTGCCAGTGGCCTCGGCGTCGGTCAGCCCGATCTCGTACTGCAGGGCGTACACGAGAGCCTTCTGGGTGTTGCGCGAGTACAGGCCGTCGCACGGCATGACGAAGAAGTTCTTGCGTGACAGGTAGGTCGCATTGAGCCACTGCTGCACGCCGCGTGCAGCGGAGGTGCCTCCAGGCAGCAGTACGTAGGCGTCCATGGTCAGTAGGCCCTTGAACACCTTCGGGATCATCGTCCCAACCGCAGTCAGACCCATGTCCGAACGCAGTGAAGCGACGGCGCTCGTGCAGCCAGGACCGTACCCGCCGTCGAGCCCGTTCGGGTTGTACCCCTTGCAGTACAGGCCACCCTGGATGATCTTCACGACGCGGGAGAGCTTTGCGGGGTTGCTCGACGTCGTGGAGGAGTTGATCGTCGGGAACTGGGTCGTCAGTGCGGCGAGTGTCCCATCCCCGAAGTTGTTCGACAGGGTCGCGATCCCGAGCTCGTGCTGCAGCGCGCGCGTGAGCCCGTACATCGTCGACCAGCCGGTGCGTCCCGTCTCGGGCACCCGGATCCACTGCGCTCCTGCCGCCGGCCCGTACGTGGCGTTCAGCCACTCCTGCACATCCAGGACGCGCTGGTCGACGGGCGGATCGTCCGCCGCGATGGCCGTCGGTCCGATCTGAGTAGTCATGTGTTGCTCCGTTCCCTTGCTCGCATACCCGGTGCCCCCCGCAGATCGGCTGCGGCCGGGACGTGGAACCAGACCCTGCCAGCGCCCACTGACACGACTGATTCGAACGTGTGTTCGAACGTAGCATGTGGGTGGCGCCGTGCACACTCCTCCCCACGTGCAGGCCACGACCCGGTGACCTGCGGCTTCACTACATTGGAGGGGGCCCGATGAGTCAGCTCGTCAACCCGGTCGCTGGGCGCATCAGCTCGCGCTACGGACCGCGCACGCACCCGATCACCGGCAAGCGCACACCACACACCGGCACCGACATCGCCGCTCCGAGCGGCACACCCGTCAAGGCCGCGCACGCCGGTCTGGTCACCGCGTCCCGGCGCGACGGATCGCGCGGGAACTGGGTCGGGATCCGCGGCGACGCCGGTCCCACGACCTACTACCTGCACCTGTCACGCCGGCGCGTCGCCGAAGGGGCCCGCGTCGGCGCCGGCACCCACATTGGCGATGTCGGATCGACCGGGACCGCGACCGGGCCCCACCTGCACTTCGAGGTCTGGACCGGCAGCACCCACACCGACCCCCAGGCCTACTACCGCGACCGTGGCCTGACCCTCGGTACCGCGGGGGCAGCGGCCGGCGGCAGCGGCCGTCCGGTCCTGCGCGAGGGCAGCACGGGCCAGCATGTGCGCGACCTGCAACAGCACCTCAAGGCCCACTACCCCGCCTACGCGCGCGACCTCGCTGTGGACGGGAGCTTCGGCCCCAAAACTCGCGCAGTCGTCACCGAGTACCAGCGGCGCGCAGGCCTCGACCCCGACGGCATCGTCGGCCCACTCACCTGGGCAAGCCTCGGCCTCGACTGACAGGAGCAGTCCACATGCGCACCACCCACATCACCATCGCCATCGTCTGCGCCACGCTCGTGGCCATCACCGCGATCCTCGCCTGGCTCATCGCCGCCGGCCACGACATCCAAGGCATCGCCTCCGTCATCGTGAGCGCCATCGTCCCGACCATCGCTTCGCTGATCGCCGTCGACCAAGCATCGCGGGCACGCGCCGAGCTCCAAGGCTTCGCGTCTGTGAACCGTGAACCTTCCACAGATCAGCGGTATCCCAGGACCTAACAAGGCGGGAGTGGGGCACACCGGATGGTGCGCCCCACTCCCGCCTTGTCGAAGTCTGTGGCTGAGTTCGGCCTTGCGTGAACTACTTCGCGATGGGCGCGAGCGGGTTCACAGAGACCGGCGCAGGGGCACCGGGCTGCCAGATCGCCACCCTGGAGTAGGCGTTGGTCTGCTTCGCAAAGTTGAAGCAGTTCGAGGTGTTGTTCGGGAAGGGTCCACGCCACGTGGACCAATCCCTCGTGCCGTCGCCAAAGTGAGCGTAGATCCGCCCGGTCTGGGGCCCTGGGCAGACACCGAGGACGGCGGAGTGCATCGCCGAAACAGTGAGAGTCCCATAACCCGTGTAGCAGAAGCCACGCCACGCCGGACCTTCGAACGGGTACTGAGCGACGACCTTGTACCGAGTGGTTGTGCACGCCACCGAGGTCGTGAACGGCGAGATCATGCCTGGACCGGGCGCCGCAGCCGACTCTTCCTCGATCAGCTCTGCCTGCTCCTGCGTGAACGCGTCGTTGACGGCTTGGCGCTCGGCGTCGTCGTACATGCGGATGCTGCCATCGGGTTCGATCGAACCGACCCAGGTCAGCTCGTCAGGCTCGACGACCTCAGCCCCGGACGAACCGATCTCCTGCCCGATCAGCGCTTCCTGCTCCGCCCGGAACGCGTCGTTGACCGCTTGGCGCTCCACGTCGCCGTACGTCCGCGTTGTACCGTCGGCATTCTCAGTCCCGACCCAGGTCAGCTCGTTCGGGTCGATGATCTCGCTACCCGCCGGATCCTCGGTGCTCGCGCTTGCGGTCGAAACACCCGCCATCGCGAGACCTACGACGACCGCGGGAACAGCAAACCGCCGTACATAGACAGCCTTCAAGACTCCCCCTTTAAGAGTGCGACCAACGCGTCGTTGCTTGGCCCGAAGGTGGAACCGATTGGTCCTGTCGTACGCCTGCCCACCCTCGGTGGCTGAAGTACATACCACACTCAACGGCACGTCAAGCCATAGCGGGTCGTCGGTCAAGAGTTAGACCCGATTCACCACAGAGCAGGCTTCCCTCATCGCTCGTGCCGAGGGCTAGTGCCCCGGGATCGGCGATTGCACCAGGGACGAATATCGCCTGGTTCGCGAGGGCATTGACCTGGTCGGGCCGAAACCCGGACCACGACACGTCACCGGCGACGACGACCGGGGCCTGGAGGTGCCCCAGGGCACGCACCCGCTCGAGCGCGAGGGCGTCGGCGCTGATGTCCACCACGGTGTACGCGATCCCCTTCTTGTCCAGAGCGCGGTACGTCGCGTCGCACTGCACGCACGCCGGCTTGCTGTACACGGTGACCTCGATCCCCTGGCTGGTCATGATGCCCTCCCCCACGTCGTTTTTCGGACCGTCCCTGCAGCCAGAGCGTTGGCTGGAAGCCGTCCCCGGACGCACCCGCAGGGCGCGAGCACCGCGAGCGAGTCGGGACGCCCGCGCGGGCGCGACGTTCTCGGCGGGCTCAGCGACGAAGGAGCGCAGCCGAGAACGTCGCGGATGGGCGGGCCGCAGCGCAGCGGAGCCGGCTTGCGCCCGGGGACGGCCGGCCACACTCGCAGCCAGGGACGGACCGAAGACAGATGATGCTCCAGCCGCGGCCCGCAGGGCCGCGACGTGTTGTGCGCGGCGACCTGTCGCGGCGCACCCGCGGTTCACGCCAGAGCCGCCTCCCCACGGTCGGTGGCCCACTCCAGCCGAGCCTGGTTCGGCGGGTTCAGCACGACGTCGTGCTTGCGCAGGACGCGGTTCACGGTGGACCGCGACCACGGCACGCGCGCCGCGATGTCACGCTCGGAGCGAGCGTCGCGCGCGAGCTCGAGGATGAACGCGTCGCGCTGCTCCGTGGTCATGGCGGCCGGGTCCAGCTCCTGGCCAGGCTCGTCCTGCACCTGGCTCGCCACGACGACGACCGGCTCGACGGCCGGCTCGACGACGGCCGGAACCGGAGACAGCTCCGCGATCGGCGCCGACTCCGTCATGCTCGCGGGAGCGGTCGAGGGCGTCGACGTGCTCGCCTCGGCCGTCGCGGTTTCCTCGACCACAGGCAGGGCCGGCCGGGGCCGGCGCACGCCCAGCAGGTGGGCCAGCGCGGCGCCCATACCCATGACGGCGACCGGCACGCACGCGACACCGACCACGACCTGCCAGGGCGCCCGTTCGATGCCAGCGGCGTGGAGCAGGTGATAGGTGATCTGGCCCGCGGCGCCGATCACCAGCGAGGCCAGGACCGACCATCCCGCGAACGTCCGCGCGGCCGGACGGACGTTGCGGTGCGTGAGCCACACGCCGAGCGCGAACGCAGCGTAGACCTCCATGCCCAGCGGCAGGGTGATCGCGAGGTTCACCGTCAGGTCCATGATCCCGGGCAACAGGTTCACCGGACCGAAGCCGGCCATCCGGCCCAAGTCGACCCACCCACCCCAGATCGCGACGAACGCGCCTGCAGCGAGAGCAACCACCGGCCAGCGCGGGAACGACTCGTAGCCCTCCCCCGGCTCAGCCTGACCCTCCTCCGAGCCTCGATCGAACCGGCGCCGGACCGCGTCGCGGATCCGGACCGAGGGGCCAGCAGCAGCGCGGTTCACCGGCTCAACGTGGGACACGACGACCTCCATCAATCAGAACGGACGCGTTGCAGTTTAACAGAAGCAGAACGAGAGCGTGCTGTTACCGTGGCCGGGTGAGCAAGGAATCTCGGCCGGACGGCCCGCGCGATCCGGGTCCCGGGCCGGGCGGGCTGTACGACGTGGCTCGTCTGGCCCAACGGCTCGGCATGGCCCACGCGTCCCTGCGTTCAGCGCGCCACCGCGGCGCAGACTGGCTCCCCAAGGCTGAGGGCCAGCTCAACGGCGGCCCAGTCTGGACTGCTGCAAGCCTCGAAGGGATTGAAGACCGCCGGCGTGGCCCAGGACGCCCCCGGCGCAGCTTCTGATTGACGAGACGCGGAGCCTATTCAGGCGCAACGGCCGGCTGCGACACGGAGACCACAAACGCCAAGTCCCCGCCGTGCTTATGGAATCGTCATGCTTCATGACGACGGAGCCGCTGTCCCCAGAAGAGCAGGTCAAGGACCAAGTACTTGCGCCTACCGTGACGATCTATCAGCACGGTGAGCACGTAGCCGGCGTGGTCCAGCAGTTCTTCGAGCGTCCCTTGGTGGTCGACGAGACGTTCGAGAACGAAGGTACGTCATCGACAGGGCAGAAGAGCGAGCACAATGCCGGGGTTCAGGTTGCCGGTGAGGCCAATACGCCCTTGATCGCCAAGGTGAAGGCACAAGCGGACTACAGCTACCTGCGAGGCCACGAGGGAGCAAGTGCGACGAGTACGCGTGCGGTGCAGAACTTCGTCTACTCGCAGGCGTACTACCTCAACCTCGTGCGCAAGGCACTGCGCGACGCTGAGGTGCTGCGGACGGTCGCCAACCTTGACGATGCACGACACCTCAAGGCGGGCGATTTCGTTGAGTACCGAGCGTGGTTCCGCCCCAGCGAGGTGACGACGCTCATGGACGTTGTAACGCCCGAGCTCGTGGAGACGATCACACGAACCCAGCACAAGCTGTCCGAGGCGAAGCTGTTCGAGGGTTACGGGACCCACGAGGACGTACAGAAGGCGGCCCTCAGAATCGACCTTGAGGCCGGGGCGCGAGGAGAACTGGCCGGGGCGATCACACGGGCCGTCAAGACCGACTTCCGCAGCACGACGACACGGGAGTACTACGGCGCGATCGCCTCTGGCGACGCGACGGTCACTGCGGTCACCATCTGTGACACCGGACATTTCACGGTCGATGATGAGGATCGCATCCTGGATGGCGAGTTCACCGTCTTAGGCAAGGTTACGTCCAGCCTGGAGGCCGACGCGCCCATCCTTCGGCGCAACAAGCTCCTGTCCCGCATCGGGGCCGACGGCGTCGATGCGTTGGCCAAGTTCATCGCGACCGCCGCCGACAACCTTGAACCGAACGAGGGATCTTTCGACGCGAGCCAAGTCGACCTGACGTTCAGTTCTCGGGTCAGCGGCGAGTCGTTCCGCGTGGTTCCCCTCGCGATCTACGTCTGAGCCTCTGCACTGGCCGTCCAAGCGTCGAGGGTGCGCCGTGTGACGCCGGCGCGGGCGGCGAGGTCGACCTTGGTGAGCAGCTGCGCGCTATAGAGGCCGCGCACGGCGGTGCGCAGGAGTGCGCGTTGGTGGGCTTCGTCGAGGTCGGGCGCTCCGCTGGTGGGTGTGCCGTTGGCAGTGAGCTCGGCCAGGAGCCGGGTGCCGTGGGTGGCGTACCAGGCGGCGGCGAGGACGTCGCCGTCGGGCTCGAGCTCGAGGACGTGGGCGGCGAGGCGGGCGGTGACAGGCACGAGCCCGGTGCCGCTGGCGTGGGTGAGCCAGGCGGACACGAGCCGGACCGAGCGCACGGTCTCGGGCAGCGGCTCGGGCAGGTCCTTGAAGGTGCGGCGCAGGTCGAGCGCGCCTTGCATGCGCTCGTCCCAGTCCCAAGAGCCGATCGGTGCGCCGGCGTGGGCCAGGGCGTTGGTCCACGGTTCGCGGTCGGCCTCGGGCTGGGTCAGGGCGAGCAGGCGCAGGGTGTGCGCGGCGTACTGCCCGGCGGACAGGGTGCGGCGGGCGGCCTTGTACCCGGTGCGGACCCGGGCTTGCCCCGCTTCGGCCGCGGCCCACGCTCCCCCATCGCCGTCAGGCGCGGTCGCGGCTGCGCGCACGCGCTCGAGCAGCTCGAGGATCGGGCCGGCGTGCTCGTCGGGCAGCGCGTCGACGCGGCGGGTGGTCATGGGAAGGGCACCTCGGGGTTGCAGGCGGTGGTGAGCCGCGCCGGAGGCGGGGGGTGTGGGGGGCGGCAAGTCCCCCACGGCGGCGCGGCGTGCACGGGTGAGCCTACGGGTTCGGGGTGCGGTGGCGGTGGTCATGGCGGTTCTCCTGGTGTCGGTACGGGCTGGGCCAGGGCGGGCCGGGTGCGGCCCGCCCTGGCTGTCGGTCACGTGGCCTGGGCCGGGCGGTGGTCGGTGACCTCGTGCCACGGGGCGCGGTCGGTCCAGGAGTAGTCGGTCTCGACGCTCACGGACTTGGCGTTGACGCGGGCGACGCGTCGCCACCAGTGGCCGATCTTGACCTCGTCGCCCTTGGCGACGTTGTGCGGCCCGTATGCGGTGACGGTGCCGTCGGCGATCTGCTGGGCGCGCACGTCCTGCCAGTGCGCGAGGTTGTCGCGGGTCTCGGCGATGGCCGGCTCGAGGCGTCGACGGCGCCGGGCCTGCTCGTGCTCGGTCGCGGGCCGGTATCCGGTGTCGAGGTCGTAGACCGGCGCGACCAGCTCGCGCTCGTACTTGCGGATCTGTGCGGCCAGCCGGTCGATCCTGTTCCCGACGGTGACGGGGTTGTACCGGGCGCCGGTCGTCGCGGCGGCGGTCGCCGCTGCCTCCTGGGCGTCCTCGGCGTCGCGCTGGGCGTGGACGGCGGTGCCGAGCGTGGACCATGCGCGCTCGGTGTCGCGGCGGTGGCGCTTCTCGGAGTGGTGGCCGATCTTGATCGGCTCCCCTCCCTCGGGCAGCCGCTCGACGGCGGCCTCGTGCCGGGCGTAGGCGGCATCGGCGGCGGCGGTCTTGCGGTCAGCCTTGGCGGCCAGGGCCGCGGTGCGGTCGGCCTGTCGGGCGATCTTGTCGGCCTCGACGACGGCGGCCGGGCGGGCGGTGTCGTCGACGTGGACCTCGACCGTGTGGCCGGCCTCGCGCAGCGCGGCCGCGGTCGCGTTGATCTTCCACGCCTTGACGGCGCGGTCCCGCGACTGCGGGATGAACCAACCGGCCAGGCTGCGGCTGAACCGCCAGCCGTTGGCCTTGAGGATGACGTTCGTTCCGTCGCCGCGCTCGGTCCCGTCGATAAGGGTTCCAGCCTCGCGGGTGTGGGTGATGGTCAGCATGGGCGCTCTCCTGCTCGCGTGCGGTTCTGGGTGGGCCAGCCGGTGGGCCGGGAAGTCTCCTTCCCGACCCACCGGGCACGTCAGGCGAGCAGCTCGCCCAGGGTGCGCGCGGGCGGGGTGTAGGTGCGGCGTCCGGTCGGATCGATCCACAGGGCGCCGCGCATGCGCTGGGCCAGGTGGGCCTTGTCGGCGCTGATCAGGGGGTGGATCGCCGGGACGACGCTCGCGTCGTTGCGGTCCATCCGATCCAGCACGTCGTACAGGTCCTCGCCGGTCTCCCGCGCGTGGCGCTTGGCGGCCTCGATGCTGGCCTCGAACGACGCGCGGCTCGCGTCCTGGGCGGCGATGGTGTGCTGAGCCACGAGGGCCCTCCTTTGCGTTGGTGCCGGGTGGCCGGTGGTCTCCGGCCGTTGCGTGCCCTTCCAACACCTCAAGTATACATCTAGCGCATCTGTATGTATACCTCAGGTGAGGGGCGGGCCGGGCGTTCTTGCGCCCGGCCCGCTGGTGGTTCAGTCGAAGTGGTGGCCGGCTTCCTCCTCGGCCGCCTCGTCGGCGGCGTCGATGGGGTCGCGGCCCGCGTCGTAGTCCTCGCGCCAGGGGCGGTCCGCGATAGCGCGGTGGGTGAGCCAGATTCGGCGCATGAGCCGGACGTCGACCAGGGCGAGCCAGAGCGCGAAATCGGCATCGCCGTTCGCGTACTGGATGACGTACTGGTCGGGGTAGCCGGGCAGGCGGCGACGGACGCGCTCCTCGAGCGCGGCGCGCTGCTCGGGCTCGAGCTCGGCGGGGTGGGAGTTGATGGCGGCCACGCGCTGGCGCATGGTCTGGTGCTCGGTGGTCATGGTGGTCCCTTCGTGGGCCGGGGCCGGTCGGGCGTGGGGCCGCGGCGGGCCGCTGCTGGCCCGCCGCGGTGGCGGTCAGTCCTCGCCGGGGAGGCTGATCGTCACGACCGGTTCGCCCGTGTCGCCGGGGCCGACGTGGAGCACGAGGTCGAGGCCCTGGGCCTCGTCCTGGCCCGGGAGATTGGGGACGCGGGCCACGGTAAACCGGGAGCGGCCCGCGCGGGCCGCGATGGTGGCGAGCCAGAGCACGTCCCACAGTCGGCCGGTCTCGTCCTGCCCGGGGCCGTGCTCGGGGTTCCAGGTGACAGCCTCGGCGTGAGCCGCCTGGGTGAGCGCGACGGGCCAGCGGAACCCTGCCTCACCGGCCAGCGGCCCGGCGTCGACCAGGACGCCGTCGGCCAGGGCCCGGGCGCGGGTGTAGACGTGGATCGGCTCACCGAAGACGTGCGCGGAGTTGGTGGTCATGGTGACCCTTCCCGCCAGCAGGTGGGTGGCCGGTGGTCCCGACCGTTTTTCGCCCCCTCCTGGCTCCGTAATCACCGACCGCACAAGCGGCCCAGAGCGCAACCGACCGGTCCCGGAACGGCGGGGCTCGCCGGCCGAGCTCAGGGAGCGCAGCGACCGCAGGCCGCCGAGTTTCGCCGGGCCGGGACGCGCAGCGAGGTCGGTTGCGCGCAGGGTCGCGCGGTCGATGATGGAGAGCCAGGAGGGGACGACTCCCCCGCGCGCAGCGCGGGACAACACCGGGCCGCGCAGCGGCACGAACAGCCCGCGCAGCGGGCCTCAAGGCGCAGGGATCTGCCGTGCCCCTGCACCGCGCAAGAACGCGCCCTCGAGCACCCTGATCTTCGGCGAGCGACGCGGCTGAGTCTCGCCACGCTCAGACGCTCAACGTGCCCCTTACTCGTTCGCGGCCGAGCACGGACCGCGCGCCCGACCCTTGTCGACCATCCGAACTTATGGCACTCTCCTTCCACCACCTTGACTTTGGGGGATAGTCAATGAGGCGAGCCGCCTACGTGCCGGTGCTTTTCACTGGGTTGCTCGTCGTTGGCGTCATCACCGGCTGTGCGGCGCCCTCTAGTGACCCGCCTCCCGCATCCAGGACTGGCGTGCCCGCTGTCTCGATCGCTGTCGACTCGTTTCCCACCGAGGACTCGACGCTCAGGCCACCGCCGGAGGGGCAGTCGAATGTAGTCATCGACCCGACCGCCGAGCCGCCGACGCTCACGGTCACGTCCTGGGGTAGTTCCAGCTGCCCAGCGATCCCGGTGGGGATCGCTTGGCAAGGATCGACAACTCTCGCTCTCGAGATGGCGCGCAGCAACAACATGAGCTGCACCGCGGATAGCGTTCCTTTTAGTCACGTTGTGGAGATCCCGGTCGAGAATTCCGTCGACGACGCTGTCGAGGTTCTCGTTAATGGCAAAGCGGTACCGCATACGACAACGTAGGGGGAAACATGAAGTCCAGGCTGCAACGCGGCAGCTATGCGCTCGTCGCCGCCGTCTCGCTCTCTCTGTGCGGGGGGATCGCTGCACACGCGACGAACTCGCCCGTCCCGCCGCCTGAGCCCGATGTACAGGGCCCCGTCGATCAACGGTCAGTCCTCGACCCGTCTGACCTGGCGCAGCACCTTCACACGCCCGCCATTCCCGAGGTTGTGGCCGCCAAGGCCGACGAGATCAGGAAGCGCTACGGCTCCGACGACCGCCTCGGCACGCTCGCCATCTCGGACGACCGGTCCCACCTGTCTGTCGCGTGGTACGGGGACGTCCCAGCTGACCTGACGCCGTCGGAGAACTTGGCGGTTACTGCCGCCCCGTACCTCCCTGGAGACCTCCGCCGGGCCGCGGCAAGTCTTCCCGGCACCGAGGTGGGCGGTGCAAAGGTCGCCGGCGCGGGCGTCAACGCCGACGCCTCTGGCGTCTATGTGGACCTTGACCAGAGCACGTCAACCGGTGCACGCCGCAGCGCGAGCCCCGATCGCGACGAAGTAGCCAACGAGCTGAGCGAGATCGCCGGCGTGCCGGTGCGCGTCAACGAGAACGTCCAGAACAACCCCGCCCGACTGTCCGACAACCTGCACTTGGGCGGCGCCCGGATAAGCCGGTTCCAGGACGGCTACCTCCGTGGCAACTGCAGCACCGCTTTCGCCACCCGACACAAGGTCACCGGCGACTACGGGATGGTCACCGCCGCCCACTGCGGTCCGATCAACTCCCAATGGGTCCGTACCGCCATGTCTGAAGGCGGCCTCATGGCCTACCACTACGGCAACATGACGCACCGGCTCACAAGCCTCGACGGCGCCGTCCTGACGCAGGACTGGTCGAACCCCTACATGTACATCGGCGAGTACACGAGCACCCAGTACGTCGGCGTGGAGGCAGTCTCCACTGGCTATCTTCTCGGACAAGAGGTCTGCAGCTCGGGATCGTACTCCGGCATGACCTGCGGTGGGCAGGTCGTCGAAACCGACTATTTCGTCGAGTATGAGGACACCGACATCACCAGCGCAAAGGTCGCTCGTATCGTCAACCAACTCGGCGAACCGCTGTGGGGCAGCGGAGACAGCGGTGGCCCCGTGTTCGACTTGGTTTCCGTCGACGCGGGCTTCCGACCACGCGCTCTGGGCGTCATCTCGGGGATCTACTGGTTCGAAGACGAGGAGTGGGTCCTGGACAACTGCAACGGGGTCCCTGCTGCGCAGCCGAACGGCCGCGGATGCAGCCCGTACGGATTCGCAGCCTCCGTCTACGAAGTCGCAAATAGCCTCAACTGGCGAGTCGCGACCCTCTCGTCGCCATGAGCGTTCGGGTTCTATGCAACCGACCCAGACGATGAAAGCGCGGAATCCGGCCACCTCGAGGCCAATCGCACCTGGTCATCACGGCAGCCGCACGTAGGCTCGGAAGTTCCTCGTTGAAATCTCGACCGTCGGCCACGGTGGCGTTCTTCTGATCCGGTACTCATGCCGAGGCGGGGGTTCGGGGGGCGGCAGCTCCCCGGTGTCTGCGCCGGCCCTCGATGGGCCGGCGCAGGCAGCGCGCGCACCCGGGTGCGCGGCCCGCGGGTCTGTCCCACGGACCGCGCTGGGTGCTACTCGGTGGGCGCCTGGCCTCGGGCGATCTGCTCGACGTCGCTGAGGGTGTAGCCCCAGGTTTCGAGTGCGCTGAGGTAGGTCTGTTCGGCGCCTTCGCGGCGCCAGGTCTGCACGCCGGTCTCGGCCTCGCGTGCGGCGAGGGCGAGGACGAGCGCGATGTGCTGGGCGCGGCTGGGGGTGGCCTTGGCGATGAGGTCGGCCAGGCCGCGTCCGGTCGGGTACGGGCTGGTCTCGGTCTTGATGCCGAGCCATTCGCTGGCCAGTGTGTGTCCGCGCTCTCCTGCGCGTCGCAGGGTGTGGGTTTCGGTGGCGATCGCGTGGGCGATGTACTCGGCGGCGCCCTTGGGGGCGGTCTTGCGCTGGGCGAACTCCGCGAGCCAGGTCCGGCGCACGGTCTCGGCGGACTTCCACGCCTTGTTGTTCTCGATGACCTGCTTGCGCTCGGCCTTCTCGGCCTCGCTCATCGGTCCGGTGCGCTGGGTGCTGGTGGTGCCGTAGCGGTCGGCGTGGCCGTGGGTGCGCCAGTTCGTGCAGACGTAGACGATCTCGACGCGGTTCCACTGCGCGGCGATGTACGCCGCGTGACCGGGGCACTCGGCGTGCGCCTCGGGGGTCAGGTCGGTGCCGTTCGGGTCGTCGTTGGTGGGCTTGAGTCGAGCCAGGTGCTGGACCTTGGCGTCGTTGTAGTCGGGGCGCTCGACCTCGGTCACGTTCTGTGCGGTCAGGGTCTCGCGGGCGGCGGCGACCTCGGCGGCGCGCTGGCGCTCGTCACGCGCGCGCTGAGCCTCGTGGGCGAAGCGGCCAGGCTCCTTGACCGCGACGGCGGTCAGGTTCTTGACGGTCTCAGTGTCGTCGTCGAACTCCGCCAGGGCGGCGGCCACATCCAGCGGCAGGTCGTACTTGGCCTGCACGGCGGCGGCGACCTGGGACTCGGCCACGGTGAGCGTGGCCTGGACGACGGCCTTCTTCGTGCCGGTGCGCTTGGCGATCTGCGCCGCGCTCAGCCCAAACTCGAGCGAGAGCTGACGGTAGGCGGCGGTGCGGTGGCTGTCGCGCATGTCCTCGCGATGGTCGTTCTCGGCCAACTGCTCCACGATGCGCTGCGCGCCCTCGCCGCTGCTGGTCACGATGTACGCGGGGATCGTCGCCTGGCCCGCCTCGATCGCGCCCAGGGTGCGGCGCTGGCCGTGCAGGACGACGAGCGTGCCGTCGTCGTCGCGGCGCACGCGCACGGGCTGCAGGACTCCGTGCTGCTTGATCGAGCCGACGAACGCGGGCGTGAGGTCGGCGTCGGCGCGCACGTTCACGCCGACAACCAGGGTGCGCGGGTCGACGTGGGCGAACTCCGCGCCGTCGGCGGTGGTGGTCGTCTCGGCCTGAGTGGCCGTGGTGTCGGTGGTCATGGGTGCCCCTTCCCGCCAGCAGGTGGGTGGCCGGTGGTCCCGACCGTTTTTCGCCCCCTCCTGGCTCCGTAATCACCGACCGCACAAGCGGCCCAGAGCGCAACCGACCGGTCCCGGAACGGCGGGGCTCGCCGGCCGAGCTCAGGGAGCGCAGCGACCGCAGGCCGCCGAGTTTCGCCGGGCCGGGACGCGCAGCGAGGTCGGTTGCGCGCAGGGTCGCGCGGTCGATGATGGAGAGCCAGGAGGGGACGACTCCCCCGCGCGCAGCGCGGGAGAACACCAGGCCGCGCAGCGGCCACCGAATCGGGGCGGCCACCGGCCGGCGCACCACGCACCTGGCCGAGCTCCACCAGGCGCACCCGCTACCGGCACTCCCCCATCGGCCACGGGCCGCTCCCCGGCCTGGCGCTGGTGGCTGGTTCGGTGCGGTCTGCTGGGACGCGCGTCGGGATGAGGCGGGGGTCCGGGGGGCGGCAGCTCCCCGGTGCTCGTGCCGGCCCTCGATGGGCCGGTACGGGCAGCACCCCGCGCGGAGGGCGCGCGGCCCGCGGGGCTGTCCCACGGGCCGCGCGCCGGGTGTCACTGCGCGTCGCGCTCGCGCACGACCCATGCGGGCGGCAGGCCCGCCCGAAGCACGGCCCGCAGCATCAGGGCCAGGCGATAGCCGTCGTCGACGCTGAGCGCGCGGTCGATGGCGTCGCCCGCGATGCCGTTCTGCCCGGTCCACCACGTGAGGAAGCCCCACAGCGTCCACGCGGCGGCGCTGGTGGGCACGTGCGCGATGATCTGCGCGAGCAGATCGCGCGCGGCGTCGGCGGCCTCACCGGGCTGGACGCCGACCTTCGGGTCCACCATCGCGGCGATCGCGCGGCCCACGGCGTCGTCGTCCGGGTTCTGCCCGGTGACAACCTGGGTCACGGTGTCCGGGTCGACGTCGGGGACGGCGGTCAGCAGGGCGGCGTCACGGACCTTGATGTGCGTGAGCATCTGCGCGAGTTCGCCGTAGATCGCGGGGCCGTCGACCAGGCCGCTGAGCGCGAGTCGCCACGTGGCGAGCGCGTGGGTGGTCTGCTCGTCGCGCGTCTTGGCGGCGTGCTTGGCGGCCGCACTGCGGGCGAGGTCCTGGGCGGCCTCGTCGGCCGCGCCGGGCAGCAGCCCGGCGCGGTCACGCGCCGGGGCGACGCCGGAGGCGACCAGTTCGGCGGCGAGCACGCTCGAGGTCACGTCCGACAGCGGGCGCACGACCGGGTGCGGCGCGTGGAGGTCGACGTACCCGTCGGCGCTGACCTGCACGGCGTCGTACACGTCGACGGCCTGGCCGTGCAGGGCCTCGGTCATGCCCGCGAGGGTGCGGTCGGCCTGCTCGCGGTCCTCGGTGTACAGGGCGATGATCGCGGACGCGGCGCGGTCGTTGGCGACGTGCACGGCGAGCATGTCGGCCGTCTCGGGCGTGACGTCGGACAGGTCCGCGCGAGCGACCAGGCCGACGGTGCCGGTGCTCGACCGGCGGGCGACGACGACCATGCTCTCGGTCGGGGTGTACCCGATGCACGCGGGGATGTAGGCGAGCACGTCGGCGACGGTGCGGGCGCGGAGTGCGGGCTGGTGAGCCACGGGGGCTCCTTCCTGCCAGGTGGCGGGTGGCGGGTGGTCCCGACCGTTTTTCGCCCCCTCCTGGCTCCGTAATCAACGCCCGCATAAGCGGCCCGGAGTGCAACCCGCGGTACGGTCCGACGACGGGGCTCGTCGCCCGGATGAAGCGACGAAGGAGCGCCGGGCGACGAGTTTCGGCGACGGGCCGGCGACGTAGTCGAGCGGGTTGCGCGCAGGGTCGCGCGGGCGATGATGGAGAGCCAGGAGGGGACGACTTCCCCGCGCGCAGCGCGGGAAAGCACCGGGCCGCGCAGCGGCCACAGATCGGGCCGGCCACCGGCCGGCGCACCACGCACCCTGCCGAGCTCCACCACGAGTCTCGGCCGCCGACTTGTCTCTTCCCTGGGTCGTCGGTGAGCTGGGTGAGGGGGGCGGTACGGTCGAGCGCATGGACGAGGTCGTCGGTGACAGCGGTGAGTGGCTCGTGCTCGTGGCGGGCTTGTTCGTCTACGTCGCCGTGATCGCTTGGTGTGCGTTCCGGGTGTCTGGTCCGGACGTTCGTCGGCGCGCGGAGGAACGCGACGTGCAGGAACTGCTCGACCTGTATCGCAACGTTGAGAAGCACCGCGGGTAACCGTGCGCTTCCTTGCGAGCTAGGACGCTTTCGATCTCCGTGCGCCCAGCCGAGGTCGAAGACGGGCACTACCTCACCTCAGCGCTCCCCCATTCGGCCATCGGCCGCGTCCGGGAACGACGATGCCCTCGTGCTCGGGTGAGCGCGAGGGCGTCGATCAGTCGTTCGGCTAGAGGCTCTCGGGTGCCTCGAGGCCTGGCCAGGTCAGGTCTCCGATGGCTGGCGTTGTGGGCTGAGGGAGGTGGGCGAGCAGGGACTGCTCGACGTCTTGGCGCTCAGGGACGGCTACGGCTGGGTGGTGAGTAGGCGGGTAGTTGACGTCGAGGGTCATGTCTGCTCCTTGGGTGGTGGCCCGCAGCGCGCGCTGCGCGGCGACAGGGCGCGCTGGCGGGGTACAGGTCAGTTCTCGGGGCGGTTTGCCATCTCGTACTGGGCGGCGTGCTCGCGGAGGTATTCGCGCAGGTAGGGGATGGCGAAGTCGACGTAGCCGCGTCTGGTTGTCTCGATCATGCCGGCGTCGAGGAGTCTGCCGCGGTAGACCTGGGCGTAGGAGTCGCTGACGCGTAGTCGCTTCGCGATGACTCCGGTGCGGGAGGGGCCGTCGTCTTGTGCCATGGCGAGCAGATAGGTGCGGTCGACGTCGGACAGGTCGGCGAGGGCCGTGGCGTGGACGGTGGAGCCGAGTCGCTTGCGGGCGGCTGGGATGCCGAGTGCGACGGCGGCTTCGTCGATGGTGTCGCTGCTGGCTTTGCGCCATACGTGGTAGCCGACGAGCTGGATCATGAAGGGGTAGCCGCCGGTGGCTTGTGCGGCGGCGTCGAGGGCGGTGTCGGTGATGGTGCGTCCGCTGTCGGTGATGGTGGTGCGCAGGGCGGTCTTGACGTCGTCGAGGGCGACGTCTTCCAGGTGGACGGGTGTGGCGCGGCGCAGGAAGGTCAGGACGTCGTCGTTGAGCAGGTCGGAGACCGACGACGGGAGACCGGCGAAGGCGAGGGCGACGTTGCGGTCTTCGCGTACCAGGTGCTGGAACGTTGCGGCGAGTGCGCGAAGGTCTTCGCGTGCGACGTGGTGGACCTCGTCGATCGTGACGAGCAGTCCGGTGCCGTGGTTCTCGAGTGCGTCGAGCACTCCCCCGAGCTCGTCGCGCCACGCCGTGACGACGGCAGGTGCCTGGCTGAAGGTGAGGCCTCGGGGCTGCTGCATGATTCCGTGACAGTTGGTTAGGCAGCTTGGTCGGCGGCCTGGCTCATGATGATCTCGAACTCGATCGGGGTCAATCGTGCGAGTCTGGCCTGGCGTCGGCGACGGTGGTAGGTCCGTTCGATCCAGGTCACGATCGCGATCCGCAGCTCCTCTCGGGTGGTCCATCTCTGCCGGTCCAGGACGTTGCGCTGAAGCAGGCTGAAGAAGCTCTCCATGGCGGCGTTGTCACCGGCTGATCCGACCTGGCCCATGGATCCGCGCATCTGGTGGCGCCAGAGGGAGTGCTGCAGCTTTCGGCTTCGAAACTGGCCGCCGCGGTCCGAGTGCAGGGTGCAGCCGGCCACGCGCACCCCGCGGCGCGAGACCGCCGATTCCAGGGCGTCGACGGCCAGCTGGGACGTCATGCGGTCGGCGATGGAGTACCCCACGATCCGGTTCGACCACACGTCCTTGACCGCACACAGGTAGACCTTGCCTTCGCCGGTGGGATGCTCGGTGATGTCCGTCAACCACAACCGGTTCGGGCCAGGAGCGGTGAATTCGCGACGCACCAGGTCATCGTGCGCGGGCGCGCCGGGCCGCCCATTCTTCCCGCGGCGCTTCTTGCCGAACACGCACCACCACTGGTTCGCCGAGCAGATCTTCCACACCGTGCGCTCACTGACCTTGTGCCCGGCCGCGTTCACCTCGTCGAACAGCAGCCGGTAGCCGAACTCGGGGTCCTCACGGTGGGCATCGAAGACCGCGTTCGCGAGATACGCCTCCTCGAGCTCGCCGCCGGTGACCGGCTGGGCGAGCCAGGCGTAGTAGTGCTGGCGGTGGAGCTTGAGCACCCGGCACGCCACCGCGACCGGCACCCTGATCGGGGCACCGGCCGCGGCGAGCTCTCTCACGAGCGGGTAGAGCCTTTTCCCGGCAGCTGAGCCTGGGACAGGTACGCCGCCGCCCGCCGCAGGACCTCGTTCTCCTGCTCCAGCAACCGAATCCGACGTCGAGCCTCACGCAACTCCCGTGCGTGCTCCGAGGCGACGCCGGGCTTCACGCCGTCCTCGACATCGGCGGCACGCAACCACTTCGTGATCGTCATCTCATGGACCCCGAAGTCCTGGGCGATCTGTGCCAGCGTCACACCGGGACCACGGTTCCGGGCGACCCGCACGACGTCCTCACGAAACTCACGGGGATAGGGCCTGGGCACAGCAACATCCTTCCAGCCTGCTCGGCGAGCAAGCGATCTGAGATGTCACAGATCCGTGCAGCAGCCCCCTCCACCTACGACCGGCAGGGTGACACCGGTGATGCTGCGGCCGCGGTGGCTGGTCGGATCGTGCTCGCGCGAGAGCATCGAGGTGGCTGCCGAGAGGCGGTCGATGAGGCCGGGCGTGGCGGTCTCGGCGATCGTCACCCAGGCTCGCTGGAGCGCGGTGTCGGCGACCTCGGTGAGCATCACGGTCTTGCCGACGCCGCGGGCGCCGGTGAAGATCGTCAGTCGTCCGGGCGCGCCTGGTCCGTCGTCCAGGGATTCAGCGAACTCCTCGAGGTCGTCATCACGCCCGACGAGCAGGGGCGGTGTGGCGCCCGCTGTGGGCTTGAACGGGTTACGCGCCACCGTTCGCACTCCTTTGCAGTCTTTGCATTCGTTGTAGATCTTCGCACACGGCGTCGATGCGCGTGCTCCCCTAGCGACGTGTTCGTTCGTGGCGGGCGTTCGTCTGCACGCACCGTGGGCACACGTGCATCGTCGAGATCCGCGCGCGTTCCCTCTCGCTCATCTCCTCGGGCACCAGGACGGTGGCGCCGCACAGCGCCTGGGGTGCTCGGCCTGCGATGATGTGCGCCCAGTGGGACGGCCATCGGTACGTCCAGCGGTAGCCGGTGAGGCTCAGCGCCGAGTCGTTGACCGTGGGGACATCCGTACGGAGCGCGACTGCGTCGGCGGCACGGATCGTGCCGGCCTCGTTTCTGGTGGACTCGCCGAAGCCGGCGCGTGTGCGCAGGCACTGGTGAAGGGTTAGGTACGGCCTGTTGGGTGGCGAGGACGCGTCGGCGCCGCTGATCGCTCCGCGCGTGGCCGTGTAGTACCAGCGCTGAGACTCGTCGAGATCGGGATTGGCGGCTTCTCGCGCGTGGAATGTCCGCACAGTGCCGTCGAAGCACCTCAGGCGGACAGTTTCCACGCCGCACGTGCGGCAGGATCCACGCTCGACCATCGCACCTCCCGCTCTATCGATGTCAGCCTAGGTGCGCACATACGAGCTGTGCCCCACTCACGTGGAGCTTCTAATCTCGGTTGTCCCGCGACTGCGCCAACGAGGACAAGGCAGGCGAGGCAGTGTGAACTGCATGAACGCATGCATGCATTCATGCATTCATGCATGGTCGCCCGAACCAACAGCTCGCAGGAGAACCGTTCATGCATTCATGCGTTCATGACGTCATGCATGAATGCATGTAAACATGAATGGCTTCATGACTTGCTTCATCAACACATGCAGTCATGCATGAAGTGGTACATGAATGCGTGAACTACTTCATACTTTCACCGACGCACGCAAAGTGGTCACGGGATCATGCATTCATTCGTTCCTGCTTTCATGAAGGCATGCATGAACTGTCCGGGTGGTGGATGTACGCCGGCCCAACGATGGGCTCGCGAGTTTATGCATTCATGCATGCTTTCATGAACGGTGCTGGGCGCGGCTGGGACCGCGGTACTCATGACTTCATGCATTCATGACTTCACACACGCCTGCGCAAAGGCTGAGGGCCCCGCGCGATCGACGCAGGGCCCTCAGACATGGACGGGATGACTCAGCGCATGCCGACCTTGCGTTCGGCCACCTCGAGCATGTAGTCGAGCGCGCGGTTGGTCAGGCTGGTCGTGGACTCGCCCGACACCGCGGAGTAGAGCTTGAGCCGGCGACGTAGATCTGGGGTAAGGCGGGTCGAGAACGGCACGAGCGCAGCATCATCGTTGCGTCCGAGCACCGGCTGAAATCGGGGGTCAGACTCCTCGAGAGAGGGGGCAGCCGGAGCATGCCTGCGAGGTCGAGCCTTCGACGCCGCCTGGCGTGGCCCCGGCTCCGGGGTGGGCAGCGGTTCAGGCTCGGCCGACTCAGCGGGTTCGCCTGCCTCGTCCGTCTCGCTGGTCTCGCGCTGGCCGTCCTCAACTTCCGCCGTCTCGTCCTGATCCGGCGTAACGAGCGTTGTGCTCTCTGCCGACGGGGCGCCATCCGCTGTGGGCGCGGGCTCGGGTTCGGTTCCTTCGGCCTCGTCAGACGTTGGCCCTTCGTCCCTCTGCTCAGGCTCGACCACAGCGGTGGTTGTGCTCGTCCCGTTTCCGGACTCCGGCGCCGCGACAGGCGCCGGCTGACCGAGGACGACGTCGAGAGCTGTTCTCTTCGACATTCGCGGCTTCGGCATCAGTTCTTCCCCTTCCGGCCCTCGGCCAGCGCCCTGGCGTGCTCAGCGAACAGGTCTGATAGGACCTTTGCGCCCTCGTTCTTCAGCTCGTGCAGCGGCAGCTGCTCGCTTGCGACCTCCGCCGCGGCGACGCGCTGCGGGATCACCGGGTTCATGACGAGCCCGCCCACGGAGTCGTTCAACTCGGCGATGCGGTACCGGTGCTCGTTGGTGCGGCGGACCATGTTCACGATGACGCCGAACAGGGTCAACGAGGGGTGAGGCCCCTGGCGGATCCCCTCGAGCGTAGTGAGGAATCGGTCGAGGCCTTCGGAACTCCACGGCTCCGGGATCGTCACGGCGACGACCTGGTCGGCCGCGAGGAGGCCGGAGACCGTACAGGTCCCCAGATCCGGTGGCAGGTCGATGATGATGTCGTCGTACTTGGAGAGCAGGTCGGCGTTGTCTCGAAGGACCTTCTGGAGACGGAAGGCGGCCATGACGTCGGGGTCACGTTCAAGGGTCTGGATGGTGTCGGAGCCCGGAACGACGTCGATCCCCTCCCACTGCGACTTCTCGATCGCATCGGACAGGTGCGCGGGAGCCTTCGCGCGCAGGACGTCCTCGATCGTGATGTCGCCCTCCGCGCCCACGGTCGAGGACGCAGACATCTGCTGATCGAGGTCGATCAGCAGACATGACCTGCCGAGACGAGCGAGCTCGCTCAGCAGACACAGCGACACCGTGGTCTTCCCGACACCGCCCTTCTGGTTTCCGAGCGCGGTCGTCGTCGTCATCGCGTACCTCTCTCAAGTCGTCCAGGGTGTCCGGCGGACGCCTGGTTGTGCATGTTTGCATGAATGCATGAAGTCATGACTGGCGAACACGGTTCATGACGTGGTTCATGTCTGTGTTCATGAATGAAGATCGCTGGGGCCTCGGCCCTCATCTCAGGCCACCTCCGTCGCGAAGAGGGTCTCGGCCGCGGGGGAGTGGAGTTCGTCCCAGTGCTCGCCCTCATCCCAGTGGCCCTCGAACCGCGCGAGCCAGGCCCGCCAGGTGGCCCGCTGTGCGCGGTGACGGCGCATCTGCTCGTAGATCGCCTCGAAGGCGCCGAGGTGCTCGGCGACACGCCCGAGGCGCTCCGGGAAGGCTCGCAGGCCCTCGTCTGTGCGTTCGACGAGGTCCCAGGCGGTGAGCAGGTCAATGCTGGTGTGAACAGCTCGTCGCGAGATCCCGGTGATGGCGACAAGTTCCGTGATGGAGGAGGCCCTGCCCTGCTCAACGGCCTCGAAGACGAAAGCACTGACGTGGCCGAGCTCGCGGAAGGCCGGCCGAAGCGAGTACACCTTGCCACGCTGCCAGCGCAGTTCGTCCGACCGGCCGCGGAGATCGTGGGGGAGGGTGAGCTCGTACAGGTCTGCTGTCTCGCCGCGCGCGGACTCGATCAGGTCGATCCAGCCAGCACGCTGGAGTTCGTGCAGTAAGACTGACACCGTCGTGTAGTCGGCTCCGCAGGCTTCAGCGAGCGATCTGCAGCCGAATCCGACGTACCTGCTGCCGGTCTTGTGTGCAGCCTCTCCGATCGCACGGAGAAGAAACCGTGCCGTGTACCAGTGCCTACCGGGAAGACGCACCGTCTCGTAGGTGGAGACCGCAGCCCGCCAGGTTCGGATCCAGCCGTGGTCGTCGCCCCCCTGTGACAGAAGAGCGCTTGTGTTGGAGATGTGCACACTGTCTTTCTGCACGTCACTGCTGGTTTTCGGGTCTTGAGGCGTACAGGCGATGTACGCCCTCGCCTTGAGCCAGTCGGCCCGCAGGGACACGGGGCGCCGTGCGGGGGAGTACCGGGCGTACATGCCCGCGAGAGCCGGCCATGTGCCATCGTTGAGTCGACGCTGCACATCGGTGATGTCCCAGCCGGCACGCACGCAGGCCGTGATGACCGCCTGGCGTGCAGCGGATGGCGAGTCGTAGCGGCCGACGTCCCAGAGCCCGTTGCGGGCGATCGCGACGACACGGGCGGAGAGCGTGCCGGGTGCACCGGGCTGGTCAGAGGTGGGCGCAGAGACGATTGTCAGGTCGTCGCGCTGAGCGCGGACCGCGGCAATGTCGCCGGCGAGCATGCCGCGGAGCTCTGCAATGGCGGTGGGTGGGTTGGGTCGCTTGAGGACGTCGACAGCGCTCGAGAGGCTGCTGGTCAGGACTTGGTGGCCGCCGGCGCCGTGCGTGGATCCTGGCGTGCGGATGCACCCGGTGCGCACGCTGCGGTGCGGGCCTGGATCGAGCGTGGGCGCGTGCCGGGCAAGCGCCTCGACGAGCTCGCGAGCAACCTCGAACGGCAGACGCTTGGCGAGGGGGACGTAGATGTGACGACCACCGGTCGGGGCGATGTCGACGAAGGTACGCAGCCCGGCAACGGCGAGGATGCGCTGCAGCACTGCTCCGTCTCGGGCTACGTCGACCGCACCGTGGCGGCCCTTGGCGTCGAGGTCGAGGAACAGGGCGCGGCAGCAGCCGTCATCACCGTAGACGCGGACCGCGGCCGGTGCCGTCGGACGCGCGAGTGTGAGTTTACGTTCGCCGCGGGTGGGGTAGTCGACGCTGCGATCAGCGCGGATCGTGCCGATGCGCACCCGGTCGCACCCTGCAAGGAGGTGCGCGGTGTCCGCCCACTGCTCGTCGGGCGAGCCTGCGCGCGGGTGCGCATGGCTCGCCTGCGAGAGCTCGGAAACGGTTGGCGACGACACGCCGGTGTAGGCGAAATCGCGCCCCGTCGGGGCGGTGGGTATGATGGCTCCTGTTCTTAGGTAGAGAACCGCTCCGGTTTCCAGCCGCCAAGCAAGTCGCCGGAAGTGGTTCGATCTGGTGGCCCGTCCCGCAAGGGACGGGCCACTTTCTTATGCGGGTTGGCGCATCGCCTCCCGGGCGTAGCGCGAACGGGGCGCCAACGCAGGGTCGGCATCACGCGTGATGCCGTGCCACGCCATGACTGCCGCGACGATGTACTCCTTGTACGTCATGCCCTGCACGCGCGAGCGTGAACGGACGAGATCTCCGATGGGCCGCGCGGGACGCGTCGTGAACTTGATGGTCTCGGCCCAACCGGAGGCAGGAGCGGTGTCCCACGCCTTCACTCCGACTTCGTCGAGCATCTCCTGAATGCGGCCGGCATACGGTGCTCGCGTCTCGACAGGTGCGAGCCAGGGCATGCCCACCTGCTCGGCGAGGACCGCGGCGATGTACTCGCCGTGGGGCATCTGCAGGGCGTCGGCGTTGCGTCGAAGGATGTCCGCGGCGGCGACGGGGAGCTCGAGCAGGAACTGGTCCCTGTCACCCTTGCTCGGTCGTCCCGTGGAGATCGTCATGGGCATACTCAACCACACGACTTCCTGAATCCGGACGAATTCTGCAACTGGCGTGTCGGCGTGTCGCCCGCCGCGTGTTCGTGACGATGGGCGCCTGAACGTGTACGTCCCTGGGCGCCTACTGCGATCGCGATCACAGTGATACCGCGCGCTGGACGCCACGTCAGGCATGCCGAAGAAGCGGAGGGTGTTTCCGCGGCGGCCATGCGCGCCTGCGAGGCGTGTGTCGTCCTCTCTCACCCTCGGGTGCACGCTTGCTTCCCCGGCGCCGGTCGCGTTGAAGCCCGAGCGGCCTGGCGAGCGGAGGTGACGGCGCACTGCTTGCCGTCCCGCAGAGCCCTTGGTGTCACTGGCCCAGCAAGCGCCGTTCGAGCTTCTTGACGAGCGTCCGCAGGCGCTTGTCGTCGACGTGGTAGCGCACGGTGCGGCCCTTGCGCTGCTCGAGGGGGAGGTCGCCGACGATGATGCCGGCGGCTTCGAGGTCGCGTAGGTGTTTGCCGAGGCTTCCGACGGAGATGCCGGTGGCCTTGTGGATGGCTCCGAAGTAGTCACCGGGGTGCGTGCTCAGATGGCGCACGACGGCCGTGCGATCGGCGCTGCGGGCGATCTGCCCGAGGGCGTCGATGTCCTCGTCGTGGGTCGCGGGCACGTGAGTCACGGTCCGTTCTATGCGTGCGGCTGATGCTCATTGTGCGGGTTATAGGCCCCGCGCTACTGCAGCCCCCGCCGTAAGCCAAGCACGTCGTGTGGTCGGGCGCAGCGTCGAGAACTGCAGGTGTCCGTCGACCATCGCCTTGTCGTAGGGGATGGTGACCGCTTGGCGGGCGATCGTTCGGTACCCGTCGGCGATCTGGTCGGCCTCGTGCTGACCGCCCTTCTCGTTGGCCTGGTTGACGACGACGACGGCGCCGGCAGCCAGGGCGGCCGATCGCTCGTCGCGGTCGGCCAGGGCTTCGAGCAGCAGGGCGCCGGCTTCGGCGATGTCCGCTCGGGTGGTTGTGGCGACGACGAGCTGGTCGGCGTGGTCGATCATGCGCAGCCACAGCGGGTCGGACTCGTCGTTGCCGGAGTCGACGAAGATGAGCCGGTAGTACTTCTTGAGCACGGCGTGGACGGCGTCGAAGTCGTCGACGCCCAGGCGCTGCTGGTCGGCGAGCATCATGGGCTGGGAGCGCAGGACGTCGTAGCGGTCGTGGGTCTGGTGGTGCACGTAGTGGGCGAGGTCGGCCGACTGCGCGCTGGTGCCGAGCAGGTGGGTGGCGCGGGGGAGCATGTCGAGCAGGGTCGCCTCGTGCGGGCCCTGTTCGGTGCGCCAGCCGAGAGTGCCGCGGGTCTGGTTGTTGTCGTAGGCCACGACGCCGGCGCCGCCGTTGAGGGCGAACACCGCGGAGAGCAGGACGGTGGTCGGCGTCTTGCTTGCGCCGCCCTTGCCGTTGACGACGGCGATGGTCCGGGGTCCGGGCCAGTGCTGGGAGACCGCGCGGACGTTGGCGCGCTCGATGCGCTCGGCTTCGCTGGGTGCCATGCGGATGCCTGCGCGCGTCATCGCTCCCCGCAGCCCTTTCATGGCGGGCTGCTCGGCCTGAGCGACGGTGAGGAACGACTTGCGGGCGCGGCGGGTCATGGGCTCGGCCGCCGCGGGGTCAGGCGGGCCGGGCTCGACGGCGGGGGCGAGCTCGTCGCCGCTGCCGAGGGTGGGGGTCGGCTCGGGTGCCGGCGTGGTGGGGGCGGCGTCGACGTCGGGCGCCGGCGACTCGTCGCGGCTGGGCGGCGCCGGGTTGTCGGCCTGCTCGGGAGACGGTGCGGGCGCGGGCGGGGTGTCGAGGTTCCGCACGGGCTCGACGCGCCCGTCCGGGGTCACGCGTAGGTGTCTGGCGCCGCTGGCGTCGACGGCCTTGACGGTGACGGGTCGGCCTTCCTTCGCGGAGTGGCGCAGGAGCACGCTGACGGCGCGCTGCTGGACGTCGGCGGGGTTCCCCGGTGCGAGGGGAACGGTCTCGTCGGGCAGCTCGACGTGGCCGCCGCTGCCGTCAGCGTGGACGACGACGTTGATCATGGGTTCGTCCCTTCGTCGGTTCGGGGTACTGCGTACAGGAGCGTCTGGTCGACCTTGTCGGCCATGACGTAGGCGTAGTCGTCGGTGACAGCGAGGGGTGCGGTCGCCGAGGTGGACTCGTCGTAGATGCGGGGCTCGTCGTCCCCGGCCTCCAGGACGGCCGCGGCGCGGCCGACGGTGCCAAGGATCGTGTGTCCGTGGACCGCGGTCGGCGTGATGTCGGGGAGCTCGAGGATCGCCGGCTCGGGGGAGTAGTCGACGAACAGCGTCCCGAGCGTCATGGTCTGCCCGGTCGGATCGTGCAGCGGGACGTCGTCGGCACCGATCGCCGCGTCGTCGACGGCTGCCTGGGCCGTGATGCGGCCGGTGGCGATGTCGACGAGCGCGGCCAGGTCCGTCGGCCCGGCGACCGGCCAGGTGATGACCAGGGTGGCGTCGTCGGCGGCAGACACGGCCAGCGGGGCGCCGCTGGCGCCGTCGGGGCGCGGGAGGGCGTGGCGCACGGGATCGGCGTCGGCGGTGATGAGCCACCAGGCGTCGTCGCCGACCGCCACGATCCCGTCGTGGCGGGCGAGGACCGGGTCGGCGCCGACCGGAACGTCGCGGCGCACCAGGCCCTCGCCGTCGAACACCGCAACGGTCTGGTTCTCGAGGGTGACCAGCGGGCTGGATCCGAGGTGGGTGACCTCGGCGCGGCGGGCGGTCAGCGGGAGGTCGACGGCGGGGGTGCGGGCGGGGTCGGTGACGTCGAGGGGCCACAGGTGCAGCTCGGACGAGGACGTGGCGGCGACGACGTGCCGGCCCTGGACCTCGCTCAGCGCCAGAGCGCCCCGCGCGCCCGTCCCGGTCCACCGCGTGCGCCCGGTAGCGGGGTCGAGCATGTTGAGGTCGCCCGACGGCGTGGTCACGACGACCGAGCCGTCGTCGCGGACCAGCGGCGTCGAGCGCGGGTCCACCGGCACGGCCCAGGTAGCCCGGCTCGCGAAGCCCGGGGGAGTCGCGACCGGCAGGTTGGCGCCGGCGCCGGGTAGCGGCTCGGGCGTAGCGGTCTGGGTCTGTGCCGGGGGCTGGTCGGCCTCGTCGGCGATCGCCAGGACGCCGACTGTCGCCGCGCCGAGTACGACGACGCACCCGGCGGCCGCGCCGATGCCCAGGAGCAGGCGCGGCCGGGGGCCGCGTGGGGCAGGCGGTGGGGGAGTCGTGTCGATGGCCTCGCCGTCGGCGGAGACCACCATCTGGAAGACCCCTTCGGGTGCGGCGGCGCGCACGCGCACCGCACCCAGGTCCTGCTCGCGCACGAGCTCGGCCACGGCCGCGACGCCGGCAGCGGCGGGAGTTTGTCCCGGGGCGACCTCGACCGGGCGCCCATCGACGGTCACGGCGCCGTCGACGGCCATCGCGAGGTTGACCACCGGGAAGGCCGGCACGGTCTTCGGATCAAGCGGCATCTGCAACTCCCCAGTACTCCCAGTGCCACGGCTCGGGGTTGACCCCGCCCTGGTCGGCCCAGCTCGGCAGGATCCAGCCGTAGGCGGGCGCGTTCTGCTTCATCCATAGGTGCTGCGGTGTGCCGAACCGGTTGATGCCACCGCCGAGGTCGACGGCCAGCCCCCAGCCGTGGTTCGACGTGCCGGGCGTGGCCGCCATGCCGCCCTTCTGCGCCTTGAGACGCACCTGGGTGTCGTAGTCGCGGTAGGCGTCGGTGATCGACAGCGGGCGCCCGAACTGCGCCTGGTAGACGTTGTTGAGCGCGGTGAGCGCGTCGGTCGCATCCGCGCGCAGGTAGTGACCGCTCGCCCAGGGCAACACCTTCATCGCGCTGCCCGGGATCCGGCCGTTGGAGTGCCCTCCCCAGGCGCCCGGGCCGCCGTCGGTGGGGTAGTCCCCGGAGCCCGCGGCGGTGTCGACGGCACAGCTGGACGGGCTCTCGCCGGTGGGGTCGATCTCGAGGCCGGTGAGCGCGGCGACGATGGCGTTCGCGTCGGTCCAGTACTTCTCGTAGTGGAACGGGTCGGCGTTGCGCTGAACTCGGTGCGCCGCGATCGTCGGGGCCAGGTCCTGCCAGCCTTCGACGGCGACCAGCCGCTCGTAGAACTTCGTCGCCGCGTACGTGGGGTCCATGACCTGCTCGCGGGTGCCCCATCCCAGGCACCACTGCTGCTGGAACAGGCCCAGGCTGCACGTCGGCGTCCCATCCGGGTTCGTCACACCGTGGCGGTCGTCGCCGTAGTCGACGTTGATCAACGACGACTCGCCCATCGCGGTCATCACACCGATCGCCTGCGCCTTCACGGGCAGGGAGAGCGCCTGAGCGGCGTTCATGATCAGCGCCGCGTTGCGCAGCTGGTCGGCGCGGACCTGCGGGTCGCCCGAGAGCCCCTGCAGCTCCTGGTCGACGACCGCGTCGACGTCGACGCTCACCGCTTCGCCGCTCGCAACGGCGGGGGCGCACCCACCGCCGCCGATGACCACCAGCAAGAGGATCGGCAAGAAGAAGACGAACGCGAGCGACCCCCCGAGCGCGCGCTTCACGACGCCTCCTGCGGCGGCGTGAGCCGGTCGACCAGCCAGGCGTCAAGGACGCTCTGACGCACGAGCTCGACGCGGTACTGCCCGACGTCCGTACCCACGAGCACGGCGGCACTCGTGCCGTCGGGACCGCCGGCGAACTGCCCGGCGTCGGCGACGCCCGATGCGGGGACGCGAGCCGGGTCCGTGAACTCGTACGCCTGCATGCCCTCGGGCGTCAGGTGCGCGCTGAACTCCGCCCACCACGCCTCGTATGGGCGATCGCGTGCAGTGAAGTCCGTCATCGCGGCCACCGCGACCTCCACCGCGGCTTCGCTGTCCGGCGCGCTGACGACGTCGGGCGCAGACGGCTCGCCCGAAGGGGCCGGCCCGTCAGTCGCCGCTTCGGACGCGGTCGCGGCGGGCGGGGATTCGGTCGCCGCCTCCGGTGCCGAGCACGCGCCGAGCACGAGAAAGCTCGCGATCACCGCTGCAGACCGCCTCAGTCGCATCCGCCGGCCCCGCCTTTCCTGTGTCGGTTCACGATCTGATCATACCCTAGCGCAACGTGATGAAATTGTGCCATAATCTGGTTGTAGCCAGTTGAGAAGGGGGTGCACAGCTTGTTTCGACGCAGGTCACAGGCGGTCGACCCGCCAGTCCAGAACCCGTTCGTCGCCGCGCCGATGGCGCCGCAGTCGGACGTCGAACCGCAGCCCGAGGTCGACGAGGTGCTGGGCGAGCAGATCGCGCTGGCCGGGCCCTCGCGGCCTGAATCGGCACCGCCGGTCGATGTGGCGCACGACGACCCCTGGCCCCGCCGGGATGTCCCCGAGCGCCCGCTGATCTGCGTGATGGGGCTGCACGGGGGAGCAGGGGCGACCACGCTCGCCGGGCTGCTCGGCGAGGACGCGGTCGACGTCGGCCGCAGCTGGCCGGTCGCCACCGGGTGGGAACGCCCTCTGCCCAGCCTCGCCGTGCTCGCTGTCGCCCGGACGCACCACGCCGGCCTGAGCGCCGCGGAACGGTTCGCCCGCCTGTGGGCGGCCGGGACGCTTACCGACTCCACCTTGCTGGGGCTCGTCCTCGTGGACGACGGGCCTCGCCTGACGGCACCTCAGCGTGCTGCGGCGCGTCGCCTCGCGCAGATGACGCCGCATGGCTGGCACCTGCCATGGAACGAGCTGTGGCGCATCGAGCCGGCGGTGGTCCACGGCGCACCGATCCGCACCCGCCAGGTCATCAAGAACATCCGTGCGCACGCACGGAACATCGAAGGGAACGACGAATGACACCGCGCATCTACCAGCTCGCAACCAGCGTCCTGCCCGACCCCTCGCCCGAGGAGCCGCCGGGCGTCGAGGGCGTGACCACGGTCCTGAACTGGCTCAGCTGGGGCGTGATCGTCCTCGGCGTCGCCGGGTTCCTCGTCTCCGCCGGCTACCTCGCCTTCGCGGCGTTCACCGGCCGCGAGATCAACGGGTTCAAGGGCCTGGTCATGTCGATCCTCGTGTGCATCCTCGCGACTGGCGTCGGGGCGATCATGCGGGTCTTTGTCTAAGGAGTACCGATGAGCGACGAGAACAACCACAGCACCAGTCCGTTCAACGTCTGGTGGTGGGTCGCGGGGGGCTTCCTGCTGCTCATCGTCGTCCTCGTCGTCGTCGCCCTCGTCGGGACGTCGCGCGGGTCGGACGACAGCCAGACAGGGCCGTCCGACCCGTCGCCGACCATGTCGGCGGACAGCCCCGACGCCCCGGCGACGCCGGACGCGAGCGGCAACGCGTGCGACCTGCCCGCAGCAACCGAGATCCCGGTCGCGGGACCCGAGGCGTCCTGGGAGGCCGTCGGGTACTTCATGGTCCCGACCTCGCCCGAGTACGGCCCGGTGGCGACGGACGACTCGGCCTGGCCGTGCTTCGCGCCCTCGCCGACCGGCGCGCTGTTCGCGGCCGTTCATCTCTTCATCGGTCTGAATGAGACCGACTACGTCGAGGTGGCCGAGTCGGCAACCGTCGACAACCCGGCCCGTTCCCAGTGGGTCAGCGCCCAGGACCTCGAGGCGAAGGGTCAGGAAGCGGGCCGTGTCGCGCAGGTCGCCGGGTTCCAGTTCCAGCAGGTGGAGACCGACCGAGTCGTCATCGACCTCGGGCTACGCCAGAACGACGTCGAGGCGTCCATCCGCCTCGGGCTCGTGTGGGACGAAGCTGCCGGCACGTGGCTCGGCGACTTCTCAATGAGCCAGCTCGAGCCGGTGCTGGCAGACCTAGCGACCTTCACGCCGTGGGGAGCCACCGGTGGATGAGTGCAAGGGCATCGACTTCGACTGCCGCCTCGGCAACAAGATCGCCGAGTGGGGGCAGTCGGCCGCCGAGACGTTCGTGAAGAGCATGGCGGAGGGGGCCGTATCCGTCCTGGAGTGGCTGAACACGTTCTGGCTGGGCATGCCCTCGCCCGACGTGAACGCGTCGCCGGTCACGGCCATCCAGCAGAACCTCTCCTGGTACACGTTCGTTTTTGCGCTGATCGGCATCCTCATCGCGCTGGGTCGCATGGCCGTGACGCACGAGTTCCGCAGCGGCGCCGGCGCGGTGCGGATGATCGCGAACCTGATCGTCGTCTCCGCCGTGCTCGCCACGGGCTTCACGTCGCTGATGGCCGCCGGGGATGCCTTCGCGCCCTGGATCGTCGAGCAGGTGACCGACGATCCGATGTCGCTGCAGGGGATCCTGAGCGTCGACCTGTTCCTGGTCACGGGCATCGGTCCTGGTCTGATCCTGGCGCTGCTGGCATTCCTGGCGAGCCTGGCGAACGTGGCTTTCATGATCGTGCGTGGCGCCTTGGTGCTGGTGCTGTTCGCGTTCTTGCCCACCCTGGCGGCCGCGTCTGGCTCCGAGTCCGGTGCCCAGGCGTTCCGCAAGGCGATGAGTTGGCTGCTCGCGTTCATCTTGTTCAAGCCGGTCGCGGGCGGGATCTACGCGCTGGGCATCCTCATGCTCAAGGATCCGCCGCAGATTGCCGGCCTGGACCCCAACGCCAACGCGATATACGTCACCAGTCTCGCGATCGTCATCCTGCTGGCGGCTGCGCTCGCGCTGCCAGCGCTGATCAAGTTCATCGCCCCGGTCGCCGCCGGCGGTTCGTCCGGGGCGTTCTCCGGGGCGGCCGCCGCCGCGGGCGTCGTGGCCACGGGAGCCGCGGTGGTCGCAATCGGTGCGACCGGCGGGGCCGCGGCACCGGCGGCCGCGGGCGCCGGCACCACGGCGACCACGAGCGGTACCGCCGCTTCGACCACAGGCACCACGGCGGCCGCGAACGGCGCTGCGGGCGGGGGAGCTGCCGGTGGCGGAACAGCGAGCGGTGGAGGCTCCACGCCATCGGGCGGCGGCAGCGGGAGCGGCACCGGCGGGTCGAGCCCGGCGGGCGCGGCGAGCGACGGCCCCGGTACGTCGAGCGGTGCAGGGACCTCGAGCAACGGGGCGTCCTCTGGGTCGACGAGCGGATCTGGCGCCTCGCCGAGCGAGACGACGAGCACCGGGACGAACGGTGCCAGCGGTGCCCAGCCTGCAGCGGCGCCGGACAACAGCGGCGCGACGACGGCCACGACCGGTTCCTCGAGCGCGGACCGCACCCGGGTCGGTGCGCAGGTTGTCGGTGACTTGGCGAACACCGGGGCGACGGCCGCAGGCGCGATGGACGACGTGACGGAGGAGAAGCGATGACTGAGGCAGCAACCCGGATCCACTACGGCAACCTGACCCGCCCGAGCCGGCAGGGCGTGCTCGGCCTGCCGATGGGCGTGACCCTGCTCGGCATCCCGTTCGTGGTGCTCGTCGTCCTGATGCTCGTGCGGGCCTGGTACCTGCCCGCGCTGGTGACCGTGGCGGTGGGCGTGGCAGCGGCCGCGCTGCTGGTGGGCTTCACCCGCCAGGGCCGCAGCTTCTACGCACGCAGGATGCTGGTCTCCGCGCACCGGGCGAAGACGCGCCGCGGCGACAGCCTCTACGTCGCCGGCCCGGCCGGGAAGGTGCCGGACGGGACGTTCAGCCTGCCGGGCCTGATGGCACCGAGCACCCTCAGCGAGCACCAGGACGCGTTCGGCAACCGGTTCGGGCTCATCCGGCTGCGCTCGGCCGCCCACTACACCGTGGTGATCGAGGCGTACCCGGACGGGGACGCGTTGGTCGACCAGTCGCGCATCGACTCGCAGGTCGCGCACTGGGGCGCCTGGCTCGCCCAGCTCGGCGTCGACGAGGGGATCGTCGGCGCGAGCGTCACCGTCGAGACGGCGCCCGACTCCGGCGTGCGCCTGACCCGCATGGTGCAGGGCAACATGGCCCCGGACGCGGAGCCGTTCGCGGCCGCGGTGGCCGGCGAGCTCGTCGGCGAGCTCGCGACGGCGTCGCCGATGATCGCGACCCGCATCGCCATCACGTTCTCCGGGAAGTCGCCGGAGGCCAAGGGCGGCGACCGCGGCACCCAGGCAATGGCCGAGGAGATCGGCAACCGGCTCCCGGTCCTGCTGTCGCAGCTCTGGGAGACCGGGGCCGGGACGTCCGTGCGGGCGTGCACCGCTCAGGACATCGTCGACTTCACGCGCGTGGCGTACGACCCGACGGTCGCCTCGAGGGTCGAGCAGGCGCGCGCCGAGGGCGGGACGGGCCTGACCTGGGCGGAGGCCGGGCCGACGTTCGCCGAGGACAGGATCGACCGGTACTTCCACGACCGCGCGGTCTCGAAGTCGTGGCAGATGTGGCAGGCGCCGGAGTCGATGTTCTTCTCCGGCGCGCTGCGGCGTCTGGTGGAGCCCACGCCCGGCGTCTTGCGCAAGCGGGTGACGCTGCTCTACCGGCCGATCCCGGCGGGGGAGGCCAGCGACGTGATCGAGGCCGAGATCAACAACGCCACCTTCACCGCCTCGCAGAAGCAGCGAGTCTCGGCGCGTCAGCGCACGCGGCTGCGGTACGCGAACAAGGCGGCCGAGGAAGAGGCGCAGGGCGCCGGCCTCGTGCGGTTCGGCGCGATCGTGACCGTGACGTGCGCGAGCTCGGACGAGTTCCCGCGCCTGGACAAGATCGTGCCTTCCCTGGGCAACCAGGCCCGGTTGCGGCTGCGCCCGGCGCTGGGCAACCAGGCCGTGGCGTTCCAGGCCGCGCTGCCCCTCGGCGTGATCCTGCCCGAGCACTCGATCATCCCCGCCCAGCTCCGGGAGTACCTGTGAACCGCACCGAGCAGTCCACCGGCCTGCAGCTGTCCCGCCGCGAGGCACGCCAGATCGCCGCGCGTGCCAAGCGGGCATCCGCGGCGAGCGCGCCGCGACGCCGCGGCGCCCTCGGCAAGTTCTTGGACGCGGCCGCCGAGGGGCGCGAGCAGGCGTCCCGGCGCGCGGGCCGGCGCGGCTGGGCGGGCCACGGCACGGGACGCGAGCCGTACATCGAGCCCGCTCCGGAGTACCAGGGCACGACCGTCCAGGTGTGCGGCCTGTGGCCGTTCATCGCGGGGTCGGGCAACCCGGTGCGCGGCGTGCCGCTGGGCCCGAACCTGCTGAACGGGTCGACGGTCTGCGCCGACCCGATCCACTGGTTCATGGCGAACCTGGTCCTCAACCCGTCCTGCTTCGTCCTCGGCCGCCCAGGCCTGGGCAAGTCCTCGCTGATCCGGCGCATGGTCACGGTGCTGGCGGCGTGGGGGATCACGCCGATGGTCCTGTCGGACACCAAGCCGGACTACGTCGACCTGATCCGCGCGCTGGGCGGGCAGGTGATCGCGCTGGGACCGGGCGTGGGCAACATCAACCCGCTCGACCTCGGCCCGCTCGTGCGCGAGCTCGAGCAGATCCCCGACGAGGAGCGCCGGCGCAAGGCGCTGGAGGAGATGCGCGCCAGGCGCCGCACGACGGTGCTCGGGCTGCTCGACCTCGTGCGCGGCACCCGGCTGCGCGACTACGAGCAGTCCCTGGTCGCCGAGGCGCTGCGCGTGCTGGACGAGGAGCACACCGGCATGCCGGTGGTCGACGACCTCGCCACGCTGGTCCGCTCCCGGCACCCGCGCCTGGTCCGCGTCGCGAGCAGTCGCGGGGACACCGAGCACTACGACTCCCGGGTGCAGGACCTGCTGGACGCGCTGCTGGCCCTCGGCGTCAGCGGCCCGTTCGGGGACGTGTTCGCCCGTCCGACCAGCGAGCACATCGAGCTCGGGCGCCCGATGGCCTACGACCTGTCCGGCATCGACGACGCGGACCTGCAGCTGCAGGCCGCGGTGCAGTCGGTGTGCTGGTCGGTCGGCTCGGCGATGGTGGCCGCCGACAAGCACCTGGCGGCCGCGGGCATGCGCGCGCAGCGGCACTACTTCCTGGTGATGGACGAGCTGTGGCGGATGCTGCGCGCGTCGGACGCGATGGTCTACTTCGTCGACGCGCTCACCCGGCTCAACCGCCAGCGCGCGATCGGGCAGGCGATGATCACGCACACGATGAACGACCTCAAGCTCGCGAACTCCCACCTGACGGAGATCGCCTGGGGCTTCGTCGAGCGCTCCGCGATGGTGTTCCTCGGCGGGCTGGCCGACAAGGAGATGGGCAACCTCAAGGAGGTCTTCGCCCTGTCCGGCCGTGAGCAGGAGATGATCACCGACTGGTCCGCCGACGGGGGAGTGAACCCCGAGACGTCCCAGGCCGCCGTCCCGCCCGGCCGCGGGAAGTTCCTTCTCAAGACGGGCAAGCGCGCCGGGGTCCCGTTCGTCATGCGCATGGTCCCCAGCGAGTACGACGTGAACAACACCAACCGCGCCTGGGCGGCGGCGATGGAACGCGCCCTGCAGGCGGGCAGCATCCGCCTCGAGGACGACGAGGCGGAAGAGGTGCTGGTCTGATGGCCCGCGAGGCGAACCGGCGGGCCGAACCGGCGACCAACGACCTCGGGTGGATGCTGCTCGGCGGCCTGCTCCTGCTCCTGATGATCGTCGCCGGCGCGCTGTGGGCCGGCGCGATGGCCAACCCGCAGATCCGCGACACCTCCAACCCGGTCGACACCGTGGCGCAGGTGCTCGGCGGCGACGTCGCGTTCACCGCGGCGCAGACCGCGATCACCCTGGGCATCGTCGCCGGCTTCCTCGCCGTGGCGGCACTGCTCGCGACGGTCGCGCTGCGCACCGGCCGCCAGCGTTCACGCATCGACTACAAGGCCCGGTACCTGGCCACCGGCCGCGACGTCACCGAGCTCACCGAGGGCGCGGCCCGCCGCGACGCGGCCCGGCTCGGCGCCGACGGCGCCGGGATCGGGGTCACCCTCGGCACGCACCTGCCCTCCCGCAAGGCGCTGTACGCGTCGTGGGAGTGGGTGCAGATCTGGCTCATGGGCCCGCGCGCAGGCAAGACCTCGTGCGTGTGCATCCCGCAAATCCTCGAGACCACCGGGCCGGTCGTGGCGACGTCGAACAAGCCCGACATCGTCGACGCCACCCGCGGGCCACGCAGCGAGCACGGGGTGTGCTGGGTCCACGACGTGCAGGACATCATCGGCGAGCGACCTACCTGGTGGTGGAACCCGCTGTCCTTCGTCACCGACCTCGAGACCGCCGAGAAGCTCGCCGACGTGTTCATCTCCTCCGCGACGACGGCCGGGGCGAAGCAGGACGCGTACTTCGAGTCCGCAGGCAAGGAACTGCTGTCGCGCCTGTTCCTCGCCGCCGCCCTGGCCCGCCGGCCGATCACGGACGTGTTCGCGTGGGCCAACGACCCCGACGCCCGCGACGGGGAGAACCCGGCCGCGCTGCTCAAAGCCCACGGCGAGGGTGCGCAGGCGATCGCGCTGGAAAAGACGCAGAAGCTCACCGAGAAGCAGCGCGACGGCGTGTACGGCACGGTCCGGCCCTGGATCGGGGTCCTGGGCAGCCGCAAGATCGCCGACTGGATCACCGACCCGACCGGGCGGCGTCCGCACTTCGACCCGGCCGCCTTCGTCCGCTCGACCGACACCGTCTACCTCGTGTCCAAGGAGGGCGGGGGCTCCGCGCGGGCGATCACCGCCGCGCTGACGATGGCAATCCTCACGGCGGCCGAGCGCGCCGGGTCGCGCGGGGTGGGCGGGCGCCTGGCCCCGCCGGTCACCGCGGTGCTGGACGAGGTCGCGAACGTGTGCCGCTGGCGCGAGCTGCCCGACCTGTACTCGCACTACGGGTCGCGCGGCATCGTGGTGTCCGCGTTCTTCCAGTCCTGGTCCCAGGGCGCCGAAGCGTTCGGGGAGACCGGGATGCAGAAGCTGTGGAGCGCGGCGAACGTGCGCGTGGTCGGGTCCGGGCTCTCCGAAGACAAGTTCCTGCCGTTCGTGTCGAACCTGATCGGCGACCACGACGTCGTCAAGCGCTCTGCGTCGCAGAACAAGACCAGCCGCACCGTCTCGACCTCGGTCGCCCGCCAGCGCCTGTTCGACGTCTCCGACCTGACCGCGTTGCCGCGCGGGCGCGCGGTGCTGCTCGCCTCCGGGCTGCCGGCCGCGCTGCTGCGCCTGGACCACCACAGCGCCCGCCCCTACACCGACAAGGTCAGCGCGAGCCTGGCCCACTACGAGAACCAGCGCGCCGCGCGCACCAACGTGCCGGCGCGCGCCCGGGAGGCAGCATGAGCGAGTTCGACGAGGTCGAGATCGACCTGGACGACGTGCCCGAGTCCGAGCCGGTCGCGACGTTCTACCCGAACGTCGACGTGTGGGTGCGCGAGTGGCTGCTCCCGCACTACAAGCGCAACCCCAAGTCCTTCCGGTGGGACCCGCGCTGGTGGGAGTACACCGAGGTCGTCGCGCGCCTGGAGGCGCTGTGGCGGTCCTGGGAGTTCCTGCGCGGTGAGGGCATGACCGGCATGAGCGTGTTCTTCCGCGACTACCTCGGCCCCGAGATGCGCGAGATCACCGCCACCGACGGCCCGTTCTGGCGCCTGAGCGACGTGCAGGATCGTCAGCTCCCGGACGCCTGGCCCGTCGAGGTCCCGCCGCCGGGGTTGTTCCGCGACGCGCACCACCCGGCCGAGCAGTAACCCCACCCGACACCCACCCTGGAGGCATCCAAATGAGCAGTGAGGACGAGTTCGGGCAGGAGGTCGACCGCGTCGTGCGCTCGACCATGATGGCGATCGGCCAGGTCCGCGAGCAGCTGGCCCGTGCCCAGGCCACCCGCGCCACCGCGCGCCACCAGGAGGTCGCGCGCGTGGCCGGTGAGCATCGCGAGCAGATCGCGATGGTCTACGACCGGGTCCGGCGCGAGGACTTCTGGCGCACCGCGGGCCACCAGGACGTCGCCGAGCTCGCGACGTTCACCTCCACCATCGCCCCGCACGATGCGCGCGGGCGCGAGGCCCACCAGGTCGTGCGCGAGCAGGTCGGTGCCCGGTTCGGCGTCGACGTCGACGCCGTCGCCCGCGCCCACCCCAACCCGGCCGATCGCACCAACGCGCTGTGGCACGCGCTCGACGACGCGGCCGCCGCCCAGCGCGAGGACGCCCAAGCCCGGGAGGACTTCGCCGAGGCCGACGAGCTCGACGAGCGCGCCAGCGACAAGGCCGCCCAGGCCGACCCGTCCGCCGACGTCGACGCCCAGCGCGCGGACGACACCCGCGAGGACGCCCGCGAGCACCTGGTCGAGCACGACCGGCTCCACGACTCCGCCAAGACCCACGCCGGCGAGGCGAGCAAGACCGGCGCCGTCGACGGGCCGGCGTACGCCCCCGTCACCGAAGACGAGCTCAAGCACGCCCCCGCCGCCGCGGCCACCGCCCGGCGCGAGGCCGCCACCAACTTCCCGGCCTCCGCCAACGCCACCCTGCGCGGTGCCCGACACGGCGCGGCGCCCCGCGCCCGCACGAACCGCAGCCGCGCCCACACCCGGGACCACGCCGCCGAACTTACGCGCTGACCAAAGGCACGATGGCGCCCACCTCAAGCCACGTAGGTGGGCGCCATCCGTCTAGATTTCGTCGGCGGCCCCGTCAGCTGCTGTCGTTGGCGCCCTCAAACCTTCTTCTTGAGTCGGCTCCGCTTCTTGGTCGCGGGTGTCGAAGGCTTGGCTCCTGCAGGCGGGGCTGGGGCGGTCTTGGCCGGTTGGAGCGCCGCGCCCCTGAGCTTGTAGACGTTGCGCACACGGTCGCGGTCATCACCATTGCCGCCGCGGGGCGTGTCGAGCATCTTCTTGGTGACGCGCAGCAAGCCGAGGTTCTCGAGTGCGTGGGTGCCACTGGTGCGCATGGATGGCTTGATGCAGTACCAGGCGGGGAAGTTCTGAATCGACCACCACATCCCGTCTTGAACGCTGTCGGGCTCTGCGAGAAGGATCAGCAGCATGGCGAGCTCCGGGGCAGCCATGCGTTGGATGTACCCCTGCCATAGAGCGTCGGGCATCTGTAGATAGAGCTCAGGCGCGGCCTTCGCGCGCCCTGGCCTCCCAGAGCGCTTCTGCTCGCTAGGCGGGCGGTACGGAGCCCCTGATCCGTCTTCACGAAGAAGCGTGATCGTGGAGGCGGCGCCGCGGCTCGTCTCTACATCAATCAACTGCAGTTCTTGGAGTCGGCTGATCGCGTCGTTGACTCGTCGAGCACCCCGGTGGGCATAGTCCTCGAGATCTAGCAGGGCGGCCCATCGGCGAGCGGAGATTGTCGAGTCATAGGGTGCCGCAGAACTGCGTCGAATCAGTCCGAGATACAGCTTCAGAGGCACCGCGCCGCCTCGCCCGCGCGTCGAGACGATCTGCGCAAGGGGGGGAGGGCTCTCAGGGTCCTCTGTACGCACGAACGTCTTCCGAACCGGTGTCGTCATGCGGCGCCCTGGAGCCGAGTCGAGCAGCTTCGTGACCTCACCCTGAGCGGGAGGACTGAGGTCACCGAGGCTCACTTTGACGCCAGTGCGGGCGACGATCGCTCTCTGGCGTCGCGATGAACTAGATGTCCTCTCTACTTCGCTCATCTGGCTCCTAGTGGGTGGGGCTTGAAGGTAGGGGTGACTCTGTAACTACCACCTACCATACCGCACTCAGACGTCTCATGGCTTGCTGCACTCAAACGTATGCCCAGGTCATGGTGGCAGAACGCTCGACAACCGCTGTAGCGTGATATCCACGACCTGGAGGAAGCGTCTCTGTGGCTGAGGGCCAAGGGGCCCGCGCGGTCATCGAGGACTCCGGGCCGAGTCGGTAGTCAGCGACACCCTGCGCGATGGGGTGCGTTGGGGCGGCGAGGCAGTGCCTACCTGGAAGTGCCAGGGGAGGGTGCTGCCGGCGGTAGTTGCCCGTGCCGACCGACGGGTCTCGAGGGTTGGAACCTCGAGACCCGTCGCCCTTTGGTGCCTGCGAACACGCCTCATCGCACCTCGGCAGCACAGCCTGCCGCTGATCGTCATCAAGCGCGGCACCTGATGTTCGACTGTGTGTCAGATCCATGCAGAAGAATCAAGACTGTGAAGCCGAGCAAGCGGTGGGCTAGAGACGTAGACCTGCTGACTGAGTTCCGGGGCGCCTACATCGACCTCCTGAACAGCGCACAAGCTCGTTCCGATGGCTTGTTCATGGAGCTTGTTCCTGCGGTCGACCACGGTATTTGGCAGGCCAAGCGGAGGGCAGTGGCAATGGCCGCGGGGGCGGCTGGCGCTGTCCACGAGCGGCACGGCGGCACGTACACGCTCGCTAATGGTGCCTACATGACGCGGGACGTGAACCCGGTCGTCAACTGGGAGATGAGTCTGCGCGACCCGCAGCAGCTTCGGCCCGACATGGTCATCGCGTCCGTAGAAGCAGCTATCGGCGCTGCCAATAAGGCTGCAGCCGACGCCTCGGAACGCGAGAAGGGACTCACCGGGTTGATCGCAGGCTTTCTGAGGTGGCCGGCCAACCTGCGCGAGGCGGTCGGTCCGGGACGCTCCGTGCGCACCGCCGCTGGCGCTATCGGCGTCCTAGGACAAGTGCTTGTCGGTACCGCCGCGACGGCGCTTGCCACGGGCCTCGTTACGGGCATCGCGACGTTGTGGCAGATGTTCTTCTGATGCCCAGAGCGTCGCCCGGATCTGCAGTGGCCATGCGGTCGGGTGTAGATGCGCGGCGGCGTCCTCGGGCAGCCAGCGGACCGCAACCACAACATGTAGGGCGCTCACCGCGACACGAAGCGACATCTTGTGGCGCCGTGTCGGTGTGACCTGCAAGACTCTCGTTGAAGCACGGAGAGCCCAGATCGGGCTCATGCCGATCCGGGCTCTCGCGGCTCACTGGGCGGTGAACCACGAGAGTAACCAGGTCTGCTTCCCACGCGGAAGATCTGGGCGGCTCGGTTCCGGGAACTTCATGACCGGGCCGCAGGCCCAGAAGGGAGCGAACCCATGGGTCGCTCGATCAAGCGCAGCACCGTCACCGGCCAGTTCCGTTCGAACGCGGCTGCCGCACGTTGGCCCAGCAAGACGGTCACTGAACGGGTCGGCAGCGGCACCAGTAACCGCCGCACCGTCTACCGCGACGGAGGTTCGGGGCAGTTCGTCTCGAAGGACCAGGCCCGCCGGGACCCTGGCGGCACCATGGCCCAGCGAGTCTGATGAAGGGCGGCGCCCCGGCGAGTGGTCGGGGCGCCGCCGTCAGAACTTCATTGCAGTTCGCCAGTCTGTTCCCACAGGTTGAGCGACGTCCATTCTCGCGGGCCGCCCAGCGCCCCAAGCGTGAGGTCCGGCGACGAGGGGAAGGTGCCACACAGTTCGACGAGCCGGTGACACCAGTCCGAACTGCGGTCAACGGATCGCAGCATGTAGGCGATCACGGCCAGCGCGTTGTACACCCCGAAGGCGCCCTTGGGCGTGTCCTCGTCGCGCAGATGGTCGAGCAGCGGCACAAGCCCCAATCGCGGTCGCGCCGGCGCGTTCTGGAGCTTGCGGTTGAAGAGGCGCGCGTGATGCGCAGCCACGTTGCGTACATAGTTCAGGCTCGCTAGCCAGCTCGCCATCAGTTTCTTGGTCGGGACAGCGAAGGCCTCGGCGATCTCCTGAGCGTCGTCCTCGTTTAGGCCGCGGTACAGGGTTGCGAGCTGACCAAGCTCAAGAATCTCGGTGAGCGCCCAAATCGGCATTTGTCCGTCGTACTCGTCACGGAAGTGGGCGACGAACGTCTCGTCGGAACTGGCGCGGCGCTGGGCGACACGCTGTAACCACTGCGCGTGCTTGCTCGGCTGCGTCTTCCACCCAGTCTCGCCGTCCACCTGATGCTCGACGAACGAGGTCAGGAAGGTGGCGGGGTTGAGATGCGCGAACGGAGACCGGCGGCCGAGGACGTACCCGGCCTGCATGCGCAGGGCGACTTCGATGCGCTCGACGCCGTCCATGACAAGCATGCGCAACTGTCGATCGAAGTCGATCACTCGCGCGATATGTGCGATGGACGTGTCAGGGCGGTAGCCGCTGAGGACGCGCGTCCGGACCTTGCCGTCCGCGTCCTTGACCTGTTCCGAACAGCGGAATGGGTACAGGTAACCCGTGAGCCGGTAGTAGCCGACAGCTCTCAAGCAAGCCGAAGCGCGATCACGCGGGTCGACGGCGACCCCACGGCTCGCAAGCCTCTCTAGCTGGTCGTCGAGCGAGAGCCATGGCTTGGTGTACTCACCCATGAGCCTCCAGAGACAAGAAAATCAGCCCGCCGCCATAGGGCAACGGGCTGATCGTGATGCCTGGACACTAGCACGCTTCCGGTGGTCTGCTCGAGGGCGCGCTACGGGCCGTCCCGCAGAGCTGCTGCAGATGGACACCGTCGCGGGAGCTGCTGGCCCTCATCGACCTGACTATGAGCCAGCGTTGCCGCTCGAACCAGGATGCTCGCGCGCGTTGCTAGCCTCCAGACTGTGAGGGACGAAGTGCTGCAGGTCGAGGTGGGAAACGCCGACGACATCGCGGCCGCGCAAGGCCTGATCGACGCCGCGCGAAAGTGGCTGGATGCGCGGTCGATCGATCAGTGGCAGGACGACATCCCCGACGCAGTGATCAGGGCCGACGTTGACAGGGGCGACCTCTACGTCGTGCGCGACGGTTCGAAGCTTGCTGCGATGATCGTGCTCTGCGAATCCGATCGCGAGACATGGGGCGATGACGACGAGCCTGCGGTGTATGTGCACCGGCTTGCGGTCGCCCAGCATCGGCGCGGCGCCGGTCTGGGCCGTCGCCTGCTGCAGTGGGCGCGAGACCAGGCCGTGAAACGGGGCCGGCCGCTGGTCCGTCTGGACTGTGCCGCCCACAACCCCGGACTGCGCGGCTTCTACGAGCGCGAGGGCTTCGTCCACGTGCGGGACGTGGTCGTTGCTGCTCCAGACGGATCGCGCCTCCTTGCCTCGAGCCTCTATCAGAGGACGGCTACGGGCGCCTGAGCCACCACGGCTCTGCGTGCCGGGCGGCCCGTCGCCTTTCCGCGGAATCGTGCATCCGATGCACGAAACCTGCGTGACCAGCGGATCCGCGAGAAGGCTCTGGGTGGAGATGCGGGCATGGGGGCGACCGACGAGCCGTCTGGCCTGCGAAGACGCCGTGACGGCACCGCGGTGCGAGTTCGGGCATCAGATGCAACGCGCACTGGTTTCACGCCGATAATAGACCTTATGTCACCTTTGTCCGCTTCGAGCGTCGCTGGAGCGTTGCACGAGCGACCCGGTGGTCCTCCCTCGCGCTCGCTGGCCATGGCCGCTCGCGACGGGGGTGCCACCGGGAACGGTCTGGAACCAGTTGCTACACGGTGGCAAGCATCTTGAAGGGCGCGGTGGCCAGCGGCACGAACCCGTATCTGCGGTACACCGCGACGTGCTGGTCCGTCGCAGCCTCAGCCGTGATGGTCTGCCCGGACGGCACGGTACGGCGCGCGTGCTCACCGACCAGGGCGAGGCCGCCGCGCGGGAGCCGAGAGGCGACGCTGTCCATCGCCCAATCGGCGCGCCGCCGCGCAGCACGGTCAGCCTTGCGCTGGGCGGAAGGCTGCGCGCGACGTGCCGCGGTCTCCACGCGCTGGACGTGCTCGAGGCGCGACATCAGGACCGCGAGGACCACGACCGCGCCCGTTCCCGCCCACCCGGCGACAGCCAGCAGGAGCGGCACACTGAGCCACCAGGGCACCAGCGTGAAGACCCACCCGAGCACGACCCCGCCCGGGACGCCGACCAGGACCGCGAACGCGAGCACCCGGGCGAGCCCGAACAGCATGGCGCCAGTCGTGCGGCGCGTCAGCCGGGCAACGACCTTCCGGTCGGCGTGAACGAAGCCCGGTAGCAACATCACCGTTACGACCCAGATCGGCCACGCCGCGACCGCGAGCACCCGCCGTGAACCAGAACCTCGAGCAAGGTTGAACGACCAGGACAGCGTCCATGCGACGGCGCCCCAGTCCATCGGCCGGACACGTCGCATCACCACCCGTCGACCCTAGCCCGCAGCCGACGGGCCGGTCTGTGAGCCGGTGTCCGTGTTCGCAGCGGTCCCCGTTCGGTACCACCGCTGGTAGTGCATCCGGCACATCCCCCGGGCCGCGGACATCCGTCCGCATCCCGCGACAAGGCAGACGTCGCGGGTGCGTGCACGCGCAGGCTGCGTCGCAGCGAAGTGCGCCCGGGCGCGCGCTGCGGTGTCGGCGTCGATATGCCAGGCCCCGGACGCTGCGCGCGGGACGTTGTGGCGCAGCCAGTACCGCACGGCGGACGGCGACACACCAACCTCCGCAGCGAGCTCCGCGGGCGTGAGCGTGCGCGGCATGCTCGGAGCGTACGAACGCCCCGGCGAGCTCGCCGCCCACCAGGCCGCGGGGTCCGGGGCCCGCGTGTTCCTGCTGCTCAGCGCATAGGTAGCGCCGATGAGCACCACGAACACCCGCCGCGCCCGTGCCCGCACCGCCACTCTCGTCGCCGCCAGCGTCCTCGCCGCAGGCGCCGCCGCAGTTCTGGTCCTCGGGCCGGGCGAGACCGACGCCGGCGAGCCGGCGGCTACCTCGAGCCCCACCGCGACGGCGGAGGCCACGCCCGCCGCGTCGCCAGAGCCGACCGAGCCGCCCGCCCCGGAGCCGGTCGTGCCCACCGGCGTCGGCGAGACGGTCCCGGCCGACCTGGTCGACGCCGCCCGTGCAGCGGGCGCGCGCGTGTATGTCTCGCCGAACGGTGACGGCACCGGCGTCGTCGTCGACGGCACGGCCCCGGAGGTCGCGGTCGCCGACGCCCACGCCATCGACGGTGCCCCCTCCGACGTGGAGGCCGTGTTTGCCCAGGGTGACCAGCTGACCGAGGTCGCCGTCGCGTTCGACGCAGCCGGCCTCCGTGTCATCGTCATCATCCCGGCGGGGCAGGTCGACGCCACCAGCATGCGGGTGACGGGGTACACCACCATGCCGAACAAGCTGGTGACCGACTTCCAGCGGGTCATCAACGGCAGCAAGGCTGCTGCGGTCGGCGCAGCCGAGGCGTACGCGGCCGCCCACCCCGGCACCCTCGTCGTCGACACCACCGCCTGACGCGCGTCCGCTCTAGCTGACGAGGCGCAGCGCGCCGCGCTGCGCGCGGGCGGGTCGGGCCTCCCCCGCGATCGCGTCGACGAGCGGGCCGGCGGGTGTGGGCAGGGTCAGGGTCCACCGGTCGGTGGCGCCGCGGGTGGTGCGTTCGACGTCGAGCTCGCAGCGGCGCAGGTACCGCCCGCCCCGGTCGACGCCGGACCAGCGGTGCGCGGCCACCTCGAGCCGCACGGCGGCCTGCTCCCACGGGCGCGTGGTCACCAGCCCCGCGCCGCGCTCTCGGGCGCGGGCGAGCAGGCGCCGGCGCTCGGCCGCTGTCAGCGCGACGCCCGGCCCGACCGCGACGTATGCGAAGCCGTCGAGCAGCGCGGCGAGCACGGTCGCGCCGTCGTGCCCCACGCGCGGCACGAGCGCGACCCGGTCAAGGTCGACGCCGGCGTCGGCCGCGGCGAGCACCCCGAGGTCGGGCATGCCGACGAACGCGACCCAGTCCGCCGGCCCCTGCGACATCGCGAGCAGGGCCAGGAGCAGGCTCGTCGACCCGGCCACGACGCTCGCCGCCCCGGCGGGCAGGCGCCCCTCGTCGAACAGCGCGCCAAGGGGCCGGGGCGTGTCGTCGACGTCGACGACGGCCGGGCGCAGGGTGCGCACGCCGGTGCGCAGCTCGGCACGGTGCAAGGCCGCGCGAGCCACCTCCAACGCGTCCGCGGCGGTCGCACTCACCCTCCCAGTATGCGGCCTGACTCGAACATATGTTCTAACGTTGGGGGGTGGGATCTCGTCGACGTCCACCGGTGGGCGGGTGGCCGTCCGGCATCGAGACGGTGCCGCTGCGCGACCACGCCGAGGAGGCGCCCGAGCTCGCGCGCCGCGGCGTGCCGATCGTGCGGCCGCCGGAGGGCATCCCCGTGCGGGCATGGATTACCCAGCGCCAGAGCGGCGAGGCGCACGTCGACGGCGAGGCCATCGCATGGGCCGGTCGCCAGGTCCACATCAGGTACGTGTCCCCGGCCGGACGCGAGGGCTGGGCCTGGCTGTGGGCCGACGCCGTCGAGCGGCGCTGACGCGGCCGCGCCTACGGGTGCTCGTCGGCGCGGCCCTCGACCCGGATTCCGATGAGTCGTTCGCCGTCCTGCACCTGCTCGTCGAGCATGGCACGAGCCACCTCGTAGGTGGCAGCCTCGACGGTGGCCTCGCGCACGGGCCCGTCCGCAGGCTGCCCGGGCTGTGGCACGGCTTGGTAGGTGCCATGGACAATCACTGCTGCGCCTCCTAGTTGGGACTCTGACGAACTATGTCGGGGCGCTCCGACACAGACGCCGAACTCGTGCACCCGGAGTCTCCCTGCCGCACGAGCTGATGTGGTTCCTGCGTGGTGAGTCAGGTGGTGTGTGCTGGCTGCAGGAGCGCGGCGTGAGCTTCTGGGACGAGTGAGCGGACGCCGCCTGCGAGCTCATCTCGGCCTGCAGCCGCCCGCGGCCTCGTGGCCGATGCCGGACGGCCGCCACGTCGACCACCTTGCGCGAGTGATCGGGCAGATCCGCAACATCCCCGCCGACGCTGCCAGCACTACCACCGCACAGCCGACCTGTTCCGCGGCGTGCCGTTCAACAGCGCTCCGTACACGCGCCCCTCGGCATCGTCACAGCGCACCCCAGCCTTTAGGCCTGGCGACTTCGTGCGGGCCGGCGGGGTGAAGTGCACATCTACGACGACCACCTCGTGCACCACGGGCGACAGCTCACCTACGTACCGAGCGAGGCACCCGGCAGACGATCACTCACTTCCGACCAGTCGAACGCCGTATCCGATATCGAAAGCGTGGTGTCACGCCATTCAGCCGGTGGGCTCACTCAAGTACTGTGTAGCCGTCCGCTAGGGGCCACCGACAGGCTTACACATACGAAGTTCCACCGGTCTCCTTCGAGGTCCCGCCGGACAGACGAAGAGCCGGGCAGCTGCAACTGACCCGGCCCTCGTCGACAACTGCATATCGGCTCACTCGGTGGCTAGCCATGCGTGCTGTCAGTCGTTTGACGACTCATCCTGACATGTTGAACACGTCAGGGCCAAGCCTCGCGGTGACGTGTTCAACCCATCACTGCCTGTAGTGCTCGGCACTACAGCCAGCGTCGCGCTGAGCGCTGCACACCACGAGGCCACTCCCTGCGTGCGAGCGTTCGCATGGCTGGCCACCTCCCTCGTTTCCTACAAGGAAGGTGTCCATGTCCATCCCCCCTGATCAGCGGCCCGCTGATTCCTACAGCAACGTCGCGATCGTCCTCCTGGCGCTCTCGCTTCTGGGGTTCGGCGGCCCCACCCAGGCGCCGGACCTCGCCCAGTGCCTGAGCCCCATCACCGGTAGCCAGAGCTCGACGGTCGGCACGGAAGCCGGCGGCGAACAGCCGTAGCGACGGGGCCCCGCCCGAGCACGCTCGGGCGGGGCCCAGCCGCAAGCCCATAGGGTCGATCACTGGCCCCGACGTGGCGGTTCCACGGCGGAGACCTCGGCGTCCGGGCGGGCGCGGAGCAGACGTAGGGCGTGGCGGAAAGACCGGCCTGACCAGGCGGCGTCGGCGCTGACCTCGACGACGAGCGGCTCGACCCGCGTGAGCGTGACCGGTTCGGAGCGGTCGGCGTTGAACCGGCCGAACGCACCCGGTGCCACCTGCGCCGGCCAGGGGTGCTCCCCTGCTGGCGGTCGCAGGTGGACGGCGAGAGCGCGGCGCGCCGTCGGCGTGAGCGGGCCGGTGCGCCCGACGATGCGCAGCTCGCCGTCGATCGGCAGGCCGGCTACGACCTGTTGCGGCTGGGTCATGGTGCCGATCACCGCGGCGCACACGACGTCGAGCGTGGCCCGGTGCTTGACCTTCAACCAGGCCCGCTCCCCGCCCCGGTACGCCTCGCCGGCGCCCTTGACGACCAAGCCTTCGACACCGGCCACCGTGTACGTCTCGAACCACTCGCGCGCCTCGTCGACGTCGCCGGTCACCGGGGACAGGTTCAGCGGCGGGCGCCACGACGTCGCGGCCTCCTCGAGCAGCGCGCGCCGCTCGCGCAGCGGCCGCCCGCGCACGTCGCGCCCGTCGACGGCGAGGACGTCGAACAGCGCGAACGACGCGGGCCGGCGCCGGGCGTGCGCGGCCGCGCTGCGCGCGCCGCGGCCCATCCGCTCCTGCAAGACCTCGAAGTCGAGCCGGCCCCCGGTCCAGACCACGAGCTCACCGTCGAGCACGGCCCCCGGCGCGACCTGCTCCGCGGCCGCGGCCGCGATCTCCGGGAACGTCGCCGTCAGGTCGGTGCCACGCCGCGACCACAGGCTCACGCCCGCGTCGTCGCGCACGAGCACGCACCGGCACGTTGACTGAACTTCCTAGATCGAGTGGTGACGTGCGGTGTGCGTCATGGGACGCTGTCGCGCGTGACGGGCGCCGTGGGCCGGGTCGTGGAGTGCGACTCCGGCCTGCCGTTCCGGGTCGTGTTCCCCGATCTCGAGCACGCAGCAGCCTCCTTGTACCTGCGTGATCTGTCTGCGTCGGACTGCAGTCCCGCGACGGTCCGCAGCTACGCCTACGACTTGCTCCGGTGGTTCCGGTTCCTCCACCAGCGGCTCGTGGCGTGGGAGCGTGCTGAGCGTGTCGACGTGCGCGCCTTCGTGGAGTACTTACGGGCGGCACCGACGGCGACCGCGTTACGACGCGGAGAGCGTGGCGCCGAGATCAACATGGTTACCGGCAGGGCGAGTCCCGCGACAGGCTTTGCTCCGCGCACGATCAACCACCAACTTTCGGTGCTGGCCGGGTTCTACGACTTTGCGCTCGCCGCGGATCTGGGTCCGCTGGTGAACCCTGTCCCCGCCCAGCGTTCCGGCAGGGGCCGCGTCAACGCCCACCAGGACCCGATGCGTGAATTTCGCCGGCATGCCCGGGCGCCGTACCGCCAGCGGGTACCCAGGATCGGCTGGCGCGGCATCCCTGACGAGTACGTCGACCAGATCTTCGACGCGCTGACGTGTCACCGTGACCGAGCGCTGCTGTCGTTCTGGCTCTCCAGCGGCGTGCGGGCAACCGAGCTGCTGGAGCTGCGGCACGGAGATTACGACTTCGGGGAGCACACGATCACCGTCGTCACCAAGGGAAGCCGCGCGCCAGAACGCGTCCCGGCGAGCCCGGACGCGTTCGTGTGGCTGGCGCTGTACATGCGCGAAGGTCAGCCGGCGGCACCCGGCGATCGGGTCTGGTGGACGCGCACCGGGGCGGCACTCAGACCACTGACCTACCACGCGGCTCGGGCCATGTTCTCGCGCGCGCAACGCGGGATCGGATCGAACTGGACGCTGCACGACCTGCGGCACACGGCCGCCGAGCGCCTGCTGGCCGACCCGGCATTCACCTTGGTCGACGTCCAGACGGTCCTTCGCCACGTGAACATCTTCACCACGACGATTTACACCCAGCCCCGGATGGAGGACGTGTTGGCCAAGGTGCTCGAGCACTTCTCCCGCCCCAAGCCGCCACCTGCTGCTGTCGAGCCCGACTACGACGCGGCGGCCGTGCGTGAGCTGCTCGGCTGGACACCGTGAGCGGCACCGGCGAGGTGGCGCTCGACCCGAGGTTGCCCTCGCGCGCACAGGCAGCCGAGACGAGACGGCGCACCCGGGTCCTTCGTGCGGCCGTTGCACCGGACCCGATGCACTCCAAGGACGGCAGGACGCGCGGTCGGCCCGCCTACGACACCGCCCTACTGCCGCCACTGCGAGAGCCCGACCACGAGCTCGCGCACGTGCAGACCCTCGATGTGGAGGCAACCTGCACCTGGGTCGAGTCCTACCTGTCCGGCCGTTCACAGCCGCTCCCGAAAGCTCAGCGTGCCCGCGACCGTGCCGTACGCAGGGTGCTGACCTGGCTCGCCCAGCACCCGGGATCGACGTGGGAGGAACGGTGGATCTCCAGCGGCTTGGACGCCGCACCGAACGGCGGCATCGATGCCGTCGCTCTCCAGACCGGCGTGCACAGGAAGCTCGTCTCGATCGCCGTGATGTCGCTCATCGAGGCGCGCACGGTGCGGCCCTCCTACTCCTGGCTGCTGCGAGCCGCGCACTACCGGCGCGCCCCGTCAGCCCGGTTCCTCGACACCGCCGAACCCGACGCCATGGTCCGGCTACGGGCACTGTCCGCCTATGAGCACGCGCCCGAGCTCGCGCGCCGCAACGCCGAGACCTGCCTGGCGCGAGTCCTGATCCGCACCGGCAAGCGCCTGGGACGGCTCACGGGCGACGATCTGCTCGCCTACGCCGACGTCGTGCGTACCTCCCAGCGGCACAACAAGGAGCACCTGGCCTGGGAGCTCCTGGTCGCGCTGGGGCCCCTCGCCGGTGAACCGCCGACGCTACGGGCCGCCTGGGCGGCAGCCGGGAACTCTCGCCAGCACTCCGTCCAGACCCTCGTCGCCCGGTACGGCCTCCCGCACTCAGGGGTTCTGGACCTGCTGGTCGACTACCTCGGCGAGCTGCGCGCGAGCCTGGACTACGGGTCGTTGGAAGGCCTGTCGTATCGGCTGGTGCGCCTCTTCTGGGGACAGGTCCTCGCCCTGAATCCGGATCAGGCCGACTTGCGTCTGGCTCCGGCGGTCGCTGTTCGGTGGCGTGAGCGGCTCGCCACGACTCTTGACGGACACCCGCGTCGCGACGTGGCGTCGGTGTTCTTCTCGGTACGCGCGCTCTACCGCGACCTGGCCGAGTGGTCCCACGAGGAGCCCGAACGCTGGGCCTACTGGGTCGCGCCCTGCCCCGTCCCACGACACGAGTCCCGGAGCGCGTCGAAGGCCAACCGTCAACGACGCTCGCGCATGCAAGCACGTACCCGGACACTCACCCCGCACCTTCCACGGTTCACCGCCGCCGCCCACGCGCTACGAGAGGACGGGAGCCGGCTGCTGGCCGCAGCCGTCACGGCCGGTCACGGCGAGCGGTTCACCGTCGATGGCATCACCTACGAACGCCACGACCCGCCCCTCCACTCGAACCGAGCTGCGCGCAACCAGGTCTGGGCCCGGATCGTCGAGATCGCCGAGCACGCCCGCATCCCACCGGCGCAACGCGGCCTGGTGTGCATCTCTCGCCTGGAGGCCGACAGCTTCTGGGCATGGGCCGTGGTCGAGTCGTTGCGCGAGACGGGAGTGCGGATCGAAGAGCTCCTCGAGCTCACGCAGCTGTCCCTGCGGCACTACGTCGCGCCGACCACCAACACCATCGTGCCGCTGCTGCACATCGTCCCGTCGAAGACCGACGCCGAACGCCTCGTCCCGATGAGCCCCGACCTGGTCAAGGTCCTTGTCGAGGTCCAACGCCGCGCACGCGGCGGCAGCCCGAGCGTCCCCCTGTCGGTCCGGTACGACCCGAACGAGAAGGTGTTCAGCGACCCGCTCCCCCACCTGTTCGCCCGCAGGATCGGCTCCCGGCAGAGCGTGCTCTCCGCCCAGTACGTGCGCACGCTCCTGCACCAGGTCGCCGACCGAGCAGGGATCCACGACGGCGAGACCCCCGTACGGTTCACTCCGCACGACTTCAGACGCCTGTTCGCCACCGACCTCGTCGGCGCAGGCCTCCCGCTGCACATCGTCTCCACGCTCCTGGGGCATCTGAACCTCGACACGACCCGCGGCTACACAGCCGTCTTCCCCGAGCACGTCATCCAGGCCCACCACGCCTTCGTCGAGCGACGCCGGCACACCCGCCCCGAGGAAGAGCTGCGCACGGCCACCCCCGACGAGTGGAACGAGTTCGAGCAACACTTCCTGCTGCGCAAGGTCGCCCTCGGCGACTGCCGCCGCCCGTACGGCACCCCGTGCGTGCACGAGCACGCCTGCACCCGATGCCGCTTCCTCAAGGTCGACCCCGCACAGGCCGGCCGCCTCGACGAGATGACCGTGAACGCCGAAGCCCGGCTGCGAGAGGCGCGCGAGCGAGTCTGGCTCGGAGAGGTTGCGGCCCTGGAAGAGAGTCTCAGGCACCTGCGAACCCGTAGGCAGGAGGTCGCCCAGCTCTCGCCTACGGGGCCGCCCTCAGCCATCAGGGCGGAACGTGCGAGCTCGGACCCAGACGGCTGAGCGAGCGGCGCGACGACCTCCAGGTGCTCAGCAGCACGCTTGGAGATAGGCCTGCAGGTCGCTCAGCGCACGCGCCACGCCGTCGCGGTCGGCGCGGTAGAGCACGACCCGGCCTTGGCGGCGCGAGGTCACAATGCCACCACGGCGCAGGATCTGCAGGTGCTGGGATGCAGTGGGCTGGCTGATGCCTGCACGTTCGGCCACCTCCCCGACCGCGAGCTCGCCGCCGCGCGCGAACAGCAGCAGGACACGCTGGCGTGTGGGGCTCGCCAACGCGCTGAGAAAGTCGTGCGTCGCCTCGGCCAGCGCGAGCGGCGCAGCTTCCACGACCGCTGGGCGGCTTGTCGGCGTGCTCATCCCTGGAGCGTATCTCGATCCATCGTCGTATTGACATATTGCGAATCATCGATACGTTACGGATGTGACGACGTCAACGACGCTCCCCGTGATCATCAGCGGTGCCGGCCAGTCGGGCCTGGCCGCGGCCAGGGCCGTGCGCGAGCGAGGTCTCGAGCCGCTCGTGCTGGAGGCGGGCGACCGACCGGTGGGGTCGTGGCCGTCGTACTACGACAGCCTGCGGCTGTTCTCCCCGGCCCGGTACAGCGGCTTCCCCGGGTTCGGCTTCGGGGGGGACCCGGACCGGTACCCGGCGCGGGACGAGGTGGTCGAGCACCTGCACCGGTACGCCGACCACCTCGGGGTCGAGGTGCGGACGGGAACCCGGGTGGTGGGGGTCGAGCCGGCGGGGACCGGGTTCGTGGTGCGCACGGGCGACGGGGTCGAGCTCGACGCGAGCGGGGTGATCGCGGCGACGGGGTCGTTCGCCAACCCTGTGCGTCCGAGCGTTGCTGGGCTGGAGCACTTCACGGGCCGGGTGGTGCACGCGGCCCAGTACTGCGATCCCTCGTCGTTCGCCGGGGAGCGCGTCGTGGTCGTCGGTGGCGGGAACTCGGGGGTGCAGATCGCGCACGAGCTCGCGCAAGTGAGCGACGTGACCCTCGCGACGCGCCAGCCCGTCGTGTTCGCGACCCAGCGCCCGCTGGGGCGGGACGTGCACTTCTGGTTCCGCGTCACCGGCTTCGACCGCTTCCCCCCGGCGGTGCTTCGACGCGTGGTGCGTGGGCCGCTGGTCCTGGACGCCGGCAGCTATCGCGAGGCGCTGGCGAACGGCACCGTGGACTCGCGCGCGATGTTCAGCGCGGTCGACCAGGACGGGGTGGTGTGGGCAGACGGGGCACGCGAACGCGTCAACGCCCTCGTGCTGGCCACCGGGTACCGGCCCGCGCTGGACTACCTCGGTGACCTGGCCTTGCTGGACGAGCGCGGTATGCCGCGCCAGCGCGGCGGGATCTCGCTCGCCCGGCCGGGACTGGGGTTCGTGGGGCTGGAGCTGCAGCGCTCGTTCGCCTCGAACACGCTGCGCGGCGTGCACCGCGACGCCGCCCACGTCGCCGCGGCGGTCAGCGCGCACGCACGCACCGTGCGTACGCTGACTCGGTCGTGACCACCACGCAGAGGGGCCGAGGCGACGCCGGTCTGCGCACCGGCCCACGCGGCACCCTCGCGGCCTTGTGCCTGACCCAGGTCGTGGGGTGGGGCGTCCTGTACTACTCCTTCCCGGTCGCCTTGCCGGCCATCACGGCCGACACCGGCTGGTCGCCAGCCAGCGCGACGGCCGCGTTTTCCGCGGCCCTGGTCGTCGCAGCCGGCGCGGGCGTGCTCGTGGGCAGACGCATCGATCACCACGGTCCCCGGGCGGTGATGACCACTGGGTCCGTCCTGGCGAGCGTCGCCGTGATCGCCGTCGCGCTTGCCCCGTCCCTGGGTTGGTTCCTCGCCGCCTGGGTCATGGTCGGCGTCGCCCAGTCGATGGTGCTCTACGCCCCGGCGTTCACCGCGATCACCCGCTGGTACGGGCCCGCGCGGACCCGGGCCCTGCTCGTGCTGACCCTGGTGGCAGGGCTCGCGAGCACGATCTTCGCGCCCCTGACCGCCGCCCTGGTCCAGCACGCGGGATGGCGCCAGACCTACCTCTTCCTGGCCGTCCTGCTCGCCCTGACGACCATCCCCGCGCACGCAATCGGCCTGCGCGCACCCTGGCCGCCCCTCGAGACCGCCCAGCACGCACACGGCGGAGGCGGGTGGCGAACGATCGCGCGCTCTCGAGCGTTCCTCGCCCTGACCTGCGCCACCGCGCTGGGCGCGTTCGCGATGTTCGCCGCCACCATCCATCTGGTGCCGATGCTGACCTGGCGCGGCCTGACAGCGGCTGCGGCCGCGTGGGCGCTCGGCCTGTCCGGCGCGGGTCAGCTCCTGGGGCGCATCGCGTACGGATCGCTCGCCGCGCGCACCACACCACCCGTCCGCGCCAGCGCGCTCCTCGGCACCTCGGCCCTGACGATCGCCATCGTCGGGCTGCTCGACGGACCGGCCACCGCGCTCATCGCCGCCGCCGTCGCCCTCGGCGTGGCGCGCGGCGCATTCACGCTGCTGCAGTCCACCGCGATCAGCGACCGGTGGGGATCGGGCTCGTACGGCGTCTTGTTCGGGATCCTCAACGCCCCCACCACGCTCGCGATGGCACTGGCGCCCTGGGCGGCCGCCGCGTTCACCGGCGCCACCGGCTCCTACCCGGCGACGTTCGCGGTCCTTGCCGCGTCCGCCGCCCTCGCGGCACTCATCGCCCTGTCGACCGGGGTGCACCGCCCAAACGCTGCATGACCGCCCCGGCGACCCACCAGGGCTTCTTCCGAGCACGGTGAACTGAGCGCTACACGCCGCGACCAGCCGGCTCACGCGCGCCGTCGACGCCCGCCCGCCACACGCCGGCACAAGCTCCAGAGGCGCGGCACCGGTCGCAGCACACGACCCGGTGCTGCCCGAGGGTCGGCGACCCGACACCGTTGCTCCGAACGATCTCGACCCGACACTCCCCCGCGTGCTCGGCGCAGACCGCGGCGCCACAGCGCGGGCAGACCCCCACGGCGACCGTCTCGCGGCCTTCCTGCGCGTGCTCGTAACAGTTCATGATCCACTTCCTGTTGCATCGACGTTCATCGATATCCACCTTGCGCGCTGCATCGACCGGTGTCAACATAGAGGCATGTCGATGCAAGAGGTTCAGGAGATCGTGATCGTGGGGTCGGGCCCCGCCGGGTACACCGCGGCGATCTACGCCGCCCGTGCCGGCCTGGCGCCGGTGGTGGTCGCCGGCTCGGTCACCGCCGGTGGCGCGCTGATGACCACGACCGAGGTGGAGAACTTCCCCGGGTTCGCGGACGGCATCCAAGGCCCTGAGCTCATGGACGCCATGCGGGCCCAGGCCGAGAAGTTCGGGGCGCGCATCGTGTGGGACGACGTGACGTCCCTCGAGCTGGACCGCCCGGTCAAGACGCTCCACACCGGCAGCGGCGACACCTACCGGGCCCGGGCGGTGATCCTGACCACCGGGTCCGCCTACCGCAAGCTCGGCCTGCCCGAGGAGGAGCGGCTGTCCGGGCGCGGGGTGTCCTGGTGCGGCACCTGCGACGGGTTCTTCTTCCGCGACCAGCACATCGCGGTCGTCGGCGGCGGGGACTCCGCGATGGAGGAGGCCACGTTCCTCACCCGGTTCGCGTCCAAGGTCACCGTCGTGCACCGCCGTGGGGAGCTGCGTGCGTCGAAGATCATGGCCGACCGCGCCCTGAACGACCCGAAGATCGAGTTCGCCTGGAACAGCGAGGTCGCCGCGATCGGCGGAGAGAACAAGGTCGAGGGCCTGACGCTGCGCGACACCGTGACCGGCGCCGAGCGCGAGCTGCCCGCGACGGGCCTGTTCGTCGCCGTCGGCCACGAGCCGCGCACCGACCTGGTCAAGGGCCAGGTCGACCTCGACGACGACGGTTACATCCTGGTCCAGGGCCGCTCCACCCGCACCAACCTGTCGGGCGTGTTCGCCGCCGGCGACGTGGTCGACCACACCTACCGGCAGGCCATCACGGCCGCCGGGACCGGCGCCTCCGCCGCCCTGGACGCCCAGGCCTACCTCACCGAGCTCGCCGACGCCGCCGGCCTTGCGAACCTGGCCGGCACGCCCGAGACCCCGAACCCCGACGAGCTGCCCCTGGCGCTGGAGGAGATCCGATGAGCACCGTGACCGTCACCGACGACACCTTCGACGAGGTGGTCCTGGCCTCCGAAGTGCCTGTGCTGGTGGATATCTGGGCCACGTGGTGCGGCCCGTGCCGCCAGGTCGCCCCGATCCTGGCCGAGCTCGCGCAGGAGTACGAGGGCAGGCTCACGATCGCCAAGCTCGACGCCGACGCCAACCCGAAGACCGTGGCGGCGGCGGGCGTCGTGTCGATCCCGACGCTGAACTTCTACTCCGACGGCCAGCTGGTGAAGTCCGTCGTCGGCGCACGCCCGAAGCAGGCGCTGGTCGCCGAGATCGAGGAGGTCCTCGCGTGAGCGACCCCACGACCGCCACGCGCGGGCGCCTGTCCACGCTGGACCGGTGGCTGCCGCTGTGGATCGGCCTCGCGATGGTCGCCGGTCTCGTCCTGGGCCGGTTCGTCCCCGCCCTGTCCGAGGTGCTCACGGCGATGGAGGTCGGCGGGATCTCGGTCCCGATCGCGCTCGGCCTGCTCGTCATGATGTACCCGGTCCTGGCCAAGGTCCGCTACGACCGCGTCGGCGCGGTCACCGGCGACAAGAGGCTCCTGGTCTCCTCGCTGGTACTGAACTGGCTGGTCGGTCCCGCGCTGATGTTCGCCCTTGCCTGGGCCTTCCTGCCCGACCTGCCCGAGTACCGCACAGGGCTGATCATCGTCGGCCTGGCCCGCTGCATCGCGATGGTCGTGATCTGGAACGACCTCGCGTGCGGGGATCGGGAGGCGGCCACGGTGCTGGTCGCGATCAACTCCGCCTTCCAGGTCGTCGCGTTCTCGCTGCTCGGCTACTTCTACCTCACCGTGCTGCCCGGATGGCTCGGTCTGGACACCCAGGGCCTCGACGTCTCGGTCGGGCAGATCGCGCTCAACGTCCTCGTCTTCCTCGGTGTCCCGCTGGCCGCCGGGTTCGCCTCCCGCCTGGTCGGCGAACGCGCCAAGGGCCGCACCTGGTACGAGGACCGGTTCCTGCCGAAGGTCGGGCCGTGGGCGCTGTACGGACTGCTGTTCACGATCGTGCTGCTCTTCGCCCTGCAGGGCGAGGCCGTCGCCTCCCACCCGCTCGACGTGGCCCGCATCGCGCTGCCGCTGCTGGTGTACTTCGCCGCCATGTGGGGCATCGGCATCGTCGTCGGCAAGATGCTCGCGCTCGGTTACGCACGCTCCACGACGCTCGCCTTCACCGCTGCGGGCAACAACTTCGAGCTCGCGATCGCCGTCGCCATCGGCACGTTCGGCGCCACGTCAGGTCAGGCCCTGGCCGGCGTCGTCGGCCCGCTCATCGAGGTCCCCGTCCTCGTCGGCCTCGTCTACGTCTCCCTGTGGCTCGCGCGCCGCTGGTTCGCCGTCGACCCCTACGCCCCCACGACTCGAACACCCGAGCTGGAAGAGGTGAGGTCATGACCACCACACCCTTGACTGTCACGGACCCGGACTGCGCCCCGCAGATCGAGTCCCACGCGATCGGCACCGAGGTCGCCGGCGCCGTCGCCACCACGCTCAAGGCCCTCGCCGAGCCGCTGCGGCTACGGATGCTGTCCTTCATCGCGACCGCACCCGCCGGGGAGGCGTGCGTGTGCGACCTCGCCGCCCTCACCGACGTGTCACAGCCCACCGTGTCGCACCACCTCAAGGTGCTGCGCGACGTCGGCGTGCTGACCTCCGAACGGCGCGGCACCTGGGTCTGGTACCGCATCACCGGCGGTTACAAGGCCGCGGTGACGACGCTGCTCGACTCGTTCGCCCCGGCCGCGCTGGGCTCTGCACACGGTGCGGCCGTCCTGGCGGGGCTGGACGACGTCGACCCGGCGCTCGACCACCTCGCCGAGGACCTCGCCGGAGCGTTTCCCGACGTCCGGTTCGACGTCGTGCAACGCGTGGTCCGCGAGTCCTACACCGACCTGGCCCGCTCGGCGAAGGTCTCGGCCCACCTGGTGCCGCTCACCGCACGGTTCGCCCGCCAGAGACTGGCCGACCTCACCCGCTCCGGCGACGCCCGACCGCAAGTGCTGTTCGTCTGCGTCGCCAACGCCGGACGCTCCCAGCTCGCCGCCGCCCTGCTGCAGCACTACGCCGGGAACCGCGTCGTGGTCCGCTCCGCCGGGTCCACGCCTGCCGCCGACATCCACGACGGGGTGCTCGAGGCCCTGACCGAGCTCGGCACCGACGACGACGAAGCCTTCCCCAAGCCCCTGACCGACGACGCCGTCCGCGCCGCCGATGTCGTCATCACCATGGGCTGCGGCGACGTCTGCCCCGTGCTGCCCGGCAAGAGGTACGAGGACTGGCTCGTCGGCGACCCCGCCCTGGCCTCCCCCGCAGGGGTCGCCGCGATCCGCGACGACCTCGACGAGCGAGTACGGGGCCTGCTCGCCGACCTGCTGCCCGACCTGACCCTGACCATCGCCTGAGATCCACCAGCAACCAGGAGAACGCCATGACCGACACCACCACCGCGAAGCCGTCAGCCCTGTTCGTCTGCGTCCACAACGCCGGCCGATCCCAGATGGCCGCCGGCTACCTTCGCGCACTGTCCGGCGGCGCCGTCGAGGTCCGCTCCGCCGGCTCGGCCCCGGCGGACCAGATCAACCCCGTCGCCGTCGAGGCCATGCTCGAAGAGGGCATCGACATCCGCGCCGAGCAGCCCAAGGTCCTCACCACCGAGGCCGTCCAGGCGTCCGACGTCGTCATCACCATGGGCTGCGGCGACGCCTGCCCGATCTTCCCCGGCAAGCGCTACGAGGACTGGGAGCTCGCCGACCCGGCAGGGCAGGGCATCGAGTCTGTGCGCCCCATTCGCGACGAGATCCGCGGCCGTGTCTTGACCCTGCTGGGCGAGCTCGGCGTCACGCCGGTCGCGCCCACCCCGGCCGCCTGACGCGGACGGCTATCCTCGATGGGTGAGCGCCCCGGCAAGCGAGTCGTCCCCGCCCCTGCAGGGGCGGGCCGAACGCGCGCCGGGGCCCGCCCTGCGCACGACGCTGAGCCGCGAGCAGGCCGAGGACACCGCCACGCTGCTGCGGGTCGTCTCCGACCCCACCCGCCTACAGCTGCTGAGCCTGATCCACCACAGCGCCGATGCCCGTGCCCGCGTCGCGGACCTGACCCGCGCGCTCGGCCTGCGCCAGCCCACCGTGTCCCACCACCTGAAGGTGATGACCGAGGCGGGCATCGTCACCCGCGACCCCGTGGGACGCGAGGTCTGGTACTCCATCGTCCCCGTCCGTCTGCACGCGATCGCGGACCTGCTGCGCTGACCGGGCGGGGCGTGCCCCGATGAGCCCGGACGACCTGCGCGCCGCCCAGGCCGCCACGATGGCCGATCCCGACAGGTTGCGGCTCCTGGCCCTGATCATCACCGACCCGAGTGGACAGCCCCGCGCCCGAGACCTGGCCGGACCCGGTGGCGCCCTCGACGCCGTCGGCGCGCACCTGCAGGCCATGAGCGACGTCGGTGTCCTGGTCCGCGTCGGACACGGCCCCGACGCGCGATACCGCCCGACCCCGGACGCCCTGGCCCGATTCGGCGGCGCCGCGATCGGCGCGCCGGACCGGTCCGGCGCCGCGCACGTCCCACCCGGGGACCACGACCGCCTCCTGCGACGGATCACCGCCGACCTGAGCGCCACCTACACCGACGTCCTCGCGCCCGAGACCGTCGCCCGGTTCGTCACCGACAGCTACGACCTGCTCGCCGCCCGCGCCACCGTGCGCCGCCACCTGCCCGCGCTCACCGCGCGCTTCGCCGCCGACCGGCTCGCCGCCCTCACCCTCGACCGGCACGGCCTCGCGCCGCGCCAGGACGTGCTGTTCGTGTGCGTGCGCAACGCCGGCAGGTCCCAGATCGCCGCCGCGGTGCTGCGCTCGATCGCCGGCGACCAGGTGCGCGTGCGCACTGCCGGGTCGGTGCCCGCCGCCTCGATCGACCCCGTCGTGCGCACCGAGCTCGCGCGACGCGGCCTCGACGCGCTGACCGAGTTTCCCCGCCCCCTCACCGACGAGGTCGTGCGCGCCTCAGGCGTCGTGGTCACCATGGGCTGCGGCGACGCCTGCCCGGTCTTCCCTGGCCGGCGCTACGTCGACTGGACCGTCGAGGACCCTTCCGGTCGCCCACTTCAGGACGTCGTGCGCATCGTCGACGACATCACCGCGCGCGTGCACGACCTCGTACGCGAGATCACCCCCTGAAGCCGGGCAGCCTCTCAGCGCGAGACCGGACCGGCGCCGCTACCCGCCGTGCGCGCGACATCGGTCACCAGATCTCGCACGAGCTGCCGGACCCGACGCCGGGCCAGGTGGTGCCGCCAGCGCCCGCCCTCTACTGCCCCGACAAGGTCGTCCGGGGCTGCGTCCACCGTCAGGTCGCACCACACACCGCGGGCGACGAGATGGGCGGAGAACTCGTACGTGCGCGCGCCCAGACGGCCACGCACCACCAAGCCGTCCCCCGGCACAGCGTCGCGCACACGCCCGGCCATGGCCCCGTAGGCCGCCGGCACACCCGGTACCTCGGCGTCGATCCCCAGGACGACCAGGAGCGCACGCCACGTCTGCTCGGCCGACGCCGCGACGGCGACGGTCGCGCTCACGTCCCGGTCGAGGAGTCGGCTCGCCACCCCATCATGATAGATCGACGTCTATGGGTTTGGGTGTGAGTATGCGGCGAGGACGGCGCTCTCCAGGCGAAAGCCGATCCCGCGCACGGTGTGGATGGCGCCGGCGAGGTGATGGGCGTCGAGCTTGCGGCGCAGGCGGGAGATGACCGCGGCCAGGGTTCCGTCCGGGTCGGGTGAACGCGGCCAGTAGCGGTGGGTGAACCGCTCGCGCGGGATCACGTGGTCGGGGTGGGTCGCCAGCTCGTGCAGGACCTCGAACTCCAGCGTGCTCAGGTCGATGCCGCGTCCGTGCAGGCGTGCGTCGTAGGCGTCCGGGTCGAGCTCGAGCGATCCGACGCGCACGATCCCTGGTTCCTGGTTCCCGGCGAGGCCGAGCAGGGTCGCGGCCATGCGCGCGGGCTGGTAGGGCTGGTCGACGACGGGCCGGGCCCCGGCGAGCACCGCGCCGCCGAGCCGGTCGGCGTCGCCGGCCCGGTGGGCGAGCAGGACGGGCAGGTCGAGCTCGTCGCGCACCACGGCGACGAAGGCGCTGAGCATCGGGTCGGCCACCGCTGCGCTGACCACGACGGCGCGGGTGTGTGCGAGCGAGGCGCGGGCGAGGCCGCGCAGCGGGTCGCTCACGGGCTCGAGCGTGATGCCTTGCTCGCGCATCGCGGTCACGAGCCCTTCGCGAGGGTCGAACGTGGGGTCGACGAGGACGGCGCGCACGGTCTGGGGCCCGAGCGCGGTGGCCTCGCGCTGGGTGCTGGGACCGCGCGGGGGAAGGGTGACGGTCATCGTCGGCTCCTGGTGGGTGGTCAGCCGAAGCGTCCGGTGATGTAGTCCTCGGTGCGCTGGTCGGCCGGGTTCTCGAAGATCTTCGCGGTGTGGTCGAACTCGACGAGCTCGCCCGTGCGGTCACCGGTGGTCTCGTCGACGGCGGCGGTGAAGAACGCGGTGCGGTCGGCGACGCGGGCCGCCTGCTGCATGTTGTGGGTGACGATGACGATCGTGTACAGGTCGCGCAGCTCGGTCATGAGGGTCTCGATGCGCATGGTCGCGATGGGGTCGAGCGACGCGCACGGCTCGTCCATGAGGATCACGTCGGGCTCGACGGCGATCGTGCGGGCGATGCACAGGCGCTGCTGCTGCCCACCGGACAGGCCGTAGGCGGACTGCTTGAGCTTGTCCTTGACCTCGTCCCACAGGGCGGCGCGGGTCAGTGCCTGCTCGACGTGGTCGTCCATCGACGCGACCTTCATCCCCGTGACTCTCGGGCCGTAGGCGATGTTGTCGTAGATCGACTTCGGGAACGGGTTGGGCTTTTGAAAGACCATCCCGATGCGGCGGCGCACCTCGATCGGGTCCACGCCGGCGCCATACATGTCCTGGCCCCAGTACCGTACGGACCCGGTCACGCGCGCGCCTTCGACCAGGTCGTTCATCCGGTTCAAGGAGCGCAGGATGGTGGACTTCCCGCACCCGGACGGGCCGATGAGGGCCGTGATCTCGTTGTGCCCGAACGCCAGGGACACGTCGCGCACGGCGCGGAAGGAGCCGTAGTAGACGTCGACGTCCTCGCACTGCAGGACCGGGTTGGGCTCGGCAGGGATCTCGCGGTGCTCGCTGTGGGCGGGGCGAGTGGAGATCTGGGTGCTGGAGGACATGGTGGCCTTCGCGGAGGTGCCGGTGGTGGTCATGGTGGGGTGGTCCTCGGGTGGTCTCACCAGCGGCGCTGGTAGCGGTTGCGGATGATGATGGCCAGCGCGTTCATGGCCAGCAGGATCCCCACGAGCAGGATCGAGGTCGCGGCCGCGAGCTCGTGGAACCCGGCCTGGGGTGCGTTGGTCCAGCCATAGATCTGGATCGGCATGGTGGTGAAGCCCGAGAGCAGCCCGTTGGGGTCGAAGGAGATGAACACCAGGGCACCCAGCAGCAGCAGCGGCGCGGCCTCGCCGAGCGCGCGGGACAGGGCCAGGATCGTGCCGGTGGCGATGCCCGGGACCGCGGCGGGCAACGTGATGCGCCAGGTGGTCTGCAGCTCGGTCGCGCCTAGAGCGAGCGACCCGTGGCGCAGCTCGCGCGGGACGGCGCGCAACGCCTCACGGGTGGCGATGATGATGACGGGCAGGATGAGCAGCGCCAGGGCGAGCGCGCCGCCGATCACGATGTTCTTGTTCCCGACGCCGATCAAGGCCAGGGTCCCGATCGCGAGCATGCCGTAGATGATCGACGGGATGGCCGACAGGTTCTGGATGTTGAGCTCGATGAACCGGTTGAACCAGTGGCGCCGGTCGGCGAACTCCTCCAGGTGCACGGCCGCGGCGACCCCGAGCGGGATCGCGAGGGCGGCGGTGGTGCCGATCACCCACAGCGACCCCAGGATCGCGGGGCGCGCCCCGGCCTCCTCGGGCCGCGAGGACGGGTACTCGGTGAACAGGCGCGAGTCGAGCCGGTCGGCGCCCTGGGCGATCGTCGTGACGATCAGCGCGACGAGGGTGGCGAACGCGACGAACAGCGAGATCCACAGCAGGGCCAGGAAGAGCACCGAGGTCGGGGTGCGTTCCTTGTACCGGTTACCGGTGGCCAGGCGAGCTTGCTGGGTCGCCACGGCGGGGGTGTGCAGGGCCATCAGTACTCCTGGCGGAAGCGGCGCACGAGCTGGATGCTGATCGCGTTGACCACGAGGGTCAGGGCGAACAGCAGCAGGCCCACGGCGAAGAGGGTGTTGTACTCCAGCGACCCGACCCGGGCGTCGCCCAGGGCCATGCGGGCGATGAACCCGGTCATGGTGGCGCCCTCCATGGTCGGGTCGGTGACCATCTGAGGCCGGGCGCCGGCAGCGATCGCGACAATCATCGTCTCCCCGATCGCACGGGAGATGCCGAGCACCACCGCGGCGACGATCCCGGACAGCGCCGCGGGGAAGACCACGCGCAGCGAGGTCTGCATCCGGTTGGCGCCCAGCGCGGCCGAGCCCTGGCGCAGTGCGGCGGGCACCGCGGACATGGCGTCCTCGGACAGGGAGGCGACGGTCGGGATGATCATCACGCCCATGACCAGCCCGGCGGCCAGGATCGAGAACGTGCCGACCTCGATGCTCAGCCAGTCCCGCAGCACCGTCGGGGCGACGAACGACAGGGCGAAGAAGCCGAACACCACGGTCGGCACGCCGGCCAGCAGCTCGAGGATCGGCTTGAGGATCTTGCGGGCGCGGGGGCGCGCGTACTCGGCAAGGTAGATCGCCGCGCCCAGCCCGAACGGGACCGCCACCGCCAGCGCGATCAGCGTCGTCCAGGCCGTGGCCGTGACCAGGGGCAGGACCCCGAAGGTCGGGTCGGCGAACTGCGGCGCCCAGCGAGTCCCGGTGAGGAACTCCACGACGGAGACCTCGGCGAAGAACTGCAGTGCGGGTGTCAGCAGCGAGATCACGATGCCGACCGTGATCAGGATCGACAACCAGGCCGCCAGGCGCAGCAGGAGGCGCACCAGCGCCTCACCGCGGCGCGCGCGCCGGCGGGTGATGGCCGGGCCGTGCTCGGTCAGGGCCGGTGGCCGGCCCGGCGCACGCACCGGACCGGCCACCGTGGAACGAGGGGTGCTCATCGAGGCGCCGGTCAGCCGACCAGGCTCGCGAGCTCGTCCGCCGCGGTCTGCTGCTGCTCGTCCGTCAGGTCGATGAACAGCGCGTCCGCGGCGATCTCCTCCTCGTTGGCGAGGTAGAAGTCGACGAACGAACGCAGCGCCTCGTTCTCGGCGTACTTCGCGTTGTTGACGTAGATGAACAGCGGGCGGCCCAGCGGCGAGTACGTGCCGTCCTGCACCGTCTCCTTGGACGGGACGACGCACCCGTCACCGTTGTCCACGGCGAGGAGCTTGATCGAGTCGGCGTTCTCCTCGGCGTAGCTCAGGCCGAAGAACCCCATCGCGCCGACCGCGCCAGAGACGCCCTGCACCGTGAGGTTGTCGTCCTCCGACGGGGTGTAGTCCGTGCGGATCGCGCCCTCCTCGCCGTTGATCGCCTCGGTGAAGTAGTCGAACGTGCCCGAGTCCGTGCCCGCCCCGTACAGCGCGAGCGCCTCGTCCGGGAACTCCGGGTCGACCTGGCTCCAGGAGGTCACCGTGCCCTCGGAGTCTGGGCCCCAGATGGTCGCGAGCTGCTCGGTCGTGATGCACTCCAGCCAGTCGTTCTCCGGGTTCACCACCACCGACAGGCCGTCGTTGGCGATGACGATCTCGGTGAATTCCACACCGTTGTCCTCGCACGCCGCGATCTCCTCGTCCTTGATCGGACGCGAGGCGTCGGAGATGTCGGTCTCCCCGGCGCAGAACCGCTCGAACCCGCCACCGGTGCCCGACGTGGCGACCGTGACGTTGATACCCGGCTCCTCGTCGCGGAACAACGTGGCCGCCGCCGAGCTCAGCGGCTCGACCGTCGAGGAGCCGTCGATGACGACCTCCCCGCTGAGCCCGCCACCCGATGTCTCGCCATCGCCGGTCGCTCCCTGGCTCTGGCCACCACACGCGGCGAGCGTGAGCACCAGCCCCGTCGCGCCGATCACGACAGCGGTGCGCTGCGGAAGTCTGAACACGTAAGTCATCCCGTCTCGTCGGGGCGGGACCTTCGCCCGCCCGCATCCACCAACACGATCGATAGAACGCGGTCTATGTGAACGTGTGGTGAACGAGGTCGGAAGCCCGGATGACAGATAGAGCACGATCTATGTTTGCCGTGCCCGCAGGGCGGTTACGGGAGGGGCAGGGACTTCTGCAGCAGGGTCGTGCCCAGCCACCGGTCGAACTTGCGGCCCACGCGTTCCAGGCGCCCGGCGTCGGTGAACCCGGCGCGACGGTGCAGGGCGAGTGATGCGGCGGTGTCGCCGTCGGCGATGACCGCGATCACCTCTCGTGCGCCGGCCGCTGCGGCGTCGGTGAGCACCTGGTCGAGCAGCCGGGTCCCGATCCCGCGCCCGGTCGCTGCGAGGTCGAGGTAGATCGTGTCCTCGACCGTGTGGGCGTAGGCCGGGCGCGGGCGCCACGGGCCCACGTAGGCGAACCCGGACACGGCGCCGTCGAGGTCGGCGACCAGGAACGGCCAGCCCGCACCCTGCAGGGCCACGAGCTTGTCCGCCCACACGGTCTCGCCCGGTGGGGTGAGCTCGAACGTCGCGGTCGACGTCGTCACGTAGTGGTCGTAGATGCGCGCGACCCCCGCCATGTCGGCGGGGGTCGCGATCCGCAGGGTCAGACTCACGCGTCCTGGCCGTCGCCCGACCGGCCGTGCACGACGCCGGTCGCGAACCCGACACCGGCCGGCGCCCCGACACCGAGGGTGACCAGCTGCGGCTCGGCCGGCGCGGTTCCGCAGCACGACCCGCCCGCGCTCGCGCCGTCGGCCTCCAGGGCCAGATCGGTCGAGCAGACGCCGGTCGCGGGCAGGTTCAGCTCGACCGCGTCGGCCGCGGTCCGGTCCCCGGCCAGCGCTGCGGCGATCGAGCGCACCTGCTCATACCCCGTGGCGAGCAGGAACGTCGGCGCGCGGCCGTAGGACTTCATGCCCGCGAGGTAGAACCCGTCGTCCGGGTGGGACAGCACCTGCTCCCCGTGCGGGGGCACCGTGCCGCACGAGTGCTGGTTCGGGTCGATGAGCGGGGCCAGCGCCGTGGGCGCCTCCACGACCGGGTCCAGGTCCAGGCGCACCTCGCGCAGCATGTCGAGGTCCGGGCGGAACCCGGTCGCGTTGACGATCTGGTGGACGTCGAGGTTCAGCGCCCCGTCACGGGCGGTCCCCAGCACCTGCACGGTGTCCCCGCCCGGGACGAGGCGCTCGATCGAGACCCGGGTGAGCAGGGTCAGGCGCCCAGCCTCCACGGCGGCCCGCAGGCGCGTGCCGAGCAGCCCGCGGGCGGGAAGCTCGTCGTCGGAGCCGCCGCCGAACAGGCGCCGCGCGGACCCGCCGCGGATCGCCCAGGTGATCGTGGTGCCCGGCTCGGCCTCGGAGAGCTCGACGAGGGCCAGCAGCGTGTTCGCCGCGGAGTGCCCCATCCCGACGACGAGCGTGTCCCGGCCGGCGAACCGGTCGCGCTGCGACCCGAGGACGTCCGGAAGCGGTCCGGTGACATACCCTGCGGCCCCCGTCTCGCCCGCCGCCGGGAGACCGGAGACACCCAGCGGGTTCGACGTCGAGAACGTGCCTGACGCGTCGATCACCGCGCGCGCCAGCACGTCCTGAACCTGCCCGTCCGGGCCGACGGTGCGGACCCGGTAGCCCTGCCGCTCGCGCCCGAGGGAACGCGTCTTGTCCGCGCCGTCGCGCGCGACCGCCAGGACCCGCGTCCCGGTGCGCAGGCGCGCGGAGATCTGCGGCGTCGCGGCGAGCGGGACCAGGTAGCGCCCGACGAGCTCCCCACCGGTCGGCAGGGTGTCGGGGTCCGGCTCGACCCACCCCGTCGGGTCCAGCAGGCGCCGGGCTGCGGCGTCGACGTCGTACCGCCACGGGGAGAACAACCGCACATGACCCCACGACGCGATCGCCGCACCCGGGCCGTCACCCGCCTCGAGGACCAGCGGCTCCAGACCGCGCTCCAGCAGGTGCGCCGCCGCGGCCAGCCCCACCGGGCCCGCACCGATCACCACGACCGGCAGGTCCGCACGCTCAACGCTCATCGCACTCTCCTCGCATCGACGAACTTCGATCAACAAATAGGACGCCAACGTATCTACAAACTTCGATACATGGCAAGATGAGGGCATGACCACCACCGCGCTCACCCTCGAGGCACCGGACGCTCCCGCGGCAGGCGGATGCTGCGCGCCGCTCGTGCGCGACGCCGCGGACCCCGAGACCGCGCGCGACCTCGCCCGCATCTTCAAGGCGCTCGGCGACCCGACGCGCGTGCAGCTGCTGTCGATCGTCGCCGCGCACGACGGCGGCGAGGCGTGCGTGTGCGACCTCACCGAGCCGATCGGCCTCGCCCAGCCGACCGTCAGCCACCACCTGAAGATCCTCGTCGACGCCGGCCTGCTCCACCGCGAGCAACGCGGCCGATGGGCCTACTACTCCCTGGTCCCCGGCGCGCTCAGCCAGCTGGCAACCTCGCTCACGGAGACCACCGGTGGCTGAGAGGTTGTAACTCGAGCTGCGCAGGGTCCGTCGGGAGTTCGCTCGGCTCGTCGCGGGGGTCTGCGTCTAGGCGTCGAGGGCGTAGGCGATGACGACGGGGTCGCGTCGGGCGTCGCGGCCGAGGGAGCGTGCGACCGTGGTGGCGATGAGCTCTTCGAGCTCTTCGCCGGAGGTCTGGTTACGGTGTGCGGCGTCGGAGAGTGCCTTGCGCACGGCGCGGGTGGCCTTGTCGAGGCTGTCCTGGCTGTGCACCGAGCCGCGGTGCAGGTACTCGAGCGGTTCGGCGAGCTCGGTCGTGCCGGGCTGCAGGAGCGCGAGGACGGTGACGACGCCCGCTGCCGCGAGCTGGCGGCGCTCCGCCAGGGTGTCCTCGGTGGCATGGCCGATGGTCTGCCCGTCGACGTAGACGAGGTCGGCCTGGACCTGCCCGGCGATGCGGGCGACGCCGTCGAGGAGGTCGACGGCGACGCCGTCGCGGGTGATCAGGACGTGGTCGGGGTCGACGCCGGTGCGTTCGGCGAGGGCGCCGTTGGCGCGCAGGTGCTTGGGTTCGCCGTGCACGGGCATGACGTTGCGGGGGCGCAGGATGTTGTAGCAGTAGACGAGCTCGCCGGCGCTGGCGTGGCCGGAGACGTGCACGCGGGCGTTGCCCTTGTGGACGACGTTGGCGCCGAGGTCGGTGAGCTTGTTGATGATGCCGTAGATGGCGTTCTCGTTGCCGGGGATGAGGGAGCTGGCGAGCAGGACGGTGTCGCCCTCGCTGACGCGGACCTCGTGGGACTCGTTCGCCATGCGGGCCAGCGCGGCCAGGGGTTCGCCCTGAGACCCGGTGCACACGAGCGTGACCTTCTCCGGTGCCATGCCGCGGGTCTTGGTGTAGTCGACGACGAGCCCGCGCGGGACGTCGAGGTAGCCGAGCTCGCGCGCGATGCGCATGTTGCGCACCATGGACCGGCCGACGAACGCGACCTTGCGTCCGTGGGCGTGCGAGGCGTTCAGGACCTGCTGGATGCGGTGGACGTGGCTGGCGAAGCTGGACACGATGACGCGCCCGGGCGTGGTGGTGAAGACCTGGTCGATCGCCGGCGTGAGCTCGGCCTCGGAGATCGTGAAGCCGGGGACCTCGGCGTTGGTGGAGTCCACGAGCAGCAGGTCCACGCCTTCGTCGCCGAGCCGGCCGAACGCGCGCAGGTCGGTCAGGCGCCCGTCGAGCGGGAACTGGTCCATGCGGAAGTCGCCGGTGTGGAGCACGAGCCCGGCGGGTGTGCGGATCGCGACGGCGAGCCCGTCGGGGATCGAGTGGTTGACCGCGATGAACTCGAGGGCGAAGGGGCCGGCGGTGTGCCGGTCGCCCGCCTCGACGCGGGTGAGCACGGGGTCGATGCGGTGCTCGGTCAGCTTGGCCGCGACGAAGGCGAGCGTCAGCTCGGACCCGATGACGGGGATGTCCGGGCGCTGGCGCAGGAGGTAGGGCACCCCGCCGATGTGGTCCTCGTGCCCGTGGGTGAGCACGATGGCCTCGATGTCGTCGAGCCGGTTCTCCAGGCTCGCGAAGTCGGGGAGGATGACGTCGATGCCGGGCTGGTGCTCCTCGGGGAACAGCACGCCGCAGTCGATGACGAGCAGGCGCCCGTCGAGCTCGAAGACCGTCATGTTCCGGCCGATCTCCCCCACGCCACCCAGCGGTGTGATGCGCAGGGCTGCGGGCGCGGGGGCGGCTGGTTGCTTCAGGTCTCGTGGTGCGGTGTGCATGGTGTTCCCCGCTCAGGTGGTGTGGGCCGGTTCGTCGTGGCGCGGGACGTCACCACGACGAACCGGGGATCGTCGGCTGACCCGCGGCCCGGCACGCATTCTCCCGGGCCACTGGTGGGTCAGTGTGTGCGAGCGACGGTGACGTGCTCGTGGAGTCCGGCGTGCGCGCGCCCGCTGGCGCGGTGGATGGTCGAGGTGGCCTCGCGCGGCGCGCAGCTCGTGCAGGTCAACGTCCTGACGGTACGCGCCGTGGGGTTTCCCATCGTAGTGACGGTCTGCGTAGTTGCGGACTCCAGCGTATGGGGGCCGCACGTTGCGGCGCCGCAGCTGGAGCAGGTTGCGACGGCGGGGGTGTCCAGGCTCATCTGGGTGCAGTCGTAGCAGTGCATGTCAGTCCTCCACAGGGAGTTCGAGAACGTCTCAGTGTCCGGCGCCGAGCTTGCCGGCGAGCCGGTCGAGGCGTTCGGTGGTGTCGGGGTTGGCGCCGACGATGGTGACGGTCTTGCCCTTGGCCGCGTACTTCGTGCGGATCGCGTCGAGGGTCGCGACGGTGGAGGCGTCCCAGACGTGGGCCTTGGTCATGTCGATCACGATCTGCTTCGGGTCGCCGGCGTAGTCGAACTGGTAGACGAGGTCGTTGGAGGAGGCGAAGAACAGCTCGCCCTCGACCGCGTAGACGCGCTGGTTGTCCGCGTCGGATGCGTCCAGGCGGGTGACGGTCGTGAAGTGCGCGACGCGGCGGGCGAAGAGGACCATCGCGACCAGGACGCCGACGATCACGCCGTACGCCAGGTTGTGCGTCCACACCGTCACGATGACGGTGGCGAGCATGACGGCGGTCTCGGACTTCGGCATCCGCTTGAGAGTGCCGAACTGCACGGAGTGCCAGTCGAAGGTGCCGATCGCGACCATGATCATCACGGCCACCAGCGCGGCCATGGGGATGATCGCGACGACGTCGCCGAGCCCGACGACGAGGATCAGCAGGAACACCCCGGCGAGGAACGTCGAGATGCGCGTGCGCGCACCGGAGGCCTTCACGTTGATCATGGTCTGGCCGATCATGGCGCAGCCGCCCATGCCGCCGAAGAACCCGGTGATGACGTTCGCGGCGCCCTGCCCCCAGGCCTCGCGCGTCTTGTTCGAGTGCGTGTCGGTCACGTCGTCGACGAGCTTGGCCGTGAGCAGCGACTCGAGGATCCCGACCAGCGCCATGGCGAGCGCGAACGGCGCGATGATCTGCAGCGTCTCGAGGGTCAGCGGCACGTTCGGGAAGAACAGCGAGGGCAGCGAGTCGGGCAGCTCGCCCTCGTCGCCCACCGTCGGGACGTTGATGGCCGCCGTCACCGTCGCGGCGGTCAGCAGCACGATCGCGACGAGCGGAGCCGGGACGACCTTCGTCCAGCGAGGCATGAGGACCATGATCGCGATGCCGACGGCGACCAGCGGGTAGACCATCCACGGCACGTCCTGCAGGTGCGGGACCTGCGAGAGGAAGATGAGAATCGCCAGAGCGTTGACGAACCCGACCATGACCGAGCGCGGGATGAACCGCATGATCTTCGCGACACCGAGCAGACCGAGGGCGACCTGGATGACGCCCGCGAGGATCACGGTGGCGATGAAGTAGTCGACGCCGTGCTCGCGCGCGACGGGCGCGATGACGAGCGCGATCGCTCCGGTCGCGGCGGAGATCATCGCGGGACGCCCGCCGAGGAAGGCGATCGAGACCGCCATCGTGAAGGAGGCGAACAGGCCGATCCGGGGGTCGACGCCGGCGATGATCGAGAACGCGATCGCCTCGGGGATGAGCGCGAGAGCGACGACGAGCCCGGCGAGCACCTCGGTCTTCAGGCGGCGCGGGGACTTCAGGGCAGCGAGCACGGAGTAGGACTCGTCCGCCTCGGGCGCACCGGTGACGGGCTGAGGCGTGGGGGCGGGATCGGGCAGGGTGGCGCGGACGTCGTTCGACACGCAGCGTTCCTTCGAGGTCAGGGGCGCGCACGCCCCGAGGACCAGATCACGTGACCGGGTCCGGGGATGGACAGGACAAGGGCACGCGACGCTGCGCACGGGGAAGAGTGGATGGCTTCGGCCCTCCCGAAAGCGGGAAGAAGGGAAGGACCGAGCCGCCGATAACTCTACCCTAACGTGAGGGCAGGTTTGGCTCGGGGGCCTTCTCAGTGGCTGGACGTGACGGACGCCACCGGCGCCTGGGCCACCGACGCGGGTCGGGTTCGGGCGCAACTAGGGCCCAGATCGCGATGGCGATAGGGATCGCCGCGGTGACGAGCAGGGCGGGGGTGTAGCTGTCGAGGTGGTCGAAGACGGCGGCGAACAGCAGCGGGCCGCAGGCCGTGCCGCCGACACTGATGGAGGCCACCAGGCCGCGGATCGCTCCGATGTGCCGGGTGCCGAAGTAGCGGGGCAAGGTGGCGGCCTCGACGGCGCGGATCATGTTGCCGGCGATGCCCAGCAGGGCGCCGAAGAGCACGGCGGACCAGCCAGGGCTGACGTGCGTGCCCCACCACAGGGCCAGGGCGAGGGACACCATGGATCCCACGGTCATCCAGCGGGGCGCGAACCGGTCGATGAGGTAGCCGGTGGCGAGGGTCGCGAGGAGCCCGGCGACGGTCTGCGGGATGAAGTTGGCCGCCGCCTGGGTGGGCGACAGGCCGCGCGAGGTCAGCAGGCTGATCTGGTGGAAGGAGACGGCGGTGGTCAGCATGCCGGAGACCGCGACGGCGCTGGCGACCAGCCAGAAGTACGGGTGACGCACCGTCTCGGCTCGGGTCAGCCCGCTGCGCCGCGCCAGGTCGGCGCCGTCCGAGGGGGGCACGGCCCCGTCGGGGCGTTGGCCGAGAACGTCGGGACGGTCCCGCATGGCGAACAGCGCCAGGGGCAGCACGACGGCCCAGACCGCCAGTCCTTCGACGAGCCAGGCGGTGCGCCAGCCGTGCTGGGCGATCAGGCCCTCGAGCAGCAGCGGGGTTGCGGAGATGCCGACGGCACCCACGGCGGAGACGATGCCGGTGGCCAGGCCGCGGCGCCGGTCGAACCACAGGGCGACGGCGGTCGTCGCGGTCAGTCCCAGTGCGCCCTGCCCGGCCATGCGCACCCCGACGAAGCCGGCCGTCAGCCCGGCGATCGAGCTGACGAACGACAGGCCGACAAGCATGGCGCCGAACGCGACGCCGATCACGGTCAGGGTCCGTCGCACGCCGTGACGGTCCAGCCCCCGGCCGATCCAGGGCAGCACGACCGCCCCGGCGAGCGTGCCGACCAGGTACGCGGTCGAGACCGTCGACCGGGACATGCCCAGGTCGGCGATGAGCGGGTCGATGAACAACGAGATGCCGACGGTCTGTCCCGGCCCGGTCGCCGCGAGGGCGATCGAGGCGTAGACGACCATGTGCCAGCCGTAGAACCCGTTCGGGCTCAGGGCCGACGGGCGTGCGTGGTGCGAGGCCAGGGTGCTCCTCGGGTCAGGTGCCGCTCGCGACGAGCGGATTCAGCGGGATGTCGGGGTGAGCTCGCTCGAACGAGCGGGCGTGCCACACGTCTTGCAGCAGTACGAGCGGGGTCCCGTCGCCCCGGCGCGCGATCTCCACCCCGCGGTGAGTCTCGACGGTACCCAGGTGCTCAGGAGCGACCTGGCGCGCGAGTGACAGGTCGAGCCGGTCCACGATGACGGGGGCGGAGAACTCGTGCTCCATGCGGAACGCGGCGACCTCGAACTGCAGCGGTCCGACGGCGGCCAGGATCGGGTTGGCGTCACCGCGGGCCTCGGAGACCAGGACCTGGACCACGCCCTCCTGCTCGAGCTGGGCGATGCCCTTGCGGAACTGCTTGGACCGGCCCGGGTCGGCCGCGCGAGCGGCAACGAAGTGCTCGGGGGCGAAGATCGGCATGGGCGGGAAGCGCACCGGTCGGCCGACGGCGTCGTAGACCGTGTCGCCCACGGCCAACGAGCTGGCGTTCACGAGCCCGACGACGTCCCCGGGATAGGCCTGCTCGACAGTGGTGCGTTCGCGCCCGAAGACCGACAGCGCGTACTTGGTCGCGAACGGTCGACCGGTGCGCTCGTGCGTGACGACCATGCCGCGCTCGAACACCCCGGAGCACACACGCACGAACGCGACGTGGTCGCGATGCTGAGGATCCATCCCGGCCTGCATCTTGAACACGAACCCGCTGAACGCCTCACTCACCTCGCGCGACGTGCCATCGACCCCCGGTCGGGCGCCAGGTGCTGGAGCGAGATCGACGATCGTGTCCAAGAGCTGGCGCACCCCGATGTTGGTCAGCGCCGCGCCGAACAGCAGCGGCGTGCTCACGCCAGCCAGGAACGACTCACGGTCGACCGGGTCGAGAAGCTGCACGGACTCCAGCGCGTCGACGTGGTCCTGGCCCAGCTGGTCGACGGCCGCCTCCGGGGAGAGCAGGTCCTCCTCGGCGAGGGTCGCGCCCCCGGGCGCGCGCCGGTAGGTGCGCACCTGCCCGCTCGCCCGCTCCAGCAGACCGAGGAAGCGTCCCGCCTCGCCGATCGGCCACGTGATCGGGGCCGGGCGCAGGTCGATGCGCTGCTCCAGCTCGTCGCACAGCTCCAACGCCTCACGACCGGGGCGGTCCCACTTGTTGACGAACGTGATGACCGGCACCCCGCGGCGCCGGCACACCTCGAACAGCTTGAGCGTCTGCGGCTCCAACCCCTTGGCCGCGTCCAGCAGCATCACGGCGGCGTCGACCGCGGTCAGCACGCGGTAGGTGTCCTCGGAGAAGTCGGCGTGCCCCGGGGTGTCGAGCAGGTTGATCACGACGTCGCCGTAGGCGAACTGCAGCGCGGCCGACGTGATGGAGATGCCACGCTTCTGCTCCATCTCCAGCCAGTCGGAGACCACGCCAGCGCGCTCGCCCTTGCCCTGCACTGCACCCGCGTGATCGATCGCCCGCGCGTGCAACGCCAACGCCTCGGTGAGCGTGGACTTGCCCGCGTCGGGGTGAGAGATGACCGCGATGCTGCGCCGGCGGGCAGCCTGCACCTCGACCGGCGAGAGGTCCAGAGTCGGTGCGCTCACCGGGACCGGCTCACCACCTGACGCTGACGACGCACCTCTCGGCGCAGGCTGCCGGCAAACTCCTGCGCCGTCTCCAGCTGCGTGCGCAGACTCGCGCACCGCTCCTCGGCGGCCGTCTCGTACATGCTCAAGCGGTCTAGGCCGGCCTCGCGCACCGACGCCTCGACGTCGTCGCGCTCGAGGTCGTCGAGCACCGAGAGCAGGTCGCGCATCTCCTCCAGGGAGAAGTCCAGCGGCTTCATGCGCTTGACCAGCATCAGCCGCGCGATGTCGGACTCGGTGTACAGGCGAAAGCCGCCGTGCGAACGCGCCGACGGCGTGATCAGCCCGACCTCCTCGTAGTACCGGATCGTGCGCAACGACAGACCGGTGCGCTCGGCGACCTCACCGATCTGCTTGTGGTTCAACCCCATGACACCTCTCCGTTCGACCACGACACCCTACCGCAACGAGAGGACGGTACCCCTGTGATCCGGGCGTTTCACAGAAGCCCGGGAGAGGCATACACTCACGTAACGGTAGAGATATGGTGCGACAGTTCGGTCGCCCTCGAACCAGGAGGCTAGATGCCGCTCTTCCGTGTTGAGACCGTCCACCAGACCGTCGAGGTCAGCGCGATGCGCGCCGTCGACGACGGCCGCGACATCATCTTCGAGACCCCGCAGACACCCGGGGTGTGGCGGTCGCAGTACCGCGTGCCCGCACGCGAGGTCGTCAAGATCACCCGCCGCGTCAACGAGGTCTCCGGTGCCATCGCCTGGATCACCGAGCGCCCACTCGTGCTCGGCGGCACCGGCGCATGATCCTCGTCCGCCGCCCCGCCCATACCGAGCGCCTGAATCTCGGATCCTCCCTGAGCGAGCTCGCCAGAGCCCGCACCTGGCTACGAACCGTGCTCAACGACCACGACGTGCCCGAGCCACATCAGGCGCGACTCATCTTGACCGGGTCCGAGCTTGTCGCGAACGCCCTCGAGCACGCTGCCCCGCCAGCATGGATCAGGGTCACGATCGAAGACCGTGTGGTCACGCTCGCCGTCTGCGACCACTCCCCCCACGTGACGTTGCCCACCAGACGCGACCCCGACAACCCCCGCGGGCGAGGCCTGCACCTGGTCCAGCGCCTCGCGACGGACTGGGGAGTACGCGCCCACGAACGGACCAAGACCGTGTGGTGCAGCTTCGACCTCACCGCACCCGCCCCGCAGGAGACCCGTTGACGACCCGCCTGCAGCTCGCTGACGCCGTCGGCGACCTGTTCCAGTACGGACCCGCCACCCACGACGAGCTCGTCGCCTATGCCCGCGACGGCGGCGCGAGCGAGCACGTGATCGCCTCCCTGCAGCGGCTGCCCGATCGCAGCTTCAAGGACCTGCGCGAGCTGTGGCTGCACCTGCCGGACCTGCCCACGGCGTCTGACGTGGCCAGGGAGTTCAGCTGCCCCGCGTGCGGCGAGCACGAGGCGCTGCACGGATCCCCGGGCCCGGACGGGATCGAGCTGACCTGCAGCACGTGCGGGCACACCTGGCCGCGCGACGAGACCCCCCGGTGCGCCACCTGCGGGTCGGCCGACGTGCGCCACACCTACCGCTCCGTCCTGGCCCTCGGCCGTGCCTCGGTCACCTCCCAAGTCGGGCGCCAACCCACCCTCGTGTGCGAGCACTGCGACGCCCCGGCCATAGCCCGATGGACGGATCACGGCCACCCGCTCCCCCCGCACCACGTCCCGGCCGCGACGAGCCCCGACCACAGCCGCTGAGACCACCCGCCCTCCCCCCACACACCCACCATCAGGCTCACTGCGGAAGGAAGGTTGTGCCCCACAGCGACGACCCCAGGCTCCGGTCAGAGGCCCGCCACCACGACCGCGCCCGCGCCGCGATCGACGCCATGCGCAGCGCGACCCTCGACGCCGTCGACACCTTCCAGGCCGACTACCTCGAGGGCAAGAAGAACCGCTACGCCGACGACGCCGGGCCCGACCACAGCCTCGCGTTCTCCATCGCGCAGTACCGCGACACCCGCCTGGAGGACCTCGCGCACCGTGACGTGCCGCTGTTCTTCGCCCGCCTGTGGCTCGACTCCGGCGAGGACTACCACCTGGGCCGGCGCCACGTCCGCGACGAGGACGACCCCTCGACCGCCCTGGTCATCGACTGGCGTGCACCCATCGCCGAGCGCTTCTACCGTGCCTCGGCGCACCACCGCCTCGAGGTCCTGCGCCGGCGCAGGTTCGGGTTCCAGGGAACCACCCTGACCAGCCTCGAGGACGAAGACCTGCGCCGCGGCCAAGAGGTGCACTCCGATCTGCTCGCCGCCGAGATCGAACGACCTCGCACCGGTCCGATGCGCGACATCGTCGCGACCATCCAGCCCGAGCAGGACGAGCTGATCCGCCGCGGCCCCGACGCCTCCCTATGCATCCAAGGCGCCCCTGGAACCGGCAAGACCGCCGTCGGCCTACACCGTGCCGCCTGGCTCCTGTACACCTACCCGCGTCACTTCCGCGCCCACCCGATGCTCGTCGTCGGACCCAACGACGGCTTCCTGCGCTACATCTCCGCCGTCCTACCCGCCCTCGGGGAGGCCTCCGTGCGTCAGACCACCGTCGACGACCTGACCGGCGCGGGCTCGGCCCCCGGCAGCGACTCGCTCCAGACCGCGCTGATCAAGCACGACGCCCGCATGGCTACCGTGTGCCAGCGCGCCGTCTGGAGCCACGTCGGGCAGCTGCACGACCCGGTCGTCATCACCCACGCCGGCACACGCTGGACCTTCGAACCAGACGACGTCTCGCGCGCGATCGACCGCACGCGGGCGACGTCGCGCACCTGGAACAGCGCGCGCAAGACTCTCGAGCACACCCTCCTCCACCAGGTCCTGCGCCAGCATGAGCAGCGGTATCACCGCACCCCGGACAGCCGCTTCACCGCCGAGATCCGGCGTCACCCCAGCTTCAAGCAGACTCTCGACCAGGTCTGGCCACGCCTCACCGCGAAGCAGGTGCTGCGCAAGCTCTACACGGACGACGACTTCCGTGCCCGCGCCTGCGCCGACCTGCTGACCGACGACGAGGCCGAGCTCTTGCGCCGCTCTGGGGGTGTCTTCCGGTTCAGCCCGGCCGACGCGCTCGTGCTCGAGGAGCTCCAGGCCCATCTCGTCCCGCGCGACACCGACCAGACCTACGGGCACGTCGTCGTCGACGAGGCCCAGGACCTGTCCCCCATGCAGTGTCGCGCCTTCGCCCGGCGCTGCCGGACCGGGGCGCTCACGGTGCTCGGCGACCTCGCCCAGGGCACCACCGCCTGGGCTGCCCGCGACTGGCCGACGCAGATGCACCACCTGGATCGCCCCGACGCCGAGCGCACCGAGCTCACGACCGGATTCCGCGTCCCGGCAACGGTGCTCGAGCTCGCCAACCGGATCCTGCCGCACCTCGGCGTTCCGGTCTCACCCACCCGCTCCGTCCGCACCGACGGCACCACGGACGTCGTCCATACCGACGACCTCGTCCGAGAGGTTCACGCGACCGTCCTCGCGGCGCTCGATGAGGAAGGGCTCGTGGGGGTCATCGCGACCGCTGCCGACCTCGCGCTCCTGCGCCCCGTGCTCCCGTCGCACGACCGGGTCGAGCTCGTCCAGGCCGACCTCGCCAAGGGCCTCGAGTACGACCACGTCGTCGTCATCGAACCGGCCGCCGTGGTAGCGGCTCCGGCCACGGGCGGGCACTCCCGGCCCGGGGTCGGGCTGCGCCACCTCTATGTCGCGCTCACCCGAGCAGTCAGCCGTCTCACCATCCTCCACGAGCGACCGCTGCCGCCCGAGATCCTCGAACCCCAGCCCAACGAGCAGCCGTTCTCCCGCGTACAGGACCTGGCGACGACTCACCCCGTCCACGAGACACTGTCCGTATGACCGACCCAGGCGAACCGGCCACCTTGCACATCGGCGCCGTCGCGGCGCGCACCGGCCTGTCCCTACGCACCCTTCGCCACTACGACGAGGTCGGCCTCGTCCCACCCTCTGCCCGCAGCGACGGAGGCTTCCGCCTCTACACCGAGAAGGACGTCCAGCGACTGCTCGTCGTACGACGCATGAAGCCACTCGGATTCACCCTCGAAGAGATGGCCGACCTGCTCGAGATCTCCGACCGCCTCGCCAGCGGAGACAACGACGCACAACTGCCCCGACGGCTCACCACCTACCTCGACGTCGCCGAGCAACGCCGTGCAGATCTCGCCGCCAAGCTGGCGATGGCCGACGAGTTCATCACCATGCTCAAGTCCCGCTGACCCGTCATCTCCGGAAGCTCAGCGAGCGCGTCTAGCGAGTCACGAAGAGGCCATCCAGCACCCGTACGCAGCGCGCGACCGCCACCCGTACGAGATGTCGCGCGGCGAAAGTCGGACGGTTTAACGCGATGGTTCGCGGACCGTCGCGCCTATGCTCGAAGGCATGGCGCCCAGGGACGAGTTCACAGCTGAGGACTTCGAGAACCCGGACGCGCCCGAAGGCGAGCGACGCCTTCGCGCCGATCACCCCCTGGTTCGCGACCTGTCCTACGACCGCGACCGGATGCGACAACTCCTCGATCTGTGGAAGCAGTCGTTCGTCAACGTCGCGCGTGAGCGAGAGCCTGGCGACGTCGACCCTGACGACGAGTCCACCTGGCCGCGCTATCGGCTCGAGCTGTACATGAAGGAGCGCTCCCGCGGACCGGGGTACGTCAGTGACTTCCTCTACACGAGCGTCGAGCTACCGGTGCTCGTCTATGGGGTCTTCATCAACCGCGGTCGCGGGCTCGAGATCGCTGAGCTCGAGCTCTTTCGCTCCCGCTGGGGCTACACCGACGACGAGGACGACGAGACCGTGCAGGGCGACGAAGTCAGCGAGGAGGAGCAGCACAGCGAACGGCCCCTCGTCACCAGCGACCTGCTGCGGAGGATCCCGCTCGGCCTGATCCTGGCCGAAGCGCAGAAGGCCTTGGCCGAGGACGACTGGCGTGAAGAAGGGATCCAGGTCCTCATGGGCAGCTGGCGCACCCCGGATGAGCTCACCGCTCAGGAGGTGCGAGTGCTCGAATCCGCGAACAAGGCCGCCGCCGAGACACGGCGAGGTCGACCCGAGCTGTCCGATGAGCTGCTCGACGAGGTGGCACGGGCCTACCTCAGGGAAGCCGCCGCTGGCACCGGTCTCACCAGGCGTCTCGCCCAGCACTTCGATCGTCCAGAAGCCACGGTTCGAGACTGGGTCGCCGCCGCCCGTCGACGCGGCTTTCTCTCGGCGGCAGTACCCGGGCGCCGCGGTGCCGCCCCTGGCCCCCGCCTGAGAACGACTACTGCGCGGAGGGCCGAGCGCTGACGGGCCACGTGTTCGTCGACGAGTCGAAGAGCCGCGACTACCTCCTCATCGCCAGCGTCGTCGCACCACACGACCTCGTGGCCGCGCGCAAGACCATCCGAACACTCGTCCTACCGGGGCAACGCCGGCTTCACATGAAGAGCGAGGGAGACGGGCGCCGCCGAGTCATCCTCACCGAGCTCGAACGCCACGGATTCAGAGCGACCATCTACCAGGCGGGGACGGGCTTCAAGACCGACCTCGACCGCCGACGTCACTGCCTGGACCGCCTGGTCGCCGACATCGCCCGAGACGGTCACATGATGCTCTGTCTCGAGTCCGACGAGACCCTCGACGCCCGAGATCGGCGAGAACTCGCGACGCTCACACGGGCCCATGGCTGCGCCGAAACCCTGCGCTACCAGCACCAGCGCGCTGCCCAGGAACCGCTTCTCGCAGTGCCCGACGCCGTCGGTTGGGCATACGCCCGGGGCGGGGACTGGCGCCGGCGCGCCCAGCCGCTCATCGAGGAAGTCATCGACCTGTAGAAAGCGCGAAGCCCGAGCGCCACAACCGTCCGGAAGGGTCTCGGGCTCACTTCCCGCCGCTACTGCAGCGAGCTACCACCAGACTAGGTCACTGCCTCCCGTCCAGGCAACGAGAGCACCACATCAACACTCGACGGGCGCACGGTGGACTCCTGCCGGCGCCCTCGACGAGGGCGCGGGCACACGCTCGCGCCGCCGCCAGGTCGATCTCGTCCCACACCGGTTCCCCCAGCAACCTTCCACGTGTTGCCCGCCGTGCTACGCCCCGATGCTGGCGTCCGCGCGGGTGAGCGCTTCCTCGGCGGACAGCGGCTGCTGCGGATGGATGACGTGAGTGCTCAGTCGGGCAGGGAGGGGCGCCACGCCGGGCCCGCCTGCTCGAAGCCAGCTGTGCAGCTCGGTGGTGAGCCCGTCGCCCGCGAGGCGTTCGAACCAGATCGGCGGTTGCGCGGCGCGCACGGCAGGCACGGGTCGGGCGACGAGGACGTCGCCGCGTTCGCAGGCGTCGAGGCAGTCCACGACGGTCAGGCGTGCGTCGCCGCTGGCCGCGATGGCGCACACGCGTTCGAGCTGACCACCGGGGTGGGTGTCTGCCTGACCGAGGGTCTCGCCGGCGCACAGGCGACAGGCCGTGAGACCGGGGACGACGCGCCGCGCGCCGCGCGCCGGCTTCTGCGCGCGGGCGCTAGGAGACTGATCGCTCATGCGTTCGCGTCCTGCCGTTCGGTCGCGGTGCCCGTGCTGGCCTCTCCGAGGATGGCCCGGGTGCTGGTCTCGGGGCGTAGGTCCAGGCGCCGCAGGAGCTGGGCGTTGAGAGCGACGACGACGGTCGAGGCGGACATGAGCAGGGCGCCGACGGACATCGGCATGACGAAGCCGACGGGAGCGAGCACGCCGGCGGCGAGCGGGACGGAGATGAGGTTGTAGCCGGCGGCCCACCACAGGTTCTGCTTCATCTTGCGGTAGCTGGCGCGCGACAGCTCGATCACCGACAGCACCGAGCGAGGATCGTCACTGGCCAGGATCACCCCGGCTGAAGCGATCGCGACGTCGGTCCCGGCGCCGATCGCGATGCCGACGTCCGACTGCGCGAGCGCGGGTGCGTCGTTCACCCCGTCCCCGACCATGGCGACCTTGCGGCCTTCGTCCTGCAGCTGCTGGACCTTGGCGGACTTGTCCTCGGGCCGCACGCCGGCGAAGTACCGCTCGATGCCGAGCTCGTGCGCGACGGAGGCGGCCACGGCCTCGGCATCGCCGGTGATCATCACGACCTGCACGCCCCGCTGGTGCAGCGCGGTCACCGCCTCGCGGGACTCTGGCCGGATCTCGTCGGCCAGGCGCAGCGCCCCGGCGACCTGCCCGTCGAGGAGGACGTGCAGGATGATGGAGCCCGACTCGCGCCACTGATCGGCGACCGCGAGCTCGTGAGCGGACCGTTCGTGCAGGAGGTTGGGCCCGCCGACCTCGATGCTGCGACCCGAGACGGTCGCACGTACGCCCACGGCCGGGGAGGACTGGAAGTCCTGCGCGGGTGCGACGGGCAGGCCCTTGTGGTGCGCGGCGCGCACGATGGCCCGGGCGAGCGGGTGCTCGGAGTCGGACTCCGCGGCCGCGGCCAGTGCAAGGACCTCGTCGGCGTCGTGGCCGTCGGTGGTCTCGACCGCGGTCACGGTGGGCTCGCCCTTGGTCAGTGTGCCGGTCTTGTCGAACAGCACGGTGTCGACGGTGCGCATGCTCTCCAGCGCGAGCCGGTCCTTGATGAGCACGCCGCCGCGTGCCGCGCGCTCGGTCGCGATGGACACCACCAGCGGGATCGCGAGGCCCAGGGCGTGCGGGCACGCGATGACCAGGACGGTCACGGTGCGGATCACCGCAGCATCGGGGAGCCCGAGGAGGGTCCAGGTCGCCGCGGTGAGGACCGCGGCGACCAGGGCGAACCAGAACAGCCATCCGGCCGCGGTGTCGGCAAGGCGCTGGGCGCGGGAGCTGGAGCTCTGCGCCTCGGTGACCAGGCGCTGGATGCCGGCCAACGCGGTGTCCTGCCCGACCGCGCTCACCCGGACACGCAGACCCGAGTCGGTTGCGACCGTGCCGGCCACGACGGGCTCACCGGTGCTGCGTCGCACAGTGCGCGACTCGCCGGTGATCATCGACTCGTCCATGCTCGCGGTGCCGTCGACGATCTCGCCGTCGGCCGGCACCCGGCCACCGGGGCGGATCACGACGACGTCCCCCACGCGCAGGTCGCCGGGCGCCACGGTGACGACCTGGTCGCCCTCGACCCGCTCGGCCTCGTCGGGCAGCAACGCGGCCAGGGAGTCCAGGGCCGAGGTGGTCTGCGCCAAAGAGCGCATCTCGATCCAGTGGCCGAGCAGCATGATCACGATCAACAGCGCCAGCTCCCACCAGAACTCGAGCTGGTGGTCGAGCAGGCCCAGGCTCGCGCCCCACGACGCGACGAACGCGACGGTGATCGCCAGACCGACGAGCAGCATCATCCCGGGCTTGCGCGCCCGGATCTCCGAGACGGCACCCGTGAGGAACGGGCGCCCGCCCCACACGTACATCACCGTGCCGAGCACCGGTGAGATGAGGCCCAGACCCGGCACGTCGGGCAACTCGTACCCGAGCACCATCGCGAACATGCTCGAGGTGGCCACGACCGGGACTGCGAGAACGAGCATGATCCAGAACAGCCGGCGGAACTGCCCGACATGATCACCATGACCCCCGTGCCCACTGCCATGCCCGCCGTGGTGCTGGTCGTGGTTGTGTGGCGCCGATGCGGGGGGCCCTGTGCGCTCCCGATGGGTGTCCCCTGCACCGTGATCAGCATGGTGGGGCGACCCATGCGTCGCCGCGCTGTCGCGCGCGGCGACGAGACGCGGGTCGCCGTGATGCTGGTGGGCCGCGCTCGGCCCGTGCTCGTCGTGGTGCCCCTGGGACGTCATGGCCGACCCTCTTTCCCTTTCGTGCCGGTGGACCGGGATCAGATCCACCACCATATACCCCCTAGGGGTATATGGGTAGGTGAAGGGCCCCACCAGGCTGGTGGGGCCCTTCGCGTGTCATCCGACGCGGATGTAGGTCGGGTTGGACTGCCAGATCGGCCCGTACCGGACGGTCTTGCCGGGCGAGGGAGCCTCGACCTGCATGTTGTCCCCGGCGTAGATGCCGATGTGGCCCGGGCTCCAGACCAGGTCACCGGGTTGTGCCTGCTCACGGGAGATCACGGTGCCCGCGTACCGCTGCTCGGAGGAGGTGCGGGGCAGGTTGATGCCGACCTGGGCGTAGACGTAGGACGTGAAGCCGGAGCAGTCGAACCCGGCCGGGGTGGTTCCGCCCCACTGGTAGGGCACGCCGAGGTAGCGCATCGCGACGCTGACCACGCTCGAGCCGGCTGCGGACGGCGGGGCGGCGACGGGTGTCTGCCCCTGCGCGGTGCTGGTCTCTGCCTGGGTGGGCGTGCGGTCCTGGCTGCGTGTCGCGCGCTCCTGACGCACCGGCTCCGGCTCGGGCTCGGGCTCGGGTTCCGGTGCGGGGGTGACCGTCACCGGCGCCTGCTCGATCGCGAACGACGCGTCGGCCGAGACGGTGATCGCCGGTGCGGCGCTGAGCGCCTGGCGGGCCGGCTCGGTCAGTGCGCTCAGGTCGGCGCCGGACACCTTGGGGTGGTCGGTGCTCGGTGCTGCGCTTGCTGGTACGGCGAATGCCGAGACCAGCAGGCCAGAGCCGGCGGCGAGCAAGGCGCCCCTGCGGGCGGCGCTGGCCGTTGCCTCCTGGGCGGCACGCGCGATCGGGGTCAGGGGCGTGATGGGCCGGCGAGACGCGCGGTGACGTCCCGGGTTTCTTGCGGTCATGGTGTTCTCCTTCGCGCCTGCGGGGTGAGCTGTCGGGTTCGGATCGGAGAGTGACCCGGCCGCGCCGGTGGCTGTGGTGCGGCTTCACCCCGAGGGCACCGTGGTGCCCGGTTGAGTGGTTCCCCCGTCCCTGTCACGGGTGTTGGTGGTGTGCTCCAAGAGGTGACAGGGCTCGGCGCCCCCTTGGATCCCTCACGGGTCGTTCCGCGAGGAGTTTGAATGCCCCTGGGGCCCGGCCGTGCGGGCACGGTCGGGGCGGGGCGGCTGGTGTGGTCTTGTGCGTCGGGCGCGTGGTGTTCGGGCGGGCCGGGCGTCACCCGGACTCCTGGCCGAGCACCGGATCCCAGCTGGCACCCAGATCACGGCTGGTGAACAGGCCGGTGTCCGTGGCGACGAGAATCCACGGCTGGTTGCCGGGGCTGTCGTCGGGCACGTACGTCATGGCCTGGACACCGCTGGGCGTGGTGCCGTGCTCGGTCCAGTCCTGCGAGCCGGGTGAGCCGGTCCAGACGACGCCCTGGGGGTCGATCCCGACCAGCGTCCCGCCCAGCCCGGCATCAACGAGCGCCAGGACCGGCGCATCCCGATCCACGGTGAAGGTCCGCCCACCGTCACGGCTGAGCTGCAGTCCCGCCGGTGTGGTGGCCACGATGGTGTCCGGGGCGGCGCCCATGACGTGCACGTCGCGGGCCTCCACGGTTGCGCCAGGCGTCCAGCTTCGCCCGGAGTCGTCGCTGATCAGCAGTCGTGAGGTAGCCGAGTCCAGACCGACGACGCGCACGGCGCCGCCACCGGTCGTCGCGGTGCTCAACGCGTGGAAGTCGACTTCGCCGGTGAGGGAGACCTGCTCCCAGGTCGCGGCACCGTCGGTGCTGCGGATCAGCCCGAGGTTGGGCGTCTTGAGGTCCGACTGCTCCCCGGGTGCGGGGTGGCCAGAGGCGTAGACGGTGCCGTCGACGGCGACCGTCATGCCCATCGTGTCCTGGCGGCCCTCGCCGGCCCGCTCGAGCTGTCCGGGCTCGTCGTGGAACGGGTCGGTGATGGTCCAGACCCCGGTATGGGTCGCGATCAAGATGGTGTGATCGGCCTGGGTGACCTGAACGTCGTGCACGTGTCCAAAGTCCGGCAGGTCCTGGGTCGCCAGCGTCGTGACGGTAGGCGTCGGCGGTGGCGTGGAGGTGCAGGCAGCCAACAGCAGCACGGTTCCCGCTGCTACCCACCCGCTCCCCCACCTCATCAGGGCAGGGTTCATCAAGGCAGTCCTTCGGCAAGGGCCCGCGGGCGTGCGCAGCCACGCGCACCCCCGCGGGGAGGGATCACATCGAGGCGAGCAGGTCTTCCATGGTGGAGATCTCGTCCTGCTGGGTCTCGACGATCTGCTGCGCCATCGCGACAGCGTCCTCGTGCTTGCCCTCGTCCACCTCGGTCTGCGCCATCTCGATGGCACCCTGGTGGTGAACGATCATCTGCTCGAGGAACAGCCGCCCTGCCTCGGCACCCTGCGCGTCCTGCAGGGCCTGCATGTCCTCTTCGCTCATCATCCCGTCCATGGACCCGTGGCCCATGGACTCGTGATCCATCGAGTCGGACTCGGGCATCGGCGAGCCCCACTCCTCAAGCCAGGTATTCAGCTGCTCGATCTCGGGCCCCTGTGCGTCCTTGATCTGGTTCGCCAGGCCCGTGATCTGGGCGTCCACGCCGTCCTTGGCCAAGATGACGTCGGACATCTCGATCGCCTGCTCGTGGTGGGGAACCATCATCTGGGCGAACATCATGTCCTGCTGATTGAACACGTCGCCCTCACCCGAGCGCTCACGCTCCTGGGCCTCCGCCATGGGAGTCATCGACGCCATCCCGTTCCCGGGGTCGTCGTCGTTCGAGCACGCCGCGAGACTCACGACGGTCACCAGCGCGATCGCTGGCGCAAGCACACGCTTCAGTTTCATGGGAATGGACCTCTCAACTCGGTACTCAGCAACCACACGCGCCCCTGGAAGGGGGCGAAACGGTCGACGCGGAAGCGTCGACGGCGTGCGGTTCCTACGTCCGAGAGATCCCGAGAAGATGCAGCGACGGCGCGGAGCCGTAGTGAGGACGCGCCCGGCCCGGCTCGAGGAGGCGTGACCACACGGGGGCCAGGCGCGCCAGGAGGCCGGTGCCGGGCCGGGCAAAGGCGAGCAGCACGACCAAGACCATCAGACACATGGCCGATGCCATCTCGTGCCCGCCGCAGTCGACGCAGCCGCCCTGCTCGTGGTTCTCGCTCGTCCCCTGAGCCGCCAAGTCGTGGGAGTGGATGGGGGCCGCCGCGTCGTGATCCGCGCTGGACATGATCGCTGCCGCCGGCCCGAAGTGGGCGTTGGGCGACCCACTCATCGCATGCATCGTCACGACACCCAGCAGCAGCGCGGCGATCAGCAGGGCACCCGAAAATCCTCGCCGGCGCCCAGCGAGCAGCGAACGGAAAGCGGCCATCAGATGCATGTCCGCGTAAGCCTAACCACCGCTCCGGAGAAGTTCCACGACCGGGCTCCTCCGCCCCTGATCCCAGCACGGTGAGCACCGCCCGGCATGCTTCATCGCGCACCCGTCGTGCTTGCACGCACACCATGCTGGACTCGTGCCTCCATCTTCACGCATGGCCCCGCACACGCCGTCACGCACCGCCCCCCAACCACCGAGCCTACGAAATAGCGTCGGCCAGCGTTGCCTGGCTGCGAGTACCAGAAGCGGCTCGTAGCGTCGAGGGTCCCTGCTGCCCAGGACGGGTTGCTACATGAACCGTAGGACCGACCACGCGCTTCAGACGGAGCCCGGCACGACCGGAACCTGCGTCGTGACGTACAAGGAGGTGCCCTTCGATGGATGCTCGGCACGATGCCAACGCTCAGAACGATCAGCAGCACTCGCAGGAGCCAAAGCAGGACGACCAACACGCACGCCAGATGCGCGGCATGTACCTGCGGTTCGCGGCGATGATCCTCACCGCAATGGTGGTCATGTACTGGGTGATGTTCGTCGGCTCCTGGGAGTGGGGCCACGTCCGCTTCAGCCAAAGCCGGGTCTTCATGGCCGTCACCATGGGCGGCACCATGGGGCTGATCATGCTCGGCTGGATGCTCAACATGTACAAGAACACCAAGGCCAACATCGCGATCGTCGCGGCGAGCCTCGTCCTGCTGGTGGGCGGCGCGGCACTGGACCGCAGCCAGATCACCGTCGGCGACACCGCGTTCATGCGGGCGATGATCCCGCACCACTCCTTGGCCATCACCCGCTCGGAACGCGCACAGATCTCGGATGTCCGGGTGTGCGAGCTCGCGGTGGAGATCAGCGAGGCTCAGAAGCGCGAGATCGCCGAGATGGACTGGCTCATCACTGACATCGAGGAGAACGGCCTCGCCACCACCTCCGAACAAGCTGACACACGTCCCGTCCCGGACTTCACCGGCACCGCTCTGCGAAGCTGTCAGACGCCCTAGGGCGTGTCTCCCATATCCGTGAGCAGAGGCGGGGCATGCTCAGCGAGTGACGTCGTCCTGGTTTCAGTCGCTGACGGATGCGCAGTGGGAGCAGATTGAGCCGCTGCTGCCGTCGAGCTTGGGCCGGCGTGGGCATCCCTTCTGGGACAACCGGAAGGTGGTCGAGGGGATCATCTACCGGTATCGGACCGGAATCCCGTGGCGAGACCTGCCTCGGGAGCACTTCGGGTCTTGGAAGACGGTCTGGAAGCGACACCGCCGGTACGCCGACGATGGCACGTGGGACATGGTTCTGGCTGCGCTTCTGGCGGCTGCGGACGCCGAAGGGAAGATCGACTGGACCGTGAGCGTGGACGCCACGATCAACCGCGCCCACCAGCACGCGACGAACACGACGCGCCCTGATCAGGACACAGGGGGCAGGAGCGAATCACACGGGCCCGCCTATCGGGTTCGTCTACAGCTCGCTCGGCGGCAAGCGTGAACCTGCAGGTCACGGCATAGGACGCTCGCGCGGCGGGCTGACTTCCAAGATCCATCATGCCGTCGACGGGCGCGGGCGCCCGCTGGCGGTGGTCATCACTGGCGGACAGCGCAACGACGGCGCCATGCTGGTCGAGGTGCTCGCCGACATCCGGGTCCCGCGGCTCGGGCCGGGCCGTCCGCGCACCACTCCTGACGCCGTCCTGGCAGACCGGGCGTATGCGACCGGTCCGATCCGAAAGCACTTGCGCGCCCGTGGGATCAAGGCCGTCGTCCCCGAGAAGAAGGACTCCGCCGCGGCCCGCCTGCACAAGGGCTCAGCCGGCGGGCGGCCACCCGCCCTCGACGCCGAGCTGTACAAGCAACGCAACATCGTCGAACGCTCCTTCGCGCATACCAAGCAATGGCGCGGACTCGCCACCCGGTACGACAAGCTCGCCATCACCTACCGCGCTGCTGTCGTTCTATCGGCCTGCCTCATCTGGACTCGCGCCCTGCGCTGACCGCACCCACTGCCGTCGACACAGGGGAGCGTCCGAAATCCGCCGACCGTGCTCGAGCTCGTACGCACACTCACCGCACACCCCGTCGCAGTCGTTGCCCGACCCCGCATGCTCGTCCCAACGATGCCCACACTCGGGACAATCGCCCGGGAGCGTCGCCAACCGTCGTGCTCGGCGCTCTGCGAACCACCGCTTCAGACCCATGGCGGCAAGCCTAGAGACCGCGAGCGACGCCGCGAACGCATTGGGAGACACGCCCTAGCCCCGCGTGGATGAAAGCACGATCGGATGAACGTCCAGGAGAAGCACCCTTGCTGGCGTCACCCAGACCGCTACCCCGACTCGCTCGTGAAGCGAGTCCGCGACACAGACAGGCGGGGCGTCGGCTTCACATGACCGTGCAGTGCGCCGCCAGGCCTCGCCCGCCAAGGTGTCGCCCGACGGACTTCCGTACTCTTGCCTTCGTACCTGCCAGCGTGCCGGACCGCTCTCTACGGGGCTCATCCCGGCGCGGCCAGCAGCGTCCGGCACGCCTCTTCGCATGACCGGCACGCCCGCGCACACACCGCGCAGTGCTCGTGCATCTGCGCGTGTTGCTCACACTCAGCCCCGCACGCCGCGCACGCCGTCGCACACGCCTGCACCAGCGCGCGCACCAGCTCCGGGTCAGGCTCCACCGCCCGAGCCAGCGCGACCGCGACCGCGACCGCGACCGACGGTGACAGCGGCAAGGAGACGCCCACACCCTCACGATCACCCGGCCCGCGACCTCACGCCTCGCCGGCACCCTCCCGCGCGCCCGCGCGTTCAGGCCGTCAACCGGCAGGCGCCTCCGGCGTGCTGTCGGCGGGCTCGGGTGGGCGTCCGTGCCGGCAGGTGAAGCAGCGCCGCCGCCCGGGCTCCGAGGGGTACGAGAACGTGTTCTCGGGCGAGTACTCGTGCCCCTGGGGGCAGTGCGTCTTGGCGAGCTGGTTCGCGCCTGGCCTGCCGGCCTCGAACGTGCCCGCCCGGCGCCACCGCTCCCGGTGCGACGTGCACCACCCGCGCTCGCCGATCCCCGGCCGCTCGCACTCCTCGACCACGCACGTGCGCGGCTGCTCACGGGCGGCGCGCCGTGCCGCGACCGCGGCGAAGTGTGCGCGCACCTCGGCCACCTGCTGATCGTTGAGGAGCCGCCGAGCGCCCTCGGCCGGGCCGTACGTCGAACGCAACACCTTGTTCACCGCCGCGCGCGTCACCCCGAACTCCGCCGCGAGCTGCGACGAGGTCATCCCGCTCGCCGTCACCGGGCCCCCTCGGACACGCGCTGCGCACCCCGTCCGCGCCGCGGCGTGCCCGTGCGGTCGAGGCTGGCGCGCACGGCCGTCTGCGTGCGCCCGGTCAGCTCCCCGATCTCGCGCAGCGACCGCCCCGCGACGTACTGCTCGGCCACGAACCGGTCGAACCTGTCGCGCTGGAATCGGTTGTAGCCGTTCTTGAGGTCACCGCGGAACTGCGGCAACACCTCGAGCACGGGACGCGACGGGTACACCACGGCGAGGACCCTACTTCGGGAACGCCTCGCCCGGGGGCCACGGTTCGGGAAGCTGGAAGAGCTCACGGTGGCCGACGGCGGCGTGCGTTCGCTCGAGGTGACCGTCGCGCAACGCGACGACGTCCCAGGCATCTAGCGCCACCACCTCGCGGCTCGCTTGTGGGTTGGCCCAGAAGGTCGGTCTCTGCTGGGGGATCCCGCAGTGGTGGAGGTTGTTCACGATCAAGACCCCGGACACGTGCTGGTGCGCCCACTGACCGTTGCCAGCATGGAAGTACCCACCGGGTCCCCTGGTGACCTCGACGAACTCGCGGCCCTCGCGATCAAGCACCCATTGCTCGGGGCCGTATAGCGCGTTCTTGACGCCGAAGTCGTCGCGCGAGAAGAACGAGGTCCCGATCGCGACGACGAGGCCGTGTTCCGGTAATCCGTACGCGTTGCCCTTGTCGGACAGTGCGTCCTTGAGCACGCCGGCGTCGTCGACCCACTCCGCATGACTTCCCCCGTAGACCGCGAGGGGACGCAGCCCGGTTCCGCTCCCCCGCGCGGCAGGACTCTTGGGCAGGGCGCGGAACCTGATCTGCCAACCTTCCCGCTCCCAGTGGTAGGACGGCAGCTCCTCGTGGGAGGTCTCGCTGTCCGGGTCGAGGCCTGCGAGCCAGCCCTCGAGCTGTGCCCGTAGACCCTTGGTGGCGAGAGGTCGGCCGCCCTCTGCTTCGACATCGATCCAGAGCCAGAAGTTCGGGCTGTCGACCCTGTTGAGCGCGTCGTGGACGTCACCAACCCGCCCGGCACTCGCTCGCTTGTTCGTGGCCGTGCTCGGCGACCGCGCCTCGAGGTAGAACGTCGAGCTCGTGGAGAGGGCGAGGAAGTCTGGCCGTCGACGGACGCCCGGCACCTCGGGATGAAACTCCACGTCGAAGCCCGACTGGACCAGCGACTCGTGCAGGTAGAGCTCGAGGAACGCCGCCCGGAAGGTGTGGTCCTCTGCGCGCCGGAGGCGGCCCATCAGATCGCGCCGCTCCGGTGGCGGCACGCGGCCTAGCCAGTCGTCGAGGAGGTCGCGCACCGCCTGCCAGTAGTCCCCGGCGACGCGCTCGAGGAACTGAGCTGAGGACTCCCGGTGCGAGGCCGGCGAGGCATCGTGACGCGGCCCAGGGCCGAAGACGGAACCGGAATCGCTCATGAGGCACCCCCAGCCGTGATCGTGGCGAGGTGGCGGTACAGGGTGTCTCGGGAGACACCGAGTGCGCGCGCGACGGCCGCGCGTGACTGGCCGCCGGCCAGCGCTACGCGCGCGGCCGCGACACGGTCCGGCGTCATGACGCTCGGGCGGCCGCCGACCCTGCCCCGGGCGCGCGCGGCCGCGAGGCCGTCGAGGGTGCGTTCGCGGGCGAGGTCGGCTTCCATCTGCGCGACGGCGGCGAGTACGTGCACCATGAGCCGCCCGGTCGCGCTCGAGGTGTCGATCGTCTCCGACAGCGACCGGAGCGTGACGCCGCGGTCGTCGAGGTCGCGCACGAGGCGTGCGACGTGCGCGGCCGAGCGGCCGAGCCTGTCGAGCTTCGTCACGACGAGCGTGTCTCCCTCGCGTAGCCCGGCGAGCAGTCGGGCGAGCTCGGGCCGGTCCTCACGGCGCCCGGAGGCCTTTTCCACGACGACGTCGCGCTCGTCGACGCCGCCGGTGCCGGTGAGGGCGTCGACCTGGGCGTCGAGGTTCTGCGCCGTGGTGGAGACCCGGGCATACCCGTAGACGTGTGCCATGGCCGCGACGGTAGCGAAAACCCCCGGACCGCGTTCTGCGACACCGGGGGTTTCCGGACACTAGTTCTGCGACATGTTGTCTCGGCGTGTCGAGGCGGTCGCTGTCAATGTTCGGAGTCGCCTGCACGGATGTCCGAAGTTGACTTCAGGATCGGCTGGCCCGGCCCCACTAGCGGCGATACTGGGGTCCAGGGCAGGTCATTGGGGCACCTGGCGGGCTCTGGCTTCTCTTCTCTCGGGACCGACCTCGCCATCCTCCGTCTTGAGTGCCTTGCGCACGCCCACCACGTGATGGCCAGCGGAGAAGTCCGCCAGAGGGCCCACTTCCCCCGCTCGGGTGTCGACGACGGCTGCGCCTATGCCGGCCGGGTGCCGCCGGCCGAAGCCATCGGTGCACGTGTAGGCCTGATGGGCCTGATGGCCTAGCGCGTCTTACGCTCACCGTTTCAGACGGCTGGTGCGAGGGTGGGCCGTTGTGCAGCCGGCCGTTGAGTCGGTGCACGTCGCCACCCCTGAAGAGGAGGTCAACGGATGGATGATCGATTTGATGCCATTGTCATCGGGATGGGCCCGGGGGGTGAGGTGGTTGCCAGCAAGCTGCTGGAGGCGGGCAAGCGGGTCGCCGTCGTTGAACGTGAGCTCATCGGTGGGGAGTGCGCGTACTGGGCATGCATCCCCTCCAAGACGGTGTTGCGCCCTCCGGAGGCCAAGGGCGGAGTCGACCGGGCCGCGGGGGTGGACGGTGCCGGGCTGGACTGGCCGGCCACGCGCGACTACCGCGACTACATGATCCGCCACCTCGATGACAGCAAGCAGGTCAGCGGCTACGAGAAGTCCGGCGCCACCGTAATCAAGGGCGCCGCCCGGATCACCGCTCCGGGCTCGGTGGATGTCGAAGGGCAGCGGCTGACGGCCGAGCACATCGTCGTCGCCACCGGGTCCGATCCCGTCGTCCCGCCCATCGAGGGGCTGGACCAGGCGCCGGTGTGGACGAACCGCGAGGCCACCACGCTGACCGAGATTCCCGACCGCGTGGTGATCGTCGGCGGCAGCGCCGTCGGCGTGGAGCTGAGCCTGTTCCTGCACCGGTACGGCGCCGAGGTCACCATCCTCGAACAGACTGAGCGGCTGTTGCCTCGGGAGGACCCGCGCGTCGGAGAACTCACCGAGCGGTACGTCAGGGATGAGGGCATCGACGTGCGCACCGGTGCCACCGCCGCCCGGGTCCGGCGCGAAGGCCAGGACACGGTGGTGGAAGTCGACGGGGGCGGCGAGGTGCGTTGCGATGTCATCGTCGTGGGCGCCGGGCGGCGCCCACGCACCGCCGACCTCGGGCTGGACACGGTCGGGGTGCAGGTCGGCGAGAGAGGCGAGCTCGTCGTCGACGATAAGTGCCACGCGGGCGCCGGCGTCTGGGGACTGGGAGACGTCACCGGCGTCATGCTGTTCACGCACGTCGCGAAGTACCAGGCCCGTGTGGTGGCTGACAACATCCTGGGCAGGTCGCGCACGGCCCGGTACGACGGCATCCCCCGGGTGGTGTTCGCCGACCCGGAGATCGCCGCGGTGGGGATGACCAGCCGGCAGGCCCGGGACCGGGGCCTGCCGGTGGCGTCCACGGAGGTCGACCTCGCTGACGCGATCGCTAGGCCGTGGACCTACGAACGCGACCCGCGCGGGCACCTGGGTGTGCTCGCCGACCGCGACCGCCGGGTGCTCGTCGGCGCCTGGGCGCTCGGCCCCCAGGCCAGTGAGTGGATCCACACCGCCGCGCTGGCCGTCCGTGAGCAGATACCGGTGGACCGGCTCCTGGACCAGGTCGCCCAGTTCCCCACCTACAACGAGGGCTACCTCCAGGCCCTCCAGCGCCTCGAGCTGTAGCCGATGGTCACGAGCAGGGCGTTGTGCCGGCGCTGGCGATCCGCACCGCGCCTTCCCTGGCCCGCGGCCCGCGCGCAACCGGTCCAACTTCCGGCGCGGTGCGGCCGGCCCGGCGCAGCAGTGCCGAGGAGGGATTTCCGGGTCCCGTTCTTCCGTCGAAGAGAGCGCAGGTCCCTCTCCTCGCTGGGGGCCGGGGCCGGCCCCGGCCCCGGCCCCGGGTGGCAGCAGCTCAGCAGCACCGGGAGTTTTGGCCGGTGGTGTCGCGGGGGATGTCGTGGCCGACCGGGGTGTGCTCGTCGAGCATGTTCGTGGTCATGGCGAGGGCGAGCCGGTAGGCGTCCTTGACGGCAGTTACCTCGGCGTCGGGGTGCCTCTCGAGCCAGGGCCGGGCGTCCTCGGCGGAGGCGAAGTAGTGGACCTGGTTGCAGAACGCCGAACGCACCGAGGACATGTCGGCGGGGTGGTTGACCAGGGAGACCACCGCGGTGGGCGGCTCCACCTTGGTGACTCCGTCCGGCCCGGCGTGCACCCGCACCGGGGTCCGCGTCGTCGGGGAGAGCGATTCGATCGTCACCGCTTTGTCGAGGAGCGCAGGGAAGATCAGGGTGTCCAGCGCGCACCAGGTGTACAGCTGCCGGCCGTCGACAGCGAAGTGGTGGCGGGTCGGCCGCAGGGTCAGTCCGAGACCCACGATGCGCCCGTCCTCGTCGTACTCGGTGTCGGGAACAGCGGCCAGCGCCTGGCGGACCTCCTCGGCCGGCCGGCCGGTGGCAGCCGCCAGGTCGGCGACTTCGACCGGGGCGCCGGAGGCGAGGAGGCGGAGCAGCGGCAGCCAGAGCCAGGTCTCCAGGCCGGAGTCCTGTGTGGCCAGTCGCTCGGTGAGGGTTTTGGTTTCATCGTTCACGGGGAAATCCCTTCCTATTGGTGCCGCGGGTCTGCGGCGGTTGTGGTCAGGCGGCGCAGCAGGAGAGCTTGGAGACGTCGGTGGTGAAGGACTGGCAGGCGAGCTTGATGCCCTCGGCCATGGTCAGGTAGGGCGCCCACATGTGGGCGACCTGGTCGACGGTCATGCCGGCTTCGAGGAGGTACACGCCGGCGGCGGCCAGCTCGCCGGCGTCCTTGGCGACCGCGGTCAGGCCAAGGATCTGCCCGGTGTGCGCGTGGGCGACGACCTTGACGAAGCCACGGGTGTCCCGGTTGACCAGGGCGCGGGGGACGTACTCCAGCGGCAGCACGCGGCAGTCGCACGGAATCCCGGCGGCCACGACCTCCCGCTCGGTCATCCCCACCGCACCGACGGCGGGGCTGGTGAACACCACCCGGGGCAGGTGGCGGTAGTCGACCTCCCGGCCGGCGCCGGCGAAGGCGGTCTCGACCACGAGGGTGCCGTGGGAGGCGGCGACGTAGACGAACTCCCGGTGCCCGGTGACGTCCCCGGCCGCCCAGATTCGGGGGTTGGTGCTGGCCAGGTGGCCGTTGACGATGACCTCGCCCAGCTCGCCGGTGCTCACGCCCACGGCGTCCAGGTTCAGTCCGTCGGTGACGGGGCGACGGCCCGTCGCGACCAGCACCTTGGCGGCGCGGAACTCCTCGACCCCGCCCGAGACCGTGGCGGTCGCGACCACCTCGCCGGTGGCGTCGTCGGTGCGCAGGGCCGAGACGGTCGCCCGGCGCACGACCCGGATGCCCTCGTCGGCGAACACCCCGAGCAGCGCCTTGGAGACCTCGGGCTCCTCCCCGGAGGCCAGGCGGGAGCGGACCAGCATGGTGACCTGCGAGCCGAGCCGCGCGAAGAGCTGGGCCTGTTCCAGTGCGACGTAGCCGCCGCCGAGGACCAGGAGCGTGTCGGGCACCTCATCGAGCTCCATCGCCGTCGTCGAGGTCAGGTAGTCGATGGTCTCGAGCCCGGCGATGGGCGGCGCCCACGGCGTGGAGCCGGTGGCCACGAGGTAGTGCGCGGCGCGCACCGTCTCGACCGTGCCGTCCGGACCGGTCACCTCGAGCAGCGGCTCGTCCGCCGTGGCGGCGAAGGTGGCGTCGCCTTGGCGCAGCTCCCAGCCGTACTCGGCGGCCAGGTCGACGTACTTCTCCGCCCGCATGGTCTCCACCAGCGCCCGCTTGCCGCCGACCAGCCCGGACATGTCCGCACGGGCGGCGGACGTGGCGATGCCGGGGAACCGGCCCGAGTCCAGCGCCACGTGGTGGGCCTCGGCCGCGGCGATCAGCGCCTTGGAGGGGATGCAGCCGGTGTTCACGCACGTCCCCCCGATCGTCGACCGCTCCACCATGAGGACCCGCTTGCCCAGGTTGGTCGCCGCGATCGCGGCCGCGAAGGCGCCGCCACCCGAACCGATGACCGCGAGGTCGACCTCGGTGTGTCCCATCTGATCCCTCCCGCTCGTTGCCGCCGAGGTGGCGACAGGACCAGACTGGACCTTCCAGTGCAGGGGAAGGTCAAGTCCGGCGGCACACGAAGGAGAGATGGATGCGGATCGGTGAGGTCGCGGCGGCGGCCGGGACGACGACGAAGACGCTGCGCTTCTACGAGGACCAGGGGCTGCTCCCCACGCCAGAGCGCACCGCGGGCGGGTACCGCGACTACGGCCAGGACGTGATGGGCCGGCTGGACTTCATCCGCCGCGGCCGCACCGCGGGGCTCAGCCTCGCCCAGCTGCGCCAGATCCTGGCCATCCGCGACGCCGGCGAGGCCCCGTGCGCACACGTCGCCGGCCTGCTCAGCACCCGCGTGGTCGACCTCGACCGGCAGATCGCCGATCTGCAGGCACTGCGCCAGACCGTCGCGGAGCTGCGGGACACAGCCACCACCGCCGACCCCGCCACCTGCGCCCCAGACCAGGTCTGCCGCTACCTCTAAGTGGCAGAAACTATCAGAACTTGACTTCGTGTAGGACTGGCATCGATCGCCGCGCGCCCGGGCGAGTCGACCAGGGATGACAACGAAGGGCACAGCTGGTGTCCGCCTACCAGCCGCTGGGCCGGCCGGTTCAGTTGCCGGGGAGGACCTTTCGCCCGTCGGGACGTAGCTCCCCGGTGGGAGACACGTGCCGGTACAGGGTCTGGCGCGTGATACCGAGCTCCTTGCACAGGTCGGTGACGTTGGTGTCGGGTTGTCCCATGGAGGCCATGGCGAGGCGGAGCTTGGCGGGGGTCATCTTGTAGGGGCGTCCGCCTTTGCGGCCGCGGGCGCGGGCGGCGGCCAGGCCGGCGATGGTGCGTTCGGAGATGAGCTCACGCTCGAACTCGGCCAGGGCGGCGAAGATGCCGAAGACGAGCTTGCCGGAGGCGGTGGTGGTGTCGATGGCGGCGCCCTGGCCGGTGAGGACCTTCAGGCCGATGCCGCGCTGGGTGAGGTCGTGGACGATGTTCACCAGGTGGCGCAGGTCGCGGCCGAGGCGGTCGAGCTTCCAGACCACCAGGGTGTCGCCGGCGCGAAGGGCCTTCAGGCAGGCGGCGAGGTGGGGGCGGTCGTCCTTCTTGCCGGAGGCCTTGTCCTCGTACAGGGCGTCGGGCTCGACGCCGGCGGCGAGGAGGGCGTCGCGTTGCAGGTCGGTGGTCTGGGACCCGTCGGCCTTCGAGACACGCATGTATCCGACGAGCATCGCCGTCACCTCCATCACTTATTCGACCGATTACGTGACAGTCCGCATCCGGAGGATTCTCCGGAGGAGATGTGTCACTTAACCGGTCACGTATTCTACGTCGTGCAAAGGTGCCGTCGCTTCGGATGTGACGAGCGCGCACTCTTGGACGGGTGGAGCGTCACGGGCGTGCACATCGTCCCGGGTTCGTGGGAGGTGGCGTTCGGGGACGCCGAGGGCGACCAGGTCCTCGCGGGTGCGCCGGAATGTGGTCTCGCTGCGGGTCAGGGCGGTGAGAGTGGCCAGCAGCTGGCGGGCGGCGGCGGGGTCGCGCTGGGCGCGGGCGATGGCTCGGTTCATCTCGTCCTTGATCTCCTGCCAGTGGTCACGGCGGCGCTGGGGCGGTGTGCTGCCGTCGGGAACGGGCCGGTAGGGCTCGGGGGTCAGGAGATGGCCGAGGGTGCCGTGGGCGGTCACGTCGCCGGCCTCGACCAGTTGCAGGGTGGTGGCGGCGGCCTCGAGGAGCATTCGCTGCTGCGGCCACGGCAGCGCCTCGTAGGGGCGCCAGGGGCCCGCCATGCCGGCCCGCGGCGGATGACCGGTCACGTGCCAGAGGTGCTGCATGGTGTGCCGGGAACGGACGCGCAGCATCGAGACGGGGGTGGAGAGCTCGTCGATCAGGGTGCGTAGGAGACGGAACCACATCCCGACGTGCACTCGGCGGCGGGGCAGGGTGACGAGGCCGGTGTGCAGACCTTCGTGGGTGAGCGCGTCCATGGCGACGACCGGGACCGGTGCGGCGGTGGCATTCGTGTCCTGCTTCGCCCAGGCGACGAAGCCGCCGAGGGCGCCGAAGGCGGGTTCGAGGCGGCAGCCGTGCTGCGAGCAGCTGAGCGTGAGCGGCAACTGGGAGACCAGGGTGAAGCCGGGGGTGCCGGCCGTGGTGGTGCTCAGGCAGGTCGGGCAGGCCCGGCGAATCGGTTCGCGTCTGAGGTCCGAGGGCAGCCAGGCGCGCCAGCCGGGCACCTGCCGGCGGGGGCGTTCCTTGGCGGTGAGGAGCACCGAGTCCTGGTGGAGGTAGGTGTCGAGCGCCGCCCCGGCCTCCGGTTCGACGTCCAGGGTGTCGAGGAGCCAGGGCGCCCAGCCGGCGATCGTCATCTGGCGCAGCTCGCCCAGGGGCACTCCGGTGCGCCGGTGGAGGGCGGTGAGCACTCCGGGTGGCGGGTCCAGGTCCAGGGCACCGCCGTCGTAGATTATCGGGTCGGCGCCCGGCGGGAGAAGGTCGTGCCGGATCAGTTCCTCGACGCTGAGCCCGTAGATCTCGGCCAGTCGGTTGAGCCAGGAGGACAGCGCCTCTCCGTCGCCCGGTGGCGGGTGCAGCGGCCATCGACGGGTCATGCGAGCTCGCGTTCGAACATCCGGCGTCGTTCCGTGGGGCCGGCGTAGGGCGCCATGAGGAGGGCGCGTTGGTTGATGGCCTCCTCGCCGGACTCGATCGCGGCCACGGCGGCGTCGACGAGCAGGTGGGTGAGCTCGCCGATGGTGCCCTCGCTGCGGGTCAGCAGGTAGCGGGTCATCTCCTCGGTGGCGATGGTCGAGCGGCGGCGCAGCGGGAAGGCGGCGGCGAAGCTGGCCAGCAGCGACCGTGTCTCCTGGTCGGGTTCCCACCGGGGCAGGGTGAAGGGTTCGAAGCGGTTCTCGAGCTGGTCGTCGGAGCGGATGGCCAGGTATGCCTCGCGGGTGCCGACCCCAACCAGCGGGATGCCCAGCTCGTTGCCGAGGAAGCGGATGAGGTTGAGGAACTCCCGGCGGGTGTCGGACCGCCCGGCGAGGACGTTGTGCAGCTCATCGATGACCAGCACGCGTACTCCCGCGGCTCGCAGCAGCGCCAACGCCATCGGCTCCATGTCGGCCAGGCGCTGACGCGGGCGTAGCGGTGCCCCGAGCGTGGCGAGCAGCGCGACGTAGAACCGGATCACCGACGGTTCGGAGGGCATCTGCACGACCAGGACCGGGATCTCCTCCCGGTCCGCGTGTGAGGTGGGCGGGTGGAGGCGGCGGAACTTCTCGATGATCATGGACTTGCCGTTGTTCGTCGGGCCGACCAGCAACAGGTTGGGCATCCGTTGCCGGCCGGGCCACGCGTACAACGTCTCCAAGCGGTCCAGGGCCGCGGTGGCACGGGAGTAGCCGATCCACCGGTCCGCGCGCACGTGCCGGACCCGTTCCTCGGCCGGGAGCCGGGCCAGCGCCCGGGCGCTGTCGTGCAGGTGGTCCAGGTCGGCCGGGGCCAGGTCGTTGTTCACCACTGCTCGATCACCTCGAACGGAACCGCGTCGGCGTCCATCCGGTCCTCTGCTTGTCGGCCCGCCGGGACGTCCTCGGGCGGGCACGCAGGCATGGTCGGCGGTGCGGCGGCCGCCGGCGGGTTGCGGTGGCGTCGTTCGGCGTCACGGCGGGCCCTGCGCGTGGTGGCCCGGGCGGTCTCGGTGATCGTGCGCATCTGCTCGACCATCCGGAACAACGCGTCCTCGTCGACCTGTGCCCGTCCCTCGGCGTGCAGCCGCTCGAGCGCGGCACGATGCTCCCACGCGCTCACCGCCGGGCGTGACAGGGTCCGGTAGGGCACCGGCAGGTAGGCCCCGCCCTCGGGGTCGAGCACCCAGATGCGGCTGATGTCGCGCGGGTCGCGGCGGATCACGAACCGGTCCAGCCGGTCGCGGCGGGCGATCCACGGCTTGAGCGCGTCGCTGAAGTAGTGCACGTGGTCGATGACGAACCCGGTGCGGGTCAGGGACCGGCGGATCACCGGCAGGAAGTCCACCAGGAACGCCGTCTCGTCGGTGACCGTCATCGGTGCCGCCCCGGTAGTGGCGGCGGCCCAGCGGGCCTGCGGGGTCTGCCGCGTCGTGCCGTGGACCTGCCCGTGGTAGCTCGCCACCGCCAGCGCCAGCCATCGCTGCAGCTCCGCGAGCGTCAGGACCGCCTTGGCGTCGGAGTCGTAGCTGCCGCGCTGGGCCGGGTTGGAGAACGTCGTGCCCGGCAGCTCGTGGACCATCTCCATCAGCGTGCCCACGACCCGCTCGACGATGCCGCCGTAGTGCGGACGCCCCGGCGGGCGGTAGCGCAACTTGATGCCGTGCTCCTCGCACCCGCGCCGGAGTGCCTCGCTTTTGAACTCCGCGGCGTTGTCCAGGTACAGCTCGCCGGGCTTGCCGGCCATCGGCCAGGCGGCCTCGGTCCCGAGGCGCTCGAGCCAGGCCTGCTTGTCGGTGACCATGTGCGCCAGACAGAGCCCCGCCGACAGCGCCGAGGGCGCCTCCAACGTGATCACCAGCCCGACGATGCACCGGGAGAAGACGTCGATCCCGACCGTCACGTACGGCCGCCCGATCGGCAGGCGGTGCCGCTCGTCGACCACGACCAAATCCACGACGGTGTGGTCGATCTGCACCTGCTCCAGCACCCCGCTCACCGGCGGCACCTGCCCGCCGGCCGACGCCAGGGACCGGGCCCCGTCCGGGCCCTCCCGCGCCGTCGCGGCAGCCTGCGGGTCCAGCCCGGCGATCCGCCGTTCGACGGCGCCGCGCGAGGGTGCCGGCAACCCGCGCCGCCGACAGGCCCGGACGATCTCGCGGTGGACCGCCGCGGTGGTCCTGTGCTGCCTGGTCAGGTACTCCCGGGGCAGCACCTCCGCGAGGATCGCCTCCACGTCGGCCGGCAGTCGCCGCCCGCCGCGGCCGCCGGACGAACGGCCTGGGACCAGGGCCGAAACCACGCGACCGCCCTCGCGCCACCGGCGCAGCAGCACGTACACCTGACGCCGCGAGACACCCAGGAGCTCGGCCGCGCTGTCCACCGCCTCGCCACCGGCCCGGCCCGCCTCGGCGAGCGGGGCGATCACCTCCGCCCGGCGCACCGCCACCGCCCACACCTCATCCGGGACGGTCAGCAGATCTCGCTCGGCAACGCGATCCTCATCGACCGCCTCGTCGTGCACAGGACTATGGAACAACGTGCCGGTCGTGCGTACGGGTACGGACACGCCGGCAGCTCACACTCCCATGCACGCAGCACCGAACTTGCAGGTCACCTGTGCACGCGACTTCGGGATCTGACACTTGCGCCGTTATATGGCGGGGTTCTATCGGGGTTGTGTGGCGGCCGGGTCAGCTGACGCCGATGACGAGGGTGCTCGCGGTGCTACCGGGCCCGGCCCAGGTGCTTCACATGCGCAACCGGTCAACCCGCGTCAGGCGTTGTGAGGCTGGATGACGATCTTGCCGGTGGCGTGGCCGCTCTCGACCGCAGCAATGGCTTCGCCCGCATCCTCCAGCGGGTAGAGGGCCGAGACGTTGGGGTCGACGAGGTTGTATTCGATGACGCCGGTGATCTTCTCCAGTGCCTCGGTGGTGCGCTTCAGGGGACTGCCGCCGAGCTCGGTGACGGTGTCGGGGTCGGCGGCGGAGATGATCCTGGCCGGGTCGGTGACGAGTCCGGCGACCTGACGCAGGGCATCGCCACCGACGAGGTCCAGGATCAGGTCTACCCCCTCGGGGGCGATCTGGCGCACCTGGTCGGCGACATTTGCACCGGAGGGGATGAACGTTGCTCCGGTGGCTTGAACGATCTCGCGCTTGGCCTGCGAGGCGATGCCGATGACGGTGAACTGGTGGACCTTGCCGATCTGGGCGGCCATGAGTCCGACACCGCCGCCGGCCCCGAGGATGAGGAGCTGCTGGCCGGGCTCGAGCTCGATTTGGTGGGTGGCGTCGTAGGCGGTGGCCCCGGCGACGGGGATGGTGGCCGCGTCGGCGAAGGCGATCTCGTCCGGCTTGGCCACGGCATCGGTAGCGCGCACGAGGGTGTCCTCGGCGAAGGCGCCGTAGTCCGGGACCACAGGGCCGAGGATCTCGTCGCCCACGGCGAAGCTTTCGACTCCCTCACCGAGGGCGGTGACGACACCGGAGACCTCCTGACCCATGGGGGCCGGCAACGGCTGGTCCCGACGGTAGCGGCCGGCGCGGATCTTGTAGTCGACGGGGTTGACACCGGCGGCGCGGACCCGGACGGCGAGCTCACCGGGGCCGGGCTGCGGCGCTGGACGGTCGATGAGTGCCTGGGTCTCGGGGCCGCCGAAGTCGGTGAATACGTACACCTTGGACATGGGGTTCTTCTCCTTCTGCTGTGTGTTCGAAGCGGGTGAGACAGGTGCGGCCAACAGCCGCTGAGTTCGCTGCGCGGGGATGGCCGGTCAGGCGGCGGTGGGAGGTTCGTCCTGGCCAGCGGCCTCGGCGGCGTCGGCTTCTTCCTTGGTGGGGTAGGCGCCGTCGGCCGCGTGCTCGGGCGGGGAGTAGATGGTGTAGAGCACGAGCGGCTCGTCGCCGGTGTTGCGGAAGTTGTGCCGGGCGCCGGCGGGGACGGCGCACTGGTCACCGGCCTCGATCGGGTGGGTATGGCCGTTGAGGTCGGCCTGACCGGCCCCGCTGACGAAGGTCAGGATCTGGTCGGTGTGCTCGTGGACCTCCTCACCGATCTCGCCACCGGCGGAGATCGTCATGATGACGATCTGGGCGTGCTGGCCGGTCCACAGCACCCGGCGGAAGTCGGGATTGTCCTGGGCGACCCGCGCGATGGTGAAGTGCTCGACGTTGCCCTCGATGGTGAAGTGTTCTTCGTTACTCATGATTCCTCCTGTTGTGGTTGTGCCGGGCTTACCCGGCGGTGATACATCCGCGCCTGGCCGGGACGGTGGATGAGGCGTCCCGCCCGGGGTAGAGGGTCAGGACCGGACCGCAGCTGGGATCGGTGCGGCGGTGGCTGGCGCGGAAGGTGTCGCCGTGGTGCTGGTGGTGTCCTGGTGGCGGCGCAGCAAGCGCATGGCGTTGACGATCACGACCAGGACCGAGGCTTCGTGGACGAGCATCCCGATGGACATGGTCACTCCGCCGAGCAGCACTCCGGCCAGCAGCACGGCCACGGTGATCAGGGCGATGGTGATGTTCTGGCGCATGTTGTTCACGGTGCGCCGGGCCAGGCCGATCGCTTCGGGGAGCTTGAGCAGGTTGTCGCCCATGAGGGCGATGTCGGCGGTCTCTACGGCCACGGCCGAGCCGGCCGCACCCATGGCTACGCCGATATCGGCGGTGGCCAGGGCCGGGGCGTCGTTGACGCCGTCACCGACCATGGCCACGACGTGACCCTGACGCTGCAGGTCCGCGACCGCGTCGAGCTTGTCCTCGGGCAGCAGGCCGGCGCGGACCTCATCGACCCCGGTCGCCGCACCAACTGCCTTCGCCACCAGCGGGGCGTCACCGGTGAGCATGACCACCTTCTTCACCCCGGCGTCGTGCAGACGGGCGACCATCTGCGCCGCGTCGGGACGGACCTCATCAGCCACCGCGACCACACCAGCCACCGCATCCTCCACGGCCACGATCATCGCCGTCCTGCCCGCTGCGGCGAGCTCCTCAGCGGCCTGCCCGGCGCCAACAGTGTCCGCGACGCCGTACTGCTCCAGCAGCGCCACGTTGCCGATGAGGACCCGGCGCCCGCCGATGGTGGCAGTGATGCCCTTGCCAGGCACGGGCTCGGTGAACTCGGGCAGCCCCGACGTGGCCAGCCCCTCCGCGGCTGCTGCCTCCAGGATGGGTCGGGCGAGCGGGTGCTCGGAGCCGGCCTCGGCCCGGGCTGCCCAGGTCAGCACCTGGGCGCGATCCATGGCTGGGGCCAGGACGACGACGTCGGTCAGGTGCGGGCGGCCCTTGGTCAGGGTGCCGGTCTTGTCCACCGCGACGGCGGTGATCTTGCCGGAGGTCTCCAGGTACTCCCCACCCTTGATGAGGATGCCGTCCTTGGCGGCCCGGCCGATGCCGGCGACGATGGAGACCGGGATGGAGATGACCAGCGCGCCGGGGCAGCCGATGACCAGCAGGGTCAGCCCGAGCACGACGTCACCGGTGAGCAGGCCCACCACGAGGGCCAGGACCATGATGGCCGGGGTGTACCAGGCGGAGAACCGGTCCATGAACTGGGCGGTCTTGGCCTTGGCGTCCTGGGCGTCCTCCACGCGGTGGATGATGCGGGCCAGCGTGGTGTCGGCGCCGATGCCGGTGGCGAGCACCTGGAGGAACCCACCCTTGGCGACGGTTCCGGCGAAGACGTGGTCGCCCTTGGACTTCTCCACGGGGATGGACTCCCCGGTGATGGAGGCCTCGTCCAGGGCGCCGGTGCCGGCCACGACCTCGCCGTCCACCGGGACCTTAGCGCCGTTCTTGACCAGGACGATCTCGCCCATGGCCACGCTCGCAGCGGGCACCTCCACCTGCACGCCGTCGCGCATGACCACGGCCACGTCTGGGGCCACGGCCACCAGCTCGGCCAGTGCCGAGCGGGTCTTGTTCAGCGTTGCGGACTCCAGGGCGTGCCCGATGGCGAAGAGGAAGGTCACCGCGGCGGCCTCCCAGTACTCCCCGATGATCACCGCGCCGATCGCGGCCACCGAGACCAGCAGGTCGATGCCGATGACCCGGGCCATGAGCGCCCGGGCTGCCTTGGTCACGATCGGGGTACCCGCGACCACGGCGGCGGCCACCATGAAGGCGTTGCTCCACGCATCGGAACCGAGGCCGCGGGCCACGAAGAACGAGATGAGGATCAGCGCCCCGGAGACCACTGGGATCGCCCACCTGCCGTACCACCACTGCTGCAGCTTGTTCATAGCTGTTCGACCTTCCTGTAGCTGTCCAACGCCAGTTCGGGGTGCTGACAACGACGTTATGAAGATCGGCACCGGGCAACCATGACCGGCGTCAATCAACCGCACACCCATCCGTGCACCGCCGCCGGGGCTGCTCTAGCGTGCTGGCGCAATGAAGAGCGTCACCGCCGAGTTGATCGGCGGTGACGCTTAGCTGGTCCGGCTCAGAATGCGACCGGACGAGCCACGTAGCCTCGGCCCGCGGGCGCCCATGACCACACCCCAGTCCGCGGGGCCCGTGGGGCCGGGTGTCACGCGCATGGCGGGACGGCCCCGTCAGGTTCGCCTGGTTGCCAGTTCCTCCACCATCAGGCCCAGACCGCTACCGAGCATGAAGACGTCCCGAGCGATCCCCATGCCAGCCGGCGCTGGACGGATTCCGTCATCACGGGTGAACCCTGGCGTCTTGAGGTACCCGGCCATCAATGCGGCCGAGAATCCACTTAGGCCGGCCGCGGCCACCCGGGTGGGTACCATCGGGGCTAGTAGCGCCGTGCCCAGAGCGATCTCGAAGGTCGACAACGCCTTCCCGAAGCGGACCGGGTCCATCTTCTTCAAGAACGGGAACGCGTTGGCGGCCTGGTCCCGCAGCCCCGTTGCCCCGTCGACGTCCAATGACCGCTTAGTGATTCCGGTGTTCAATATGAAGGCCCCGCTCGCCAGGCGCGGCGGGACATGGTGAAGCTTGACGCTCATAGCAATCTCTCCTGAGTTCTTGGGACGTGGGTCTACCAGCGGTTCACACGTGAGAATGCAGCGGGCAGGCTTCCGCTGATCATTGACGGGCCCGGCGGCCCGGTGCGGCTCTGATGGGTGGCGGGATGACGCCCGGGCAGTGCGCTCGCGCTTGGTCTGGGCACCGGTCGACGTCCCTGGTCGCCCTAGTGGAGGCGGGTCCTAGCTGTCCTCCGAGATAACGCTTGCGGTAACGCCGGCACCGCCGACGGTCACCAGGATGTCCTCGACGTCCAAGCGTCGGGGGTCGTAGTCGACGTCAACCCGGTGCGAGTGCAGATCGATGTGCACGGCCTGCACCCCGGAAGACGCTTCAGGTGCCGGTTGATGTCGGTGGCGCACGAGGGGCAGAAAAACTCGCCCAGGCGCAGCTGCAGGTGCGCCGCCTGTGCCATGACGCTCACTGTCCTTCTCCTTGGCGCGGCGGGCGTCAGAACGCGGCAGGCTTGGCGACGTACCCGGCCTTGCCCACAGCGGCGATCAGGTCCTCGACGCTGGCCTTGGCCGGGTCGTGGTCGACCTCGATGCGTGCCGAGGCGAACTGGACCTTCACGGCGCTGACGCCGTCCAGGCGTCCGACACGCTTCTCGATCTTCGCCACGCAGGAGGGGCAGGAGAAGCCTTCGGCGCGCAGGGTCGTGTGGGTGGTGGTGGGAGCGGTGGTGCTCATGGTGTGTTCCTTCCTTCTCTGACGAGGTCTCACCCTTCTTGGGTGCTGACTACGACGTTACGAGCGGGCCAGGAACCGAACCATGACGTGCATCAATCAACCGCAGCAGACGTGAGAGAGTCCTCGCCCCTCAGGCACTGGCGGCCACGGTGGCGAGCAGACGGTCGCCGTCCAGGATGGCGGTCCATCTGCGGCCGGAGTCGATGATGCCGTCCTTGCGGAGCTGGCTCATTACCCGGGAGACGGACTCCGGTGTCGAGCCGGTCATGCCGGCCAGGTCAGTGCGAGACAGCGGCAACTGGATCAATGTGGCACCGGAGGAGCTGTCCTGGCCGAACTTCTCGGCTAGGCGCAACAGCGTGGTCGCTACCCGCTGGGCGACGGTGGCGGTGGATTGCGCGGTGACGTCCGCACGCGCTTGCGCTAGCAGCGCGGTGACGTCGTCCACCACCCGTAGGGCGACCTCGGGGTGTTGCGTCATGACATCGCGGAAAGCGCGTGTGTCGATGCGTAACGCGCAGGTGGTGGTCAGGGCGCGAACGGTTTCGGGGTAGGTGGGCTGGCCCAGGGTGTGCATGCCTCCGAAGAGGTCGCCAGGGGCCAGGAGATCGACGACGACGTCCTGGCCGTTCGGGGTCGGGCGGGAGACCTTGGCGCGCCCGGCTGCCATGACGTAGAGATGTTCGGCCACGTCGCCGGCTGTGTAGAGCGGGTCGTCCTCAGCCCAGGACAGCGAGACCATGCGGTGGTCGATACCGACAAGATCCTCGTGGGACAGACCGGCGAAGAGCGGCACCTGGCCGAGAACCTTCATGCGTACCGGCAATGGACAGTGATGGGGCTGGGCGCAGGTTGAGCGCAGCGGGACTCGTCGTCGGCCAGGTGCGCCGGTAGCCGAATTGACCGGGGAGGATGCACCGTGCGATGCGGCGGAGCCGGGTTCGCTGCTCACGATTGCCTCCTGAAAGTGATGCTAGATGCGCCGAGACGAATAAGCACGTGCTTCGTCTCATTATTGGTAGCCGTAATGGTCAGGCGAGCGTGTATTCGCCCGCCTCCTGCACGGCTGCCTCGATGGCCGAGCGGTTCAGCTCGACGTCGTCCTTGTGCTTGAGGATGATGCGCGCTTCGCCGTCGGGAATGATCTCGGTGGCGACGGCACCGATACCTGCCACGAGATAGAGCCTGTCCTTGATGGCCCGCGCATCCTCGGCTGTGGTCATGCCGGCGACGGTGTAGATAGTGCTGATCATGCCCTGCTCCTGTCAGATCCGGCCGTTGAACGCCTGCATCGCGGCGTCCTCACGGGTGCCGCCACGACCGTCACCGTACGCGGCGTAGTCGGTGATCCACTCGATGGACTTGATCCACTTGACCATCTTGTACCCTGAGGATCATCCGCACTCGCTGGCGGGTGATCTCGAGCAGGTCTGCGATCCGTGGGTTCGGCCAGCTCTCCCGTTCGGCGAGCACTCGAACGTAGTCGGCGCGGACCGAACGCGCGAGCGAGGCGCTGGCATCGTGGAAGCGCGCGGTCTCGTCGGCCAGCACCGCGAGCGATGCCACCGCCTCTGCGGAATGTGTGGGCCTGGGCTCGCCCAGCTCCGGCCAGTAGGTGCGGGGCTCCGTCCGAGCCTTGACCACGTCCTCCGGCGTCCAGCCGTGCGACGCGAGCCGCACCGCGTCGTCGGGGACCCTGGTCCGATAGCCCAGCACCTCGCGCCACGCATCGCGGTCGACGTCTGGCAAGTCGGCCGCACGCCACAGTGCATCGAAGTCGGGCCGCGGCCCTCCGGTGACGGCAACGGGTGCCGGCAGGCGTTCTGTCATCGCACATCCCCCTCGTTGACAATAGGTGTTTACGCCACGGTATAGCTCCCCGGGCGGCGTGTAAACACCTATTGTCGTGCGGGGGGCTGATGGCTCCCGAGGAGTGGCCTGTCGGGCCGCTCGGCGCCCGAGTGCCTGCCCCGATCGCGGTCGACGCGGTCGCGTGGTCCCAGGCCGGCGGACAGGTCCGGATGTGGGTCCTGTCGCGCACCCACCGGATCGCTGACGCGATCCGCGCCCTGGGCTCCGAGCCCATCGACGACGTCGCCGCAGCCGGGCAGTGGCCGGTGCTGACGCTCAAGCCGCAACCGGCGGCCGCCTTCGTGATCCCCGGCCAGATCGAGTTCGGCGGCCTGCTCGCCTTCCTCGGCGCGACGTGGGCGCTCATGGGTCAGCCCATGATCTCCTCGGCGCGCGAGATTATCCCCAACGGCAAGGCGGCACGCACCGCACGCCGTGCCGGCCGCGAAGCGCCGTCGGTGTCGCTCATCGACCTGCGACCGCTGCGCACCCACCACGACGAGCGAGACCCCACGGCCACCGGCCGTGTCTACCAGCATCGCTGGGTCGTGCGCGGGCACTGGAAGAACTAGCCCTACGGCCCGAATCGAGAACTGCGCCGCCCGACCTGGATCTCGTCCTACATCAAGGGCCCGGACGGCGCCCCGCTGCTGGCGACCGAGCACGTGCACATCTGGAGGCGCTGAGGATGCCGGTTCGTGAGGACCGCACCACCTCACCCGCCCCGTGCCGCGCCTCCGGGTGCGGGCGCGGGGCGGTGTGCTTCCCCGTGACCCTACGACTGGCCGACCGCGGCGCGATCGAGCGCGGGCGACGCCTGCGCCGCGCGCGCGGCGGCCGCGGACGCCCCAGCAACATGCTCGACAGCCAACGGCCCGAAGCCCTGGCGCTCGTCGACGATCTGCCACAGCGGCCAGATCGTGCCGTCAGCGACGTTCTCCCAGGCGTTGTGCTGGTGGCGGGTCCTGACCCATGCCTCGCCGTTTCGGTCCCGCACGCGGGAGTTCGAGCGAAGGTCCAGCGCCCGTGACCATGCCCCGACCGGCATGGCGTGGTGGATGCGGTCCCCGACCGAGGTCGGGGGCGCGGTGTGGCGGCACCCCAACGGGGCTGCGTCGCACCGCTCGCAGCGGGCCGCGTCGACGGACGTCGCGTTCTCGGTAGTCACTGGCTGCTCCCCCGGTGCCGGCTGGCGCTTTGGTCTGACGCACCCCAGTGTTCCGGGCGACGTCCGTCGCGGCATCACCCGAACGGGTAGTGCTCAACACCCAAACGGGGAGTCCTCAACAGGTCTAGAGGCGTCGGCACGTCGCCTCCCGGCCGGGGAAGTCTCGGTCCCAGCCCAGGTGACCGGCAGGAGGCAGGCCGCCAGGAGCGGGCCGGGGCCCGATGGGGTCGCGCGTCGTCCGGGCGACCAGGTCGTCTATCCGTGCGGAGAGGGTCCCCCGCTCATACCCGCGCGACGTCGACGGGGACACGACTCGGTCCGGGGCGCGGTCGATCGAGACCGCCGGCTCGGGGCGTGCAGCGGGGCCAGCGGTGGCCGCGCGCTGGAGCTCGCGGACGTACCCCGGGGCCCGGCGCGCGATCTCCTCGGGCATCGTCGCCAGACCCGCGGCCGCGTCCTCGCGGTAGTACCGCAACGACTCGGTCGACATCTCGCCTACGCGGTCGGCGCGCTCGAGCAGCGCGGAGCTGAGCGGGAGCAGCGCACCAGGCGCAGCGCGCCACGAGTTCCAAGAGCGGTGCCGCCCGTCCGACATCGTCGTCGACCACGAGTCAGCCGACGGTGCCTGCCAGGGCTGGAACCACGAACGCACGATCTTGCGATCGGTCTCCTCGAGCCCGGAGAGCTCGGCGTGCAGGACCGCGGCACCGCGCTCGACGTCGTACTCCCCCGCGCTCAGCGCGCGGGCCAGCCCGTCGACGACCGGCGCGATGGCACCCCACTGCCGCTCATCGCGGTCCGCCCACCGGGGCCGCTCGCCCCACGCATCCGGGTTCACCAACCACGGCATGTCCTCGGCCTTGGCGAACCACCACCGCTGCGGATGAACGCCAACGGTGCTCGGGTGAAGTCGGGCGAGCGGACGATTCCGGTGCATCCACGGCTCGTGCGCTCCTACGCGCAGTACATGTTCGACGAGTACGGGGCGCTGGATGCGGACCACGTGTTCGTGAACCTGTGGTCGGGCGAGCGAGGACGGCCCTGGAGGTACTGGAATGTCACCGACCTCGTCGCACGGTTGCGACGCCGCTCGGGAGTGCAGTTCACGGTGCACATGCTGCGCCACACCTACGCGACGCAGCTGCTGACCCGTGACGTGCCGGCCGAGGTAGTCCAGAAGCTCTTGGGCCACGCGTCGATCACCACCACGACCGAGACCTACGCCCATTTGAACGTCGATGAGGTCCGTCGCAGCCTCGAACGTGCCGGCTGGCTACCGGGCGCGGATGCTGTCTCGGCGGGGGTGGGTGCGCGATGAGCGTTGTCGCGCTCCCGGACGGCCAGAGTGCCAACGTCCCGGCCCGGCTGGCAGCGTGGGCGCGGACGCACGTGTCCTCGGACACCATCACGCTACGCCCAGGCGATCGGGTCGGAGGCGGGGCCCCCTGCACTGCACCAGGGTGTGCCCGCTCCATCTCGACCAGAGACCTGTGCTCGGTGCATCTGCAGCGCTGGATCGCCGCGGGGCGGCCGGTCGGAGAGTGGGATCGCGGTCCCACGGTCGACGCGTTGAGGCTGGACCTGTCGGCCCTGGCGCTGCCGTTGCGGTGGGAGGTCGCCTACGCGATCGCCCGGGCGCAGGAGGTCGACGAGTCGCCTCGAGTGCGCGAACGGACCCTGGTCCATCACCTCAGGGCGCTGCGCCTGTGGGACCAGGCATCGTTGCTCGACGCTGACGAGACCGCGTGGCCCATTAATGCGCGGACGCTCTACAACCAGGAGGAGCGGGGGGCCAAGCTGCGTGACCCCTTCCTCGTCTTCGCGATCGACGAGCTCGAGACCCTCTACGGCACCGCCACGCACGAGCACGAGTACCGGCGCGAGGTCTGGAGGCTGCGACGACTCGACGTGACCGGGCACGCGCGGAACTGGCTCTTCGACTTTCGACCAATCGTCCAACCGTGGCTGCGAGACGCAGCACGAGCGTTCCTGCGGTCGCGACGCACGAGCGAGTACTCCCCGTCCGGGATGCACCGCGACCTGCTGACCATTACGCGCCTAAGTCGAGCACTCACCCAAGCAGCCGGCCCGTCAGCTCGACCGAGGGATCTCACCCGAGCCGTGCTGGGACGCTTCTTCACCCTGCTCATCGAGGACGGCCTGTCACCCAACGGCAGGCGCCTGGCACTGAGTTCAGCACGGGTGTTCCTGACCACGGTCCGGCGTCACGGATGGGCACCCGGGATCCCGGCCGACAGTCTCATCCACCCCGAGGACGCCCCGCGGCACCGGGCGTTGGCCCCGCGGGCTCTTACCGAACAGGTGATGGCCCAGCTCGAGGACGAGGCGAACCTGGACCAGCTCACCGACCCGCGCATGAGGTTGCTGTTTCCGCTGCTCATGCAGACCGGTCTGCGCCTGAACGACGCGCTGAAGCTCCCTACTGACTGCGTCACCACTGACGCCGCTGGGGCGCCGTACCTGCGCTACACCAACCACAAGATGCTGCGCGAGGCCCTCGTCCCGATCAGCGCCGAGCTCGCGCAGTTGATCCACGCTCAAGCCGCCCGGGCACGAGCGTCACACTCACCCGCCGCCGTGCTGTTCCCCCGCACGCGCGACAACGCCGCCGGTACCCGCCCGCTGAGCGTGGGCGCGGCAAGGGCCGAGCTCGCGAACTGGATCCGGCGCTGCGACATCCGCGACGACTCCGGCGAACTCGCGAAGGTCACCGCGCACCAGTTCCGCCACACCCTGGGCACGCGCCTGATCAACAACGACGTCCCCCAAGAAGTCGTGCGCCGCATCCTGGACCACTCCAGCACCGAGATGACCGCGCACTACGCACGCCTGCACGACACCACCGTGCGCCGTCACTGGGAACGCGCCCGAAAGGTCGACATCCACGGCAACACCGTCGCCCTCGAGGCCGACAGCCCACTCGCCGATGCCCGCTGGACCCGGCACCACGTCGAACGCGCAGCGATGACCCTGCCCAACGGGTACTGCGGGATGCCCGCCCAACGCACGTGCCCGCACGCCAACGCGTGCCTGACCTGCCCCCTGTTCCTGACAACCCCGCAGTTCCTACCCGAGCACCGCAAGCAACTCGCCCTGACCGTCGCGCTCGTCGACCGCGCCACCGAGGCCGGCCAGACCCGCCTCGCCCAGACGAACCAGCAGGTCGTCGACAACCTCACCACGATCATCACCGCACTCGAAACAGAGGAGTCCCCGGATGAGGGCTGACAACACCCACCACCTACGCGCCGCAGCCCAGCGCCGAGCCCGCGACACCCGTGCCCGCGCCGACGAAGCCCTCCGAGTGCTGCAGGCCAGCGATCGGCCCCCGAACGTCTCTCTCCTCGCCCGCACTGCCCAGGTCACTCGATCCTGGGTCTACACCCAACCCGACCTGCTGGACGCGATCCACGCGGCCCGTGACGGAAGGGCCCGACCACGCATGGGTACCACCATCACCCCAGCCACGGCCGAGTCCATGCGTCGCCGACTCGAACTCGCCCACGTCCGGATCACCGAGCTGACACGACAGAACCGCGACCTGCGCCTCCAGATCGCGAGCTTGCACGGTGAACTTCGCGCCGCACAGTGCACCGCCTCACGTGTCGGTGACCTCACCCCCGGGGGGTGAGGCGCATGCTCTGGACCATCACCACGGGAGTCAGCTCCGGCAAGGCCCGTAGACAGAGGCTGATCGAATGACGGTCCCCGTCGTAGACCTAGGATGTGTATGACGACAGTCCGTCCATCCGTCTGCCCGTCCGCGCGAGGGGAGCGTTCTTGAACGAGATAAGCGCGAGGATGTCGATCGCCATTGTGCTCACATTGGTGTCGCTCGCATCCCTGGTTGCCCTACTATTCCCAACATACGCGGCACTTCGGGCGGGAGACGGTGTTGAAGGCGCGTGCCTCGACCGACATTCACAAAGCACTGCCGGGGCAATACAGGACCTGCCGATCAGAGCCGAAGTGAGTTGGCGTGACGCGACGTTGCGTTGTGAATGGCCGGGTGTCGAGGGTGACGTGAGCCAGATCTTTGTTCTCGCGGCACCTGCGCGGCAGGTTACGCTAGCGTGCCTGTCGGTTGCGGCAATTGGCGGTGCGGTGGTCGTCGCATTATATGCAGGCAAGAAGATGCGGCCTGTCGCCGGATCGGCGACAGGCCGCAATTGCTCTTCAGTCGTCGACTAGAGCTGCACGCACCCAGTCGAGATTCCTTCCTTCCACTCAACAACTGTGCTGGGTTGTGTTGTAAAGGTGCACGTAGGCACCCGAATGTTCCGGTGCGCCCCGACGATCGGCATCGATTGAGACCCTGGGCCAGGGAACGGCCGGTTCACGTTGATGCCCATGCAATCGCTCTGCGCGATCATTCCGAGGTCATTGCAGTCATTCGAAAGCGCTTGAGCCGTCGCGGACATCGGGCTCCCGGAGACGTTCCCACGGTTTGTCCGGATGATCGTCTGCAGCGAACCGACCCCGTTCTGCATGCGAATCTCCTGAGGAGAACCGAGGCCAATCGCCATGGACTGCCGGTTGCAAGGGTCAAGATCCGCATTGGAGTCGTAGTACGGCGAGATCTGCGTCGTCGTGCTTGCATCTGACCCTTCGTAGACGGCCCACGAATGGACCCCGCTCGACGACGGGTATGTTTGTGTGGCGAAGAATCCGTTCTGGAACCCAGAGGGGCAGCTCGGCCTTGTCCCAGAGTAGTTGTAGTTAAACTGGGAGACATCTATTTCGATGCCCCAATCCCAGTGGAGTTGACCAGGACTGCGCCCATTCGCCCAGGTGTTGTAGGTATAGACAACTGCTCGGCCATTAATGTCCGTCATCGCAGCGATCTCGGTGTAGCCGGGACCCCAAGTCGGCGTTCCGCTCGCGAAAGGTTGAATTGCGGCTTTCTCCTGAGCCCTGAGGGCGCCGCGCTTGAACGCAGCGTCGGCTCGTGGATTTCTGGGAGCCTCGGCATGGTGCTCAGGTAGGCTCTCTGCGATCGCTAACGCCCGGTCAAGAGTGTCACCTGCGGCCTGTCGTGCATTCGCGACGGGCGGCTCGGTTACTTCAAGTGAGACGATCTGCGGCGTCGTTTCGAAGTCAAGCGCGAAGTCATTGAGAAACGCGTCGCGCGGGTACTCGGCGGACGGGAAGTACTCGCCTTCGATCCCTGCCTGCTGGAACCGGAAGGAGGCTGGGTCGACGCCCAGAGTGTTGACGAGCTCGTCCGCGTCACTCAAGCTCACAGGGTGCGGGAGGGAGATGGTGAGCCGCTCGCCCGCCTCGGCGCTCGACGCCGGAGGGGTCTGAGCGGTCGCGACCCCGACTGTTCCCATAGGGACGCTGAATAGGAAGACAGACATTGCTGCGGCTGTTCGTCGGCGATTGGCTAGCAATGAAACCCCCTAGGTCAGGTGCGGACACCGCAAAGGTAGCGGACTCGTGCGGTCGTTCGCGACCGGATGTCTCGATGAGGGCACATGTCTCTGCGCCCAAGCCGCGACCGATGTTGACAACGGGCCTTCCTCCGATCGACGCGCGGAAGCATGCGGCAAGCAGGAGGCGCCGACTGTTCGCTGCCGAGCGCGCAAGGCGGCTCCCGACCCTTCCGCGTCGTGGACAGTGTCAACTACGCGGCAGGGACGGCGTACCAACGGAATCCGAGACTTGCTCAAGGGAACTGGTGTTCGAATACGATTGTGTCGTGGGTACTCGTCGACGTCCGCCTCCGGGCGGCTGGCCGTCCGGCATCGAGACGGTCCCGATGCGTGACCACGCCGAGGAAGCGCCCGAGCTGGCGCGGCGCGGCGTGGCGATCGTGCGCCCGGCCGAGGGCATCCCGGTGCGGGCGTGGGTCACGCAGCGCCAGAGCGGCGAGGCGCGCGTCGACGGCGAGGCCGTCGCGTGGGCGGGCCGTCAGGTCCACGTGCGCTACGTGTCCCCGGCGGGACGCGAGGGGTGGGCCTGGCTCTGGGCTGACGCCGTCGAGCGGCGGTGAGCAGCTGGGCCCGCGAACGTAGCGAACCCCGATCGCGCAGGGGGCAGGCGATCGGGGTTCGTTGCGGGTGAGCGTACCCGGCCGGCCCCACCCACACGACGAAGCCGGCCCGCACCACAGGGGGCGGACCGGCCTCGGGTCGTTGTGCGATCCGGCAACGCGTAGACCTCCGCCGGCGCCGCGGCGCCGACACGTCGATGCAGGTCAACGCGCTGGGCGCGCGATCGCGCGCGAAGGGCGTTGTGGTCGATCTACAACAGGACGACGCCCGCGACGAAGATCCCGAGCCCTACGACCAGGGCGCCGCTCGTCACGTTCGTGCTCATGCTGTCCTCCCCTGCCCGTGCTCCTCGGCACGGCCCTCGACTCGAATACCGGTCAGTCGCTCTCCGTCGCGCACCTGCTCGTAGAGCATGGCGCGCGCACCCTCGTACGTCGCGGCCTCGACCGCGACCTCGCGCACGGGACCGTCGGCCGGCTCCCCCGGCTCGGGCACGGCCTGGTAGGCCCCGTGGACGATCACGGCCGCTCGCTCGTCTCGGCGCGCAGCTCGACGAGCACGTGCGGGCTCGTGAGGCAGGCGTCGTCGTGGTCGTACTGCACGGGGACCATGTCCGGGTGCTCGGCGCGCACGTCGGCCGCGACGGCGCCCGGGTCGACGGTGCCCGTGCGCCCGTTGTCCGTCCGGCGCACCCGGGTGCCGGGCACGAAGCCCTTGACGACCGGAGCCCGCTCCGCGTCGACGACGTCGACCTGCTGGATCGAGTCCGCGAGGTCGAGCAGGTCTCGCCACCCACCGGCGCGGTCGATGAGGTCGTTTGCCTGCGACCAGGTCGCCTGCGCGTGCCGCTGCTCTTCGGTGGCCATGATCGGGTTCCCCAGCCCGTCCGTCGTCATCTTCCGCTCGAGGTCGCGCAGGTCCGTCGCGGCCGCCGCGCGCATCACGCGCAGCGCGGCCGCGAGGTCTGCCGGGTCGACCGCGTCGGCCAGGCGCGCGGCCACGAACTCCGTGGCCACCACGCTCGGCCACACGAGCGCCTTCGTCGGCTCGTTCGTCATGGGCTGCTCCTCAGCTCGCGTGGCGGTTCAGGTACTCGCTGGCGGCGGCGCGCAGCACCTCGGAGACCGAGCGGCCCTCCGCGGCCGCGACGGCGCGCACCTGGTCGTCGAGCTGCTTCGGTGCGCGGACCTTCCACATGGGCGACTCGCCGGGCGTCGCGTCCAGCGACGGGCGCCCGGCCGAGCGCTCCACGAGCGCAACGTCGCGCGCGCCCTCCGCGGCGTCGTCGAGCAGGGCGCGCACCGCATCGCGGCTCGCTGTCGTGCCCCGGCGCACCACGGCGCCCGGGCGGATCGTCGGCGCGTCGGACTCTGCCCACGCGGCGAGGTCGTCGTACTTCTTCTCGGTCATCGTCATCACTCCCCTTCGTTGTCCAGCAGAGCCAGGAACTTTGGCCGCGCGATCATCACGTGGAAGATCACCACGTCCCGCGGCGGCACCCGCTCGGCCATCACCTCGAGCAGATCGCCCCCGAGCCGCCTCGGCGGCCCGATGTACAGGTCCGGGCGAGACGCGCCCTCGACGCGAGGCTCGTCGAACTCCTCCACGACCAGGTAGTGGTTCAACATCGCGTGCAACGCGTCCTCACGGGCGATCCCGTGCTTGTCCGCACTGCCCGTCCACCTGATCGCCATACGGAATATCGTACTACGGAACTGACCATTTGTGTAGTACGCAATCGTGGGACTTGGTTGGCTGCCTACCTTGAACACTCCCGGCTGCGAGGCGGCGGGCTCGCGGCCTCGCTCAGCTCGGGCCGGGCTCGTGCGTGCGCCGGCCGTCGTCGTCGACGCGCACCCGCGGGCACACGAGCTGTCCCCCGTCCTCGGGGACGAACGTGAATGCTCCCCGGCACTCCTTGCAGAGGGTCCGCTCGGCGTAGTGCGCCCAGAGGTCCAGGTAGAACCAATGGCCGTTCACCTGCTTCACGTGCAGGAGCGGAGAGTTGGTCGGCCGCCGCGCCGGCAGCCCGGTGTTGTGGGGCATCACGGTCAGCCCGGCCCGGCGGTAGAAGTCGGCGCTGCCGTTGCGGTCGTCGACGAACCCGTCCAGGTACCGAGCACCGACCTCGAGCGCGTGCATCGCCGCGAACTCGCGCAGCAGTCCGGTTCCCACGCCCATTCCTCGGCAGCCGTCGACGACGAAGAGGCCCGACACGATGCGGTGCGCGCTCGCGAACAGGCGCGCGGTGTGCGGATCCGCGGCCGCGATCGCGGCGTAGTACGGCGTGTCGAGCACGATGGCGCCGTAGAGCTCGCTCTGGGTGTCGTCGGTGGCGGCGATGATCGCGCCCGCGGCTGGCGCTGGCCCGTGCCCCTCGAACAGCGCGTCGAGGCGCTCCTGCGCCCGCGCCGTCGCTCGTTCAGCGTGATCGGCGTCGTAGCCGACGATCGCCCGCTCGGCCGCCTCGAGGACGAACCGCACGTCCTGTTCGTCCTGCACGTACCCGTACCGCATCGTCCCCCCGGCTCACTTGGCGTCGCCCCGACTCTGCCACGGTCCTCCAACTCGGCGGCCGTGCTCAGCCAAGTGCGTGGCGCGCGAAGGGCGGCAAGGGCCGATTCTGTGCCCCTGCCGCCCCATGTGACCGCCGGGTTTCCCCGTCAGGCTGAGTAGTCAGTCGTGGTAGACCTTGTTGACGTGGACGGTGCCGCGGAAGTCGGCGTAGGTGTTCTTCGGGACCGGGACGCAGCCCAGACCGTACGCGGCGCACACGGTCGCGTTCACCGTGGTGGTCCCCTCCATGCCGATCGCGTCCCACCCGGCCCAGAAGTTCGATGTCTCACCGTGGCCGGTGACCGCGATGCCGTTGTACGGGGCCCACGGCGGTGGCCCCCACAGGCAGGACTTCGCCGCACCACCGGAGTTGCAGTGTCCACCGACCGTCAGGGCGTACGGGGTGATCGCGGGCTGACGCTCCTGCACCGAGGTGTAGGTGAGCGTGTTGAAGTCGACCTCGATGTAGAGCGGGGCGCCTGAGGACAGCAGGTCCACCTCCGCGGGGTCGAGATTCTGCACCAGGTGGGATACCTGGGCGTCGGCCTCCGCCTGCCCCTCGGCGGCGATCGAGACGCCCACCGGTGTGTCGTAGAACTCCAGTTCTGAGACTTCGAGCTCGACAGGTTCCTCAGGGATCTCGGGGCCGACGTCGGCACCCGCTACCGCGACCGGTCCCCCAATGATGACCGCTGCCGCAGCCAACCCGACCGGGATTGCTCTCCACTTGCTCAAGCTCATCACGTCCTTGTGAATCGATGGGTTCGGTTGGAGATTGCGTCCTCAGGCAAACATGCACGGTTGCCCGGCGCAATCGGAGCCCTCGGCGGCGCTCACCGCAGGTTGCTCAGCGCCAGGCGAGGACATAGTGCCGGCAGTAGCCTGGCGAGACACGACCTCTGGGGGTCCCCCGATGATGCCGATCAACCCGGTACCGCTTCCCACCCGCGACGCCCTGCCTGAAACCGGGCCCACGAGGTGGTCACGGGGAGGTCGCTGGCGGATGGCGTCGTTCATCCTCGACGTCGTGGTCCTGCTGCTCGCTGTGGTCGTGTACACAAGCGACCGGGACAACTTTGCCGCCGTGATTCTCCCCGCCGGAGCAACAGCACTCGCCGTCGCGCTCGTCGCACTCGCACGCTCGTCCGGCTCACGAGGACAGGCGATCGTCCTCACCCTGCTCGCGGCCGCGCCCCTCGCATGGGCGCTGCTGGCTCCCGCCTGACGTCAGCGGCCCCGGGGCAAGAACTCATACGTCGAGCGAAGCCAGGTGCCGGTAGAGGGTGTCTCGGGAGACGCCGAGCGCGCGGGCGACGGCGGCACGGGACTGTCCACCGGCGAGCGCGACGCGCGCGGCCGCGACGCGGTCCGGCGTCATGACGCTCGGGCGGCCGCCTACGCGGCCTCGGGCGCGCGCGGCCGCGAGGCCGTCGAGCGTGCGCTCTCGTGCGAGGTCGGCCTCCATCTGCGCGACGGCGGCCAGCACGTGCACCATGAGCCGCCCCGCCGCGCTCGAGGTGTCCAGGGTCTCCGTCAGTGATCGCAGCGTGACGCCGCGCTCGGCGCACGTCGCGCACCAGGCGCGCGACGTGCGCCGCCGACCGGCCGAGCCGGTCGAGCTTCGTCACGACGAGGGTGTCCCCCTCCCGCAGCTCCGCGAGGACCCGCGCGAGCTCGGGCCGGTCCTCGCGGGGCCCGGAGGCCTTTTCCACGACGACGTCCCGCTCGTCGACGCCGCCGGAGCCGGTGAGCGCGTCGACCTGGGCGGTGAGGTTCTGCGCCGTGGTGGAGACCCGGGCGTACCCGTAGGTGTGTGCCATGGCGGTGACGGTAGCGAAAACCCCCGGGTCGCGTTCTGCGACGCCGGGGGTTTTCGGACACTAGTTCTGCGACATGTTCTATCGGCGTGTCGCGACGGCGTCCGCGCCGTACGGAAAACGGTCAGTTTTGCGGTGTCTGACAACCTTGTAGGAAGTCGCCAAGTTCGTGCGAGAAGCGGCGGGGGTGCGGCGGGCCGGTCGGTGAGACGCTGAGATCGGATGCTCGGGCGTCGG